>QXXC01000003.1 GCA_009911305.1 Clostridiaceae bacterium | reverse complement strand
ATCCTGCAGGCTGCTTTCTTCACTTTCGCGGGAATACTCTGTCTCATTGAAATTGCGTTTTGCGGGAGGCGAGCCGCAGGCCGCGCAGGAGCACAGCGCGGCAGTCAGCCCTGATACTATAAAATATTTTTTCATGTCCATTTACCAGCCTTTCCTGCCCTGCAAATAATGATGCTTCAAATAAGATGTCTCTCATCTTAAGGTATTTCTTCTTATCTCTTTTTGTATACTGGAAATTCAGGCAGACGCTTCCCACACGCTTATTCCTGTCCTGTATATCTTAAACCACATATAAATAAAGATGCATATGTTTTTACTCAAAGCAGGAAACTTCAAAGCAGTCTTCGTGCCATATTCCTCCGACAAATGTAGTTGCATTTTTAATATCTGCATATGTATCCCCTGTCCGTATATTATCGATCTGACATTTGATTGAATGCCCCTCCCTGTCGTAAAGAACAGCTTCATAGTATTCTCCGGATTCATGGAGTTTGATCCGGGCCGCATACGCTTCTACCTTCAGATATCTTTTGCTGGGGCAATAATCCGGTAATTCTGCAAGCTTTACAGGAATCGCATAATCAGAAAGAAAATGTATATACTGAGCGACAGGGCCGTAAGCGTATGTTAAATTATAGTGTACATGCTGCGAACGCTTAAAGTCATAATCATGGATCGAATAACTAACGTATGTGCTGTATCTGATTTCATCATTCACATATGAATATTCATGGCTTTCTGAAATGTTCCCTGATTTTGTAAAATAAGAAAATACATCCTCAGTTATATTTCCAAAAAGAAGACGAGCAAACCACAACATTTTATCCGCTTCTGCACTCTGTCCAGGCGCCGTTTCAAACGATATCTGTTTAAAATAATGATATATTTTTTTATAAGAAATATATGCAATGATATCACTTTCAGGATCATATGCCATGATCATTATCGATGAAGGTTCCTGATCACGTATATCAGAAGAGGCCTTTGTTATTATATACCCAAATCTCCCATAGTCATTTAGCCTGTCTGCTGTATCATACAATTCATCCTCTGACAGCAGTAATTTATTATCAAATTCTGTTTCTGTTGAAATAATCGGCTCTGTTCCAAAGGTAAGAAGACGGTAATCCTTCCTGCATTGAACATATATATTTTCATATAATCCAGCCTTTTTAGCTATCTTTAACATTCTGATGCATGGCTTTTGTACAACGGAAGAACCACTCAAACCACATGCCGTTATATGCAGCAGAATCATGAAAGCGGCAATACATTTTCGGGTTTTTACCATCTGTTCCCTCCTCCTGCCAAACTATCTCACAATATATAAAACTTCCACAAAATAAAAATCTTAACACGTAACTCTTTTTCTTGGAATCACTCGTATTCTTTCATCCTCCCATGTATTTTGTCCTCCCGTTTCCAGTATAAGCAATGCTGATAAATGAATCGCTGAGATATCTAATTTCATATTCCCAGACCATCTCCTCCCCTTCCGGCCGCTGCATCCGAGCGGCGTTTTATGATATCGCGGATGTTGGTGATGATCGGCGGATGCAGGTAGCTCGGATCCTGGCTAATCCGAAAATATTCCATATTGCTCCCCCTTCGTTGTTTATGTACAGGAATGCTTCAGCACTCCTTACTGTTCCCCCTTTTTCTGTCCCCCTGTTATGCTTCTCCAGCAAACGGATTACGGAAACTTCTCATACTGTTTCTTTTTCCACTGTAAATGCAGCCCCACACCATAGGCGCTGATGAATCATACGACCCGTTTCACATTCTCTGAAAATTGGTTTATACACAAGCCCGCCTCTGTATCCTTTTACAAGGACATCAATTACTTCCACCTCGATTCTCAATGTGCATCTTGTCACTTTCGATATCCAAAATAACAATTTAACACCTGTAAAAAAAGAAAAAATATTGTGGATACAACTATAAAAAAAATATACATCATATCGCTACTCCTTTTTTCCAAACCAGATCCCTATTATAAAGTATGAAGATAAAATATCAGCATCAACGGAAATGGTGAAAGACAGCGCAGCAAATCCATAAACATTTCCCTTCTTCTGTATGGATTCCCAAACATAAAATCCTGCCGGTCTGACGGATTCACCCATATATATATGCGCTCTTTTTCCTTAAATCTAAAAAGTATTTTATAAACAGATGGATACACCGCCGAATCTATCATTGTATTATCGTCACAGGTTCTGAAAACCGGCCTGTAGATTCCCCTCTCTTCTTTTCGCACCACAGATTCTTTATATATCTCTGCCATAACATGTAATGTACACCTTTTGATTTTTCCTCTCCACTTTTTTACAGCCGAATATGTATAAACTACAAAAAACATAAAAAGCATACCATAAACCACCCGAGACATAATTCCCGCCTTTCTTTTTCAAACGTCTTTTTCTGTACTCCGTACATTCCTTTAGTGAGTCGTCTGATAATATATTTTCCAGTCGCTCGTAAAGATATCCCCCAGCGATATAATAGGAAACGTATCAGACATCGTGACATGGAGTTCTCCTGGGTTTGTCGGCGTTCTCACCCCCGCCCCGGCATAAAGCCTACAAGGTCAATTTTATCCCATCCTCCAATTCCCTCAAAACAATACCATCTCATCCATTTCCATCGTCTCATCCACATCCATGATCCCAAAATGGTGATCCCAGAACAGGTAAACCTCATAATACACCAGCAGGAACATATCCCGCAGGAATTCAAGCCTCTCCTGTTCCTCCCCATTTTCCTTGACCCCCACATAGACCAGCACCTCGCGCGCCGCCTCATTGCCGGCGTATACCAGGGAATCCGGGTACATATGCCGCATGACCTCTCTGAACAGGTAAATGGAGCTCCCGCACCGGTACAGCTTTAATACCAGCCTCAGCAGGCGGCGCAGCTTTTCTTTGGGGAACCGCTTTATCACAGCGCCCGCCTGGCTGCCGCACGCCCCGTTCAGCAAATCATCCAGGAGGAAGCGCAGGGCATACTCCTGCCTGGAGAGCCCCTGGCGCAGGTCAAGCCGGATGAAATACTGCATGCACACATCGAAAAAGATCCGCCGGCTTGCCTCATAATCTGCTATGTTTATGTCAAACAGGGCGGCAAACTCCCGTGAAAAACGGTACAGGGGATTGAGCCTGACTTCGTTTTGTTCGATGTCCCGGCTGTTGATGGTTTCCTGTACGATCTCCGTATAAGGGCTCCCGTCCCGCGCGAACCAGTTCATGTCCGGAGCCAGCAGGGCTTCCCCGGCGCAGTCCGTGATTTCATAGCCCGCCGCCTCGATAAAATCCCCCGTATCCAGCTCCATGATCCGGCGGAACAGATCGGTTTTGGTCATCAGCCGGCTCCCGTTATGCTCCGCATAACGGCGGATGAAGCTGTCCTGCGTGTGGTTGGTCAAAAAGGGCGCGTCATAGTCCAGGGAGCGCGCGGCAGGCTTCTGGAGCATATGCAGGATCCGCCAGCCCTCGAAGATCTCCTTTTTCGTCTTGAGGACGATCTTTTTCTTTTCATGCCGGATCTCCAGGATGTCCTCATTGGAGAGGATCAGGTATCCGTCCGTTTCCCCGCGGCCCTGCAGCGGGAATTCGTGCTCGCAGTAAATGCCGTCCGTGCAGGGGACCATGAACTGCGTGCTGTTAAAGGGGAGCTGTTCCATGTTCCAGAGGGGGATCATGGAGCGGCGTATGTACGGCGCGTATTCCCCGTAGTTAAAGCGTTTCATTGGACGGGTCGTAGTGCTCCCGCCTGATAATGGTCATGACTGTCTCATACTGGTTTGCGCGGATCTCCATTTCTTCAAAGATGCGCTGTTCCAGCTTTTTGTATTTTTCCTCCATGCACCCGATCACCCGGCCCAGGCCGTTCAGGAGGAGCTCCTTTGTGAAGCGCCTCTCGTCCAGGTCGTTTATCTCCCGCAGCCGCTCTTCAAGGTAGCGGTCGAAGTCAAAGGGGTATTCGCGGATCGCGGACATGTTGTGTTCAAACCATCCTGCCATGTGTTTCCTCCTTTGCAGAGAACTACAGTCTGTCACAATCCAGGACAAACGAAACCTTGTCCAGGAAATCTCCTATATAGATTTTTACAGTATGGTTAAAAGCTATATGCTCTTCTCTGTTTTCAATCATATATTTTATAACTGAATCTATTTTTTTATCTGATATTTTCCTATAGTGTTCCGCTAACTCAAATATGATATTATCCAGTTCATATTCAGGAACCCTCGTCTGCTCCTTAAACATTTTCTTTAACGAATTATCAATATGTTTAAGAAAATCAAATATATAATTAAAATTCCACTCCTCACTGCATTCAATAAGAGAACATCTGTTTCTGTCATCATAAAAATCCAAACGGTAATTTGGACTTCCCGCTATGATGCTTGTCCGTAAAAAGGAAACATAAATATATTTTAATTCACCGACAGCTTTTTCCCGCTCAAGGGAGGCGTAGCGTTTCAGTCCATCAAACAGCGGAATTGCGAATGAACGGGCAATTTCTGACTCCTTCTGAATAAATTCTTCTTCTATCTGCCCTATACTTTCGGTATACATTGTCTCCGCAGTTTTAAATACCTTAGCCATAAAATTTTCTCTGATTTTATCTCCTGTTTCCATTCTCTGCTATCCCTCTAATTCTACTTTAAGCAAATTATACTTCTTTATGTTTCTCCGCAAAAGACTTTCTGCTACATCGAGACGAATGATTACCCTGTCAGCTTGAATATCCTGTATTCTAAATACAGGCTCCCTGCCTATCTTTCCCTTGTATAAAACCAGCGCATCTTTATCACAAGACTTAAGGCAGGGTATTGATTTTAATATTGGAGCATAATAAAGGGCATGAGAATTCAATTCATTATTCAATATACAAAACTGCTTAAATTTCATTGACGGAATATATATCCGAAATACGTCCTTTACCGGTCGGCTTACCGCGAACATCTGGCTGTCTAAAATGTCCACTCTATCATGTTCTTTTGCAGAATTTGAAAAAACCACATTTTTATCCGGAATTCTAACACCATTATCTTCCATAAAATCCTTTCGCATAAATGTTGAATAAAAGTTTTGAATCACTGGAGTATAGCGATATCTTTGATCCTGTCTGATGCAAAAGTAATCCATTTTCACATACTCCTTCCTGCATAAATTCCAATGCCATTTTCCACCTGTGGATTACCAGGATATGTACAGACCGGAACCGCGGCAGCGGCATATTGCTGTAAAACATCACTATATCCCGGACTGACGGATCCCATTAACTGTAAATTGTTTTCTATTGATTGGAAAACCGGATCAGGCATTCTCTCTTTTGATTCAACCTTTTTAAAGCGCCGTAATGGTATCATCCGATATTTTTCTGCATAACTTATAATATCATTTCCTGACAGGACAATCTGATTCATCGTTTCATTTTGGATTAATGAAATATGGCTTCCCCCTGTAAGCATAATAGATTCCTGTCCGCTGAGCCGCACCTTACCTTTTGCAGATAATTTGACCTTACAACTTGCCGTCAGCGAAACTCCCGATCGGTCTCCTGTTCTCACAGCGGACCAGTTCTCCTCTTCCACAGAAGCTAATTCCATCCTGTCAGGATGTATATTCAACGACTTCCCATACGGTGTTCTTAAAAATTTAGTTATATTTTTACAATTTTCTTCTGTCTTTCTGCCATGAATAATAAATGCATTTTCCTCAAATTCATTTGGAAAATACAGTTCTGCATATTCGCCTTTCTCTGGCATTGAATACATAATATTTCCTGTTTCCGGCTTATACGGATATAAATAGGCTGTTTTCATATTTTGTTCCCTGTCAATGTCCAAATGCATTTTTATTTTTTCATTTCTTACTTCCAGCACCCTTCCTCTAATTGAACATCCCGGGATCAGCGCCCCGTAACGCCGGAGAGCACAGGAATGGAGCTTCCCCAATTTATAGTCAAATATCACAGCAAAACGCGAGGATCTTATCTTTTTTTCGATTATATACCATGTATCATTGTAATAAGAAATTTTACTTCCCAACTGAAGATTTTGATAAGATGACAGTTCCCACAGAATTTCGTCATTTTTCCTGCCTCTCAAATATTCCAGGCGGTTAATCTGTCTTTTTTCTTCTAATACGCTCTCTATATCTATCGCTTTTTTATCCGGTATTCCAATAGCAATCGCCGGCTTTGTTGTATTCGATAGCGGATAAATGACGCTTCCCATACAGGCCGCCATCCTTCTGATAAACTCCCAATCCGTTTCATGATATCTGATAACCGGCCCAAAAGGATGTACATCTTCCTTCTCCTGATATTTTAAAATTCCCCTTTCTCTTATAGTGGCCTTCATAATATCCCTGTATGTCAGCCCGCTATCCTGAAATGAACAGGATTTTTTCTCTTTATGTATCAGACACTCCGCTCCCTTACATAGAATTTTTACCCGGCCAGTCGATTCTTCAATTGTAATCGCCTCAATGAACCCTCTGAAAACAGAATCGTTCTGAATATCCGGCGAACTGCCAACTGTCAATATCTGTCCTATTACGCTCTTTTTCTGCAGCTCATATAAATGTTCTGATTTCATCCTTCCAATTATAATGGCCTCTGTCTGCTCGTTCATTCTCTCATCAACTGTAACACTGTCTATCTTGTCCAGATCAACCGTTCCTGTTGTTTTTAGCATCCCCAAGGTAATAGCTTCCATCACTCTCCTCCGTTCTCCTTCATCATCCGTTTAGCCTCTTTGATACGTTCCTGAATCGATCCTATAATTAAGGCACCCTCCTTTGTGTCTGTTGCAAATATTGTGTTATACCATTTATATGCTTCTTCATATTTGGAAAGCGCCGGCTCATATTTCTCCTGTTTCATCCGGATATCCCCTAAAGTTACCAATGCATTAATATAAAAAAGGCGCCTGTGATCCGAATAGTTTGGTTTCATAGCTAATTCTGCACATTTCTCTGCATCCTCCAGCTCATCTGTATCCAAATAGATATATGACATCCTCAGATACGCCGCGCCTCCCTGAGCAGAATTATCCCCGTAAAGCTTGTTACACCACTGGACTGCCTCCTTATAGTAATTCAGTGATGCCTCATAATTATTCTGTGATGCCTCGTACTCTCCATATGCCTTGCATAAATCTTCAATTGGCGATTCCGCCAACCCTGATTCTCTGCTGAGTTTTTCCGCCTCAACAAGGCGTTCTTCAGCTTTTGTATATCGGCCGGTCTGTGTATAAACCGACGCCAAGCTAATTTCTATCATCACAATATCTTTTGAATAATCCCCTTTCTTTCGTTTCGTTTTTCTTAATAAACTTTCCAGTTCCTCGATCGTTCTGGAAACGTTTCCGCGAACATACCATGTATTCAGAACTTTTTCAATCTGTTCCTTAACTGGCATTCTGGCATTACGGTATGATGTTACTATAAAAAAAGCAACTCCAAGAATCAGTATAAGACAAATGCAGAATTTTCTTTTCTCCTTAACCATTTGAAACATATGCTTCATATTTTATCCCTGCCTCCCCATTTAATTTCCATTTTAGCCCATTTGATTCATGACAGTTAAAATACTCAAACCTAGGCATTTTTTTAAATTCCGGTTTTTGTGTCTCACGTCCATATTCGTCTATCTTTTGACTTCCTATTATGGCATAATTGTCTGTGAAAAAAGTTATTCTAATTTCTTCAACCCATGTAGCATTTGAAGTATAAAACAATGATGGAACTGTTGTAATAATTGATAAAATAGTCAATCCAGTAACAGCCGGTTTAAATGTAATAAATGGTACATAAAAAGAACTGGCATCTACGAGATCCGGAAACGTTGTACGTCTCCCTGTAATTCCCTCATCACACCATTTATAAAAATTTACTGCCATAGACCAGAATGTGCCTCCGCGTACAACAGCGGTTAATAACGACAATATTCCTATTGCCTGTGTCTTTAATTCATCATAATAAGCATGTGACCAAAGTTCTATATGAATTCCATTATAAATATCATCTACTGTCTCTAATTCAGGATTTACATCTATAGAGTTCTTCAAGTCTCTCGCCTTTTCTATTGCTTGCTTACTCTCCTTTATCTCCTGTTCCTGCTCTTTTTTTAATTCAGAAGCAAAATTATAATTTAAATTCCATTCCAAATAGCTTTCATACCATGCGTTGCATTCCTGTTCAATAAAATTAACCAGATTTTCTGTATTTTGTGCAATTCTATCCAATACTTCATGATATGTCTGTCCAGCCTCATCGAAAGACAATAGTCCTCCACACCTGCATACCATATAGGAGTTTAAAGTCAAAAAATGGTATGGCTCATCCTTCCATTTTTTTAATTCTTCCGAAGCAGTCTGTAATTTCTCATGTACATCTTGTAGTGACTTCTGTATATCTGATATTTTTAATTTTGTCTTTGTTGAATTATCATAATAACATAATTTTTGTTCCAGCCCTTGCATTATCGTACCTATATCCTCTAAATTAGAAGTAATACCTATAAGCACACTCTGAGGCTGAATAAAGTTTTCATCAATTATTAATATAGTCCCAGATAGCTCATTGATTGCTGTAAAGCAAGTATCTAAATTATTCAATATCTCATCTAGTTCACTGTCCAATTGCGGTTTATAATTCGTAGACATTTTATCCGTATTAAAAGGACTTTTTCCCCTTATGTCCATAGTCTTCCGTTTCAATTGCAAATAGTCTTTAAAAATAACTTCCAAATCATCTAATATCTCGCCACATTTCTCTGTATATCTTTCAATCATTTGTTTTTCATTAACATCAAACCATTGCTCCACATAACGCCCAAGGCAAAGTTTGTCACCTCTTTTTCTCAAAGCAATCATGTTTTCTTCCAACTCCTCTGGAGTTTTAGGTTTTAATGCTTTAACAGCCGCTTCATAACATGGAGAATAACAAAAACGAAACCTCCCAATATTATCTGGTCTGCAATCATCATCATGTGCAAAATTATATCCCTGATTCATGACCCCATGCGTATGATCAAAATGCATAAATAATTTAGGCCATTTATGCCTGGGAGTTCCTGTAGGCTGAGCATAATTGCAAACCACTGCCCCAAATTCTCCAATTACTATATCCTTTTTCTCATCTTTCACTATCTCTATATAGTTCATATTCATAAATATCTCCCAACTTAAAAAACAGAAACCATTTTTCTTTATTTATTAAAGGCTTAACGATGTTCTATATTTAACCCCTGTTCCAATATACCATCTCTTACCATTAATATATTCCTGCCTTGCCTTAATATGATCCCACTATCAGATAATATCTCTATCCCATCTCCTCCCTCAACCTGTATCGCTCCGCCTGCCTTTATATCTATATCCCTGTTGCTTATGATTTCAACCCCTCTTTTATCATTCAATATAATTTTTATTCCATTATGGTTTGTAATGATGATTTTATCCGGTGTGAACCGTATCTCCTTATCATAAATCGTCCGGATCGACTTTTCATCCGGATTTGTTCTGAACCTGTTTTCCCTCTCTGAAGGAACAGAGCTTATCACATAGGCGTTCTTCTCTTTTTCATCCGGAAAATACAGCCTGATCCTGTCCCCACGCTCTGGCATGCAATACCATCCTGAACCATCTGATGAGGAATATACAGTTGCAAAATCAAACCATAATTTATGATCTTCACTTGTAACAAGATCATCGTCCAGGAGGATCTGCACTCTTGCATTTTTAATTTCCTTTACACGACCCGAAAAGGATACTCCTGCTAAGTTCGGATTATAATATCTTTCTGCATAAAAATCCTTTAACCTTCTGAGGATATATGTATTCACCAGCTCGCCGTTCTTTATTTCCATTTGCGCTTCGTACACACTCGCCGTTATCCCCATTATTACAACTCTGTCCAGTAAATTTAATATTTCTCTGGACTCGATTAACATTTCCTGTATTTTTCTTCCATCCTCTGCCAATATACGCTTCTTTACGGTAAGACAGCTCACATCATGGACTTTTGTCCGTTCAGGGATACCAAAATAAAAACTGGCTTTATCATTTGTACAGTCCGCTACAAGCAGCATATTGAGTTCTGCTGCCACTCTTTTTAAAAACTTCCAGTCCGTTTCCTTATATTGAACCAGCATATTATGAATCGGGACATTCGCTGCACGGTTAAAAATAGAAATGGTATTTTTATTTTGCTCAACTATATACTTTGCAACTTCTTTATAACTTTTCGTTACATCCTGAAAAACCCTGAATTTGTTTTCTATATCCAACAAAAGGGTATATGATTCCGCCTTTATTACCAATTCAGCGAGTCCATTCTTTGCTGAAACAGATATAGCCGTTATCAGCCCTTTAAATACTGAATGCCATTTATTATCGGTATCCGATAATACCAGAATATTGACATTTTCCTCCTGCAAATACTCTTCCTGATGTTTATCTTTCTCCTTTTTTAAAAATCCTCTGATTTCCGCACTCAAATGCGTATTTACCTTTTTTACTATTTTACAATTCGTAATTTCTAACAGCGGCATTGATTGGATATGAATACTTTCAGCTTTCATTTTCCCCCTCCTCACATATTGATTTAATCATCTCAAATGCAATTTTCTTCCATTCATTTTTTATAGCATTTGGGCAACTAAATGTTCCTAACAACAGCTCATGATCAACTATACTCAAAAACAAAATGCAGCATGAGCTTCCATCTAAGTTTTGTACTCTCATTTCGCACCATGCACAATCTACGTTTACTGCTTTCAGCATATCCTGATCCATAAAAATATTTGAGGGATTCATTTTCTTTAACACCAGCATAAAACCATTTAGCATTTCATTCAATGTGCCAATTTTAGCAGAAACTAAATTTAAACACAGATTGACCGCCCCGCTTTCATCCATAAAAATAACCGGGGGCCTGTTTTCATAAGGATATTTTCTTCTCCTCCACTCTAACGGCATATCAATAAAACTTTCAGGTAAATATATGGAAACCCTGCCCTCAAAGAGCTTTTTGTTACAAAACGTCAATAATTGTTCACCTGCATACATTCCCGTTTCCAGAGAATTATACTCCGCCTTCTCAGCCTCAAGTCTTTTTCTTACTAAACATTCATCAAAAAAATCCATACTATTCTCCTAACACGCTTTTATACTTATCCCTATACACTTATATTCGGCAATTTCAAGCTGAATCTGAGATACTGCAAATTTTATAAAGCTGTCATTTAAATAATATCCTGGAACCCGTTCTTTAAATTTAAAAAGAAGTATTTTTCTGCTTTTTTCAGGAAACAGATATTCATCCTTTATAAACCAATTCATATCTTCCCATTGCTTGATATTATCTATATTGTCACGTATCTCACAATCTATCGCTTCGATATAATGATGGACATCTAATTCCATAATCCTGCGGTACAAATCCAATTTTGTCATTATCTTTGCATTTGTCTTCCTTAAACACTGACTGAAAAAAGAGTTTTTCCTGTGATTCGATAACAGTGGGGCTTCATATCCTGCGTAATTTACACAAATATCCTGATTCATCTGTAATGCTTTCCACCCTTCAAATACTTCTTTTTTTGAGACTATGATAATTTTATCATCTTCGTGCTGTATCTTATCGATATCCTCATTTTTTTGTATCAGGTATTCACCCCTTTTATTATGTAATAAAAATTCATGTACATAATGCCCATCATTTCCTTCAACATCTAAAAAGGATTCAGCGTCAAATGTAATCCATTGTATATTCCATAAAGGAATCATATTATACTTGACCTGGCTGGAAAATTCTCCAAACCAGATACTTACATTATCTATTCTATTATCCTGTATGTCTATTCCAGCAACTCCATTTCTGTTTAAAGGGACTATAAAAACATCAAAAAAACGTTCCAGATAACCTGTGTTGATGGTATTCCATCTAATACCATTGTCTTTAAATATACTGTAAATGGATTCTATTATGCTACAATATCTGTCAGAATGTTTTACATAAAATGATACGATTGTTTCACCTTTCTGGCAGCGAATCGTTCCATAAAATGGTGCACAGCTTTCAAATTCCTTCATCCTTTTATAATCAGATTCCAGAAAAATTGTACCTATGCTAAACATTCCATTCTGATCCGTATATCCGTTCCTCTGTTCTAAATCCGCATCATCTAATGGAAAAAGTGTTTCGTTTGATGAATCATAATAATCCCGTTCAATTATTGTTATTGCCGTTTCGTATTTGTTTTTGCCATAGTCTATATCACTATAAACAATCTGTTGTAATCTCCTGTATTTGTTCTCATATGATTTAATTGCTTCATTCAATCCATCTTCCAAAAGCTTTGCTGCAAACTTTCTTTCTTCATTGTCTTCTATTTCCCTCAGTGAGCTTTTAATATATCTTTTAAAATCAAATGGATATTCTAAAATAGGAATTCTGTTTTCCATATTCAATCATCTCCCCTTTTGGAGTGTTTTATAATATAATCCTTCATCCAAATTGAACGGTTCCCCATTTCCTAAACACATATTATCCAAGTGCCAACAAACAATATAATAAAAACGATCGTCCAAATCTCACTTACTGAGGCATCCTTTTTTAACATTCTCTCATCCTGCGCCGGTACAAATCTGTCCGGTTTTTCCTCATCATAGTGTAATAATACTTTTTTATCAATGAACATGCAGGATGAGCTTGTATATCCCCAGGATGATTCTTGTTTAAAGGGAGTATCTCCTATCATATATTCAAAAGTCGGATAGCATTTGCTTTCTTCTTTCCAGTGCATAAGAACCAGGCCTTCTCTGAGAGCAGTTATCTTAGCCGTAACCCGGCCCTTATAACTGGATAACCCATTTAATTGCTTCTTACATAAATACCATTTATAACCGTTTGTTGTTATAAAATGAATTTGTATTAATAATAATATCGCTGTATCAAACCTCATGACTGCCTCCTGTCTCCGCCGCCGGCCCCTCAGAACCGCCCGTATCCCCTGCAACCCCTCTGCCGCCGTCTCCCCCCGGCCCATTCATCCCGTCCTCCTCCGTCTCTCCCCCGTCTCCCGTCTCATTCTTCTCCTCATCCTCCTTCTTCCTCTCTATCTCCAGCTCCAGCACGGCCAGCCGCCCGTCGATCTCCGCCGCCTTATCATCCATTTTCAGTTCCCGGTATGCATTCTTCGCAAACAGATACTGCTTCTTTGCCTCCATCTCATTCCCAAGAGCCTCCTGTGTCTTTGCGGCCTGCTCATACTCCGCGGCCTGGCGCTCCTTCTCCTGATTCTCCTCCGACTTCTGGCCGCTCGAGCCGATCTTCGTGCGGATCAGGTCCGCATGCGCTTCATCCCCCATATCCAGATACTTTTCAAGCGCCATGGCATAGTACGCCCCGGCGCTCTCATAATCCCCTTCCGCAAATGCCTTATCCCCCTCGGCGGCGAGCTGCGCGGCTCCTGTCTCATTCACCGCCTTCTCCTTTGCCTGTTTTGTGTCCGCCTCCTCAGCCTTCTGCCGGCTCTCATACAATGCGTCCAGGCAGTCGAGCGCATCCTTCCTTCCCTCCTCAAAATACGTCCTGGTGGCCAGGCTCTTTGCCTGCAGGTACTTTTCCTCCGCGCGCGCAAAGTCGCCCTGCGCCGCCAGCGTATCCCCCAACTGGATATAGTCAAAGACCGACAGGTAATCCGTGATCGCCTCCAGCCGTTTGTCAATATAGGCGTCCGCCAGCCGGTCCGCATAGCGGGAACGCTCCTTCGCCGTCACATACGCCGCCTGCGCCTCCTCATACCTTCCGCCCCCGAAGCTGTCCTCCGCCGTATTCACCGCCTCAATAAGCTTCTGGTAATCCGACAGCTCCTTAAGCGGCTTCTTAAGCTTCAGCTTCTCCGCCAGCCCCAGCGCCTTTTCGCACTCCTCGCCGGCACGGATGAAATTCGCGTCCTGGATATACTCAATCGTATTCGCATAGCGCCGCTGCATCTCCTCGGTCTGCTTCCTTCGCTGCCGCATAAACATCCATGCCACAAGGCCCACTGTTAAGGTTACGCTTAAAACCGTCACACTGACAGCGATCGCCTTCCGGATCCGCCGCTTCCGGTTCGGATCCTGGAACACCTTATCCGCAAATACCGCCGCCAGCGTATAGTTTTCCAGCCGGGACGGCTGCTTGGACAACAGCAGATCCTCCGCCAGGTCAAGGCATTCCTTGGGGTCATCCTTTGCCTCTGAGAATACATCGTCCAGCTCCCCGCTGTCTAAGTTTTCCCAGATCCCGCGTGTATACAAGGCCGCGATATCCCCGTTATTTAGGCGGATCCGCTTTGACACAGCGGGCGCAAAGCCTGCCCCCTGCCCTAAATAGGAAAACAGGTTATTCCTCTCCTCATGCCTGGAAAGCGTGTCCCCGGGCAGCTCCCTCTCCCTCGCCAGATCGCTCCCAAGGGACATATCCCTTGTCTCCTCTGCCACATGCCCGTCCCGGTACAGCCGCAGCCGCGTATTTCCGGCATAGCCATAGCGCAGCCGTGCATAGTCCGTCACCACTACTGTCGCCGACGCCTTCAGCCGCTCCCGGCCGTCCGCCTTCGCGAGAGCCCGGTCCGCCGCCTCCAGATACGAGCGGATGGCCCGCTTCTTCATCGAAGGGCGGGCCTGGAAGGCCAGAATAATCGTCTGCGTCGCCAGCCTGGCGCTGTCCGCGTCCGGCATGTCATTCAGCCCATCCGCGATGACATAGCACGCGTAGTCCTCCAGCTCCACAAAAGCAAAATAATCATGATTCTTAAGTTCCGAGCCGGCCTCGGAAATAAATCCTGTTTTAAATGTACTGTTCTGCCTGCGCATCGGCCCGTTTCCTCCAAATCTTCATGATGGATTGTGTCATACGTCATTTCCTGTAACCGTCCAGTTTCTCTGAACCGCTTCCATTTCTCTCACCGGCATTTCACCAGCACCGCCGAGGCGTTGTCCCTGTCCGCGGCCTGGCTCCGGTTCACCAGCTCAATCAATGCATACGCCTTTTTCTGACAGTCCCCCGCGTCCTCCAGGCAGTCCTCCATATCCTTCCACCTGGCCGTCTCATACAGCCCGTCGCTCATCAGGACCACATATTCGCCCCCGTACAGGCTGATGGGCGCGTCAAAAAACTCAATATCCTTAAAGCCGTCCCGTCCGACGAAATTATAGAGGCGGTGGCGGCCCAGGAGGGATAATGCCTCCTCGCGCGTCAGCCTGCCCTCCTCATACTTCTTCTGCGCCAGGGCGCTGATGGTATGCCCGGACGAGACAGGCACCAGCTCCCGGTTTCGGTACACCGCTGCCTTCACATTTCCCGCCGCCGCGTAATAAAGCTTTCTTCCCTTGATCATCACAGCCGTGACCGAAGCGCAGCCCTGCACCCCGTTAAGCCGCTTTAAGATCCCGCGGTTCGCGCCGTTAAACGCCTTTCGGAACGAGTATTGGGGATTATAAAAGGCTGTCTCATCCTCAAACACCTGCAAAAACGCCTCCACTGCCGTCTCCGCGGCCAGCTTCCCGCCAAAGCTCTTTCCCATCCCGTCCGCCAGGACCGCCATCACGCCGTCCTCTGTCTCCCGGATGCCGAATGCGTCCTCCTGTGTCTCCCGGTCCCCGATCGTCTTTGAGGCCCCGGTCTCAAAACCCGCGCGCATCCCCTGCCCGTTCCCCAAAAACACCTGGCATGTGCGCAGCACAAGATACAAAAAGGCAGGCGCAAGCAAAACCGCAATCGCCATTTCCGGAACGGTCATACGCCCTGCCCTCTCTCTTCCCACATAAAATTGTCCCCGCAGAACGGCACAAACACAAACCGGCTGTCCCCCATCTCGATCACATCATAGGAATCCAGCACCGTCGGCGTATAGACAGCCGCCTCATTGTGGTACACAAGGCCGTTGCTGTCCCCGGGCAGGAGCACGGTCTGCCGCTTCTTCGGGTCAAACACCACCACGCCGTGGTTCCTCCTGGAAATCTTGTTATCCCCCAGTATCTGGATATCCATGTCGTCCGCGCGGCCGATAAAATTTTTACCGGAACGGATCTTATAATCCTTTCCCTGGCGGGGCCCGGAAATACACACAAGCCAGCCGCACACCGGTATCTCCTCCTGCGCCAGCAAAAGCTCCTCCAGGGCCTCACTGTCCGCTCCCGCCGCCCCCAGCTCCTTCTTCTCCTTTGTCGCCGTCTCGATATTGCAGAACGGGCACACCGTACCATACCGTCTGGCTGAAAACAGATGCCCGTTCTGGCACCGGATCAGATTACTGCTCATATCCTTTTTATCCTCCGAACTTTTTCTATATTCCGAATCTTTTCCATACCCATCTGCCGCATTCCCATAACCGCCCGTACATCCTGAAGGAGCGCCTGCGCTACCTCAGCAGAAGCCGGTTCATCCCCACATACAGGCAGTCCCCCTTTTCCAGCTTACACGACAGGTCCGGCGACAGACGGTACATCCTCCCGTCCGCCGCCTTCTTAAGGCGCAGGCCGTTCTTGCTCCCCAGATCCTCCACATACCAGCTCCCGGCCGAAAAATTCAGCACCGCATGTTCGATATCCGCCATACCTGCATAAGGCCCCTGGCCCAGGTCAATATCCACCTCATTTTCCTTCACATCCCGGCCAATCAGCGCTGACGTCCTGCCGTACATGTCCCATACCGCCAGCTCCCCGTCCTCCTCATTTAAAAGGACGAGCTCCGTGATCAGAGCCGTTTCAGGAGAAGGTTCTTCCTGGCGGGAAAGCTTTTTTCCCTTTTTCTGCGGGGCAGTCAATGACAGGGCAGCCAGAGCTGCTGCCATAAGGCCCGCTGCCCACAGGACAGGGGTTCTGTACCGCACCATGTCCGGATAGGCACAGGCAATGCCGAAGGCCGTTATGCAGACAAGCGCGGCCGCCAGATCAGGGACTTTGATTCTCTTTTTCATGTTCTGCTCCCCACCTATTTTTTAATTCCCATATATTGTTCAAACAAATCCGTCATATCGATCGGATTCTTCCTTGTTTTCTGATTCAGATTCATCTTCTCCCTGTCCACCCGGCTCCCGTCCGGCTGGAACCCGAAAAACTGTTCAAAGGCAGCAAAACCATTATAAAAACCGAATCCCTGCCTCCCTCCTGCGCCATTTCTTCCATTCCCGTTCCCCGCGCCGCTCCCGGCCCCGGCTCCGTCCGATCCCCGCCCCGCTCCGCCCGCAAAAGCCTTCCGCTTCTGATCATACGCCTTTCTCTTCTCCCTGTTCCCCAGTATCTCCCAGGCTTCACCGGCCTCCCTGAATCTCCGTTCTGCCTCCGCATTTCCGGGATTCGCGTCCGGATGATATTGTTTCGCCAGCCTCCGGTACTGCTTCTTAATCTCCTCATCCGAAGCATCCTCCTTCACCCCAAGGATGCTGTAATAATCCTTTTCCATCCCATTTCCCCCGCTCCCGGCCTCTTCCATCGTCCCATGAACCGGACAGGGGGACATTTTCCTGTCCGCCGCGCGGCCCATGTATAAAACAGGGAGGGTGCGCCCGGTTATGGATGCACCCTCCGGTACAGCATTACTGTCTACAGCCCGGCAGGAATATACACAGCAACCCGTTTCAGTATCCGGCCCTGTTATACGGCCGCGTACCCGCCTTCCACGGTAATCCGGTCCAGCTTATCTTTTTTCTGCTTTACCACCAGCGTAAAGGTTCCGGTTCCTTCCACATCCCCGAAATCCTCCTTGTAATCAATGACAAACGCGTTCGGGAAGTAGTATTTCCGCTCCATCACGCCGGCCGCCACGTGCTCGATCGTCACCTTACGGTAGCAGTCCGCCTTCTCCGCCGGGACAGCGGACCACAGGGCCAGCTTCCTGGTGCTGTCAAAGGGATCCCCGTCAACGGCTGTCAGGATCCGGCCCGTTATCGTCAGGGTGCTCCCCACATCCTTTGTCCTGGCATTGGAATCCAGCGGGATATCCGTGGTAAATTTCACCCTGCGCACACATTCCTTCGCAATCTCAAAGCTCTCTGTTCCCTCTACCGTTACCTTATATGACATGTCTCATATCCTCCTTTCAGCCTGTTTTTACTCGCCGCCGAAGCCGCCTTCAATCTTGGTCGCCGCATTCTCATCCTTTTTCTGCTTCATGTGGATATAAAAGGTTCCCACGCCGCTCTCGTCATCCACCTCTTCCGAATATTCCATGACGAATGCGTCCGGAAGCGTGAACTGGCGCACCACCTGGCCGGCGGACACCACCGTGATCTCCGCGCTGCGGTAGCAGTCCGCCCGCTCAGACGGAACCTGTGACCACTGCGCCAGTCCCAGGGTGGGATCGCTGCCCTCCCCGCCCAGCTTGTAGAGCATCTTGCCCCACACCTTCACGGTCAGGCCGAAATCCGTGGCCCGTGCGTTGGAATCCGCGGATGAAGCGGAATTAAAATCCACCTTTACGATGCTTCTCTCATCAAAAACGATGTCCTCGGCTCCCCCGGTGATTTTCATGCGAAATCCCATAATGATTCCTCCTTTTCTTTTGAAATAGTTTATTTATTAATACCCTCCGGACGTCCCGGGGCGGGGCTGCCCGGCGGATAGTAACCAGATTTAAGCCTTATTGGAAGACAGCCGGTTGATCTCCACCTCCAGGTTCTTCACATTCCCGTTAAACGTAATATTCAATGTACAGTACCCGTTCTCCCCATCAATCATGTACTCAATATCATCTCCCTTTCCCAGGATGGCATTCAGGTACTCGCGCTTTGACAGCCATTTGCTTTTCTGACTGCTGGGGTTATTTGAGAAAAACCGCACAATGGAATCTTCCTTGAAATCGCCTGTCCCATGGCGCATCACCCGCTCAATGTAATTCGTGACCTGGGTTTTGTAGATCGGCTCAAACATATATCCGTCTGACAGCAGGTTCCTTGTCTTATAAACCATGATGTTGGTAATGTCATGGCCGTTATGGGAAGCATTCTCGGAGCTGAAGATAAACCCGAAATTCTTCCGGTTAATATCATTTTTAATCGAGTTCGTAAAGCCTGTAATCTCCTTTGCCATGGTCGTATAGGCCACCAAAGCGTGATCCCCGGCCTCGATGTCAAAGCGGACGCCCGGAAGCTCCGGATCCACGCCGTTCTTGCCGAATTTATCCTTTAAATACTCCGGGCACTGGTACGCCGCCGCGATACCGGCCGCCACATACGCAGCTCCCACGTACACGCCGTCGATCCACAGCTTCATAACATCTTCCTTTTCCTTTGAGAGTTCCACGGTGTCCCCGTCCTCCCCCATCACCATGCGGCTGTCCAGCACCACGCCCGACTTGTCCTTGGGGATGATGGTAAAGTTCGGAAGACACGGGATCGCGTATTCGCTGAACGGCCTGCCCATCAGCGGCATACAGCGCTCCTCATACTTCTCGATGCCCTCTGTCGCCAGGGAGCTGAAGGTCGTGCTGTCATCCGCCTCATAGCTGAAAAAGCACTGAACCCCATAGTCCTTAAATACGTCCAGCAGGCGCGCCAGGGATTCCACGCTGTTTACATCGCTCTTCTCGGTCTTGGAGTTGCCCTTAAAGCGCTCCCGCGTCAGCTTCATTTTGCTGTACTGATCCAAAGAAACATTCGGCACGGCCGCATACCACACGGTATTTGAAAAATCATTCTTCGCGTTCGTCGTGTTGAAATAGGTGATCAGACGGGAAATGTTTCCCGATTTGGCCAGCATTTCATTGGAAACATTCGTGATCAGCATGGAGGGCTTCATGCCCTTTACCTTAGACGGGTACTGCTCAAAAAAGCACCAGACGCCCAGAAGCTTTTCTATCAGCGGCTTTACGGTTTTGATAAACGCGTCCTTTGACTCGCGGTAAAACTCCAGGTAGGAATTGTAGTTCCTGACCTCCTGTTCCTTGTCCACCCGGCTCTCCATGGTGGAAGTCAGCGGGCAGAAGGTGCGGGCCACGAGGGCCGCCACATAGTCGTTTCCCTCCTCATTGAGGGCCTCATAGTCTTCCTTTAAGGCCTCGATAAGCCCTGCATTCACATGGTCATCCACAGCCATGAGGGCCGTGCTCTCCACCTTCGGGGCCTCTAAGACCCGCAGCTCGCCGTCCTCCCCCATGCTCAGCACGCCGAGGGCCAGGGGCGTGTTGTCCTTTTTGTCTCCGCCGTCCCCCAGAAGCAGGCGTGTCTTGATATCCTCAATCGCCAGGGGCAGCATGGCCAGCACATTGTTGTAATTCGCGCTGGCCTCCTCAAACATGACGTTCAGCCGGTCAGCCACATCCATTTTTTTCGGATCCCCGTCGTCCAGGGACGCATAGATCCCATATGTATACTGCAGCTCCCTGCGGCCCTGTTTGATGGCGTCCATGACCTTCCTGGGGGAAATCATCTCCGTCAGCTTATCGAATTTGAAGTCCACATTCGTGCTCCCCTCCGAGCGCTTGGTCTCGATCATGGACATCAGCATCCCCATAAATTCATTCTGCCGGTTCAGCGGGATCTCGGTCAGCATCTCCTCCGGCACCTGCTCCGGCTTTTTAAGCTGATAGACCACCTCCTGGCTGTTGGCATTGTAATAGCAGTAGACAGCCGGCGCGAACTTCTCCAGGAACTCGTCAAAGCTCCTTACGAGAAGATGGTCATTGATCTCCTTTATCTTGTCATCCGACAGGCTTTCCATGCCGCGCACGTCCCCGACCAGCGTCAGGAAATCCAGCTTTTCCGGATTGATCACCTCCATCAGCATGGTCCGGTTCGTCTGCTTAATCACATTTCCCATTCATTCTTTTCCTCCTCTTTGTGGTATTCGGGCATACGGCCCGCGGTCAGCATCCTGCAAAGCGTGTACGGTTCAGGGGCCGCCCGTATGGCCTGTCCCTGGCGGCATATGCCCCGCCCTTTGCTCAAATCCTGTGTTTCTCATAGCTCCTCCCTTTCCCCCGGCTTTAAATTCCGGTAATGCAGCTCCATCTCCGTCTCTTCATCCTCAAAGGACACTGTGATTTTCCCGTTATAGTAAACCGGATACCCCATTCCCTTTTTTAAAATCTCCATGCCCCGCATCACCGTGCAGCCCTCGGACTGGTCCATCACGATCACCGCGTGATCCGGCCCGGGATACAGAATGATGTCATCTGCGCCGATTTTATCAAATTTAATCCCGCAGGATGTCAGGATCTGCCCCAGGGTCAGCCTCCTGGCCCTGCGCCCGAACAGGCGGTACGTCTGGGGCGGTATATCCTTACCGTCCGCATTCCTCACCACATACATGCTGAGCTTCCCGGAATACTCTCCTGCTTTGGAGGCGGTCTTTGTCCCGTCGCCTGACGGGGACGGCGCCATATAGATCACCGTGGTCCTCCTGCCCATCCAGAACACAAACAGCCCTGCAAGGCCAGCGGCCAGCGCGCAGAGGATGGCGATCAGCGGCCTGTAATCCGGCAGGGGTTCAAACTCCGGATCCGGAAATTTCTCAATCTGCACCGGCTCTGCCCCGCGGATCCGGTATACTGCCCCTTCATCCGCCATTGAAACCGCCGCCGTCACCTCTTTGAGCTCCTCAGCCCGAAGGGTCAGAGAGATGCTTCCTCCCTGTATGATTCCCGTATAAGGCGTTCCATTGACGGTGAAGGACACCTCCATGCCCTCAAACCGCTCATCCTCCCATATATTCGCGCCTCCCCCAGCGTACCCAGAAGCATCCCCCAAAGCACCTCCTGAAGCATCTCCTGAGACATCCAGCAGCCTCAGCTCCAGATCCGCATAGTGTTCATACGCCGGAGGAACGTTCCTCTTTATCTCCTTCTCACTCCGGGGAAGCTCCTCAATCCGGTAATTTGCCGATATAGCGGGAACCGCATCGTATTCCGGAATCATCCATGCCTGCACAGAGGCCGGATCCGGCGTCTGGTATGACACGCTTAACGTCCCCGCGGACGGCCGGACCGCCTCCACAACCGCGAAATGCTGTCCGGTTATCACCTGCGCCTGGCCGGCCTGCACTCCGCTTATGCTTTCCTCCGAGGTGAGAGCCAGCCTCACCCGGCTCACGCCCTTCGGGATGTCGGCATTCAGAACCACCGTTCCTCCTTCCGGGCGCGCGTGGCTTAAGCCGCCTTCCGGAAATGCGCTTTTGGCGCTTTCTTCCGGAAGAGGATCCCCCGCCCCTCCTGCTGTCAGAGGAGCTCCCGGCAGGCCGATCCGCTCCTCCAGGATGCGCCTCATGACGCCTGACAGGGAGCCCGACTGCCCTTCCCAGTAGATCGCCCCGTCCGTCACCTCCGCCCCGTCAAAAATATGCAGCCGCGGATCGGTAAGCTCTGTCCCGATCGCCACGATGTACATCCGCACGCCCTGCTCCCGCGCCTGAAGCGCCGCTTCGGAATAAAGCGCGCGCGACGCCTCCCTGGCCCCGCTGTCCGGCATATCAATCTCCCCGTCTGTCAGCATCACGATACAGCGGTCTGACGCCCCGCTGTCCCTGGAAAACAGCCCGACTGCCTGTGCGAGCCCTTCCCCTGCGTTCGTGTATCCCGTATAGGTAATCCCCGCCAGCATCTCCTCCATCTGCGCCGCCGAAGTTCCGGGAACGATCACGGTCTGTATATCCGTGTTATAGGCCACCAGTCCAACCCGGTAATCTGACGGGAGGCTGTACGCCGCCTGCCGGATCGCATCGATGGCCTCCCGGTCCCTGTCCTGGGCGTTCATGGATGCGCTGGTGTCTAAGAGGAAGATAAGTTCGCCGGGGGCGGATGGATTGCCGTTCTTTTCTTCTCCTCTGACATTTTTTGTCACACAAAATATAAGTAACATTGTCATTATTAATATGACAGTTACTTTTCTAACCCTTATCAACTCAATTCCCCCATATACTTTGCTAAATATTTTTTATATTATCTATACTGCTTTTCTTATATGACAAAATACTACATAAATCGCAACTTTTCAATAGGGTTTCCAATTTATGTTACTTTTTTTCCGTTTTTTGCAATGTTCTGGTCAAGTCAGGCAAATATTCGGTGAGACATAAAAGAACCGCATAGATTTGATATAGAAAAATTTCATAACAAAAAAAGCCGCAAAACATTACTTTCACGGCTTTACAACATATCTTTCATCCCATTTCCGGCAGCTCTGTCTCCGTCATTCATCCCGGCGCGGCCAGATTTCAAAATGTTTCTGTTTTTTACGATCCCTGCACATAACAATACTGACAGCGCGAGATGCCCCAATGCAATTGCAAGACTCACCTTCCTTGCCCCGGCTCTATAACAAAGGATCCAGGCCAGTGTCTCCGCCCCCCATATAATCCTGCTGCAGATACCATAATGCCGCCTTTCCGTCTGATCCAGCGGTTTATTGCGATCCTCAACCGGAGCCAGCAAGCAAACCAGCACGCCGCATACAGCTCCTGATACGAGATTGACCATCATAACCGCACCTTCTGGAATCAGCTTTGCCATGATGCAGATTCCAAGCAGCATCAGAGCAGACAGAACTGTACAGGCAGTGTAATTATCTGCGTGATGGCCCCCGGCAAAAGAACGCAGCGGTATAAAAAACAGCAGAAACACAAATACAGTCCGGTATTCCTTTAGAACTACTGCCAGCAGGCAGGCAATCAAAAGATTGACCGCCTGCCCTATCAACAGCCCAAATGCATACTGATACAAGGCCTGATCCTCAGCCTTAAGATAATGCCGGCTTATCTGCCACGCAACCATGCGCTCAGCTATCCGTTCAATCATACCCGTTAAAATCTTCTGAAATGTCTGGCTCCGTCCGGAATCTCCGGCTGATGATCAATCCATAAACATCCTGCATTCATGTTCTGCACCACTGCCAGAATCGCCATTGCATTCAGAGCAATTACCGCCCAATTCCTGTTTCTAAATTTTCCTGACAATTTTTTCATTACATTACGCATTATACTTACCTCCCATTTCTATCTCTTTTTATGAATACCATACCGAATTTGACAATAAAAATCAAGACCTTTCCGATTTATGTCACTTTTTTTCCGTTTTTTGCATATTATTCATAACTAACACCGCCATAAACCTTCCATCTTCCTCTTTAAGGCACAGTGTAGCATTATTTTGAGCGGCTAACTCACGGGCCTTTTTCAAACCAAATCCATGTCTCCTATGCTCTTTCTTCGTTGACAGCAGTGTTTCCCCGCTTTTTTTATTCACATGCCGGAAATTATTGATTACCTTGAAAACAATGATTTCCCCGCTCCCCCGGCTGAATTTCACGTTTACATACCCGTTCTCACATTCTCCCGCCGCCTCTATCGCATTGTCCAGTAAATTTCCAAATAAACGGATCTTGTCTGTTTCATTCACAAACTGTACAGATATTCCTGGCTCTACCACAATCTCCATCCGGATACCATCCCTCCGAGCCGCTTCCTCTCTTTCAATCAGAATGGCATTTAGAATCGGATCCGTAAAATACATCCTCTTTTTTCCCTGCCTTTTCTTTTCCAGAAGCATGGAAGCCTCTGATGATAAAGCTCTTAAACTGGCATCCTTTTCCGTTTCAGAAAAACGTGCAATCACTTTTGTAATGTGCCGCATTTCATGTACATGCTCTGCATATTCCTGATTGATCTCATCCATCCGCTGATAATGAATATGCTCCAAATGCGACTTGACCTGCATCATTTTGTCATCCCAGGTCTTTTTCTCCATCAGAATCATCTTGTCCACCATTAGAAAATAGGAGATATTGCTCCATATCAGCACAAAACTTCCCACGCAGATGAGAATGTATCCTGTCAGATTCTTGTCTGTCAGAAAAACACCGCTTAACATAATCAGAACCGTCACAGGCAAAACAAGCAGGCTTTTTAATTTTGGATCATTTTCTTTGCTCATAACATGCAGATTTCTTTTTTTGAAAGCCTGAAGAATGATAAGTCCACATAACTTCTCCAACATTAAACGGATAACCCAATGGGCATTCTGTTCTGTAACACTGATTCCCATAAAATGGTAAATACTCCAAAAAGCAAACTCTACAATCGCCCAGGTTCCATAAAAAAACATGACATACAACAGATTCAATCTGAAGCTGATACGAAAGACAAGCCAGACAAACAGCATGCATATAAGAGGCACGCAGACCATATTCACAAAAGGCATTTGCAGATGATTGATTAAAAAAATAATTCCTGTACAGATAATGGCCTCTGCCCGTCTTACACACCGCTGTTCTTCATATATCGGGAATAATGTCTCTATAAAAATATACAATATGTAAATATCTAATGCGCAATTTACAAGCATCACCAACTGACGTATACACCACACGGCGCTCATTAAAATTCGCCCTCCTCCTGACACGCCCAATACATCGCGAACTGCTCGTCAAATTTCTTCTTTTTGTTTCTGGAAATTCCTAATTCTATGTTTCCTTCCATTGTGACAGAATCCCTGCCCCTGAATAAAACACGCTTCGCATTTATAATATAGCTTACTTTTGCATAGATAAAGCCATAACCCTTTAGCTGCCTGTAGTATTCCTCCAGCTTTATCCGGCTTTTCACCGCCGTCTCTGCCTCTCTCCATTCCGCCCTTTCTTTTAAAACTCCCAACTCCTTTGCCTTTTCCCTGGTTAGATGAACCATACTTCCCTTTTCATGAATTGATATAAAAACAATATCTGACGGGCGCACCATATAAGTCGCACTGCTAAGCGCAATCGCCACATTTTCCGTCTCTGTCTCCCTTTTCCTGGCCTTCTTTAAGCTTTGCTGAAGCCAATGCCGAACATACTTCGGCTCCGAATCCTTTAATAAATATGCTATCGGCTGTACATCCATAATACCGCTGGCCGGATAGTCGTATGCTGTATAAAAAGCGACCAGCGCATTCGGATCTCTTTTTCGGATCTGCCTCACCAGCTCGACTCCCTCCTTCTTTCCTTCCATATAAATATCCATAAAAATAATACTGAATTTCCTGAAACCATCCATCAACTCCCTGCCACTGTGGAACTCGCTAAAATGCACATCATCCGAACAGGCCATATTCTCCAGAATCAATCTTTTTAACTCCTGAATATCACTGATACAGTCATCACAGATAGCAATTTCCATTGTTCATTCCTCCATATCATTATTTTTCATTTGTAACCCGCGCCTGATCCCCGCCCAAAGCGACTGATTAACGCCGTTGTCCGATACATAAGCAGTTTTATAATTATATCATATAAATACACAAAATAGCAATCTGTCTTTCCTATATTGTATGAAAACAAAGAACTACAATCATTAATTGTATAATTTACATCTTTTACAACTTATTTTATGTTATTTTTTATCCTCCCCGGACAGACAATCCACAATCTTATCATCCCTGTCACTCTGTTTTCCTGCCGCTCATCCTCCCTTCCTGAAAAGTAACGCTGCGGCCAGTAACACGCCTGTTCCCGCGACAATTTAATAGACTTTGTATCCCGCCTGTGTTATACTTAAGCTGTAGCAATAGCAACCGCAATATAGAAAGCAGGTGATTGCATGACACTTGAAGAACAGAGACAGGCAGCGATCATCACGTATGTGAATTTAATGAGAATTAAAGCGCATGAAACCGGCCAAAACAAAGAGCTCGATTACCAAATCAAAGTTGCAAAAGTCATGTTACAAAATTTTGGTATCGACTTTTCCGAGCTGGAGTATTAGAGCGTGCCTGAAAGATGCTCTTGTGGTGATTATGGGATTAAGGAGCTGTCCAGAAATATCTTTTAAATATTACGCAGGATTCGGGAGCACTGCTCAAAAATCAGGCGCATAGCGGGCTATGCAACTGATTTTAGGGCAGTGTATCGGAGAAAAAGACAAGCATATATTAAAAGTTATTTTCCGGACAGTTCCTGGAACGTGTTTGTAAAATGCTTTCCGTCACATGTGCGTCACAGCTTATGGGCGATTTGGCCCAAATTCACTTAACGCGGCGCAGTGGGCTACGTTAAGTGAATTTGGGCCAAATATATCGCAAAGTGAGGCGTGCAGATGACGGGAATGATTTTTCAAACACGCTCTAACCCTCGCGACAGCTCCTCCATCTCTACTCTGTTCTCCTCCCCAAAGCCTTCACGCCATAACCGTCCTCTTACACCACTCACACTTCGGATTCGCCTGAATCGCCATTTCCTCCATCCTCATGGTCTTCACATCTACAAACAGCATCCGTCCCGCCAGTGTCTCCCCGATCCCGAGCAGGATCTTCATCGCCTCCGCTGCCTGTATACTCCCAATAATCCCCGGAACCGCGCCCAGCACTCCGAAGCTCCCAAAATTCGGCCCCTCTCCCGGCCCGGGCGTTTCAGGGCTTAAGCACCGCAGGCAGGGTCCACCCGGCATAAACACCGTAACCTGCCCCTCAAATTCACAGATTGCCCCGTACACATCCGGCTTTCCCAGCTCCATGCAGGTATCGCTGATCAGGTACCGCACATAAAAATTATCGGTCGCGTCCACCACCACATCAAACCCGGACACAATTCGCCTGATATTCTCCTGATTCAGACCCTCGCCAAACGTCCGGACGCAGATCTCCCCATTCATCTTCTCCAGGTTCCGTTTAGCTGCCTCGGTCTTCATCTCCCCCACATCCTCCTCCCGGTACAAAATCTGCCGCTGGAGGTTGCTGATATCCGCCTTATCAAAATCCGCGATCCCGATCGTCCCCACGCCCGCCGCGGCCAGATACATACAAACCGGACTCCCAAGCCCCCCGGCCCCGGCCACCAGCACCCGTCCGGCGCGCAGCCGCTCCTGCCCCTCCGGCCCGATATCCGGCAGCATCAAATGCCGTTTATAACGAGTTTCTTCCATATTAATATGCCTCTCCTCTCTTTTTATTCCCGCGAGCAACGAGCCAAGTGGGCATGCTTGCATGCACATTTGGCGACTGCCGCGAGGGTCAAATCCCCCGCTGCTCTGTAGCGCTGCAAGTTTGATGTCCCGTTGCTTGCGGGGTTGTTGACTTTCTCAAAATCCAGCCATAGCAATCATGCAGGCAACGATTTATAGCCTGCCCGCCGGCTCCCCTCTCACCGACTCCCATCAAAAAGGCGGGAATACCCTTTCCCGTATCCCCGCCTTCTGTCTCTCTGTATGGCTGTCCGCATCCCCGCCCGGCTCAGCCCCCGCCCAGCAGATGATGGATTTTGAGATCATCGTCCTCTTTCAGCACCACATTCCCATAATCCTCCGGCCAGACAAGCTGTCCGTTTACCTTCACCACCAGCTTGGGCCAGGTAAAATGCATATAGTCCATGACCCCCCGGATCGTCAGTCCCTCATGCCAGTTCTCATACGGCCTGTCATTCAGCTTCATGGCTGCACATCCTGAAGCGGCTCTACGATCTCCAGAAGCTCTGGAAGATCCATGCCCAGCTCTTTTAAATGGGCCACGGTCGGAACGCCGTTCAGCGTCCATCCGCGCTTTGGATATACCGCGTCGATCAGCTTCTCATACTCGGATTCCCGGTAGCTCCTTGTGGCCGCCATCTTTTCCTGAAGGCTCATGGCCTGCACCTCTTCGGCGGTTTTTCCCACCAGCTCCACAAGCTGCCGGTCATAGCGCTCCTGTCTTGACAAATATTCCTCTTCCGTCACCGGCCCCTGGGAGCGGTACGGGATCGCGTCGTTCCTGCGCAGGCCCTTGCCGAGGCGGATATTGAAGATACGCTGGAAGTTGTACACGCGCTCCGACATGCGGATCATGTCATCGCGGTCGATCTTCACGCCCGTCACGCCGTAGTACAGATCCAGGTAATTGTCCACATGCTCCGGAACCTTGGCCGGCTCGTCGCGCAGGCTGTTGTCCGCGGGCACGATGTCATTCCACGGCAGCTTGCACAGTCCCAGAAGACCGAACCAGGTGCGGAACATGGGATAATAGTACAGCGCCTCAGCCTTATCATCAAAGGTCGGGATCTGGTTATTCACCTGATCCATGAAGATCAGCCATGCCTCGTCGTGCTGCGGCCCCTTGTTCGTCAGGCCGTAGCCGCCCTGCTGGGCCAGGGATTCCTTGGAAGAATACTCGGAATACTCAAGGCCTTTCTGCTCCATGGCGATATCGTTCATAAAGTCCATATCGCCCCAGCCCTGCTCTGCGAAATAAGCCTTCTGCTTGTGGGAGCCCAGCGCGCCGATCTTGCCAAAGCCCTCATTTCTCGCGATCAGGTGCAGAAGCTCCAGATCCGCCTCCGCGTTGCCCCACACGAGCTCCAGGCCGCCGGTCCGCTCCTTATTTAAGATGCCGTTCTCATAGCACTCCATCAGGAACGCGGTCATGGTGCCATAGGAAATGGTGTCGATCCCGTAGGTGTCGCAGTAGAAATTCAGCTCCAGAATCACCTGCGGATCCGTGATGCCGCAGTTCGGTCCCAGGCCTGCCGCGCTCTCATACTCCGGTCCGTCCACGCAGACACGGCATCCCTTGTAGGGCCCGGTCTTTAACAGGAAATGATCCGCCGTCTTGGCGCAGGCCATGGAACAGCCGTACCAGCAGCCGTCCGCGCCGCCCTGGGTCAGCCATTTCTCCTGCCATACCTCTGCCTTCATCTCCGAAACCTTCTCCGTCCCGCCGTATTTATAGTTGTGGGTCGGGAGAATGTCGTAGTCGCTCAGCGTCTGGAGCGAATAGGCCGTGCCGGATTTGCGCATGGCGTTCTGCTTATTGTCCAGCGTCGCCACCTCGCGGTGGAACTTCAGCCCGTCCTTATTCAGGATCTTGATGTCGTACACATCGTTTAAGTTGGCCTTTACGCCCTTGAAGCGGCAGACTAAAGCCTTGATGCGCTTGTCGGCGAACACGCGGCCGATCCCGCCGCGGCCGGCCTGCTTTAAGCGGACCACATTCCGCTTCGGATCATAGAAGGTAAAATTCAGCATGGACAGGTTGCAGTGCTCTGCTGCGGAACCGGAACAGACCACTGCCACATTTTTGCGGTCATTCTCATCCTCTGCATACATGGCTGTCAGCTCTTCTCCCAGGATATGGGCATCCCTGTGCTCCAGAGGCGCTTTTTCAACGGAGATGGTCCCCTTATTTCCGTCAATGACAATGATCACATCCTCTTTGGCCTTTCCGGTCAGCTCAATCATGTCAAAGCCGGAGAATTTCAGGAACGGCCCGAAATATCCGCCCACATTGGAGTCAATGGGGATATCCGTCATGGGAGAAATGGTGCACACCAGGCATTTTCCGGTTCCGCCGTACTGCGTAATGCCAGCCACCGGGCCGGCGGACATGGTAATCGCATTCTCCGGTGAATCCCAGCGCGTCTGCGGGTTGACCGAATCCCATAAATAGCGCAGGCAGTAGCCCTTGCCGCCCGTAAACTTCTCCTTCACCTCCTGCGGGATGTCAAGGATGCTCACGGAATTGTCCGACACGTCAATCTTTAAGCGCTTATCCGTATAGCCTCTGTACAGGGCCTTGGGCTCATATGTAATCTGGTTCAGAACCACATGCGCCTCTTTCATTTTTTTAATCTCTTCCATATCCGCATCCGCATAGCGGGGAAGATCGCACATTCTAATCATCTTACGTCCTCCTATTCTTCAACAAGCCTGATCGCGCCGCTGGGGCAGGCTTTTACACAGATCCCGCACGCCGTACATTTCGACGGCTCCAGGCAGTCGTCGCTCTGAACCATCACATCCTCCGGGCAGAACCCGACGCACATCAGGCAGCCGGCGCATTCCTTTTTGTCGAGCCGGTAAACGCCCTTTGCATCCCTGCTGATCACGCCGGTGTTGCACACCTCGGCGCAGATCCCGCACTGGGTACAGATCGAAATCTTATGGGTTCCGTCCTCCCGATCCGTGATGCGGATGCATGATTTCATCCTGTCCGCTGTCTTATAAAACGCCTTTGAGCACGCTTCCTCACACTGGCGGCAGCCAGTACAGAGGGCTTCATCCTTTTCTAACCGTTTCACTTTCATTCCTCCTCATATATGTTCATTTCCGCCTGCTCCGAGACCTCCCCGGAGCTGACCACCTTCAAAAAGACAGCCCCGGCTGCAAGCCCGCATTCCCGGCCGCTTTGGAACAGAACGCATTCCGGAAAGCATTCCTTTTTTCTCTCCGATACCTCAAACACTGCCGTCCCGGCCGCAAGCCTCATCCCCGGCCGCAGGGCCTTTACATCCAGGCCTTCCACAGCCAGATTGGCCTTATACCGTTTCAAACACAGTCCCGGCCTGTCCTCCTGTTCCTTTATCCGGCGCAGGGCCGCGGCGGAGCACAGCGTCACCTGCCGCGGCCCGCCCCGGGCATGGCGATCCCCATCCATACCCAGGTCCTTTGTAAATACTGCCCGCTCTGTGCGCTCCCCCGGTTTTCCCTTTTCCCGAAAGACGCAGAGCGCTTCCACGCGTCCCTTCATATCAAATATTCCTCTTTTTTTATGAACAGAAGACAATCTCCCCTGTCCGGCGCAGGGCGTAACCTCCCAGCTTGAGCACCCGTTCCCTGAACGCGTCGCTTTTCAGCGTCTCAAGGAAGCACTGCACATGCGGCAGCGAAAGAAAGCGGACCGGAATGGCGAAATCGTATTCCTCGGGGCCGATGGGGATGAAATCCAGCCCCATGGCACGGGCGGCTGACTCAATCCCCATGGCGGCATCCGCGCTGCCTCCCGCGACAGCCGCCGCTGCCGCCATATGTGTCGCCGCCTCCCGATCGTACCCCGAAATCTCCTCCGGGGCAATGCCGGCCAGCTTCAGGCGGTAGTCGAGAAGCACCCGCGTCCCTGCGCCGCGCTGGCGGTTGACATAGCGGACGCGCCTCAGATCCTGAATCTCACGGATCTCCAGCGGATTCCCGGCTGCGGTCATGATCCCCTGGATCCGGTCCACACCTTTGATCAGGGCCATGGGTTCCTGGAAGAGACGTTTTATAACCGGAATATTGTAGGTCCCGGACGCCTCGTCCAGCAGGTGCGTCGGAGCGATATGCGCCTCTTTGCGCCGCAGCGCCATCAGCCCTGCCATGCTGCCCACATGCGTGCTGGATAAATAGTTCCCCGGACATTCATCCGGCATGAGATCGGACAGCACATCCAGAATCAGATCATGGCTGCCAATGGCCACCACGGTGCGGTCAATCTCCTCCAGCGTCCGGTACAGCTCCACCGAAACGCGCTCCCCGGCCTCCACGCCCTCGCTGTTTTGTTCAATCACGCAGAAGCCGTCGGCCCGCGCCAGGCTCATGGCAGCCCCGGCCCCGCGCGCCAGGGGGGACGCCACCAGACGGTCATCCACCTTTCCGACCTTCACCCGCACATACTCCCTGTGCTTTAAGGAAGATACCAGGCGCTTCGTGACCACTGCCTCCTCCACGGGCTTTTGCTTCTCCACCCGCCCGCTCATCATCTCCAGCACCGGGACCACGAAATTTTCAAAATTGATATACGCTGACACAGGGTAGCCCGGAAGCCCGATCACCGGTTTATTCTTCACAACCGCCAGGATCACCGGCTTTCCCGGCTTCACCGCCACGCCGTGGACCAGAACCTCGCCCAGCTTTCGCAGAACATGGACGGTATAGTCCTCGGTCCCCGCGCTGGAGCCTGCATTGACCAGCACCATATCATACTGATCCGCCGCGCGCGAAACCGCGCCCTTCAGCTCCTCATAATCGTCCGCAATGGGCGCAAAGCGGTGGGCCGTTCCGCCGTGTTCTGTCACCATGGCCTCAAACATCCGGGAATTCGATTCAATGATATCTCCCTCTCCCGGCTCGATCCCCGGCTCGATGATCTCCGTTCCTGTGGGAAACACAGCAACCCTGGGGAGTGTGTACACCGGAATCTGCGTGATTCCGCCGGCCAGCAGGACGCCGATGTCAATGGGCCGGATCCGGTGACGCCCCGGCAGAATCATTTCCCCTGCCACAATGTCCTCCCCGACAGGGCGCACATGCTGCCATGGGGCTGCCGCCCCGATGATCTGCACCCCGCCGTCCTCAAGCTCCGTCAGATCCTCTGCCATGATCACCGCATCATACGGGGCCTTCACCGGATCCCCGGTGTCCACCACCGCGAAATCCTCTCCCGGATAAAGCGTAAGCGGCTCCCGCTCCGAAGCGCCCTTTGTCCGCTCTGCTATCACCGCAATCCCGTCCATGGCCGCCGCGTTATACAGCGGGGAACAGTATGCTGCATACACCGCCTCCGCCGTCATCCGGTTCAGGCTTTGGATCACCGGAATCATCTCTGTCTTCGGAGAAACCAGGCCCTTTAACGCCTCCCGGTAAACTGCCAGCGCCTCCTCAACCGGCGTGTTGTTTAAGTATAAATTTCGTTTTCCCATCCCGTCTCCTTATCCGAATCAACCGCTTCCGGACGATGCGCATCCGCCATCCGGCGCAGCGGGCTGCGTCTGGCCTGAATATGCCGCAAAGTGGGGCGTGCAGATGGCGGAAATGATGGTTCAGACACGCTCTACAGGAACCGGTGGATCTCCACCCATTCCCCACGCTTCAAACCCTCCCGGTTCATTTCCACTTTCACATACCCGTCCGCCTGGGACATGGTCGTAATCAGCCCCGATTTTCCCAGAACCGGCTCCGCCTCATATCCGTCCGCACCGCGGTAAAGCCTCACCGGCACGCACGTCAGCTTTCCCGGTGCGCTTGCAAGGTTTGTCCTCATCCGCGCCATAGCGGGCCATTCCTCACGCTGCCCGGTGAGTTCCCGCCACAGCCAGAAAGCCAGAAGGCCGAACACGGTAAGCGCCGCCACCGGATGTCCCGGAAGCCCCATCAAAAGCGCGCCGCTTTCGCTGTCAAATCCCAGGATCGTCGGCTTACCCGGCTTTATCGCCAGCCCATGGGTAAACACGCCGCCGCCGGAAACCCGGTCCAGAACCTCGCACGTCACATCCTTTTTGCCCTGCGAGCTCCCGCCTGACACCAGGACCAGATCGCTGTCGGCCATGGCCTCCCGCACCGCCGCCTCTAAAAGCGCCTCATCATCCGCCAGAAGCCTTGTCCGGATCACCTGAAAGCCTGCCTTTGCTGCCGAAGCCGCCAGCGCGGCGCTGTTGATATCCCGCACCTGGCCCGGCCCCGGACGCCTGCCCGGCATCACCAGCTCATCCCCTGTGGAGAGGATGCTCACTCTCCAGGGCTGATACACAGGAACCTCCCCGATCCCGGCCGCTGCCAGAGCCCCGATCCCGGCCGGGCCGATGACGCTGCCCCGCGCCAGGAGGAGCTGGCCCTCCTTCACATCCTCCCCCGGAACCACCACCGAGCCGCCAAAGGGAACGGCTTCATACACGGCCACATGATCCGCGTCAAAGGGCTCGCAGTATTCCACCATCACCACCGCGTCCGCGCCTTCCGGAACCATGCCGCCTGTGGGCACATACATACACTGCCCGCTGCCGATCGCCTTTCCCGCTGCTGTCCCCATGGGGATCTCCCCGATCATCTCAAGAAATGCCGGAATGCTCTCCGACGCCCCGGCCGTATCCGCTGACCGGACCGCGTACCCGTCCACGCTGGAGCGGTAAAAGGAGGGAACCGCCTCCCTGGAAACCACGTCCCCGGCCAGCGTCCGGCCCAGCGCGTCTGCGGCCCGCACCATCTCCGTCTCCGGCGCACGCCCCGCAAACACGCCCCGGAGCTTATCCCTGGCCTCCTCAAGCGTATCCACCCGCAGTAATTTCATAACCAATTCCTTCCTTATTATAATACGTTTCAGATACAGCAAAAGGGCGGCCCGGAGAAATCCCAAGGGATCCGGCGTCCTCATCTCTGCCGTCTTCTCCGCGTACCGCCCTCTGTTTCTATCTGCCTGTCCCCATGCCAGTCCCTTCGCGCACCCGGAAAAAACAAACGCCGCCGAACTGCCTCTCTTCCCCATTCTATCTTCTCTGACATAATAAATAAAGAAGCAATATCTGGCAGCCGTTCAGGACACCTGAACGAGTACAATTTCTTTCCAATGCACCAAAAAACCGGATGCGGGAGGCGCGGGAGTTTCCCCCCGCACCCATTGGCCGCCATCCCATCGCAGGAATCTGTGCCTTTTCGGCCCTGAGCCTCAAAAACACCGCCCCTTCAGCGGATGTACACGCCGCCCGGAGCGCACTCCGCATTAGGCGAAAGCAGCTCGAAATTCTATGTTTAGTATAGCATAATCAAAATTCCGCTGTCAATGATATATTTTAAAATTTTCACGAACATAAAATAATTTTCATAATTGTAAAAGTCCTGCGTTGGAGCGTGTCTGAAACATGCTCCGGTTCTCCTCGCTCTTGCTGTAAATTCTTTCCGTGTGGATCAACGGATACAGCCGCAAAACAATTGGGGGGCCTCCGGCGGGCGTTCCGCAGGATCCAGCTCCATATTAAGCATCGCCTTCTGGCAGCGCCAGACGCCGCCTGTTTTGCGCAAAGGCCTATCCCCGAAATGACACCTCCGTATCGGCCAGAAACGCCCGGATCGACGGGTGCGACGGATTGAGCAGAATCTCCCTGGGCGTCCCCTCCGCGATCTGCCTCCCCTTTTCCATAAAATGCACCCGATCGCAGACCCGCTTCAAGTGCACAAGCTGATGGCTGATCGTCAGCCATGTGATCGGCCGCTCCTTCTGCTGCTCCAGCATCAGCTCTTCAAACAGCTTCGTGCTGTCCGGATCCAGGTTGGAAAGCGTCTCATCCACAATCACCAGCTTCGGCTCAAAAATCAGGGCCCGGATAAAAGAAAGCTTCTGCTGCTCCCCGCTGCTCAAGCTTCTCGCATACTGGCGCTTCTTATCCTTCAGCCCACAGCGCTCCAGCCACGCGTCCGTCTTCTCCTTATCCGGCCGGATCCCCCGCAGCTTCAGCGGAAGGATCAGATTCTCATACACCGGGGCGTGGAGAAGATACGGCTTCTGGCTCGTCATGGTAATATCCCGCGGCGTCAGGCCCTCAAAATCAATCTCCCCCGCATCCGGCGTCAGGATCCCGGTCAGAAGCTTGGAGAGCGTCGTCTTGCCGCAGCCGTTCGGGCCCGCCAGTCCATGAATCAGGCCGCTCTCCAGGTTCATCGACTCAATCGAAAGCTCAAAGGCCCCCATCCGCTTTTTCAGATTAGAGATTCTCATCCGCCCTCTCCTCCCTCCTGAAATGATCCGCAAACGTCTGCACCGCAAACGCCATTGCCATCAGGATCACGCCCAGAAACACGCCCTCATAGTAATCCCCGGCTCCCTTGAGGGTCGAAATCGCAGTCGTCATCGTGCGCGTGTGATTCTTAATATTGCCGCCCACCAAAAACACGGCCCCCACCTCGCTGATCGAGCGCCCGTAGCCTGACACCACGGCAAAATACATCTCATGCTTCATTTCTTTTAAAAGAAGCCATCCCGTCTGCCTGCGATCCGCCCCCATCAGCCGCGCGAACGCACGGATCGCCGGAGCCGTGCGCACAGCGTAGGAATACACCATCCCGCACACAATCGGCGTGATGATCAGCACCTGCGCAAACACCATGCCCTTCATGGTAAAGACCCACCGCAGATTTCCAAACGGCCCCCGCTTTCTGAGAAGCATATAGGCCAGAAGCCCGATCACCACCGGCGGGGCTCCCATCAGCGTGCGGTTGACGCGGATCACCAGCCGTTTCCCGGGAAACTCGTTCCTTTCCAGCAGAAAGCCGAGCGAAATCCCGAGCGTGGACGCGATCAGCGTGGACCAAAAGGACATAATGAGCGTGACCCGGATCGAATCCGCCACGCCCACTGTGCCGAAAAATTCTGAAAATACCTGTTTCACCTCAACCCGCTCCCTTAAAAAAGGCCGAAACCGCGCAGAACATCGTCCCGCCCCGGTTTCGGCCTTCCGGCCCCAGACGGCCCGGATTCCTTCTTCCGCCGCCTTCACGTTCTATATTTTATGTAAGCGGCGCGTTCTTCCTGCTACTGCTGATCCGCGTTGGGGAAGAATAACGGCTCGCCGTACTCCTCAACACCGAATGCTCCAATCAGCTCCTGAACCTCCGGGGAGCAGATCCACTCAATAAAGGTATTCGCCGCCTCATTGTTCAGATCCGGGTATTTCTCCGGATTCACGGCAATCACGCCGTACTGGTTCAGCAGGTTGGCATCGCCCTCGCAGATGATAACCATATCCGGGTAATCCGCCTTCTTCGCAAGCCAGGTCCCGCGGTCTGTCAGGCAGTAGCCGCCCTTCTCATCCGTCATATTGATCGTATCGCCCATGCCGGCGCCGGCAGACACATAGTTCGGATTGCTCTCATAATCCGCAATCCCCAGCTTATCCCAGATCCCGGTCTCCTTATTGTGCGTGCCCGAATTATCGCCGCGCGATACGAAGGTCAGCTCCTCGTCCTTTACCTGTTTAAACACAGACTCAATATCATCCGTCGCCGCAACCGGGCCGTCCTTTGGCCCAATGATAATGAAATCATTGTACATCACCTGGAAGCGCTCCACGCCGAAGCCGCTTTCCACAAACTCCTCCTCCTTGGCCTTGGAGTGAACCAGAACAATATCAACCTCGCCATCCATGCCCTTCTGAATCGCATCGCCTGTTCCCACAGCCGTCCACTGCAGATCAATGCCCGTCTCCTCCAGAAACAGCGGCTGAAGGTAATCCAGAAGCCCCGTATTATCCGTGCTGGTCGTGGTAGCCATCATCAGCACGCCCGCTGCGGCTGTCTCCCCGCTCTCTTCGGCCCCGGCCGTCTCCTCCTCTGCCGGAGCAGACGGTTCCGCCTCTGTCACCGCCTCTGAAGCCTCCGTCGCCGCTTCCGTTTCAGCCGGCTTGTCCGCGGAACCCGCGCAGGCCGTCATCGATAACGCCGCTGCGGCTGCGGCCGCCAGTACCTTCCATCTGCCAGATTTTCTCATGTTTTCTCTCTCCCTTGTATGCTTATTTCTGAAGAAAACACCGCATCAGAAGAAAAAACGTGGGGCCAGACGTCCTCCAAAACACCGCAGGCGCCGGGATCATCCGGGCGCGCGCAGGCACAGAAGGAGCAGGCAAAAGCCTGACAGCTTTCTTTATAACACAATTTCTTTCCAATGCATTTCTTTTCTGAATGCGGGAGGCGGACAGGTTTCCCCGGCCACCCAATGGCTGCCTTCCATGCAGGATCCAACACGTTTCACTGTTTCAGGCACGACAGCTCGAAATTTACTGTTTTTTTCAGATTACAGAAATAAGTATAGCACAAGTGAAATTGCTCTGTCAACCGTAACGATGCTTCAGACACGCCCCAGAGCTTGCTTACCGAAAATTGACGACCCACCGGCTCTCCGCCTGATAATAAATGAGCCATGCCCTTATCCCCCGTCCATGGAGCACAAGCGTGCAGTCATATTCGATGGATGAAACTCCGGCATACGTCTTTTTTTCCTGAGAATGCACGATGATATCCCGGATGGTCTGGATCTCCCCTTCCTCATCCTGTATTTTCAGCATCAGGGGCGTGGCCTTCCCCGTGCTGGTAAACCAGCATTCACACGCGATCTCCCGCTGAATCCCCCTGACGCTGCCCGCGTCCGCCCTCCGGGAATGCATACCGATTCCAAATGCCATCTCCACTCTCCCTTCCCCGGCTCTTACGGCTCTGCCTTTATATGGATATCCCGGTTTAAGAACACGGCCCGCCGCAGCGCGCCGGCCCCGAACCGCTCTCTTATCCCATCAACGGCCCTGTCCATCCTGGACAGCTTCTCGTAATCGGTACGGTCAAACAGCCGTAGCTGCCTGTAATCCTCCCTGCTCACCCGCCCTGTATGGACGCCCAAATGCCGCACAGGCCGTCCGTTCCACAATTCCAGGAACAGCCCGCAGGCCGCCTCATAGATCTCCATGGTCAGATCCGTCGGGCCGCACAGCGTTCTCTGGTGGGACACATACGAAAAGTCTGCATACCGGATCCCCACGGACACGACTCCAATCTGCACGCCGTCCGCCCGCAGACGGCCTGCGACCGTCTCGGAAAGAGCCAAAAGCGTCTGCTTTGCCGTCTGCGCATCTGTCACATCATACGGCGTCGTGGCGCTGTTGCCGTATCCCTTGTTCCCGCAGGCAGCCGATCCGGCGGCCAGGCCCGCAGGCGCATCCGGCGGCGCTCCCGGTTTTATCGTACAGGAATTGCCGGACGATACCACCGGGGATGGATCGATGCCGTTGGCAAAGCCCCAGATCACCTCCCCATGCTTTTTCAGCGCGCCTCTCAGCCAGGCCGGATCACAGGCTGCAAGCTGCCCGATGGTCCTGATTCCCATGGAAAGGAGCTTTCGGGCCGTGGCCCGCCCCACAAAGAAGAGCTCCGATACCGGGAGCGGCCACATCTTCTCCGGGATCTCCTCCGGATACAGCGTATGCACCCGATCCGGCTTCGTGAAATCCGACGCCATCTTTGCCAGCAGCTTATTGACCGACACGCCCACATTGACCGTAAATCCCAGCTCCTCCCGGATACGGTCCCTGATCTGCGCCGCCGTCTCCTCCGGTGTCCCGAACAAGTGACAGCTCGCGCTCATGTCCATGTACGCCTCGTCAATGCTGTACGGCTCGACCACATCCGAATAATCCCGCAGGATGTCCATAAAGGCAGCCGAACATTCCTCATACAGGCCGTAATCCGGCGGCACGATCACCAGATCCGGGCACTTGTTCCGCGCCTCCAGGAGCGTCTCGCCTGTTTTAATCCCATAACGCTTTGCCGGAATCGATTTCGCCAGGATAATCCCGCGCCGCGCAGACACGTCCCCGCCCACGGCAGAAGCGATCTCCCGCAAATCCACCTTCTCCCCCCTGTGGGCCAGCCGGTAAACAGCCTCCCATGAGAGATAGGCGGCGTTCACATCAATATGAAAGATGATTCGTTTCAAACGTATGTTCACCTCCTTGTTCTCCATTTTAGCAAACATACGTTTCTATTTCAACCGGTAATTTATGGAATGAATCCCGTCCCCGGCCGTTTCGGCACGTAGCTGGGGCAGGCTCTAAAACAGGCTGAGCTGTTCATAATCCGATTCCCGCTCTAACAGGCAGGGGACTTTGCAAAGAAACCCTTCGGTCCGCGCATCATCCAGCAGCCATTTCGCCGCCTCCTCCCACTCCAGAAGCAGAGGCATGCGGTCATGCACCGGTTTCATGGACGCATTGGCCGCCGTCGTGAGGATCACAAAATGAGCCCCGTCCTCATACTGCCTGCTGCACCCCGCCATTAGAAGCGGCTGACCCTTTTTGTAAAACCGGCTCTTCTCCTTCCTGGAATTCCACTCATAAAACCCCGCCGCAGGAACCACTGCCCGCCTGTGCAGGATGCTGTCGCGAAACAGCGGCTTCTCCATCGCCGACTCGCTTCTCGCATTAACAATCACCTGCGTCCCCTGAAAGCCCGGAAATCCCCAGCGCTGCCGCCTGCAGCAAACCCGGCCCCCCTCTCCCAGCAGGACTAAAGCTTCCTCAGACGGATGCACATCCCCGGCGGCCATCCGCTCCACGGCAGCCATGCACCCGCGCCTAATCCTGGTGTCAAGCTCACGAAGCAGCGCTTCGATTGCCCTTGCCGTCTCATCATCTACATAGTATCTGCCGCACATATCGTTCTCCTGAAATCTTTACTTCAATTCTGAGAAAAATTCTCTCATTATTCTCATTCAAAGATTCGCGTAATATCCTGATACCGGTTGACCACACGATAAATCTCTACAAACTCATTTCCAACTTTATATATGATCACATAATCTTCCCATATCGCATATTTATAGTCTGTCCGAAAGCTGACTCTCTTAGAAAGCTCCGAACCAATTCCTGGAAACATCTGAAGATTCTCAAACTTACCATAAATTTCCTTTATGGTCTTTGCAGCATATTCTTCATTATCCCCGGCAATATAATCTCGGATTTTCTTCAGATCCTTTGCAACAATTGGATTGATCCGCAGTTTTAACATTTTATTCCCCCACAAGCGCTTTCAATTCATCCAGATCAAGCCAGCCTTCACCGTCTTTCACCGCTTCTTCGGCTTCCTGCAGCTTTATCAGAAGCTTTTTCTCTGCACGATCGCTCTCATAATCTTCAATATCCATGACTACGAAACGGCCTCTGCCATTCCTGGTCAAATATACCGGTTCTCCTCTGTGACAATTTTTCAAGACTTCATTATAATTTCTCAAATCAGATACTGGTAAAATATTTGCCATATTCTTTTAGCTCCTTCCTTGATTTCATATTCATTTTACTACTTTTATTATACACAAAAAGTCGTAAAATTCAACGTAAATTTTTGCATCTGCATTGAACATTTTTTAGCGGTTCTATAATTTACTAAAGCATTTTTCAAACACGCTCTAAACTCACCCCGGCAAACTATCCCTCACACAAAGCGCCCCATACCCCACCTGCGGATTCGGATATTCCGTAAACCCCGGCAGCGGCCGCGCCCCGCGCCTTAAATATGCCTTCACCTTTTCCCCATACAAATACGGATCATTCCCATCCACAATCCCCCACTGCATCATCAAAGCCGCGCTCCCCGTCACAAACGGCGTCGCAAAGGAAGTCCCCGTCACCGCCGCATAGCCTCCTCCGGCCCTTGACGTCACGATATTCACCCCCGGGGCCACGAGATCCGGCTTCACCATATGCCCCAGCCGTGTATACCCCCTCCCGGAAAAATCAGCGTACGACTGCGTGGCGTCATCGTACGCCCCGACCGTGAGCACCCGCGACGAGGTCGAGGGGATCGTAAGCGTCGTATCGGGCGTCGGCAAAAGGAACCGTGTCGAGCGGTTGAGCACAGATTCGGACGGGAGCCAGAAATCAAAGCTTCCGTCCACAATCCGCTGCGGGATCAGATGGAATTTCCATATTCCGCTCTCCACATATGTATCAGAAGGGATAAAGTCAAAATAAATCTCCTGGGCCGTACTGTAGGGGCTGGGCTCGCCGTAGTAGAGCAGCACCGTGGTTCCTGCAAATGCCAGGCGCTGTGAGCCCAGAATAGGCGAAACCGGACCCGAGGAACGCCCGGAAGGGCTTATGATCTCCACAAAAAAATCATCCACATAGAGCTTCCAGAGCTGAACGCCGAATCCCCTCTCATATTCATCCACGGATAATTCAATGATCCGGCTTTCCCCATTTTTTAAAATCCCTGAAGTATGGCCGCGGCTGCTTCCCTCATTGCCGCTTCCCGCGGCAATAACCGTGCGCCCGATTTCCGCCGCCGCATCCAGATACGTCTCCAGAAGGCTTGTTCCGTCGTGAGAGCCGTACGTATTGCCAAAGCTTAAATTCACTGCAACCGGCTTCTGGTAGGATACGGCGCGTCTCACGACGAAATCAAGAGCCCTCATCAGCTCCGTTGTCCTGGGAAACGAGTCCGGCTTTGGCGCTCCCAGCTTTACAATCAGCAGATCGCTTTCATACGCCACGCCCCGGTATGTTCCGTCCCCCTCCAGGCCGCTTCCGGCCGCAATCCCGGCCACAGCGGTCCCGTGTCCGCTCAGATCCCGCGACGGAACTGCCTGGAGGGCTGCCTGGCGGCTGCCTGCCCTCAGCGCCTCATTGATCTGTTCGCGTCCATACACCATGCCGTGATCCTGATCCCACAGCTCCAGAATCCGGCTGTTTCCCTCCCGATCCCGGAAATCTCTGTGAAAATAGTCGATCCCGGAGTCGATCACAGCCGTGATCACCCCGCGCCCGCTCAGGGAAAGCCCGCCCCCGCCTGACTGCACCTGCGTGATGCAGGAATCGCTGCGCGCCTTATTGACAGAAAAAAAGAGCCTTTTCGGTTTTTCGATGTACTCGATCTGCGAAAAACCGGCCAAAGACTCGATCAGCGATTCCGGAACGCTTAAAACCGCATAGCCGCCGAGCAGCGGAAACGCCGTGATCTCCGGCAATGCGGCTTCAATCAGTTCCAGATCCCCATTATATTTTACAATCAGCTCCCAGCGCCTGTCCTCCCTGTCATACCCCTCGCCAAGGGCAGGCGACTTTGTGCGTTCCGCTTCTGTCGCATCCAGCGACAGGTTGAGAAGGTTTTCCATTTTCTGGCCATCCATATGCGCACCCATGCTCTTTCTGAAACATATACCTGAATATATGCATGCGCCCGCAGCAATATGACGCCTCTGTCTGAAACGGCCCGCATGCGGCATGAACTGCGCTCAAAAAGCGGCTCCCTTCTTTCGCGGCCGCTCAGGCGCTCAGACGCTCTATTTCAGAAAACCGTTAATAATCTGCGCCTCCGCCTCTTCCTCCGTCAGCCCCAGGGTCATCAGCTTAATGAGCTGTTCGCCCGCGATCTTGCCGATCGCCGCCTCATGGATCAGGGCCGCGTCCGGATCATTTGCGGTCAGCTCCGGCACTGCCTGGATTTTCGCCTGATCCATGATTATGGCATCGCACTCCGTGTGCCCTGCACAGCGGCTGTTTCCATTGATAATCGAAATAAACTTCTGCGTTGACTCTTCCCTTGCAACGGAGCGGGACAGGACATTGGCGCTCGCATCCGTTCCGTTTAAATTCACCTCGATCGTGCTGTCCGCGCGCTGGCTCCCGTGCGTCAGAAGCCGCTCCTTTATCACAATCGAGGCATTGGAGGCCAGATTCGCAACCGTGCTGCGCACTGTGGAATCCACGCCCTTAATCTGCACGGATTCCATTTCCAGATAACTGCCCTCCTCCATCGTCACCTCCGTCGTGGGGTTTAAAATACGCGCGCCCCGGCCGTCTCCGGCCCCGTAATGCTTTTCCACATAGCGGACCCGGGCGTTCCTGCCCACAAAAAAGCGGTGAATCCCGTCATGCTCCGAGGCCGCGTCCCCGCTGTTGTGAATGCCGCACCCGGCCACGATCGTCACATCCGCCCCTTCTCCGATATAGAAATCATTGTAAACCATCTCCTTTAAGCCGCTCTGGCTCAATACCACAGGAATATGCACGCTCTCATGCTTTGTCCCCTCTTTAATCCGGATCTCAATGCCCGACTGATCCTCCTTGGTGATAATCTCAATATTTGCCGTATTCTGTCTGCCCGCCATCCGGCCGTTTGCCCGGATATTATAAGCGCCTGCAGGCACACCGTGCAGATCCGCTACCTCTTCTAACAGCGTCCTCTGAATCTCATCCATTTCTCTATGCCTCCTGTCCATCCAAACAAGTTCAAAAACCTACAGAGCGCCCTGCCTGTAATACTCACAGCCGCCCACTGCCGACGCGGTTCCCAGAATTTCCGGCATCACCTCGCGCCCTGTCCCCTGCCTGGCCACTTTGCCGTCCGCAATCACAACGATCCGATCCGCGATATTCAGAATCCTCTCCTGATGGGAAATAATCATGATCGATCCCCTGGTATTCTCCCTGATGCGCTCAAATACCTGAATTAAATTTTGAAAGCTCCACAGATCAATGCCGGCCTCAGGCTCGTCAAACACCGACAGGCGCGACGCGCGGGCCAGCACGGTCGCAATCTCAATCCGCTTCAATTCCCCGCCGGAAAGGCTCGCATTCACCTCGCGGTTTATATAATCCTTGGCGCACAGGCCCACCTCGGACAGATAGCGGCACGCCTCCGCTGCCGATACCTGCTCCTTCACAGCCAGGCGGATCAGATCCAGAACCTGCACGCCCTTAAAACGGACCGGCTGCTGAAACGCAAAGCTGATGCCCAGATTCGCACGCTCCGTAATGCTTTTTTCCGTAATATCTTCCCCGTCGAACACGATCGCGCCGGCCGTGGGCTTCTCGATCCCGGCGATCAGCCGCGCCAGCGTCGATTTCCCGCCCCCGTTCGGCCCGGTTATCACTACAAATTCCCCATCCCCGATCTGCAAATCAAGATGATGAATGATCTCCTTCTGACTCTTCTCCTCCTGAACCTCAAAAGAAATATCCTTCAGTTCCAGCATGACGTTCCTCCTTTGCCTCTTATAAAAAATACCCCTTCGGACATATGCCCGGAGCATGTTTGAAACATGCTCCGGAGTATTCGGGCCATGATAAGCTGTTACCATTTTACCCAAAAAGCCCTGATACCAATCGGGTATCAGGGCTTTTTGTTCATGCAGAAGAAGGGACTTGAACCCTCATGAGATTGCTCTCACACGGACCTGAACCGTGCGCGTCTGCCAATTCCGCCACTTCTGCGTTTCACGAGATGTCTGAGCTTGTCTTGTCTGTTGCTCTCTCTCGTTCTTACTCCTTTATTTTACCACACTTTTCCTGTTTGTCAAGTTTTTTTTAATATTCAGAACAATATTTTTTTCAGGTACTATTTTATATGCATTTCAGCAAATTAAGCGACCATTCAAAAAAGCGGCCTGCGCAGGCTTCATGCGGTTTATGCTTACGCAGACCTGCAAAAAGGCCGGCCCAACATATCGCAGGAGGGCCGGCCTGTACCTGATTAAAACCTGCCTGAACTCACCCCGGAAAGTTCTCCACTTCCTCCCGCAGCGGTACGGACGGCGCGGCCCCGGCGCGGGATACTGCAATAGCGGCCGCTTTGGCGGCATGCTCCAGGGCTTCCTGAGGCGTTTCGCCCCGCTGCAGCCCGCCAATGAAATATCCGGTAAACGTATCGCCTGCCGCCGTGGTATCCACAACCGGAACCTTGTAGATGCCCTGGCGGATCATTCCGTCCGCATCCCGGTAAACCGAGCCGCCGGATCCAAGCGTCAGCACAATCCTTGCATTCGGAAACCGCTCTGTCAGCCGCTCCATCAGCCGCTCTGCATCAGCCGCCCCGTCTCCGTCCACCGGCGCTGCGGCTTCCTCACTGGAAATATCGTTCTCTTCTGCGCCGGCCTCCCCCGCGGGCTCCCTGCACAGATCCAATGCCTCAATCTCGTTCAGCAGAAAGTAGTCCACATACGAAAGGGGATACGAAGCGATCTTCTCATCCATGGGCGACGGGTTGAGAACGATCCGCATGCCCTTTTGATGGGCCTTTTCCATGATATAGGCAGTCTCGCTGATCTCATTCTGGAGAATCAGGAAATCGCCCTCCTCAAAGCGCTCCATCACCCTGTCCACCAGCTCTTTTCCTATCTCCTGGTTGGCGCCCCCATAGAGAAGAATGCAGTTTTGGCCGGACGGATCCTTCTGGATAATGGCGTGGCCCGTTTTTCCCTCTGTATGGGAAATAAATTCCGTATGCACGCCTGCCGCCGAGAGCTCCTCAATGAGGAATGCCCCGTCCTCCTTTCCCACCGCCCCGGCATGCCAGACATTGGCGCCCGCGCGGCTCAATGCGATTGACTGGTTCAGTCCCTTTCCCCCGCTGAATACGGAGAGGGATTTTGAGGAGCTCGTCTCCCCTGCCCTCACAAAGTGATCCACCTGGTACGTGTAATCAATATTCAGCGAACCGAAATTCAATATGTTCAATGCTCTCCCCTCCTTGACGGTATACAATCCCCCGGCTGTGCTTCTCCCCCCTTGATCGTGTCTGAAGCATGCTCAGCCGGGCTTTGAACCGCAGCATGCTCAGCACCCCGGCCGGCCGTAACGCCCCCGGCCCGCGAAAAAGCCGCTTCGTATACCCTGGCCGTACTGTTTCGTACAATCAGTTCCGGTTCAAATATAATGGAGCGTTCCATCGCGCTCTCCTGCCGGATCAGGGCTGTCAGGCGGCGCACCGCTTCCATGCCCATTGCATACACCTTCTGGCGCACCGTGGTCAGCGGGACCTCCAGCATCTCGGCATACAGCACGTCATCGTAGCCGACGACCGATACATCCTCCGGAACCCGTTTTCCATATTCCTTAAGCCTTCTGCACACACCGTAGGCCGATGCGTCATTACAGGCAAAAATCGCCGTAAATTCATAGTTCATCAGCTCATCCACCGCCGCGGCCCCGCCCTCGGGCGTGAAGCTTCCCTCACAGATCAGCTCCATGCGGACAGGGATCTCCCACTCTCTCAGCGCGCACAGAAACCCCCTGAGCCTGCGCTGGGAATCAGCCAGCGTCCCGATCGGCCCTGTGACACAGGCAAGCTTCCTGTGCCCCAGACGAATCAGATGGCTGGCCGCGAGATATCCCCCTGTCTCATGATCCGTCGCGATCCCCGGATACCTTGCCTCTATCAGCCGATCCAGGATGACATACGGCATCTTAAGCTCCTCCATGAGCTCCACAGCCTCAAGCCCCATCTCCTGCGTGCTGTCCTTTGCCATGATGTAGAGAATCCCGTCCGCTCCCTTATCGGCGAGCATATTGATATATTCCATATCCCGATCATGGCTCTCATTCGTGTTGCACAGAATCACCGTAAAGCCGTGCTCCCGGCACGCCTCGTCAACCCCTCTGGCCATATTGGCAAAATAGACATTGGCAATATCCGGGACAATCAGCCCTATGGTTTTGCTCCTCTTTTTTACCAGACTGACCGCGAGCTGGTTCGGGCGGTAATGCATCTGCTCCGCCGTGTCGAGAATCCTTTTTTTCGTCTCATCCGAAATCTTATGGGCCTTTCCGTTGAGGACCAGAGAGATGGTCGTCACAGAAAAGCCTGTGGCGACCGCGATATCCTTTATCGTCGCCCTCATGAGGCCCCTCCGGCGCTGCCAAACCCATTTTCAATCAAATCCATATAGATCCGGATCGACTGCCGGAATCTGTCCAGGCTTAAGCGCTCATTCGGCTTATGGGCCATATCCGGCTCGCCCGGCCCAAAGAGCAGAACCGGGAGCTCCATATCGTCCTGGGCAAGAACAGAGGCGTCCGTAAAATAATTGATTCCCGTAAGCCCTGTATCCATGCCCCGGGCCGCCAGGCTTTCCCGCAGGCATGCAGCCATCCCGTGATCCGGGGCGATCTCCACAGCCCTCCTGCTGTTCAAAACGGAAAAATCCGCCCTAAACTCCGCGGCCGGGCAGGCTTCGCCGCCTGCCGCCTGCTCTCTCTGCCTGTTTTGCTCCTCCAAAAGCTCCCTGGCCTTTAAAAGAACCATATCGGCCGTCAATCCCGGAACCATGCGTATATCCATCAGAATCGTGCAGGCGTCCGGCGTCATATTCGGCGCGATCCCCCCGGAAATCCGGGTGATCTGGGCCGTGGACGATCCAAGGACCGGATGCGCGTACCCTCTGACATAATCACCGATCCGCCCGGCAAGCGCCGCGCCCTGCTCGACGGCATTGCATCCCTCTCCCGGATACGCGCCGTGGCTCGTGCGGCCCTGCGCCCGGATCTCCAGCCACAGGCACCCCTTCTGGGCCACGCCGGCCAGGCACCCCGTGGGCTCCCCGATCAGGATCCCGCAGGGTTTTCCCAAAAGCTGTTCCTTCAAAACCGCCTCCGCGCCCAGGCCGCCCTTTTCCTCATCGCAGGTACCGATAAAACGGATCGTAACCGGAACCCGTTTCCCGGAGCGCTTAAACGCGCACAGAGCGTAGGCCATGGCCGCCAGGCCGCCCTTCATATCGCTGGCCCCCCTTGCATAGAGGAAACCGTCCCTCTCGCAGGGAACCGCCGGATCACTGTCCCACTCCTCCGGTTTTCCGTACGGAACCGTGTCCAGATGGCCGTTCCAGACGAAATCGTTTGTCTTATCCTCTCCCTCAAGGACAGCCAGCACATTGGCATGGGTTCCATCGATCCTCTGAACCCTGGCCTCAAGGCCCGCTTCGCGAAAGAAACCGCACAAAAATTCCGCGGCCTGCCCCTCGTCGTCCCGGCCGTTTACGCTCGGAACCGCCAGAAGCGCCTTTAAAAAATCAACGGCGTCCTTCATTCCTCATCCCCCCGTCTGACTTCACCGGTTTTCTAAAAAAGCAGCGCCTTATTTCCCGATCAGCCATCCGGCGATATTCTGCCACAGCTTATTATAATGCTCCCACTCACAGAATTCCGGCGGGGCCCAGTGCGGCGCACAGTCTGTTGTGACAACTCCGCTTCTGCCCTTGCCGTACTCCGCAAACGCGATAAACGGATCGCCCTCCACTGTAACCGGTACCGAAGCCTCAGGCTTTGCAAGCACCTTATTATATCCCAGCACATCCGGCCACCCGGCAGGAATCCCGGCCAGCGCCTCATGATCCGCCACGGTGACAGGGGTTACGCCCTCACAGTGCTCCATCCTGTCATCCACCGTCAGGACCTCCACCGGAAGAACCTCCTGCACCGCCGTATCGTGCCATTTTCCCTTTGCATCCACGCCGGAGAACGTCAGATATCCGCCTACCATCAACAGCGCGCCGCCGTCCAGCACATAATCGCGGATCAGGTTGCAGCGGTTCGGCCGTTTCTCGCTTCTTGTAAACGTCGCGCCCGGCAGGAGCAGCGTATTTGCGCCGATATCCGATAAAATCACCAGATCATACTGCTTTAACTCCTCCATGGTAAACGGAAATTCCTCATTTGCCAGGTGGTTCGGCAGGAACACAACCTCATAGCCGCCCGCTGTGAGCGCCTCCTTCAGCCACTTCTCCCCTGTCTCATACGTTGATGTATAAAATGAATCAAACCCCTTCACATGTGTGGTATAGCTCATCCAGGACTCGCCCGCCAATAATATCTTTCTGCTCATTGTTATCTCCTTCCTAATATTATATAAGATTGCGCATCCATGGGTTGCGCAGTTCTATCGCTCTGAACCGTTACAGCCTTTTCCCCATTCCAGGATCAGCTTTGCATAAATCAGGATCGCTTCCAGATAGCTCTCCACACTGACCCACTCATCCACTGCATGGCACTCAAAACCGCGGCCGGGGCCGAACTGGATAACCGGAATCCCGGCAATGTTGCGCCACAGCCTGGAATCGCAGCCAAAAGGCGAACCGCACACCCGGATGTCCGTCCCCTTTGTCTCCCCATACACGCGTTTCATCGTGTCCACCAGCGGATGCGCTTCCTCCATCTCAAAGCCCTTCCCGGTCTGGTAAATGGAAATGACCGGCGGATGGCTCTCCAGCCACGGATCCGACTTTGCGGCGCGCTCCACGGTCTCTGTAAACTCCCGCACGACCTGAGCCTGATCCATCAGGCCAGGCAGATAATGCACGCATGTGGAAAAGCTGCACTCCCCTGCCACGGTTGATCCGGCCTCTCCGCCTGAAATCACGCCGATATTCAAGCTGGGCGCCGGCAAAAGCGCGTGCTTATACGTCAGAAGCCATGTATGCTCCATCTCGTTCAGCGCCCCCATCACCTTGACTGCCTTTTCAATCGCGCTCACGCCGTTCTTCTTCTCGCCGGAATGGCAGGCCTTTCCCTCAAAATCCACCTTAAAAAATACCCACCCCATATGCGCAAGAATCAGCTTGTCGTCCGTGGGCTCGCAGTTTACGGCCCCGTCCGCCCTAAGACCGCTCATCACGGCCTGCATGGAGCCGTTTCCGCCGCCCTCCTCGTCGCACACAGAGGTAATGATCACATCTCCCGGCAGCTCGCAGCCCGCATCCTTTAAAAGCCGCACTGCCATCGCCGAAGCCATCAGCCCGGCCTTCATATCTGCCGCGCCGCGGCCGTACAGCCGCCCGTCCCGGATTTCAGGCTGAAACGGAGGCGAAGTCCAGCCCTCTGCCTCATCGGCCGGCATCACATCCATATGCCCGTTAAACAAAAGGCTTCTGCCTCCCGCCTTTCCCTTAAAGGTCCCGTATACATTAAAGCGGTTTTCCTGATTATGCCCCAGATTGCCCTCCTGATACCGCTCAAAGCATTCCCGGATCGTCTCCTCCCGCATGGGATCCCGGATCACCTCCGCCCCCATGGAGGAGAGGAGCTCTGCCATATACTCCTGCCCTTCCCGTTCAAGCCCGCCCTGAATGCCGTGGCCGATATCATGGGTGTCTATGGCAAGCAGGCTCTTTAACGCTTCAATATACACCTCCTGGTTCTCCTTAAGAACCTCATCCAGCTCTCTCAAGACATCCGTCTCCCCTTTCTGCTGCCTTCGCACCTGTTGTGATTCTATCCAGCCAATAATCAGACGGTCAGAACCGCCTGTTTTGCCATCTGCAGGCTCTAATATCTGCGCAGCCCGTCCTCAATGATATCCCAGAATTTCTCCACATCAATATCAATCGCCACATCCGCCGTCGGCTCAAGCTTCTGATACCCAAAATAATCGCAGTTCGTCCTTCCGTACGACTGTGTGCTCCGGATATCAATCTCCGCATGCATGGGCTTCACGGTCAGAACCGAGGGATCGATCAGATACGCAATCGTAATGGGATCATGAAGCGGACCGCCCTCCCAGCCGAATACCTCCTTCTGGCTCTTACAGAAATGCCGCATCAGATCCACAAACAGCCTGGAAGCCTTATTGCCCACCTTCTCCATCCGATCCACAACCGCCGGATAGCACAGGGCCTTGCGCGTCACGTCCAGTCCCACCATCGTGATCGGCCGGCCGCTCGTAAAGCACACATACGCCGCATCCGCGTCCGCAATAATATTAAACTCCGCCGCCGGCGTCACATTCCCGTTCGTATAAGCGCCGCCCATCAGAACAATCTGTTCTATCTTCTCCACAATCCGCGGCTCCATCCGCATCGCCATCGCCAGATTCGTCATAGGTCCGGTCGTAACCACCGTAATATCCCCATCCGACCCCATCAGCGTATCGATCATAAACGGCACGGCGTGCTTTTCCTCCAGCGGCTTCGTAAGCGGCTCAAACACCGGCCCGTCCAGCCCTGTCTCGCCGTGGATATCCGCCGCCACCATCTTCTCGCGCACCATCGGCTGCCCGCAGCCCGCGTAAACCGGAACATCAAGGCCAAGGCACTGGCAGACATTGCGCGCATTCACCTGCGTCTTCTCAAGCGTCTGATTTCCCGCTACAACCGTAATGCCGAGCAGGTCAAGCTTCTCGCTCTTCGCAGCCAGCATAATCGCCACCGCGTCATCGTGTCCGGGATCACAGTCCAGGATGATTTTTTTCTTTTCCATATGATTTTTCCTCTTTTCTATGTTTATTGCTTTTGCTTCATTATTTAAATCTCATATTTTACGACAGGCAGATGCCTGTAGAACCGTAATCTGTAAGCAGGTTATACCTCCGTAGAGAATGCTTTTGGGGGGATTCGTGAGGGGGGCCGCCTGTAGCGGGCAGCCAGCCCGGCCCGGCACATCCCCGGCCCGCGGAAACGTAGCCCGGGAGCGGCTTCCTATCCATAAGGAACCCATAGAAAACCGCCGGTACTTAGAGAGGTCTTTTCGAGCTTAGTACCGCTGCGCTTTTCTCTGAGCGGAAGCGCGGTTCCGTTGGATAGGAAGCCGCTTTCGGGCGGCCCCCTCACGAATCCCCCCGCCGACCCTCACAGAAGCATCCTCCGTCTAATTCCCAGCCCCCACATTCAGCGAAGACTGCCTCTTCCGATCCGCCGACATCTTAGCGATCATCGAAACCGCCAGCACCGCAACCGTCACAATATACGGCATCATCAGCACAAACTGCGACGGAATTCCATACGCCTGCAGCCTCGCCCCGATCGAATCCGCAAACCCGAACAGCAGGCACCCCAGCGCTGTGAGCACCGGATTCGCGCCGCCGAAGTACATAGCCGCCACGCCCATGAAGCCCCGGTTGTTGGTCATATTTTCAATGAACTGCGTGCTGTATCCCAGGGATAAGTGCGCCCCCGCGAGTCCGCCGATCAGGCCCGAGATCAGCATGGCCTGATATTTCACTGCATTTACCTTAATGCCCGCCGTCTTGGCCGCCTCCGGGAACTGGCCTACCGCGCGCAGGCGCAGGCCCCATACCGTCTTGTAGAAGAAAAACTGCAAAAGGATGATCAGCACAATAGCGAACCACTCCGTGATGCTCCAGTCATTGAGAAGCGTGCCCAGAACCGGCACATTCTCAAGGAAGGGCATATGAAGCCTTGGGATGGGCTTGATATCCGGGTTGGAAAACGCGCCGTTGGTGTGGAAGATCGTGCTGAGCAGGAACTTCGTGATGGCGATTGCAAACATATTTACGCCCATGCCGATGGCGCAGATCTCCGAATTATAGCGGATATGGCCCAGGGCCATGATCATTGCGATCAGGGAGCCGGCCACCATCGCCGCCAGGACGCCTAAAACCCAGCTTCCGGACGCGTAGCTGACGCTTACTGCGGTGAATGCGCCGACCAGCATAATACCCTCTGTGCCGATATTTAAAATATTCGCCTGCTGCGTGATCGCCGCGCAGAGCGCTGCGAAGATGATCGGAGTGGCGGAACGGAAGGTTGCATAAATCAGTGACACATTAAAGATCTTGTCAAAATTTTCTATAATCGCGTTCATGCCTTCTCCTCCTTCTTAAGCTTTCTTTTCTGTTTAAACTGGAACGCCGTCTCCATGGTGGCAATGATGATAAACACCGCGGTGATGGTGTCCACGAGCGCCTTGGGAACGCCTGTGGTCTGCTGCATGCCCATCGCGCCCGCCTTTAGGACGGCCAGAAAGAAGGCCATAAACGGGGTGAAGATCATGTTGTTTTTCACGATCAGGGACGCCAGCATGCCGTTGCTTCCAAGGCCGGTGGCAAAGTTGTTGAGGAAATAGCCATGTACGCCCAGAACCTCGATGCAGCCCGCGATACCGCCCAGCATGCCGGACAGCATCATGGCGCTGATAAATACCCTGCGGGAGCTGATTCCCACATAATCCGCGTGACTCGGGTTCAGTCCCACTGTGCGGATCTTGTAGCCCCAGCTCGTCTTGTTCAGCATGTAAATCACAATCAGCACCACCGCGATGGCAATGAGGATGCCCACATTGGCGCTGCTGGGCTTCATGAACTGGTGAAGCGTCACTGTCACGGGCAGGGACTGAGCGTTCGCTGTTCCCGCGCTCATGGGCCCGCTCACCAGGTAGGAGGTGATATACAGGGCGACCGTATTCATCAGAATCGTGGTACAGACCTCATTTACCCCATAATATGCCTTTAAGGCAGCCGGAATATAGGCCCAGACGGCGGCAACCGCCATCGCGCCCAGGAAACAGGCCAGATAGAGGAAGGGCTTTGGAAGAAAGGTCCAGTTTACGCCGATATAGGCCGCCGTAATGCCGCCGAGGAACACTTCGCCCTCTACGCCGACATTGAACGCGCCCGCCTTGGCCGCGACCGCAAATGCGATGGAGGTCAGGAGAAGAGGCGTAAAACCGGCCAGCGTCGTGCCCAGCCGGAGCTTACCGCTGAAGGCTCCCTTTAAAAGCGCGCCGTACGCGTCGATCGGGTTCTCCCCGATGCCGATGATGAACAGAGCGCCGATGGCCAGAGCCAGAAACATGGTCAAAAGAATCTTGCGAAGACTGCTTAACGTTTGATTCATACCGCTTTTTCACCTTCCTTTCCCTCTTCTCCTCCCATCATCAGGAGTCCGAGATTATTTTCATTTGCCTCGCTGGCCATCATCTCTCCGGTGATCTTGCCCTCGTGGATGACAATGATCCGATCCGACAGGGAAATGATCTCCTCCAGCTCCGCTGAGACAAGCAGAACGCCCGCCCCCTGCTTCTTGGCCTTTTCCAGGGTGTTTCGTATCAGCTCAATCGCGCCGATATCAACGCCTCTTGTCGGCTGGGAGGCCACTAAAAGCTTGCGGTTCATGGACACCTCGCGGGCCACCACGACCTTCTGGGCATTTCCTCCGGACAGGGAGGAGGTCGGCAGGTTATAATCCGTGGGGCGGATGTCAAACTGCTCTACCATCTCGGCGGCATACGCATCCTGCCCTGCTTTATTCAGAAGCATCCCCTTTGTAAACGGCGGCTGATCCAGGCGCACGGCAACCAGATTTTCCTCAATGGTCATCGCGCGGTTTAAGCCTCTCGTATTCCGGTCCTCCGGGATATGGGCAAGCCCGCTCTCACGCGCCTTTTTGGGGTTCAGATTCGTGATATCCTTCCCATTTAAAATGACAGAGCCCTTTTCCACGCGCCGAAGCCCTGTGATCGCCTCCACCAGCTCGCTCTGGCCGTTGCCGTCGATGCCCGCGATGCCCACGATCTCCCCCTCGCGGACCGAGAGGGACATGCCGCGGATCTTCGACGTCTCCTTCTGGCTCGGGATCCACACATCCTTTACCTCCAGGATCGTCTCCCCCGCCTGCGAGTAATCCTTCTCAATATTTAAGAACACCTCGCGCCCAATCATCCGCTTCGTCAGATCCAGGGGGGATGTCTCATCCTTCAATACGGTTCCCATATACGTTCCCTGACGCATCACCGAGATGCGGTCCGAGATCTCCATCACCTCATTCAGCTTATGGGAAATAAACACCAGCGATTTTCCGTCCTGTCTCAGACGGTTGAGAATCTCAAATAACCGTTTCGCCTCCTGCGGCGTCAGGACAGCCGTCGGCTCATCCAGAATAATGATATCCGCCCCGCGCATCAGGGTCTTGATGATCTCCACCCTCTGCGCCTCACCGACGGAAATCTGGCTCACACGCTTGTCAAGCTGAACCTCCATGTGATACTGGTTTATGTACGTCTCAACTTCGCTTCTCGCTCTGGCAAAATCAATGGTCAACCCCTTTTTCGGCTCAAAACCGAGAATGATATTCTCCAGGACGGTCAGCTCATTGACCAGCATGAACTCCTGATGCACCATCCCCACCCCGTGCTCAATCGCCGTCTTAGGGGTAATGCTTCCCATCACCTCGCCTTTTACCGTAATCTCACCCTCGTCAATCGGATACATCCCGTACAGGAGCTTCATCATGGTCGATTTACCCGCCCCATTCTCCCCGATCAGAGAATGGATCTCCCCCTTTTTCAGGGTAAATTCGCCCTTCTTCACCGCCTGAACCTGGCCGAAATGCTTGACGATCCCTTTCATTTCCACTACATATTCATTCATTCGCTCACCCTCTCAGAAAAAAGGGCAGGAGATCGGTTTCCCAGACCCCCTGCCCTCTCTTTCACTCGCCCGTCGATTATGCCTGCGGTCCGAATCCCTCGTAGTTTTCCACCACGATCTCACCGGATTTAATCTTTTCCGCGAGTTCCTCGCATGTATCAACGATATCCTGCGGGAACTGATCGCCGAGAGCTTCCTTCATAACAGAGAAATCTGTCAGGCTGACGCCGCCTTCCGTCAGGGACAGATACTTCGTGGAACCGCCCTCGAAGGTGCCGTTTACTACGGATTCAATAACCAGATAGCATGCATTGTCCACTCTCTTCACCATGGAAGTAAGAACATGGCCCGGCTGATCCTTGTCCTGATCCAAATCCACGCCGATGGCATACTTGTCTGCTTCCTTTGCGGCCTCAAGGATGCCCACGCCCGTGCCGGACGCTACGTTCATAACGATATCCGCGCCCTGCTCGTACTGTGCAAGAGTCAGCTCCTTGCCCTTTAACGGGTCTGTCCATGTGCCTGCAAATGCCTGAAGGATCTGGATGTCCGGATCCACGTACTTCGCGCCCTGCTCATAGCCGGTATAGAAGTCATGCAGCACCGGAATATCCATGCCGCCTACCCAGCCGATGATATGCTCCTCGTTTACATTCTTGATGTCTGTCTTCTGCGTAAATAAAGCCGCCGCCGCGCCGGCCAGGAAAGAACCCTGATTCTGCGCAAAGCTGATGGACTCCACGTTCGGAAGATCCACGGTGGTGTCAATGACAGCGAACTTCGTATCCGGGTAATTGGGGCCGTGCTCTGTGATGTAGTCCGCGATATTTGAAGATGCGCCGATGATCAGATCATAGCCCTCCTCGCAGGCTGCAACCAGGTTTGCCTCCCACTCCTCAGCCGTGGTTCCCTCCAGGCTCTTGAGCTCAATGCCGAAATCCTCGACCGCCTTCTGCGCGCCCATGTTGCAGGAGTCGTTGTAGCTCTTGTCGCCTAAGTTGCCCGTGTAAACGACGCAGACACGGACTGCGGCGCCGGAGCTCCCGCCCTCCTTGGCCTCTCCGCCTTCGGCCGGAGCCTGCGCTTCCCCGCCCTCTGCCGCCGGGGCCTGCGTCTCGGCCTTGGACTCAGCCGGAGCGCTGGAACCGCCGCCGCAGGCTGTCATGCTGGCGCACATCGCGGCAGCAAGCATCACGCTTACAACTTTTCTTCTCATATCAATCTCCTCCTTTTTGTGTGGAAAACCCTTTAACTTCGGCAAAAAGCCTTAGGTAAAACGTTTTTCCTTTTGGTTAAAAAAATAAAACGAAAAAAGTAATGCCTTTTTGTTTTATTTCATGGGAATATTGTACTATTTTCTATGGGGGGTTGTCAATATTTTTGTTGAAAATTGTGAAAAGAAATGGAGGATGCTGCAGCGGTCCGGAGGTTGTCTGAACTGTTACAGGATGTCTGTTGGAAATGATCGAGCGTGAGAGGGCCGCCGGAGCCAGGTTCCCTATCCAACGGAACCCCGCTCCCGCTCGGAGAAAAGCGCAGCGGACGCTAATCTCGAAAAGACCTCGCTAAGCGCCGGCGGTTTTCTACGGGTTCCTTATGGATAGGGAACCTGGCTCCGGCTACATGAACGGCAGGCTGTAAGGAACTGTCCCGAAATATTGGGTTGCTACGCCAGAAGCCTGAGCACCTGCTGCGGGATCACATTTGCCTGCGACAGCATAAACTGAGCGCTCTGGGAAATGATCTCCTCTTTCGTGTACTCCATGAGCTCCTTTGCCATATCCGTATCGCGGATGCGGCTTTCCGCGGAGGATAAATTTTCATGATTCACGCCCAGAGAGCGGTGCGTATGCTCCAGGCGGTTCTGGTAAGAACCCATCCGGCCGCGCTCCTCGTTCAGATACCGGATCGCCTTTTCAAATTTTCCCATGGAGTCATTGGCCAGTTTCTGCGTCAGGACCGAAACGTCGCTGATCCCCAGAAGCTTCTCGTGCGTGCCGGGAAGGATGATCTGCAGCGTCTCTTCTTCCGAGGGGCCGATCTGTAATGTGAGATCCCCTTTGATCGGGATGATCGAGCCGGGCGCATAGGCAATGCCTGAACCGAATTTCCCGCTGCCTCTGTGAGTCTGGGCATTCGTGCTTCCTGTCCCTGCGCCGGCGCCTGTCCAACTGGTCCAGCTTACTGTCTGCGGGCTCTGAACCGGGGGCGTGTAAGCAGAGCTCGGTTCAGACGAGCGGTTATCATAAATCCACAGCACATTTTTATCCGTCGCGTCCGGAACAAATTTCGTGTAATGGCTTAACGGGCTTCCGGGTATTCCCTGCGCTCCCTTTCCTCCCACGCCGTCAACAATCGCATTGACCAGATCCTCGCCGGTATTTACGTTGTCAATCCCGATTTCATAGATGTAGTGGCTCCCGTCCTGTTTGAAGCTGGAGCCTGTCCCCGGGACAAATTTAATGCTGTAATGATTATCGCATGTGAAGCAGGTATTGTAAAACCCTTTCCCTCCTTTTTCCAGAAGCTCGCTTTTGTTTGCCGGAGTCAGGGCGCTGAAATCGATGGATGCGGCGGCATGCTTAACGGTCTGGGTTCCGCTTCCGACAACCGTATTATTCGACGTGTCTATTATATTATAACTTTCCGTTGTCTCATATGTCTCCACCTGCTGCCCGCTTGCCAGGGACGCCCCTGTTTTTACCCAGGCCGGAAGCCCCGTCTGCGGGCCGATGACTGCGCTGCCGCTGCTCTGTCCGACATCGCTTTTCAAAAGAGGGATCCCGTTAAATTCCGTATTCTCCGTGATTCTTCCTATCTCATCCCGGAGCTCGTCGAGCTCCGCCTGCATCGCGGAACGGCTCGTCTCATTATATGTGCTGTTGGCAGCCTGGGCGCTGAGCTGATAGCCTCTCTGGAGCATGGCGCTGATCTCCTCCATCGCGCCATCGGCCGTGCGTATCAGCCCGACTCCGTCCATAACGTTGCGCTCCGCCTGTTCCGTTCCCTGGATGATCAGGCGCAGCCCTTCTGATATCGCCAGGCCCGCCGCGTCGTCCGCAGAACGGTTAATCCGATAACCTGAGGACAGCTTCTCAAGGCTTTTCTGGATCTTTCCTTTGTTTTTGTCCAAATTCCGGCGCGAGTTCGCGCCAAGCAAATTATGCTGGATTATCATCGCTCTCTTTCTCCCAACCTCTCTACATTTTCTTTATTATTTTGGAACTGTGTTCCTGCGAAATCTGTCTTACGATCTGCTTAAGCTCTTTGGTAAAACATTTTTCTGCATAAAAATAAAACAAAAGCCATGTCTCTTTTGTTTTATTTTATGGCAATATTTTACTATTTAATATATGTATTGTCAATATATATACAGGCAGTAATCAAAATATTTGTTACGGTTCAGCCCAAAGGCTGAACTGCAACGCGGTTCACACCCCTGCCAGGCTGTGCCCTGTGCCCGGTAACACGCTTCGCGATACACACAGACCGCTGAAAATGTGGTTTGGCGCCGCCACCCCCGGGAAATCCCGTGCGCGCGGCCCTTTGGTCAGAGGGGAATTCATAGAGCCAAAGGCGGCTTCCCCCTCTTGTATTTTGCGGAGGGTTCAAGCAGCCCTCCAGACGAAAGAAAGGAGGGCGATGCAATGTTACATATCAGGATTTGAATAATACCAGACAAGGATAAATTTTTGTTTTATGAAAAAGAATTTTATGAAAAAGAAATGTATCTTGCAATTAATATATGCATAAGGTAAGTGAATCATGAGCAATCCATCGTTGTAAAAGCGGTTTTGAAATCCATATCCAAACCACCGTTTTCTTTTTTAAAATCTCCCGTATTTAACGCCCCTTCCCTTCCTCCAGATACCGGACCGCGTAGATGCGGTTCCCAAATCCGGAAAGCCCCAACAGCTTCTTCTCCCGGTTCAGCGGATCAATACATAAAAATTCCCCGTCGCAGCTCCCCACAAGCAGCACATAGTGGTATGCCCCCAGCCCATGCATCCGGACCCGCACGATCGGATATACGCCTTCCAGCAAAAGCTCCTCCAGCTCCCTGCCCTCCATCGGCCCGCGCCGGACAGCCGTAACCGACAGCGCCCGCTCAACCTCTCCCCACTGGAGATTGCCCTCCGCGTCATAGCACTGCTCATCCGAAAAAAGCGCGTTCAGCTCACCCGGATCAAAGGACTGCGGGACATCCTGCAGCCCTGTGATCATTGCAATGCAGGTCGTCAGACATCCCGAAGACTCCATATCATATCCTGACGCGCCCAGCCTGTCCTCCTTCCACCGCCCGTCGAGCTGATTATAAAATACCATCTCATCCGGCAGAATATCCCGTTCTGCGCGGATCCGCCTGCTTCCCCGCAGCAAATATGCCCATATACAGCATACAAGCGCCGCCGCCACCGCTGGCAGCAGCCACAGCCAGATTTTTCTTTTCGTCCTTTTCAAGCCATACATCCCCTTTCGCAACTGTTCAGGCAGCCCGAATTATCCTCTGTTGTTTTGCTCTTTTATTATAGCGGATATGTAACGCATTGTTAAGCAGAAAAACCGGCCCCGGAGCGCGTTTCAAACACACTTTAATACCCGTACCTCTTCCTGTATCTCACAAACATGAAGGCAGACAGGCCTAAAGCCATGATTTCGGCCGCCGGCGTCGCCAGCCATACGCCGTTCACTCCCATGATGCGCGGAAGAACCATCATGGTTATCAGCATAAACACAAACGATCTCGAAAAGGCAAGGACAGCCGACACCACCCCGTTTGACAGCGCTGTAAACATCCCGCTCGCAAAAATATTAAACCCGATAAAGAGGAGCGCGGCTGTGCATATCCGGTTCCCGCTGACCGCCAGGCCGTATACCGGATTATCCGGGCGCGAAAAGACAGACACGAGCGGCTCTGTTAATAAAAGCGAACCTGCGGCCGTGACCACCGAGATGCATGCAATCACCTTCAGACTGACCAAAATCAGCGTTTTCAGCTTCTCACGGTTCCCCTCTCCATAGTAAAAGCTCATCATGGGCGCAACCCCGTACGAATAGCCTGTGTACAGGGAGCTTGCAAACATCAGCACATACATGATGATCGTCACTGCCGCAATGCCGTCCTCGCCGACAAAGGTCAGCATGGTCCAGTTAAACATCATGGTAATGATCCCGCTCACAAGCGCCGTCGCCATTTCCGAGGATCCATTGGCGGCCGCGCTGGCCAGGACCTTTACGCGCAGCGCCGGCTTCGTAAAGTGCAGAAGGCCCGTTTTGCGGCTAAAGACAAATAAACCGGCCGCTGCGGTCACGGAATACCCCAGGCCCGTCGCGATCGCCGCCCCGCGGATCCCCATATCAAGCTCTGCTATAAACACATAGTCAAGCGCCATATTGAGGACGCCGCCCGCCACGGAGCAGACAAACGAAAGCGCCGCCTTCCCGCTGGCAATCATGTAAAGCGTAAAGTTATTCATCAGCAGGATGGGAACCGTGAACGCCAGATAGCGGCTCAAATATTCCACGCAGTACCTTTCCACATCCGCAGACAGGCCCATTCCCGCAAAGACAGGGCCCATGGCCAGCCATCCAAGTATGCACATGGCGCTTCCCGCCGCAATATTGACCAGAATCAGGAACGTAAAATCCTCCATCGCCTCCTGGTTCCTCTGCTCCCCCATCTTCTTCATAATCACCGCGCTCCCGCCGGTGGCCAGCATGGCCGAAACAGCAGTGACGAGCTGGATGACAGGGGCTGTCAGATTGATCGCCGAAAGCGCGTCCGTGCCGATCAGATTCGACACAAACAGGCCGTCAACCATGGTATAAAATGACATAAACACCGTCATGGCAATGGTCGGAACGGCAAATTTTAAAATATTCCCAAGCGTTACAGGTTTTGCGTATACATTTTCATGTCCCATCGTTTCATTTCTCCTTTTTTTGTACTCCCAAAATCTCACAAAATCAGGCGCGGGGAGATTCCGGGAGCACATTTACATTCGCAGCTTGCATTTGTCTCCTGTATGTCGTATCATAAACCATACAGTAACAGTACGGTCAATAGAAAAACGGATCATTTTTTAAAAAAATATTTCAGGAGCATGAAAATGGATAAAAAAAGTAAACGCCTTACCATCGGCCAGTTCGCCGCTCTGCATGGCATCAACAAGAAAACACTGATGTGGTATGATGAGATTGGGCTCTTTAAGCCCGCCGCCGTGGATCCTGAAAACGGATACCGGTACTATAACTTTCACCAGAGCCCCATCCTGGAGATTATACTGCTGTTGAGGGAGCTGGACGTACCCCTGGCGGAAATACAGGCCTTTATGAAAAACCGCTCCGCTGAAACCATGAAGCGCCTCCTTGAGGAGCGGATCGCAGAGCTGGACGTACAGCTCATGCGCCTGACCGCTCTCCGGAAAACCTTACACAGCCATCGTCAGAGCATGGACGCCCTTCTGAGCATGGATCTGTCGGAAATCAGCATCGTGGAAAAGGAAGAACGCCGCCTGGTGGTTGTGGATATCGACCGTTCCATCACCTTTGAAAAAGCGGTGGAGCTCATCACAGCCGAAACGGCCCGGTACCGGCTCGGCCGCCTGCACGACGCCTCCTACGGCTCCATGATTCCCGTCTCCAGCCTGCAAAACGGCCGTTTCGACGACTATACCCGGCTCTTTATTGAGATCCCGTTCCTCAGGCACAAAAACGGCCTCCATATACAGCCAAAGGGAAACTATTTAAAAGCCTTTTACAAAGGGGAATGGGACGGCCTTCCCGGCCGGTACCGTGACATCTTAGACCATGCCCGCAGGCAGGGAATCGAGCTGTGCGGCTTTTCCTATGAAAAAGGGATCAACGAAACCGTCGCACAGCGGATAGAAGACTATATTGTGCAGATTGAAATACCTGTCATGGGATAACATTCATGGAATAAAATATACTCAGGAAGTACATGAAAACGCGGCGGGGGATCCATTTCCGGATATCCCCCGCCGCGCTGCCAGTCAGGGCTGTCAGGCTTTCACGCAAATCTGCGGCTCTGCGGCCTGCATATCCACTGCGCCTCTGCTCTCCGTATACGTCTTCGCGATATCCGGCGCGGCCGGCCCGCCCGCGCCGGTTCCGGCGGGCGCTCCCGCCTCTTGTGAAGCCTTCTTTCCATCCTCGCTGATCACAGCCGTATCCACCGGCTCCGGCAGCCTTCCGGATGTCTCACCCCGCCGCGCCGCCGCTTCCTCCCTGCGCCGTTCGAGCAGGGCCTCCCGCTCCTCTTTCTCCTCCTTTGCCTCGCTTTTCAGCGCTTCCTTTGCCTCGTCGCTGCACTCCTTTGCCTTCTGCGAAAATTCCTCTGCATACCCCATGGCGCGTTCCATGGCCCCTGTATCGCCCTTTGCCTCTGCCTCGCTGTACACGCGCATCGGCGTCTCTGCCAGCTTCACATTCATGTTCGCCCCGATCAGGCCGTTCATGGTCCCTGCTTTCATAAAAAACCTCCTTTTTTCAGATTCCCGGAAAATCAGCCGCAAAGGCAGGCGCCTGAAGAATCCGGGAATGCACAGATATCATAACGGTTTCTTCGGCTGAAAAAGCGTTCGTTTAATCATGCAGGAACAAACGGCCTGATTTCTGTCATATACGGTCAGGCTTAGCACGTGTTTGAATCATGCTCTAGCGCGCAGTCTCCCTGTCTCTGACATACATGGCCATACAAATGATCGCCAAAGCCGTCTCCACAACAGGCTGCGCCGCAATCACGCCGTTCAGCTTCCAAATATGATTCAAAAGGATGACTCCCGGAATAAACAGCACCGCATTTCTCAGAACTGTGATTGTCAGTGATTTTACTGCCTTTCCCAACGCCTGAAAATAACTCGTCATCATATTGATCACACCTTTTATCACCCAAGCGGCAGCATTTATGCGGAAGCCGCCGAAAGACTGACCTGCATTGTATGTTCGATTGAAAAACACAGGGAAGCCCTGCTCTCCAACAGCCGGTTTCTGGCGCTTATCTGCAACAGCCTTTCAGCCAAAATAGGAACCATGGCCGCTATCGACGCCGCCCCTGCCTCCCTCACTGAACGGGTTATTTCCTAATATGAAATATAAATGCCATGATCAGACCCTGAAAGGAATCGAACAGGCCGCCTTTCATCTCCATTGCAGCGCAAGGCAGTTGCAGCGAATTTTAAATCGGAGCGAGGCTGCCGGATTCGTGATAAAGCTGGGGAAGGGGACGTATAAGCTTGTGGAGGACAGCGACTGTTTTAAGAATTGAAATACGATGTGCAGGACTGTATGGAGCTGTGCGGCGCGGTGGATTGTGAAAGGGCCGCCCCCTCACAGAGAACCATGCCCTCCCTCCATCATCACCGACACAAAAAACGCCCCATCCCCCGCCGGCGTCCGGGCCGGACGGAAAAATCTCTCCTGGATACGCAAAGCCGTAAACAGCTCCCACCCCTGAACGATTGCCCAGGCCGCAAATTTCCCTGCCAAAAACCATACAGCCGGATCATTTCCCCGCAGATTCACACTCACAGAATACCGCCCTCCCGCTTCATAAAGTTCATCATTTCCCTGGCAAAATCATCATACCGCCTCCTGGCCAGCAAAACAACATCCCCATTCTCCATTGTTATCTGCGTTTTCTGAAAACCATCCACAAACCGTAAGTTAATCAGATACCCCTTATGGCAGCGGAAAAAATCCCGCCCCTCAAGCTTTTTTTCCAGCCGTCCAAGCGCCTCCGGAACCGTTACCGTCTCCTGCGCACAGTGGATATCCACCAGCCTCCCTCTGGCCTCCATATACACAATATCCTTAAGCCTCACCTTCACGGTCCCCTTCTGCAAGGAAACAAGCAGATACCCCGCATCCTCCCTCCCGGAGATTTTCCCCGCCGCATGCAAAAGAACACGCCGCAGCTTCTCCTCCGGAACCGGTTTCACAAGATAATGAAATGCCTCCACATCGTAAGCCTCAAACACATACTCGCTCGCAGACGTCACAAAGATCAGCATCATATCCGGCCGCTTCCCGCGCAGCCGTTTCGCCAGCTCCATCCCGTCCATCCCCGGCATGCGGATATCCAGGAAAGCAAGATCAAACGCCTCCCCGGCCTCCAGCAGATCCCGCCCCGAAAAAAAGCGCTTCACAATCGCGCCAATCCCTTCCAGCCCCAATACCTCCCGAATCCGCCTCGCCAGATCCGCACATTCCAGAACCACATCATCGCACACGGCAACTGACAGCATACATCTTCCCTCCCTGTCCCAGAATGTAACCGTTCAGACAGCCTGAACTGCTGCCCCAAAGCGCCTGACACACTCTTATTTAAAGAAAAAGCAGACAGCAACCCGCGCCCATGACACACCCTGGCGTCACTGCGCATTTTGCCGTCTGCTTTTTCAAAACTTTCAAGCGTGTTTACAACATGCCCATTTCACGCAGCCCTTACAGAATAATCTTCGCCGGACACTTCGCCGCGCACTTACCGCAGTTCGTACACTTCTCGTAATCAATCACAGCCACATTGTTATCCATATGGATCGCGTCAAACTCACACTGCTTCGTACAAAGCGTACAACCAATACATCCATTGTCGCACTTCGCCTTCACAGCCGGTCCCTTGTCGTGAGAATTACACTGCACCAGATGCTCGGCCTTATACGGCACGAGGTCGATCAAATGCTGCGGGCAGGCCGCCACACATTTGCCGCAGGCCACGCATTTCTCCTTGTCAACCACTGCGATGCCGTCCACCACGTGGATCGCGCCGAACTGACAGGCCGTCACGCAGGATCCAAAGCCCATGCATCCATAAGAGCATGCCTTGTCGCCCGCGCCGGGAACCACGCCGGCCATCTTACAATCCTTGATTCCATAATAATTGTACTGCGCGCGCGTCTTGTCGCAGGTACCCTTACACTTTACAAAAGCCACCTTCTTCTCGCTGCCGCCGGCCTCAACGCCCATGATGGCCGCGATCTTCGCCCCTACAGGCGCGCCGCCTACCGGACAGGCATCCACAGCCGCCGTCCCCTGCGCAATGGCCTTTGCAAGGCCGTCACAGCCCGGGAAGCCGCAGCCGCCGCAGTTATTTCCCGGCAGCTCAGCCCTGACAAGGACTTCTTTTTCATCTACCTCTACTTTAAACTTCTCGCTGGCCACACCCAGGAGCATGCCGACGATGATGCCGGTCACGCCCACGATAACGGCCGCAATGATAATACCAGTAATATTCATCCTCCGTTTCCCCCTTTAAATTAATCCGGAAAATCCGAAAAATGCAATTGACATAAGGCCTGCCGTGATCAGCACGATCGGGGATCCCTGGAAGTTATAAGGAACGTCGTTGTGTTCAATGCGCTCGCGCACGCCTGCCAGCAGGACGATGGCAATCGTAAATCCAACGGAGATACCGATGCCGTTCACAACGCTCTGAATAAAATTATAAGCCTTGGTTACATTGGTCAGAGCCACGCCCAGAACGGCGCAGTTCGTCGTAATCAGAGGAAGGTACACGCCCAGGGACTCATAAAGAGAAACCATGTTCTTCTTTAAGAACATCTCCACAAACTGCACCAGGCCCGCAATTACGAGAATAAACACGATCGTCTGCAAATAGGACATACCGCTCGGGAGCAGGATAAAATCATAGATCAGGCTCGCCACAGCGGACGCAATCGTGATAACAAAGATGACGGCCGCGCCCATGCCTGCAGACGTCTCAACCTTCTTGGAAACGCCAAGGAACGGGCACAGGCCAAGGAACTGGCTGAGTACAACGTTATTTACCAGGGCGGAACCGATGGCAATTAAAAGCAATTCTTTCATTTTCCCATTCCTCCTTATTCCGTTTTGCCGGCTTCAGCCGCTTTCGCCGCCTCAGCCGCCTTCTTGGCCGCCAGGGCCTTCTCTGCCGCCGCTTTCTTGGCCGCAGCCGCCTTTGCCGCCTCCTCGGCCGCCTTCTCAGCAAGCTTTAAGTGGTTTTCCGCACAGGCCGCGCCCATGCAGGAAGCACAGTTTCCGCCGCACACCAGCGCGCTGGACTTCGGAGCGGAACCGTTTGTCGCAGACGGCGCTTTGAACTTGTTCTGCAGCGCGGTCAGGATGGACAGCACGAAGAATGCGCCCGGCGCCAGGATGAAAATGGAGATATGGTAATCCTCCGGGATAATCTGCTGGCCAAACACCGCGCCGGCGCCCAGAAGCTCACGGCACAGGCCGATGCAGGTTAAGGCAATCGTAAAGCCCAGTCCCATGCCGATACCGTCAAACGCGGAAGAGATCGGATCATTCTTCGCCGCATACGACTCCGCGCGGCCAAGGATGATACAGTTTACCACGATCAGGGGGATATAAATACCCAGCGAAGAGTAAAGCGAGGGCAAAAATCCCTGGATCAAAAGCTGCACAACCGTAACAAGGCTGGCAATAACCACAATATAAGCCGGAATACGCACGCGATCCGGGATGATATTGCGCAAAATCGAAATAATAAAGTTGGAAAATACCAAAACGGCTGTTGTGGAAAGCCCCATGCCGATACCGTTGATGGCGGAGGTCGTAACCGCCAGGGTCGGACACATACCTAACATTAACACGAAGGTTGGGTTTTCTTTGATAATGCCGTTATATAAACGTTCCATATTCTTGTTCATGCTTCCCGCCTCCTGTTAATTTGCATAATTCTGCTGATAATACAGGGCTGCGTTGACCGCATTCGTCACCGCGTCGGACGTGATGGTCGCGCCGCTGATGGAGTTGATCTCCGCATCGCCCGCATTGCCGGACTTCGTCACGGAAAGCTTCTCTGCCGCTTTTCCGATATACTGATCCTTAAAGGGCGCCTCCTTTGCCTTCAGGCCCAGGCCCGGCGTGTCGCTCGTCTCGCGGAAGCCAATCGCCGTGATGCTGCCGTCCGTCTTAAGACCCACCGAAATTCCCACCTTGCCGCCGTAGCTGTCGTTGGAATACGAGTTAATCACAAGGCCGATGTCCGCGCCGGACGCATCCTTAGCCGCCAGGACAGACTCAATGCCCACATTGCCGAACTCGCCGCCGACTAACCCTGCGTTGCAGCCGTCCAGATCCGCGTCCGCAATCTCCTCAAAGGACTGCGCATCTGCAAATACCTCCTTGTAGGTCGCATTGTTCGCCGCAATCGTGGCCTGCTCGATGGGGCCCTTTGTCACTTCATACACGCCGCCCAGCGCAACGCCCGCGATCAGGGTGATTGCAAACAGGGTCATGGCGTCCTTTACAAATCCGGATTTACCTGCCATTATTTTTTACCTCCCTTCTTACCAAAAGCAATCGGAAGGGTGTACTTCTCGATCAGCGGAACCAGGATGTTACAGAAAATAATCGCATAGGACACGCCCTCAGCCGATCCGCCAAAGATACGGAACAGCGCGGTCAGAAGACCAAGCGCCACGCCGAACACATACTGTCCCTTCGGTGTGATCGGGCTCGTAACATAGTCCGTGGCCATGAAGAATGCGCCGAACATCAGGCCGCCGCCGCATAAATGGGCCGCCACATAGGTCATGTCAAAGCCGCTGCACAGAGCCGCAAACACGGCCACAGTCGCAATATATGTAAGCGGAATCCGCAGGGAAATCACCTTTCTGTACACCAGGTAAGCCGCGCCGATCAGAAGCGCAATCACGGAAACCTCACCGATGGTTCCGGAAATATTACCAATGAACATCGCTCCCACATCCACCGGCTCCCCGGCCTTTAACATCGCCATCGGCGTCGCGCTGGCCACCGCGTCAGAGTGCGGCTCGGAGAAGGTCGTCATCTTTCCCGCAAAGGAAATCAAAAGGAAGCATCTGGCTGCCAGAGCCGGGTTCATAAAGTTCTGGCCCAGTCCGCCGTACATCTGCTTTACAATAATGATCGCGAACACGCCGCCCAGCATGGGAATCCAGAGAGGAATCTGCGGAGGCATATTCAGCGCCAGAATCATACCCGTCACCAGGGCGCTCCCGTCCATAACCGTGATCGGTTTCTTCATCACTTTTTCAAATACATACTCGGAAATCACACAGGCTGCCACAGTTGCAATCAGAACCAGCAGCGCATGCATCCCAAACTGCCATACACCGTAAATACTTGCAGGAAGCATCGCAATGGCCACATCCAGCATGATCGCCTGGGTCGTGTGGGCGCTTCTCACGTGAGGTGATGACGATACGTTAAATAATTTTCCCATTTCTTCACACCCCCTACTTTCTGCGGCTTGCCGCCACGGCCTTTCTAAGCTCCTTAAACGCCTGCGTCAGCGGCCTCTTGGCCGGGCAGGTAAACGCACAGCATCCGCACTCCACGCACTCCATGCCGCTCAATGCCTGGAAGCGCTCCATATCATGGCGCTCCGCCGCATCCATCATAAGCTGAGGCACCAGGTGCTCCGGGCATACCTCCACGCACTTTCCGCAGCGGATACAAGGCGTCGGCTCCATGGCCGCCACCTGATCCTTTGTAAAGGTCGTCAGCGCCGAGGAGGTCTTCGCAACCGGGAAATCAAGGCTGAATAACGCCTGGCCCATCATCGGTCCGCCGGAAATCATCTTCTCCGGCTCTTTGCCGCCCTTAAAGCCGCCGGCCGCCTCCAGAAGCCTCTTGTAATCCGTGCCCAGGCGCACCTCAAAGTTCTGCGGGTTCGTAACCGCGTCCCCCGTCACGGTGATGATCTTTCTCTGCAGCGGAACGGACTTGCACACCGCATTGTAGATCGCAGCCACGGTGTCGATATTGTCAACCACGCAGCCCGCGTCCGCCGGCAGCATCGCGGAATTGATCTCCCGCTTTGTCACCGCATAGATCAGCGTGCGCTCGCCGCCCTGCGGGTACTTTGTGAGAAGCGGACAAACCTCAATCCTGGGCTCATCCTTCACCATCTCCGTCAGCTTCTTGATCGCCTCCGGCTTGTTGTTTTCAATGCCGATTATTCCCTTCGCATTGTCAAACAGCGAAAGGATCACCTTCAGTCCCCCGATAATCTCCTCCGGCCGCTCCATCATCATCCGGTAGTCGCTGGTCAGGAACGGCTCGCACTCCGCGCCGTTGACGATCACATGGTCAATCGCCGCCTCGTCCTTGGGAGTGAGCTTCACATGCGTCGGGAATCCCGCGCCGCCAAGGCCCACAATACCGGCCGCCTTGATAATATCGCGGATCTCCTGCTTGGAGAGCTTCGTGTAATCCCTCTCCTCGCCAAAACCCTCAATCGCTTCCTCCTCGCCGTCATTCTCCACAATGATTGACTGAACCATCGCTCCATTGGCAACCAGTCTCGGCTCGATCCCTTTCACAGTACCGGAAACAGAACTCAGAACATTCGCAGAAATAAAGCCCCCGGCCTCTGCGATGATCTGGCCTCTCAGCACGCGATCGCCCTTCCCCACAAGCGGTTTCGCGGGCGCGCCGATATGCTGGGACAGCGGGTAAACCATCTCCTCGCCCTTTAAGGGGGCAAGAACCTTGATTGGTTTATCCTCAGACAGTTCTTTTCCCTCGTATGGATGAATGCCGCCTATAAATGTAGCCAAACCCATCAATTAAACCCTCTTTCTCTAGTTTGATTTTCTTCCCCGTTTTAGATTCCAAATTGTGAAAAATTTGTCACATAAAGGGGGCAGAAGCTATCGCGTATAGTATATCATAGTAGAATCTTTTTAACAATTGGCAAATTTAAGATCTTAGACGGAATTTTGTATAAAAATTAATACAAAATTTATTTTTGATATGCTGTGGACGTTTTGGATGCGGGCGCGGGGAGAGGCGCAAGGTGGCCGCCAGGGGAGGCTTTGATATCCAACAGAACCCCGCTCCCGCTCGGAGAAAAGCGCAGCGGACACTAAGCTCGAAAAGACCTCGCTAAGTGCCGGCGGTTTTCTACGGGTTCTTTACGGATATCAAAGCCTCCCCTGGCTACGTTTTTGCTGGCTAATGGTTAGCACTACAGCGAACATTCCGAAATCAGCCTATTATGAAACTGCATATCCCGCTGGACTTCCGGAAGTGCGGCGATAGCCTTATTGAGTAGTTCCCGCTGTTCTGCATCAAAAATCAATTTTTCAACGCTTTTGGGCACTCTGAATGCCCTCTTATAAAGCGTTTCCCTACAAATCCGAAGTTCCCTATGTCGCCAATCGGATTGTTGGAGATTGCGGTTCTTGCGCTCCATTTGCCGAAATTCTATGAAGAACGGCTCGGACACCTCCAAAATCGTAAAATTCGCCTTGCCCATCCGTAAAGCTAATAAAATACGCTGTTTTACCATCGTCACGGACTGCTGTCCGCTTATAAATGGCGTCTGTGAACAGATGGATTTGATAATTGTTTTACTTCTTTTCCCTTGATTCCTGTTATCCATAAAAGTACCATACCTGATAATAGACCTGTTGACAGCCCCTGCAATATACCTGTCATCTCTGCATACCCTCCAGGACAAAAAGAAATGATCATCAGATAATAAATAATACTACAGCAACCTTTTCATGCCTGCTCAAATTTTTCATGCAGTGTTCCCTCCAAATCTTAAGTTGTGTCGAATCTCACTATATCTTAATTATGTCGGGAATTTCAATACGCTTTGATTAGCAGATCAGGATTTACCCCAAAATACACCTTTGTGTTCTCTAAAAGAACTTTACATCATACAGTAAAGAGTATGTATTAATACCCGACGAGTCCAAACAGTAGCCCGGAACGGGCTGTTTATCCGAAAGGAACCCATTGAAAACCGCCGGCACTTAGCGAGGTCTTTTCGAGCTTAGTGTCCGCTGCGCTTTTCACTGAGCGGAAGCGGGGTGACGTCGGATAAACAGCCCGTTCCGGGCGGCCCCTTCACGATCCCCCCGCGATACATTTTAAAAGAATTTCGTCCAGTACCCCTGCGCAAATATGATCAGCACCACCACCGGAATCACATACGACACATACGCCCTGGCCCAGCGCGGGAACTTCATTCCTGCCCCTGTGTTCGCCTCGGTCATGAACGCCTCATACCCCCATCCGTACCGGCTGGTGCAGAACAGAAGATATACCAGGCTCCCCAGCGGCAGAAGATTGTTGCTCACCAGAAAATCCTCCAGGTCGAGAACCGTCGAGCCCTCTCCGAAGGGAGCGATGAAGCCCCACACATTAAAGCCCAGCACACAGGGCATGGAGAGAAGGATGATCAATGCCATGTTGGCCAAAACCGCCTTTTTGACGGAACAGCCCGTGAGATCCGTGGCGAAGGACACAATATTCTGGAAGACTGCAATGACCGTGGACGCGGCGGCAAAGGACATAAAGAGGAAGAATAAGGTTCCCCAGAACCGGCCGCCTGCCATGTGGTTAAACACATTCGGCAGGGTAATGAAAATCAGGCTCGGGCCCTGTCCCGGTTCGATCCCGTATGCAAAGCACGCCGGGAAGATGATCAGGCCGGCCATAAAGGCCACGAAGGTGTCTAACACCATCACATTGACCGCCTCCCCGGTCAGACTGCGCTCCTTGCCGATATAGCTTCCGAAAATAGCCAGCGCGCCGATGCCGATGCTCAGCGTGAAAAAGGACTGCCCCAGAGCGGCGAAGACCACCTCGCCGATTCCGGCCTCCCTGATTTTGGAAAAATCCGGTTTTAAATAGAATTCCAGGCCCGGTTTTCCGCCCTCCATCCGCACAGAGTTAAAAGCCAGCACAAGCATCAGGGCCAGAAGGCTTACCATCATCACCTTTGTGATCTTTTCCACGCCGCTCTGAAGGCCCATGGCGCACACGGAGAAGCAGGCAATCACGCAGAAAACCATAAAGCCCGTCATCAGGGCGGGGTTATCAAGCATCCGGCCAAACTCGCCGGCTACGCCGTCAGCGTCAAGCCCGGTAAAATCGCCGGCCGCCATTTTGACAAAATATAAGAATAACCAGCCTGCGACTGTGGTGTAAAACATCATTAAAAGGTAATTTCCCGCCATGGCAAACCATTTTTCAATATGCCACTTACTCCCCTTCGGCTCCAGCACGTCAAAGGAAAGCGCCGCGCTCTTCTGGCTGGCGCGCCCCACGGCAAACTCCATGACGATGATCGGAAGACCGAGAAGCACAAGAAAGGCCGCATAGATCAGCACAAAGGCGGCGCCCCCGTACTGGCCCACAATATACGGAAACCTCCACACATTTCCCAGGCCGATGGCACAGCCCGCGGAAATCAGAATAAATCCCAGACGCGATGAAAATTTTTCTCTTCCCATACCTTTCTCTCCCTGTAACAGCCAAACCAGGATCCAAACTCACAGAAGGCAAAAAAAGCCGTTCCCCGGAACCGGTTTTCCTGTTACCTCTCCTTATCTTAATATTCATAAAAAAATGCGGTAACGACCTCTTTCGGAAATCGCTGCCGCATCTGATTTTACTACATATTTTTACAAAACACAAGCCATTCTTCCATCTGCTTTGCATCCGCCATGGCCGCCAGAGCGCCCTCGCGGGTCGTCGTATAGGCCGCATAGGCATTGGCAAACTCCAGATACCCTGTCAGCGTGTCCGCGCTCAGGGCGCCCGGATCCGCCGCCCTGTCCCTCAAAATGCAGAACAGGAACGCGCCGATAAAGGAATCTCCGGCCCCCGTGGTATCCCGCGCCTCAACCCGGAAGCCCGGAGCCTCTGCGCTGGTCCACTCCTTCGCGCCGCCCGCCTTTGGCCTTACATAGACCTCCGCGCCGTCGGCCCCCTTTGTGTACACCACACAGCAGGCCCGCCCGGACGAAAGTGTCCCAAGCGCTTTTTCAATCTCCGTCTCCCCTGTGATAAACTCCAGCTCCTCATCGGAAATCTTCACGATATCCGCAAGCGGCAGAAACTCCAGGACCGCCTTCTTCATCGCCTCATCGTCTCCCCACAGGGACGGGCGCAGGTTCGGGTCGAACGAAACGAGAATCCCTTTCTCCAGCGCCATGGAAACCAGCTTCCGGTGCGCCTCCTTCATCGGCGATTCCATCAGATCCACGCTGCAGAAATGGATCATCCCGCAGTCATCCAGCACATCCTCCGGGATCTCCTCCGGCGCATACAACAGATCCGCACTGTTGCGCCTGTAAAACTTAAAGTCCCGGTTCCCGTCCTCCGCCAGGGAGACAAACGCCAGGGCCGTCTCCCCGCGGCTGTCGCGCCGGATATGGGCCGTGTCAATCCCCGCCTCCTGTAAAACCTCTTCGATGTAATCCCCAAAGGGATCCGCCCCCAGCTTGGTCAGCATCTTGGAAGAAATCCCAAGCTTCGTCACCGCTCCCGCCACATTCGCCGGAGCCCCGCCGGCCACGCGCTTAAAGCCTGACACATCCTTTAAGCGCTGGCCCTTCCTGTCCGGAATAAAGTCAATCAGCGCTTCCCCGATTACACAAAGTCTGTTATCCATCTTCTGATCCTCCCGTCCTGCCCTCCCGTGCGCCGTATCAGGCGCTCCAGCCGCCGTCCGGCTTTCCCGCGCCTCTGAAGCGGCGCGGGGATGGGATGGGCGCTTTTTTTAATATTATATCGGTTCACAGACGAGATTGCAAGTGGTTCGGGAGGAGATGTGGTTTTGATGGCGCCGGGCGCTTAAAGCCGGCCTTTTCCCGGGACAGGACGTGATTCCATACTGTCATCACCGCCGCCGGAAAAAGAATACGATACATGGAAGCATAATGCTCTCCTTGAATTCCTTTCCCAAACCAACTCCCAGTTCCAGCTTACCCATCCCCGGGGCATCCCCCCGGCAGATACCTCCGCAGAAAGTAGGCGGCCTTCCTTTTAAATGAAGGTATCTCTTTAAACGGGGTCCGTTCCCCGGTCAGCCGATCCATAAAGGCCTCTGCCTTCCACGATATGTCCCTGAATTCCCTGTCTCCATCCAGAAATTCTTCCAGGCAGGCCTTTAAACCCGTCCCCGCATCCCTGTAACGCAGCGGTTCCCCGCATATCCGGTCCGCCTTTTCGCTGTTGAACCTGCGGTGAAACAGCCTGTCGTATTTCACCTGGAACACATTTCCCAGACGCTGCGCCAGCCCGATGGATTCATCCATCCAGTAAACCTTTGGCCTTCGGTGTGTCTTTTCTTCCAGAACGTCCAGATATATATCCAGCGCTTCTTTCCAGGATATGTCACAAGGCGCCGCGAGCTGGACTGCCTCCCCAAACGCTTCGGGGTTCCCCGCTATTTTTGCAAGCGCCTCTGCCACATCCAGGGCGCAGGTTAAGGTGGTCCGCTTCTCTGCAATATCCTTTGCAAACACGATCGTCCGCCCCTTAAGCGCCCGGTAGAGCCACTGTTCCTTTTCAAACACCCCGAGCTGCAGGCGCTGTTCACTGTAGGTAATATACGGCCGGACAATCGTCCAGTTCGCATATCCCGACTCCCGGAGCCGATCCTCCTGCCTCGCCTTTGAAAGCGCATACTCGTCAGTTTTAAGATAATCCGCATCACGGCAGCTCTCCAAAAGCCTTGGGGAGACTTCTGTCATCCGGAAATCGGAACCGTCATAGACTCTCCCTGAACTGAGGAAGATATACTGGCCGCAGGAGGTCAGAAGAAGCTCCATCCTCTGCGTAAACTCCGCCTCGCCATACACCATAAAATCAATGATCACATCATAAAAATCCTCTAAAAGACGCTTTAGGAATCCATTATCACGGGCGTTCCCCTGCCTGTATCCGATCCCCTTTTTACCTGTTCCGGAACGGCTTCGGGAAGTGATCACAACCTCTGCCCCTTCCGAAGCCAGAATCCCGGCCAGCGGCCTTCCCATCGCGCCCGTCCCGCCCAGCATCAGAACCCGCATCTGCCAGCCTCCCTGCACGTTTATTTTTTCTTAATTATCCCTTTTACCAGCCTCACCCCGTCCTCACCCAGCGCCTTTCTGGCCAGCTTTTTCGCCCGGCCTGCCGCCGATGTCTCCAGATTACTTATCATTTCCAGGGCCCTGCTCTCCTCCCTGCTGTCCGTAAAAACCTCAAGAAGCATCGGCCGCTCCGTCCGGGCCGGCGTGAGGAAACGCTCTCTTACATCCAGATATTCCTCTTTACCGGATGCCGCCATATACTCAAAGCCCAGATCCTGTGCATAATGCCTCGCCAGCTCCCGCGACTGGCTGCCGAAATGGCCTGCCGCCGCCATAAACGCATCCGCCCCCTCGCCAAAGCGCGCGGCCGGATGACTGTAATTCCGAAACTCCGTTCCGCGCCCGTTATTGACCAAAAGGATTCGTATGTTGGAGCCCAAATGGCGGTTTCCCAGCGCATTCATATCATAAAAAAAGGCCAGATCCCCTGTGACCCCAAAAAACAGTTTTGCCGGGGACGCCAGGGCCGCTCCGGCCAGAGAGGATATCCCGCCGTCAATTCCAAAACCGCCTGTATTCGCATATGCCTCCACGCTGTCCGGCTTTTCAAAAAAATTCCAGGAGCGCAGCGAATGCAGGATTCCCAGATAAAGCGCGCTGTTCTCCGGCAGCAGCGCAAGCGTCTGCTGCGCTGTCCACACATTGGAAAAGGGCAGCTCCGGAATTTTTTCGCGCAGACGCCCAAGCTCCCGGCTCCACTCCCCGAAATAGCTGGCCGGCTCAGGTTCCCTGAAGCTTTGTTCCGCATATCTTCTAAAAAATGCTTCTTCCTCCATCTCAAATGTATACCGGAGCGCCCGGAACGTATCACGGATTTCACCGTCCGGGTGGACGCGCCAGACCTGCGACGGGGACAGATTCATATAAGCGCCGGAAATATCCCCGATATGGATCAGCAGCTCCATTCGGCATACAGGAGAGCGGTACTGCTCCTGATTTGCCGCCAGACAGGCCGAAGCCTTATATGGACCCGTATAATTACTGGTGTGATCACAAATTACAGCAGCTCCATACCGTTTGCAAAAGGCATTCACGCTCTGCGTCAGGGCTTCGCTCCATCTCCTGTGCGCTCCGGCAAAAATACCGATTCTCCCCTCCGGCAGCGCAGGACATTCTTCCGTATGGCCAATCCGGCGGATCACACGCGTCGCGGGAAGCTCTTTCACCGAGAAATCCTGGCTGTAGCCCGTCGCCAGATTCACATGAACCGGTCCTCCGCCGGCGCGCCGCAGCTCCAGAAGAGCTTTATTCAGCGCCGCTCCATACGCCCACTCATCTTCATCATCGTGAATGTTCGGGATCAGCACGCTCATTTTTACCGTATCCTTTGGCAGTGAAGTCCGGTCAATCACCTGGGGGATGTTATGTCCGATACGGCCCGGATGCTGTGTGGAGGTAATGGCAAGCACCGGAAGCCTGCGGTAATAGGCTTCCGTCAGCCCCGGCAGATAGTTTCTGGACGCTGTGGCTCCGGTGCAGCTTAAGGCCACCGGCTCCCCGCTCTCAGCCGCCATCCCGCAGGCCATGTAAGCGGCCGAGCGCTCATCGACGCAGGAATACAGTTCAAAGTAAGAATCTGCCTGCAGGCTGCCGACCAGGCATACATTCGTAGCTCCAGGGCTTACAATAACTTTTTTGATTCCATGGGCTTTCATCAGATATAATAGCATTTGTGCATTTCGTTCATTTGTGTAAAAGCGTTCCATAAGCGGATACTCCTCTCCTGTGGTATTTCTGCGCGCAGGCTGGCCGTATTCTCTTAAACATGCATTTCCGGCAGGCTGCATGTTCCCGGACCGTTATTTGCAGACCTATGCTTTTGGCAGTTTATGCAGGCTTTTCAGATAGAGCTGCAGCCTCTTTCTCCGAACCGCCAGGACTCCTGCCCCGAATACGATCCATACATAGCGCAGGACAGCATTTGTATAGGTAAACATAAGCCCGAATCCCAGCAGCATAAAGCATGCGGTAATCCCAAGCAGGATCCGCGTGCGGTAAGCCTGCCTGCCGCCCAGCCGCGTCCGGCAGAGTTTCCTCATAAAGCAGTAGTGAAATACTGCGTAGATCATATAGCAGGCCAGCGTGGTGTAGCCTGCCGCATAATAGCCAAACCGCGGGATACATATCCGGTTCAGCGCAATATTGAGAACCGCCCCGGCCGCTGTGGCGGTTGCGATATACTGTGTTTTTTCAAAATAGAATTCAAACACAGCAAAAAAGGTATAGGCAAACGTAAAATATACGCTCATGACGACCGGCGGAATCGCCCAGATCGCTTCCCGGTACTCATCCGGGGCAAACAGTGTGATAATCTCAGGGGCAAATGCAATCAAGAGCAGATTTACGCCCGCCACAGCCCCAAACGCCGGATAGGCGACGGCTGAAAGGACGTCTGTCCTTCCCTCCTTAATCTTTTGGTACAGCCATGGCTCGACGGTCTGCATCAGCGCTGTGTGGAACATGGTCATAATCATGGAAACGGAACAAGCCAGGTTATAAATCCCTGCCTTATCCGCCCCGGCCATCCGCTCAATCATAATCCGGTCCGCGCCGCTTAAAATGGACTGCGACAGATAATGCGGCAGCAGCGGAAGGTTGAACCGTGCCGCATGCTTCCAGAACTTCCTCACAAAAAAACGTTTCCCGCGCCGCATCTGTGACACAAAAAGCCCCGAATAAGCGGCTGCATTTACCAGGGCGAGCCCCAAAATCCTGGCTGTCGCTTTGTCCTGCGCGCGGGAAACGAATGCAATCCCCACCGCCGGCTGGATAAGAGACACGAGCAGCGTGACAGCGACCAGCCTCTGGTAACGCAGCTCCACCCTCTGCTCAACAGACCAGAATCCGAACGACGCGGAGGTCCATATGATAAGGAACATGGCAAGCATCTGAAGCGTCGTCAGGGAAAACAGCCGGTTCCAGACATCGCGAAACAGCAGATAAATCCCAAGCCATGCAGCAGCCGATGTCAGGCACAGCCCCTGCATGGAAGAGGAAAACTCCTTCCTTTCCTCTTCAAACTGAACCAGCCCGCGCGTATACACACCGCAGTTCAGATTCAGGGATACAAAAATCGTGATCATTCCCATCCATGACTGGAATACACTATACGCCCCATATTCCGCTGCGGACAACAGTCTTGTAAAGATCGGCGTTGTAATAAAAGAAATCCCCTTCTGGCAGAAGGCGCATACAAAAAACCAGCCCGACGCCCGAACAGGGGCCGGAAGCGCCTTGTATTTCCCGATGATGTGCTGGAACATATGGCTCCTCTCCTCTATATGCCTGAGATTTCCGAGTACCTCTGCATCTTATAAATCATGGCTTTCTTAACGGACGCAGCGCTTCTTCCAGAAATCTCTCAGAGGCTTCCTTTGAGCATCGGATCACGTTCCTCGCCCGGGCGAAATCGGGTGCATCCATAAAAGCGTCCTCTGGCTGTGCCGAACACACCATCTGCGGCATCAAATCCATATCATCCAGCAGATCGGTGATTCTGGAATTCACAGACTCCTCATCCGCTCTGTCAAGCACAAAAAATGGCGTCTCAAACAGGATGGAAAAGGAAACGGCATGAAATGAATCGGTAATCACAAGGCTGCTTTCCCTTATCATCCGTAAAAAATCAGCCGGGCCATAGGCAGTCACCCTCCTGTCCCCAAAATTCTGATCCCACAGACAGAAAACATTCCGGGCATGCACAAATGCTGTGATATCCAACCCCCAAAGAGCAGCGATCCGGCCGGCTGTGTCCCGGCTCCTTTTTCCATCTCCTAACAGGTAAACAAACGCAAAGGGCCGGCCGGCTGTTTCTTCTGACATCTGTGATTCAGCGGACAGCTCCTCCCAATGCTGCCTGTCCACTAAAAAAACCGGATCCAGAACAGCCCTGCTCCTCTTCTGATTGTCCGTATCCAGTATACACAACGAGCTGCGCTCCCTGACCGAAATACTCCGAAACGATGCAAGAGACGCATTCAGTCTCCTTTTACGGCTGTCGCTTAATGAAGCGTCGATCCCGCTGGCTGCATATGCAATTTTAGGGATGTGCTCTGGCACAAACTCCAGCAGATTGATCCCCAGATACGGATCCTTCACATACGTTCCATTCCATACCTGATCGCTTCCTGTAATAAAAGCGTCGTATTTTTTCAGGCATTCATACATATTATCCGGGCCGTATTCCTGTCCGCTGTGCGGGATACGGAGCATAAATTCCTCCATCCTCTGCCAGCGCTTTGCCAGATCCGCCATAACAGGCCTGCTGTCCCAGTGCTTCCTCAAAGCTTTGGCCGTCCGCTCCATTTCACATAAAGGAGCCGTACAAAACCTGCGCGCCTTCTTTTGTATTCTCGCCATATATGTTTCCGGCTTATAATGCCAGATGCAGAGCTGTTCACAGTCAAAGGACATGCCCTGAACGGTCCGCTGTAATGCATAGGCCTGAAGCAGTCCTCCCAGATTATAATTATTATAGTAAAGCGTAATGATTCCTACCATCCCGCGCCGTTCCTCCCCGCTCTCATACCCGTTCCTTTTCCTGCCCGGTTTCTTCCGGCAGATGTCTCTTCCTTTTTATCATTTGCAATACCTTATAAAACTGCAATATCGTTTCAGGAAAATATCTGACGCCATAATATGCCGCTTTCATTTTTCCACGGATCAATTTTATCGAAAAATAACCTGACATTGCATTCAGATGCGCTTCAGCAATACTCCTTCCCCTCTGACTGCTTTCACGCGATTCCCAGAAGATTGCCCGGATATGGGAATGTATAAGCTCCCTGCATAATTTTTTATTAAACGTGCAATCTCCCGTTTGCTCTGATTTCAGGCGTTCCAGTACGGCAATTCTATTTCTTTCCTTTACGTAATCGTAAGCTCCCATTGCGCTGTCCTTCCTTGACCTATAAATGTTAAGGCAGACATTTTTATATACGGCCTGTGATGAGCATTTTATATATCTTACGCAAAACTCCAGATCCTCGCAGATCCTTGCTTCCGGATCAAAATAAAGCTTATTTTCGATAATCAGTTCTCTCAGAAACAGCTTATTCCACACATATCCCTGATACTTATTGCTGTCCCAAATGAAATCTAATGCAGACTGAGACGACAGCAATACCGTTTTCTCTGAAGCGCCGTCTCCCAAAGACCAATTCAGGCATGCCAGCTCTGCCCGGTTCTCCTGGAGCATGCCATATAATACTTCCAGAAAATTATCCTTTATCTCGTCATCCCCATCCAGAAATGCGATATATCTTCCTCTGGCAGCCCGGATACCGGCATTTCTCGCCTCACTCACCCCGGCATTCATCTGATGAATGACTAAAATATTCGCATATCTCTCTGAAAACTTTTCACAGATTTCCCCTGAATCATCTTCGGATCCGTCATTTACAAGAATCATTTCAAATTTTTTAAAAGTCTGATTTACTACGCTTAAAATACACGGTTTAATGAACCGGCTCAAATTATAGACTGGGATAATCACGCTGATCTCCGGCCTGGGCATACCATTTTCAACCTCCATGGAAAACACGTTACATTCTGTCATATTTGAATGACAACATACCCATACATTCTGTATAACTGAAAAACCATTCCTATCGGTATGAATGCATACAGTAAAACACCGTTATAATACCGGAAAAACCTCTTTTCCGATGCCATTTTAATGACAGGAAAAAGGATCGCCGGCAGTATCAAAAACCAGATATAATATAATCTCAGATAAATTGCATCCATTATATGAAACGTGATCAATGTCAATGCTCCAAATCCTTCTAAAAATAAAAGCAGCTTTATATGCTCCGGATTTTCTTTCCCAAACCTTCTGTGATAAACAAACAGCTCAAACAAAATACCGGCCAGTAATACGAAAAAAAAGAACCTCTGTACATTCATAAACCCGCTTTTTCTGACGGCCAGAGCCCATCCATAATCAAATTCGTAGTAATACCAGTAAGCAGAGTCAATACATTGTCTGAACAGTGAAAGCAGGGGATTGCCAAATTCAAGATCTTTCGTTATATGATATGCCTCATAAAGCATAAGCGGCGATACAAATATCCCGGCTAAAAAAAGGGGATACAGGGAACGAAACAGCCAAACCGACACCCGCAGGATGAGAAATACAATTGCGGACATATGGATCATACACGGCAGGATATAAAGCAGAAACGTCCATACATTCCGTTTTTTCTGATACAAATCCCGAAAGACACCATAAATAGAGAGCGTAAATGCCAGCATATTTCTGATTACTTCTGTGGAATAATAAAATGACACAATTGACATCGTAAACATCAGTAAAATAAATTTCAAATGCTTTGAAGCCTCTGTGCGCTTAAGGACACCGCCATAAATCTGAAGCATTACGCTGTACAATGCAAAAGCGCTGACCGCCGGAAGCAGCGGACGCCATCCAAGCTTTCCGAATGCCCAAAACATCTGATTAATCAGCAAATCGTTTAATCTGGTCTGCTGCATTAAATCCTTATACGATAATTCAGCAAACTCCATCATTTTCTGATTATAACGAAATAAATCTGTCCTGACGACAGGGGTAAGCCGGCTTGCCAGAAGCGCCAGAGTTACTGCAATCCAGATTTTCTCTATATGGAAACACTTTCTTTTATTTATAACGGCTGTGATGGCAACCGGAAAACCCATAATAAAAACAATGAGAATCCCATTTACTATATCATTCACTTCTCACTCTCCTGTCTGTGACGGTCTGAAATAATATTAAAAAACAAATCTAATATCCATGCCAGGCCGGGAACACCGAAACATTTTGCGAAAATATACAGAACATGATGAATTTTTTTATCTGAATATCTCCAAATGCATAATAGCTGTCTCAATGCTTCCCATTTCATCCTGCCATACGTTTTCTCTATATAGACAGCATCTATGATAAGGGACGAATAAACCTGATGTACACTGCCAAGAAGCTTCTGCCGCACACGAGACGAAATAATATTTTTTTCACTAAAATCCTTCATATACTGACATGCCGCCATTTTTCCATAGTAGCTTTTCCAGTCTTCCTGAGTCGTTATTGCTCCTGTCCGCATAAATGTATACACATAAAAGGGGTATTCCAAATAGCCCGTCTTATGGGAATGAAACAATACATTCGGTGTCCAGAAGATATCCTCATACAGCCGGCCAGTCTCAAACCACAGGCTGTTCTCTAACAGGAACCTCCTGTTTACAATATTAAGCCAGGCATACCAGTCATAATGTCTGCAATGATACAATATCTCCTTTAATAATGCCTCGCCCTTCAGCCCGGAAATACGTTCTTCGTCAAAAAAATATCCGCATTCCTGTATCGAATGATCTTTCTCAATGTATTTCTGATATCTCCCGATAATCACGTCATAAGACGTCGATTTTACAATTTTATTCTTTAAACGGACAAATGTATCTTTGGCAATTCTGTCGTCCCCATCTAAAAATAACAGATAATCCCCCTGCGCATGCCGGATACCTTCATTCCTCGCATCGGACAGACCTCCGTTCCTTTTATGGATTACCGTAATAAATGCGTATGTTTCACTGTACTGATCACATATCCTTCCGGAACCATCCGGAGAGCCGTCATCCACCAATATCAATTCCATTCCCGGCATTGCCTGACTGGCAACGCTGTCGATACAGGCCGGAAGATATGCCTCAATCTTATACACAGGCACAATTACGCTTAACCATACATGCTCCTCCATCATAACTGCGTCCCTCTATTTTATTTTATATAATAAAACAGGCAGCCTCGCTGAAACCACATAGATCATCCATGTCAGGAGTGCCGCCTGACAGGCGCTAGGACACCTTAGAATCATTTGAAACAGTCTGTCTCTGATACATTCGGGTTTTGCTTTCCTTGCTGAAAGCTGAACCATCCTGTCGTTCAGGACAGTTGATACTGAATGGATCCTTTCCAAAAGACCAGCTTTATTTTCCGGAAACCAGTATCGCATAAGCGTAGATACCCATACTTTATTCTGCGTGTTGTACATCCGGTTTTTTGCATCTGCACTGACCCCTGCATGATTATATACGTTCAGCATTTCCTCAAATCTTTTTTTCATAGCCGAAAAATAATATGGTTTAAATCCCGTTGACAGTGTTGCGCCTGCGTTTTGTACATAATGGTACATTGCCTTTTGAATGACAACAAGCCGCCTGCATTTAGGAAACACTTTTATATTGAACAGGAAATCTTCATTCAGCATGGTATCCTCAAATGGATCATGTTCCATCCGTTCTTTTAAATATAATTTGTTCCATACATAAGAAAAAATCTTGTCGCGATCCAGAATAGAAATTTCTTCCAGTATTTCTTCTCTATCATCAAGCACCTTCTGAGCAGAATATAAACGCGCATAACTGTTCATTCCTTCTATTTCCTGCCGGATTCCCCAGACAACAATATCCGCCTTTTCTTTTTCTGCCGCCCTGTACGCTGATTTGAGTTCATTTTTAGAAATCCAGTCATCCGCATCAAGAAACGTAATATATTTTCCTTTTGCCTTACGTATTCCAAGATTCCTGCATTTTGAAGGTCCCTGATTCTTTGTCTGACTAAGCAAATGAATTCTTGTATCCAACTTTGAATACCGCCTGGCAATCGCTTCCGACGCATCCGTTGAGCCGTCATTTACAATAATAAGTTCCCACTCCTCAAAGGTCTGACTGCGCACACTTTCAACCGCCCGTTTCAATGTCCGTTCTGCCTGATAGACAGGCAGAATCACACTGATCTGAATATCACTTTTTTTATTTTCCATCATCTATCTGTACCTCAATTTCCTCTTCCCCCTGTCAGAGAGTACCATTTACGGCTGTCTTCTCTGAAATGTGGAAAAAATGCCTATGAGCTTCTTTCTTTATCACGCAACAATTTCTCATACAAAATTCTCTTAACAGAGGACGGGCAATATATAAAACCAGCCGCTGCAGCCATATTTCTGGCTGCTTCCCATATGCCAATCAGCCTCATCCGATACATGTTCTTTTGCAGGATAAGCCATCCCTTTAGCTGCTCTTTATTTCCCCTTCGCCGGAACATATCCCTTCCCGTCCGTACCTTAACCAGAACAGAATCTAAATTTGCAAAATAATATCCCTTGTCCAGCATCCTAATCCATAAATAGTAATCCTCCAGATAAGGGAGCTTTTTATATCCGCCAGCGTTCAAAACCGCCTTTTTTCTGAACATCACGGTCACGTGGTTCATTGGATTGCGCCACTTCATGCGTTTCATAATGTCCCAATGAGCTAACGGCATCCTCTTAATTGTTATAATCTGTGACGGCTGTACATAAAACTCTGCGATATGTCCTCCGCATACAGCGATATCATCAAATGCTTTCATATATGCCAACTGCTTTTCAAACCGATCGCTCACGCAGATATCGTCGGAATCCATTCTCGCTACCAAGTCATATCTGCAATGCCTCAGCCCGATATGAAGCGCGTTCCCGAGCCCCATATTTTCTTTCAGGGCAACAATGTCAAACAAATCCGGAAACTGATTCCTGTATGCTTCTATCACACGATATAACTCCTCCGTCAGAGGCCCATCCTCCACAAGAACGATCTGAGCAGGGCATATCGTCTGCCCAACCGTGATGCTATGTAATGCCTTCTCTAAATGCTCTGCCTTTTCTTTTTTATATACCGATAATAAAACTGCAAAATCCTGTCCCATGCGCTCGTTTCCCATCCGATTATTGATCTGCAAAGGTTTTCGGCTCTGCCGTCACCGTTTCCTGCCCTCCCCTGTTCATTGCGATTGCCGCGTTTTCTTCCATCCCTTGTGTGCTCTCTTTCATGAACAGGATCTGCACCGTTTTCAGCATAATCTCAAAATCCAGCCTCAGACTATAATTCTGTATATACATCAAATCCAGCTTCAGCTTATCATAAGCTGTGGTATTATATTTCCCGTACACCTGCGCATATCCTGTGAGCCCTGCCTTTATCTTCAGCCGATATGAAAACTCCGGGATTTCCGCCTCATATTCCTTTGCAATCTCCGGCCGTTCCGGTCTTGGCCCCACAATACTCATGTCGCCTTTCAGAATATTAAAAAGCTGCGGGAGCTCGTCCAGGCGAATGGCCCGAATCACGTTTCCTGTTTTTGTGATTCGCTCATCATGTTCGCCTGCCAGCCTTGGAACCCCATCCTTTTCCGCGTCCTCCCGCATACTCCGGAACTTATATACAAAAAACTCTTTTCCATCCAGCGTAAGCCGTTTTTGTTTATAAATAATACTTCCGCCGTCTTCCGCCTTGATGAGCAAGGCTACGATTCCCATCACCGGCAAAACCACGGCCAGAGCGATCCCGGAAAGCAGGGTATCAATGACGCGCTTCATAAATCTCTGTTCAATCGTAAGCCCCGTATTTCTGGAAAGCAGGAGCGGCGTGTCAAACATATGCTGGCTCTCCGCGCTGCGGATGAGCAGATCCGAAATCTTCGGCGTTGTGTAGCTGCGGATCCCCCGGCCGTAGCAGTATTTTAAGACCTCATTCCGTTCATCGCTCGGGATATCACAGATCACCACCCCCTGATAGCGTCCGATTTTCTCTTTAATCCGCGCCATCCCCTCTGAGATATGCGCCGTCTCCCCAATCACGAAGCGGTCGGCGCGCGTGCTGATCTTTTTCATGAGCCCCGCCGCCGGCCGGCCGCCATACACCAGGAGCACGCGCCGCGGCGGATAGATGCGCAGATAAAGTCCGGTACAGACAGCGCCCCAAACAAGAAGCGCCGCCATCTGAACCAGCAGCATCAAAAGCAGAGGTCCCGGATGGATCACACGCTTCGTCAGCAGGATAATCAGGCACCAGATCAGCAGATCCGCCATCGCAAGCCCCAGCCCCTGGGAATAGACGATATGGAAGACCCGCAGGTACCCCACTCTCCATCCCCCATAAATCCGGGGAAGCAAAAAGGCCCAGAACAGATAAAAGGCCAGGAGCATCATATGGCCCCGCCGCCAATACTCCGTCTCCATCAGCGGGCTGTAAAACCGCCTCCATACATACCAGAAAAGGATGGCATGCACAAAAAGCAGAACAAAACAAAAAGCAGCCCGGATGAGCCGCTTGAACTGTTCCTGATTCTTCATTGGTAACAACTCCTGTCTTTCATGATCGGCCATAGAGTTCGCTGTAGCAGTCATAGCAGAGCTGCCCCGCTCCCTCTACATAAAAAGGCCGGAATTCGATATCCGTGTCCTTTCGGATATCCACTTGCCTGCGGCAGCAGACACACCTCTCACAGCCATCCTCCCGAGGCTTTGTATTTTGCTGCGCCCGCAGCCTCCCTGTCCTCCCCGCGATCCCAGTCATCTGTGCCTCCTGTATCATCCGCCGTCTGCGTATCATTCATTCTCCCTGCATCCTCCCGCATTGCCCTGAATCTCCTGCGTCACGGAGCCCTTGCTCCCCGTTCCCTGCCCCCGCAAGCCCGAGCAGCACCGTCCGCTCGCGGCGGCCCATCGTTACCCGCACTACCGCATATCGCTTGTGGAGGTTGATCCGTTCTATATGCTTTTCAAATGCCTTCAGAGGACCCCGGATTGCCCAGCCCTCTCCCGGCGGCTCCTCCGGCCTCGCCGCGCTCAGTCCCACCAGCCAGCGCCTTCCCGGCCGGCTGGCGGCCATCTCCTCCCGATCTGCCCGGCCGGACGTTTTGGGGGCTTCCTCCTCTTCTATCCGGCAGAGCGTTTTCAGAAACGCTTCCTCCTCCTCCTCGAGCGCCGTAAATTCATACCGCCCGTTTCCCAAAAGCCTGGCATAGCCCGGCATCTCTTTCAGCCTCAAAAACAACGCCTCCGGCTCCCCGGTTTCCACAAAGACGTACCCGGGAAAAAGAGGCCTTACCTGTATCTCCCATTTTCCCCCCAGCCGCTTCATCCATTCGGCCCGGATAATAAAGCAGTCATGAAACCGCTCCCGATCCAAAAGAGCATCCAGCCTCAGGCGCAGCTCCTCCTCTTTTCCGGTTATGGTCTGGATTACATACCACATCGCGTTTTCCACACTCCCTTTATAATGGCGCATAACCGCAAAAAACGCAGGCTTCGCCATCCCTGCAGAACAAAGCGTCTCCAAAGCCTGTCCGGGAACCGTCTGCGCAAGCCGTCTTCCACGCCCTGTTCCGGCATGGCGGCGCAAGCCTGCAGACTCAACTGAAACGCAGACGTTCCCTCCATATGCGGATACGGCCAGCCTGCATGCCTCCATAGCTGTACAGCCTGTTTCCCTATCCTTGTCCTTTTTCATTTAACCATGCAGAAATTCATTCATCATACATTCATGAATATGAATCTTTGCATCACTATCCCGTTTCCCGCGCTTCGGGTGAACAGGGCCGTTCAGGCCGCCCGAAGGGCTGCCGTCCCTTTTCATCTGTCCAGAAACGCCCGTCCGGTCCGATCCCGGCCCATATGACGGCCTTCCTGCGCGCCAGAGATACCTCCAGCCTGGCAAACCGCCTGTGCCAGTCGATGTTCAGGATCTGCCCCGCCCGGTCCTTTAACGGTCCGCGCACAAACCGGTCCTGCCCGCTCTCCCGATCCCGGTAGCCATACGACAGCGGCAGAACATGCCGCTCCCCGCAAAGCCTGCGCAGGGCTTCCTCTTCCTCCTCATAAATCGGAAGCAGGCCGCCCGTCTCCTCCGCGGCCCTGAGCATGCCCGATCCCGGATACCGCTTAAGCTCAGCCGATAAAAGCTCCGGCTGTCCGCTCTCTAAGAAGACGCACCCGGAAAACATACTGCGGATCACCGGTTTCCAGGCCCCGTCCGAGCGCCACAGGCGCTCGCAGCGGAACAAAAAAGCATCCTCCAGCGCCTCCGGGGACAGAGTCCTGCGGCAGGCGCGAAGAACCGTTTCCTCCCGCCCGGGCTGACACTGCAGCACATACCACACAGGAACCACTCCTTTCTTCTATCCCGCCCCTGGCCGGGAATTTCGTAGAATACCTTATTCCACGAAACACGGCATGTGAAAATTTTGGATAAAATCTGATTTTTTTGTTTAGAAAAAGAAATTAAGAAATTCACAAAGATATGTATTGATATTTTTAAACATTTCTGATAGAAAATCCCATTGAAATAACGGGGAAAGCGTAGTATAATGGAGAAAAATTTCTTAGATTAAGGTATTCTACGAAACCGGGAACTATTATCTGTATTTGGTTTCTCCGATCTGCCGTTTCCGGATGATGACCCCTGATATTCAAAAGGAATAAGTCAGCATACTTTCCAGAAATCTGCATATAATATTTACGTAAAATACGTATATTTTTATGTTTTCCTTTTGACAATACGTGTTATTATGTGGTTGTAAGGAGGAAACCGTAAAAGTCAGCATTCCGAATCATCCCGGCGACATCCCGAAAAGTATTGTTAAATCCATACGCAAGCAGGCCGAACTGTAACAAGCGCCTGCCCTTTGTAGCAGTCCAAAACAAAATATGCTTTGCCTGGTAAAGAAAACAATCCCCTTTTTGGTTATGCGAAACTTCAAGGAGGGGACTTTTTGATTTTTGGCCGGGATTTCAGCACCTTACCGCGGTTCAACCGTTTGCCCTATAACCCCTCCCGTTTCCGCACACTCTGCACTGTATGAAACAAAATCTTCACATCTCCTGGAAATGTGATATGAGCCACATACTTTATAGCAGCCTCAACTGCAGGAGCAGACGAAAAAGACAAGACCAGCCTTGACACCTTCTGTTCCAATGCCGGCCTGAACAGTTACCCTCACAGAAACCATTCCGGATGCTTTTTCATCAAATATTCCTTTTTCTGATGCTGCGCCATCTTCTTTGTCGGAACCAATCCATCCTCCAGCCGTTCCAGAAACCGTCCCATATCTGATATGCGCTTTGCCGGGCATCCGCCGACAATCGAATTGGATGGTATATCCTTTGTGATCACGCTGTGCCCGGCAATAATCACATTATCCCCTATTGTAACTCCCGGCATAATCAGGCTTCCGGTTCCGATCATGACATTGTTTCCGACCCGGATCGGCGAAAATTTATCATATTCATTTAATTCCGGCTTCAGCCCCCTTGCAACCCAAATCCCGCCCTCATGATTCAGAAAGCTCACCCCGCTCGTCACGTCCACATGATCGCCCAGTGTAATCAGCCACGGCTCCGTGCCAAAAATCGCAACCGGATCTCCGAGAATCTGCCCTCCTGTCCCGATTCTCACCCCTAAAAGCCTGGCAAACGCCGTGGTGTCCCGGCGGATTCTCATAAAATAAAACCGGAATCCCCTTCTGATAAAGCCATTCTGAAGCAATCTGCCCATGTCCATATGTTCTGTTTACCCCTTTCCATAGCCGGCGGTTGTTCCCACTCTTTGTCTTATGTTTGACAGAACCGGCCGCACGCCATATAAAAGCCTCAAATACATCCATTCATCAAGCCTTGCCAGTATTCCTCCGGCCGCCTTCCTGTCGTTGTATTCATCAAACGAAACGATATCGCTTTGATACATCCTGCACAGCCTTTTTAACCGCATGTACTCTTCTGCTTTATCCGGCCTGTTCCACTCATGCGCGTGAAATACAGCCGTATAATATCCGCATTTTCCGATCCGCGGAACCCCGCCGGAGCGGCACGGCAGGCAGGCTACCCCAAACCGGGCAATCGGCGTTCGCGACATCCCATCCGAAATATATTTGAATCCAAGCGCTCCAAGCGCCTTTAAAGTATTTAAATCATAGGAATGAGCCGGGGCAAAGAAAATGTCCGTCTCAATACCATGTGAGCCAAGAATCGTTCGCCCGATCTGCAGCTTCTCAAACTGCTCTTTATACGTATGCCCTGCAAATTCGGAAGCATGCCTGACGCTTACCATCCCTCTGGCCTTTGTATCGAATACATGCTGATATCCATGCATCGCCAGCGTATAGCCTCTTTCCTGCAAAGACTTTATATACTGCCAGAAATCATCTCTTTCCTCGTTGATGAAGAGCTCCGGATCACGGCAATCCGGGATCACGCCTAAAAGCGGCTTCACATCAAAGGCATCTAATACAGAAACAGCCCGTTTCCACTGCTCCCAGTCCATTGTCGGACAAATATCGTCAAATCGAATTAATATTTTTCGTTTCATGTTCCTTTTCCCCGCTGTCTTTCATGTAACTGTTCAGAGAAACTCCGGACGGTTACGCTTTAATTGCTGTAATCCATCAGGCGCCATTTAAAAAGCGCCAGCTTAACAGCCGATTTAACTTTTACCGCCCTGCCGTATTTAAAATATTTTTTTGCAATATAATCAAATCCATGCGCCCGATAATCCTCCCAAAACTGCGCCCTCTTTTTTTCTTCCATGCTCGGGGCAAACGCATTTGCCTGCCGCTTTATCGCCAGTTCCACCGGGACTTCCATTTTGCGCAGATACTGAATCTGTTCCAGGGCAGCCAGCCCTTTTTTCGTTCTCCCTATCACCAGGGATGTTCCTTTTGCATCGTCAAATTCCGGCAGGCAGACGTCGAGTCCCCAAAAATCTCCCATGGTGATATCCGCTGGTTTATGGAGCGTCGCATACGGACAGGTATAGCAATAGGAGCGCAGGCATAAATCAGAAAAGAAAATCATTCTCCACATTCTCGCCTCATACGATCGGTCGTCCCAAATATCCTCCGGCCCGCTGTTCCGGCAACACCTGAAAGGAATCACGCGCATGGCAGGACGGCCTGTCCTGACGGAATTGAGGTAATTTGCCCCCCTGGCTGTCTTTCCCCAGCCATATTTTTTGCTCCGGAAGCGGTAGCCTGTAACCGGCCGGCGTCTTTTTCTCCTGTAAAAATCAAGGTACTCCTTCCAGATCCGAGGCGAGGGGACGCCGTGGCAGAAAAAATCAATGGTAAGTAACGTCTCTTCCGGAACCCCTGACACATGCAGAGCGGCCTTAAGGCCCGCAACCTGGCAGGAAGTCCCTGTAAAGAGCACGTAGTTTCCCTGGATCAAAAGCGCTTTAATGGCTGCAAAGCAGTCCTGTAAATCACTTTGCACATATTTGGAATCCTGCATACGGAGGACGTCCGTCCATTGATCGGTTACAATATGGATGGGCATGAGTTCTTTGTTTAACACACAGCCGCAGATATATCCGCTCTTTTTCTTCAGAATATACCTGGCCATAGCCGGAAAAAACGCGCCGGACGCTGAATTCTCCCTGATTTCCTCATTCTCCCATCTCACAGCATATGCGTTCGGATGAATGTCCCTGCACTCCCTGAGAGGATTTCGCGCCGGACAGACTCTCAGGCATTTTCCGCACTCTATACATTTACTCTGGCTGACAACCGGCCTCTTAAATCCCTGTAAATCTTCCTCAAACAAAATGGCGTTTGCAGGACAGACAGCCATGCAGGCTGTGCAGCCGGAACAATTCCGCTCATTTGCCGTAATGTGCGTCTTTTTTACTTTACAGTTCTTTGTCGCCATATGCTTTATATATGCAAGGGCTTTCCTCCGCATCTCTTCCATCCTCAGCATGCACGCGTCATAGTCAATCCGGTTCTCAAATGTGTTTTCCTCAAGAAATCTGCCCTCCAAATGAAGGCCTGCAAATAAGGATTCCATGCGGTTGCTGTGATTATTTGTCCAAAACGTTTTTTTAAAATAGATGGAAAATAAGATCCCGTGATAGGAATCTGTAAAAACAGCATCCGCGCCATGGAGATAGCTCAGCCATTCCCCCGGCGTATAAACCGCCTTTGATTTTATATGGCGGCCTCTGAAGGGCTTAAAGGAAAGAACGACAAGCTCCTTCCTCTTCCTCCGGGCATAGGTTTTCGCCGCATCCAGAATGCCGGCGTTCGGGAAATATACCAGCACATAATTCTTCTCACGAACCGGAAACACCAGCCTTTCCCATTCGCTTGCCTCCATCAGCATCGTCGGATCCGCTGTCCATTTGCAATCGAGAGAAAGTTCATTCGTGATCCAGGATGCAGTATCCTGTTCTCTTGCGCTTAGACTTTCATATCGCTTCAAAAGCGGGAGCAGATGTTTCTCTTCTTCTTTAGCCCAAATCCCTCCGATCGAGGAGGCGTACGAATACCGTGTTTTATCATCCTCCGTGAAATCAAGAAAAAACGTTAAATCATGTCCATTGATATCTAAATTCCACACCATATCCGAACCCGTTATAAAGGTATCATAGACTGCATTCGCCTCCCCGATCGTCGCCCGTGTATAGGTTCGATTGCTGACAACTTCCTGATCCCTCATAAAATCGGTACACCGGCGGATCTTTTCTTTTTCCCCCGGCCAGTAAAACAGACGGCGGTATATCGTTTTTACAGAATTAGCTGACGTGTGAAAGGTCAGCTCTCTTTGCTCCACATTGCTGCATCTGTAATCAATAATTTCGCAATCAGCGCCCGATTGCCTGAGCGCCCGGCACAGCGCCAGCGCCTGTAAAAGAGCGCCGAAGTTTGGAATATTGTGATATGTTAAAATACCCGCTTTCATGTTCATTTCCTGCCGCCTTTCCGCTTTTTGCACCTGTCCAAAATTCCTGAATGGTCACAAACCGCTTCCTTTTCTGCCTGTTATACCGCAAATCAGTTGATAGTAGTACCGAAATTCACCGGAAGCCCCAAATACTGCCAGAAACATCCCCCAGTAAACCCCTGTAATTACCAGAACCTTTAACACAAAACCCATACCTCCGGCTGCCTGGATCATGGACAGCAGCCCGGAAAGCAAAAAACCGCATACGATTAAAAAAAGCATCCAGATCATACCGGGCTTCAGATAATTCCATAGCGATATTTTAAGCTCTGCACAATATACAACATAGACATCAGCAAGATAGGTTATTCCCCGGCATAGAATCGTCGCCGCCGTCAGGCCCGCAATGCCAAATGGTTTTACGAATACGAAATCAAGAATAATATTGAGAAGCGCGGCCGCCGCAAATATCACTTTATATTGCGAAAAAGCCCCCATTGCGTTTCTGACCGTATAAATCGGATAATGGATACTCCTGAAAAACATCTCGATCAGAATCAGGTATATAACCGTGTCTGAAAGTGCGTATTCGTTCGTAAACCAGAACTCCGTTACAAATTCCTTCAGAAGAAACATCATGCCCATGCAAATGTATCCGTAAAGGCCCACGCACAGAAAAAACATCTTCTTAAGTACGCTTTCCACCTGACTTTTAGGGCCTGATACAAGGAGATTTCCCACTGACGCCGTAACAGCGTCAAACACTTTATTGATTACACCGTTTACCGTTGTCAGAATCAGGCTGTAATTGGAAAGGATGCCCACATATTTGATTCCCACAAATGCAGAAATAAAGAGATTATCCGTCCCACTAAAAGCCATACTTGCTATCTTTGTCAACAAAAGCCCTTTCACATCCGCCGCAAGACCTCTAATCTCCTCCTTACTGAGCGCTACTGCAGCGCCCCTGTTTAAATACGGATATTCCCGATCGGTTCTTCGCGCGCACACGATATTATTAGCCAGAATGCAGGCAATGCTGGCAGTGCAGTACAGCGTAAAGCTTCGGGTCAGCACAAGCAGAATGCACTGGATGCCGTTCATGATGATATTCCATATCTGTGTATAAATATCAACGATATAATTTCTCTGATCCGCGATGAACAGCGATTTTTTATATACGCAGACATAGGATGCCGCTGTCTGGCATAAATAAAGCCCATACAGCGCAGTCAGATTTTCCTTCACATCCGGAGCCTGTACCAGCAGCGGCAGGAAGGGAATCAGGAGCAGGCCAAGCAGAACGATAATCAGCAGGATCACCCTGTAAACATCCCTGTACAGTCTCATATACTGGCAGACCTTTTTGTAGTCATGTTCAGCCAGCGGCGCATACATACGGTACACCAACGCGCTGCCGATCCCTAATTCCGCAAATGACAGCAGCGTCAGAAGGTTGGAAAACAGCCCGCTGATCCCTAAATACTCCGCTCCCAGCATATTGGTAAAAACAGTTCTGCAGATAAATGATAAAAGAAGATACAGCATCTGACAGGCAAGCGAAACCATGGTATTCCTGACAGCCTTATCTGTCCTGCTCTCTGTTTTCATCTCCGCCCCCTCTGTTTCCGGCCTTTTCAAGATAATACGCCTCAAGCTTTTTTATGATCGTCCTGATATCCCAATCCTCTATGTGATCGTAGCTCCATGGCTCCCCGGATTTTGTTGCCCTCAGCGCTTGTTCCGCCCACTTTTCCGGCGGCTCTGAGAGCGGGAGATATGCAATGTGATTGGAGATCCCTGCCCTAGCCGGCGTTCCCGTGGATACCAGGCACGGCACGCACGCCGCCTGCGCCTCAATAACCGATATTCCCAGGCCCTCTGAAAACGAAGGGAAGACAAACACATCCATTGCATGAAGCAGATCGCAGATATCCGTTCGGTTGCGTAATAGCACAGCCCTGTTTTGGAGCCCCAGCTCTGCCAGCCTTTTTTTGATCGATGCCTCCAGCGGCCCGGAACCGATCAGAAGCAGCCATGCATCCCTCTCCCTCTTCTGTATTTCATCAAAAACGCGGACCAGAAATTCATGATTTTTAACTGTGTCAAATCTCCCCACATGGCCCACTACAAAGCTTTGTTCCGGAATCCCGCACCGCCGTTTCATTTCGGACTTGCTGACTCTGCTTTCATACTGATCCAGAGGAATCCCATTATTTAAAATAACCGTATCTGTCCTGTGAAATAATGCATTCAGCTCCCGCCTCATTGGTTCTGTCAGGGCAATGAGCTGCGTGTCATAGTTTTGTAAAAGCCACGCCATATGCCGGATATCTTCCGGATGATTCGCCTTCCATCGCTCTGTCTGAAAATGCTGCGTATAAAACAACTTCGTCTTTCTGTCCGGCTTTGCATATCTTACATAGCCGCTTAACAGCAAATGCAGATGCAAAATATCCGGGTTGATCTTTTTTATGTATCGTTTCACCAGCACATACCGCGCAAAGTGATGAATCAATTTGACGAAACACGATTTTCTGCCGTTAAACGCCAGATCGTCGCACACATAAATGACCGGAATACCGGCATCCCTCAGCATCCCCTCATAGGGAGAATCACAGCGCTCATAGCATAAAACCGTGACGTCAAACGCTTCTCGATCAAGCCTTAACGCATACTCTTTTACAAGCGTTTCAGCACCTCCTGTATTGAGTCCATGGATCAATTGAAGGACCTTCACCCTGCTGAAACGCTCCCTCCCTGTATCCCTGTCTGCTAACACCTCCATCCTCCTCCTCTCTGTACTTCAAATACTCAAAGCCTCCAAACAGCAGCACATAGCCATATACTTCGGTAATCGCGCCCGGGCGCTGGTACAGCGAGGCTGCAAAAAGCAGGATCAGCAGCAGGGCGTCCTTATTTCCACCTGTCCTTCTGAGGCAGAGTATCAGCCATTCCGCTGCCAGTATGGCTGTGCCGATATAGCCAAAATAGACAATATATCTTCTAAAGCTGCTGTTTCCCGACATATCCGGCGTTAATATATAGCCCGCGCCCTTTCCCAGCCATATATCCGGCGAACGCCGCAGTTGTTCATAGGCCCGCATGTAAACGTCTGTATTCCGGTTATCGCCGGCCAGCCCATGCTCAGTAACCGCTATCCTCCTGGCCAGCCGGTTCAGGGCGGGACTTCCCCAGTCAATTTCAGGCGCCGCCAGAAACATAGCGATCAAAAGCCCCATCCAGATCACATTCCGGCGCCTTTTACGGATCAGATAGAAACCGGCAAACAGAAACACCAGCAGGAAAAACGCAAGCGACCAGGTCAGGCTTCCCGCAGCCAGCAATAAAGCCTTCTGCCACCGTCTGCTGCAGGGATACGTTGCAATCAGCATCAGCGCACAGATTGTCCCCAGGCCCCCGGGCTCATTGAATACGCCGCAAAGCCGTATTTCCTCCGGATTTTTATAAATGGCAAAAATCAGCCATTTCATATAGGTTTCTCCCAGCTCCGCAGCCCTGCCTCCATAATAGACGACTTCCCGGAATCCAATATCGATCCGCAGCATATAGCATATCCACATAAAGACAGCCGCTATATTATTCGCAAGCAAAAGCAGAAAAAAACCTTTGAAAATTGCCCGCTTCATTTCCGCCGGAAACAGCACAAATGCTGAAACTGCGAGGAACGCGATGCTCCAGTCCCCCCTGTAACCGCCCCATGTGTGCCCCGCCAGATAAAGCCAGTACGTGACTGGCAGAATCATCAGAAACACATTCCTGTCATCTGCTTTTCTTCTCTCCAAAACCGTAAACCAGCCGAAGCATATGCTGGAATACGTAATGAGCCTGGTCCATACCGGAAATACCGCAGAGTACCGCCTGTCCGCGAAGGCCAGCATAACGCCCTGCATACAATAAAAAGAATACAGCGCAATGGTGATCCGCGTCATATTGAGATGTATTCTCCCCCTGCCGCTCTGCATCGTCCCACCTCTCCTTTAAATGAATGATTCAAAAGCGCCTGACAGCTAAAACAACTGCTCCCACTGCCTTGCTATATGCTCTATGCTGTGCGTATGCCGGATCGCGCAGGCATGCTTTCCCAGCGCCGCCTTTTGATCCGGATTCCCTATCAGTGAGAGGATCGCCTCTCTCAGCTCCTTTTCCCGCCCCACGCTGACAAGAATGCCGTTCTGTCCGTCGCGTATCACTTCCCCCGGCCCGCCTGAGGGGCAGTCGGTGGAAATAACCGGAAACCCCATTGCCATGGCCTCCAAAAGCGCATTCGGCATACCCTCAAAATCGGAGCTCATGACAAAAATATCTGAATCTGCGATCTGCTCATGGACATCCAGGCAAAACCCCTCCAGGCTAACCTTGCCGGACAGATGCAGCGCTCCGATGTTCCTTTCCAGCGAGTCCTTAAGCTCCCCCTGGCCAAAAATCCTCAGGCGATAATCCGGATACCGCTTACTGACCTCTCTGAAGGCTTTCAGCAGAAGCGGATAATTCTTCTGTCTATTCAGCCGCCCGACTGCCACAATCTCACGCCGGCAGGCATCGGAGCGATACGGCAGATCCGGCGCAACCGGGTTATGTATCACAACCGCCCGGCTCTGTATTTTTTGAGAATAGAATTCTTTTGCCTGCTGTGTCTGAAACACATAGGCATCCGCATTGCGGTAGCACAGAAACCGCAGCATTCTGCTGAGCAGAGACAGTTGATCCTGCTGCGGCGCGTTGCGCTCGCTTATGACTGCCTTTGCCTCCATCCTGATATTGGCCAGGCAGACCATCAAATTTGCATAAAAGCCGATCCCGATCACGACAGAGGCCTTTTCCGCGCGCGCGATGCTCCGCAGCGCTGCGGCATCCGTCAGAAGATACCGTCCGCGCCTCATAACCGGATGACGCCTGATACGCCTGTCCAGCGGGTATTCGCTGTCCTGTCTGGGGGGCGTTAATAAAGCCACTTCATACCGTCCGGCTTTACAAAAAAAATTGGCCATGGTCGCCGTAAAATGTTCCGCTCCGCCGTCTGTTAATCCCTCACATACAAATAAAAGCCTCATAGTCCTTCCGAATCCTTTCCGCTGCCGCCCGGATGTCGTACCCGCCCGTTTTCATACGCGCCGCCGCCTGCCTCCGATCCACGGCTTTACTGTTTAATGCGCGGATTTTTTCAGCCCATTCGGACAGAGGCGCTCCGAGGCCTATATATTCCACCGCATCCAGAATCTTTGCCTGCCTTGTAATCGTATCTGCAAACACACATGGAATCCCGTTCGCCTGGGCCTCAATCCCAACAACCGGCAGTCCCTCGAAGCGGGACGGTAAAACGAACACATCAGAAGCGGAAAGATAGCCCGCCACTTCTGTGGTATTCTTTATTTTTAAAATATCCTCAGCAATTCCAAGCTCCCCTGCAAGCCGATCCGCCTCCTTCTCCAACGCCCCTTCCCCAATTAAAAGAAGCTTCACCTGTCCGGGCTGCCCCTCTCTCAGGCACTTAAAAACCTGCAGTAAAAAAGCATGGTTTTTCTGAGGAATATACCGCCCGATGTGGCAGATCAGCGTTTCTTGCTTTATGCCCAGCCTGTTCCTGACGCTCGACCGTTCCCCCTCGTCAAACGAAAAACGGTCAATGTCAATCCCGTTTTTAATCAGTGCAACCTTTCCCTGACGGATCTGCCGGTCCGTAAACATCCATTGCGCCGCCAAATCGGAGCATGTATACCGGATATCCGCCGAATTGCGGAATACATATTTACATATATGATTCACATACCGCTTCCATTTTGAAGAAACCATGCTGTTATGCGAATGAACGAACACGATCCCCGCCCCACGCCTTTTTATTGCCGCTGCATACGAAAGCCCAACACTGTTGCATATATGCAGGTGTACGGCATGATAGTCTTCCTCCCGGAGCATCTGCTCCAGCCCGCTGCGTGCTTTCAGCATGCGAAGCGCAGGATTCATTCTTGTTTTGCCGGCCAGGCAGCGTTTCGTGACGCCTAAGCGGCGCAGCTCGCCGTCATAAAAATCCGTCAGATCCTCTGCAACTGCAATATCGATTTTGAATTCCTCTGACAGCTCAAAATTGCGGAGTAAATTCATGATAAAGGAACAGATCCCCCCGTTCACCCACTGTTCCGTAAAATACAGGATTTTCATCTCTTCATTCACGATTCCTTTTCCTTGTGATTCAGCAGTTTTAGCAAATGAACTTCCACCGCATGAAGGTTTTTGCTGACAAACCGGATCCAAAACCAGCGCTGTAGGAATTATCCTTTCAGCAGACTGTCCTTCAATCTCCAAAATGCCTTCCAGCTCCGCTTCAAATCCTCGGGATCCCGCAGTCCTCTCCAGAGCCTGTGCATCAGATACCATGGCCTTAGATAATATTTTCTCCGCGCATACGAGCAGAATCCGACCAGCTCTTCTGCGCTTAATTCCGGTGTATTCAGCACACAATTCAGCGTTCCGTCCTCCTGCAGGTAATCCTCATATCTGCCGCTTATATAACCGTTTTTCTTTGCCCACTCATAGGCTTCTGTCCCCGGATAAGGAATCAGGGGGAAGAACTGCGCTGTATCCGTCTTAAAACGCATGGCCGCTCTCAGCGTGGTCTCCATAGTCTGCCTCGTCTCCCCCTGATTCCCGACCATATAGCAGGCGTGAATCATCAGACCTGCTTTCCTGGCATTGGATACATACGCATCAATCAGCTTCCGGCTGCTTCCCTTTTTCATATTCTTAAGGATCTCATCATTGTAGCTTTCAAATCCCGGAATAATCAGATGGCAGCCTGCCTTTTTCATGGCGCGCATCGTCTCCAGGTCAAGATTCACCCTGGCATTGCACAGCCACCTTAACCGCTTATGGAGTCCGGCCCGGATCAGCAAACTGCAGATTTCCAATACTCTCTGCCGGTTCGCTGTAAATGTGTCATCCTCAATCACCACCTCATGGACTTCCGGAAAGTGATCCGCAATGTACCGGAATTCCGCCGCTACATGTTCCGGTGTGCGAAGGCGGTATCTGTGCCCATGCAGGGTCTGTGGATATACACAAAAGCTGCAGTGGGCCGGGCAGCCTCTTCCTGTGAAAATCTGAATCGCCGGATACGCCGCCGCCGGAAAGACATAATCCTTCACATCCAGATATTTCCTGATAAACGGGGCTGCCATCGGAATCCGATCCAAATCTTCTATATAGTCCGCGTCCGGATTTTGCCTGATCACCGAACCCTCTTCGCCGTCCGCATGGTTCCGGTACGTAAGACCTTTTACAGAGGAAACGGTAACGCCGTCCCGAAGCGCCCTCGCCGTCTCCAGCACGATGCCGTCATATTCGCGCCTGGCGGCAAAATCAATCGCTTCGTCCATTTCCAGCGTCTCCACATCCATTACGGACGGGTGCGTCCCGACCAGCATGACTTTTGAGCGGGGGTAACGCTTTTTCAGCTTTGCGCCAAAGGCGACATCGCTGTAGATGGACGGCGTACTGGTGTCCAGTACAAAAAGCGCTGTATCCGACGCCTCTTTTTTTACCCGCTCCATGGTTTGTTTTTCATTCAGACGCTTGGCCGGAGCGTCAATAAATGCAATCTCAAATCCATCCTGCTCTGCAAGCGCCGCCGCATAAATGAGCCATAACGGATAGTACAGAACACCGCTGTGCCCAATCGACGGGCTTCTGGATTCTCTTGAAAATTTTCCATACTCGGATTTAAAAGGAGGGTTTATAAAACAGACCTTCATTTTCTTTCATCCCTTCAGATTTCTATATTTTTTCAATCCCCTGATCATGTACCAGCACATATAGTACATGCTTTCGACTGTGCCAAGCCCCGCGGCCCGGTATGTATTCCAGTTCATCCTTGCGGCTTTCAGCTTGCTGCCGGATTTGGAATGTTTGGAAAGCCGGTAGATTAAAAGCGGCTCATCTAACCCATAGGCTTTTCTCCCTGTTTTCAGCATCCCAAGCCAGGTTGAAAAGTCCTCATGCATGGCGTCCCCTGCCGCATAGTGTGTGATGTATAATTCTTTCCTTACCAGCACGGAGGAATTGGACACCAGATTTTGTTTTAACAGCTTTCTGTACCCGATTTCATCCGGCGCATGCAGCACCCAATCCAATAAACGGCCGTCCTCATTCATAAATGCAGAACCGGTAAATAAAAGCTCCGCATTCTTTCTGACCTGTAATTCAGCCTGTTTTATTAATTTATCCGCTTTCCAGGCATCATCGCTGTCTAAAATCGCAATCCATTCTCCCTTTGCTTTTTCAGCCCCGCGGTAGCGCGCGTTTGATACACCGCCGTTCACCGGGTTCCTGATCAGATGAATCCGGCTGTCCTTAAAGGATTCGACAATGGAAACCGTGTTATCAGCGGAACCATCGTCTATCACAAGCAGCTCCAGATTGGTATAGGTCTGTGAAAGTACGGAGCTGATGGCCTGCGCTATCGTTTTCTCAGCATTGTAGGCTGCCATAATCACACTGATTAAACCGATATCCGCCTCTTTCTCTGATGATGCAGGCGCGCTCTCTCCCTCTGCCAACGCTCTCTCTTCCTCTGCCGCCGTTACGGCTCCCTCCGCAATCCCCTCCGTGCTTTCCGGTAAAAATAATATCTTGATCGTAGCCAGCATAATCCTCAGATCTTCCAGCAAACCAGGCTTTGCAATATACATTAAATCCATCATCAATTTATCATATGGCGTTGTGTTGTATTTGCCGTAAACCTGCGCGTATCCTGTGAGACCCGCCCTGGCCTGAAGCCTCAAGCGGAATTCCGGCATTTCCTCTTCATAACAGGCGGCTATCTCCGGCCGTTCCGGCCTGGGGCCCACGATCGACATTTTTCCTGTCATGATCTGAAAAAGCTGAGGCATCTCATCGATCCGAAGCTTTCGGATCCATTTTCCGACGGAGGTAATCCGGCTGTCATTCTCCCCGGCTGAAAGCCGGGCAATCCCGTCCTGTTCCGCGTCTGTTCTCATGCTCCTGAATTTCCAGATATAAAATGCCTCTCCGTCCTTTGTAAGCCTTAACTGCTTATAAAACACAGGCCCTCCGTCCTCTTTTTTAATCGCAGCCGCCGTTATCGCCATAACAGGGCTGAATACCACAATCGCGAGCAGGCTGAATACCAGGTCAAACAGGCGTTTGAAAAATAAATATTCCGGAGGCGGGGCATATCTCCCCACTTTCAGAATTGGCAGATGAAACAGATGAACCGGCTTTGCGCCGCTCATGATGACATCTCCAATCCTGGGAATCACATACACCGTAATCTTCTTATCAATACAATATTTCAAAATCCTGTTGCGGCTGTGGCTGTGGATACCGCTTAAGAATATCGTGTCCATTTCATCCAGAACCGACAGATCGTTCAGACAACGTTTCACATCAATGACAGAACTGATGTCAAACTTCATATCCATTTTGTACTCTTCTACCAGATTCTCCATTCCCTGACGCGCGTCATATATAATCGCCGTCTTGTTGGCCTTAAAAAAATAAAAATAACATGTATGAGCCGCATAAGACCATATAACGGAGATGGCAAACTGGGCGGCAAAGCAAAGGCTGATCGGGATGGGATCCGGCAGATGCTTCATCAGCAAAAACACAACCACATACATGACAAAATCCGTCAGAAGCACGGACAGGCACTGGCTGTACACCATCTCTGACAGCCGGCTTAAGGAGACCAGAAATGCATCATATATTCTTCCAAAAATAAAATACAGAATGATAAAAAATCCGATGACCGCCCAGTCTCCTTTTCTGTAAAATGGGGAAGCCGTTTTCCGTGCATACCATATATACCATGTTACGCCAAATGGAATTGCCATCCATACGATATTGAGCAATTTCATCATACGCAGACACACATCATGCATCAATTTCGACATCTCTCCACCACTTCCTCCCCAAAATGCCGCAAAGGCATTTCTGTCCGTATGTTCTTCCCTGTTCAATCGAATTCATCATAAAACTCCGGCAGCGTCCGTATATCATTTGTGTGAAACCATTCCCAACAGCATTTATCACACAACTGTCCAATTGTCGGAACGTATGTTTTTCTCTGAGATATATCTGTATCCGCCTGAATGTCTGTCATACAGCGGCAGATGACACAAGTCTCCAAACCTTTCCTGTCCGCATCCTGTTTTACAGCGTCCTGCTTCATCATTTGTCCACACTCCCCATCCTGCCTCCTGCCCTAAGCCGATCCTGCTCCAGCCGGATTCCGAAAAGAACGGGCTGCAGCCGGTTAAACAGCGGTACTTCCACTACAGCAAACCTTTTATGGAGGTTCAGCCTTACAATCCGATCCAGATAATGGCTGAGTACGCCTTCCGCCCGGATAATCCGGTTCTCTTTGTCCAGGATGATTCCTGTCACTCCCATAGCCTGCCGGAGATTCTCACCGCAGATATTCTTCAGAAAACGCAAATCCGCCGGCTCTACAGCCATAAACGATTGATCATCCTTTGACACCGGACGTGTACGATACCTTCTTTCCTTCACCGTGTTTCCGAAATTTCCTTCACGTTTAAAAAGAAACTGCGGCAAATCCCCTGACTTTTCAAGCTCCTTTGAAAGGGCCCCGGGATGCGCGGATCGCACCAGCAGATAGCCCGGAAATAAGACCTCATCCACCAGATGAAGAAGGCCTCCGGAACGAAATACCTTCATTTTCCTTAAAATACTGCATTCCTCCCACAGCGCCGGATCCACCGCGCGGCTCAAAAGCCCGGCCGCTTCCTGTTCCCTCTGCGCGGCAGTCCGAAGCACATACCAGTGTTCCATTTCCCTTTCTCCTTCCCAGAGCGTGTTTCAGACACGCCCGAAAACGGAATCGCCTGACGGATCATCCATAACCAGGCTCTGCATAAGCCTTCCGATTTCGTAGAATACGTGATTCTAAGAAATTTTTATCCATTATACTACGCTTTCCCGGTTATTTCAATGGGATTTTCTATCATAAATGTTTAAAAATATCAATTCATTTCATTATAAAATTCTTAATTTCAATTTCCAGATCGAAATATCAGATTTCAAACCAAATTACCATCATTCATTTTTCGTAGAATCACGTATTCCACGAAACGGGAGAACCGTCCTGTCCTGAATCAAAGCAGAAACCCCGCACAGTATTACATTCATTCCTGTGAAAACAATACCCGGGGTGATACAACCGTTACACTTCTCCCCTTCATCTCAAAATACACTAAAAGCCCCCGTAGTTTTTATTCGGCCATTTCTACGAGGGCTTACAGCGACATAATAATTTCGTTTATCTCAGCAATTTAGCAATAACGAAACAGTAAACGGTAAAAAGTTTTTTTCCAAACTTAGTTGAAAAGATTATTATCACCATGTAAAACGTGGTATATTCGCATTTACATCATGAAATGTTTATCAACTCAACAAACGTTGGAAAGAACCTATTTGGCGCTTACAAAAGAAAAACCATAAAACAGATCCTCTCTGTCTTATGGTTCAACTCATAAACTTTATTCTTTTTCACTTATTTATTTTGCTTAAATCAATCTCCAAATCTGGATAAATTCCTACAGGAATTGTATCAGAAAATGTATAATCATCTCCACTATCATTTTGAAAATCATATACTGTTATACAGTTTTTCTCATAATCTACAATCCAATATTCCTTAACGCCTGCTGTCCTATATTTAAACAATTTAGCATAGTAATCCATCCTTTTACTGCTTGGAGATACCACTTCAATGATCCAATCAGGCGCTCCATGACAACCTTTCTCATCCAACTTAGATGTATCACAAACCACACTGATATCTGGTTCAATATAGTTAATATCATCCTCACTCAAAAACACAGCAAAAGGAGCCGCATAAACCTCACATTGTCCGCCTTTGCTATCAATATAGTTTCCTATTGCCTGGTGCAGCTTCCAACTAATCTTTTGATGTGTCCTGCTGGGAGGAGCCATATAATAAATCTTCCCGTCTATCAACTCTGCCCTCTCTCCATCTGGTAAAGCATAAATATCATCTATTGTATACACTTTTTCCTGTACTGCTGCCTCTGCCATTATCCACCGCCTTCCTTCTATTATGTATTATATCACACTATACTCACTTTTAAAAGGAAATTCTAAATCATACACAAAAGGTGAAAAAGTCAATATTGATTTTATCCAATACCGTTTTGAAGTAGAACGGAAATTCTTCCTGATACTGAACCAATCCACGACAAATGAACTTGTATTGTTCTTTTGTGGTTTCCCGCTGCTCCAGTGCAGAAGCAATGTAATGATAAAGTTTTTTCATGCTGTCCAGCGCTAAGATACCGACAATTTCCTCTTTGTTCTCAAAATACACATATAAAGTCGCTTTGCTGTATCCGGCTGCTTTCTAAAAAGACGTATTCCACGAAACTGTCTCCTTAGGACAAATTAGAAGCGTGGATTTTTAAGCACATTATAGAACGAACCGCCCCCCGGAGCTGCCGCTCCAGGGGGGCTCACTTATCACAGTGATCTGCCCTGTCTCATGGCTATAGCATATTTCTCATCCTTTCACATGTTTGAATAATGCCCGGAAAAAAATCCTGTTTTCCCTAATAAGCCCTCCAGGCGCCCATTTCCAGCATTTCGTCCGTCAGTTCAAAGCGTTTTGCCACGAAGTCCGGAATCCGATCCAGATCAAAGAGCAGGCTGTATACCTCGTACTCCCCCGAAGACTCCACGTACTGCGCCGCCTCCTGTTCCGCTTCCCAGAGCTCATCCCATTCGTCCGGCCCTTCGTCCGCAGGAACCTCTGACGGGATGCGTACAAACGCCCGGATACTCACGTCGTTGTAGAGCGCATTCATCGAATCATCCGTCACCATTTCCCTGGACACAGCGCTCTCCAGGATTTCCCGGATCGTCTCCTTATCCGTAATCGTCTCCGTCTTCGTCAGGCTGTCATTCTTCTTCCCATCCTTCCGATAGCCTCCCGAAAATTCCAGGACAATCTTTTCCACCGTATCCGCCGTCAGTGTGGAACCGACCTTGATCCCGTATTTCTCAAGCAGCGCGATCGTTTCCGTAAAGGAGGGGTATATCGGGAAATACAGTTTGTTGTTAAATGACAGGTAATTCCCGCCGCCCGTCCGGAGCACGTCAATTATGGTCTGCATTTCCTGCGTTTTAAACTGGATCGCGCCCACCGGGCTCTCTGACCTTCTTGTCTGCGCGGTCAGGGCTTTCAGCTCCTTCTGGTAGGTTAAAAGAAGCTGTCCGCGGGCTTCTTGTGACGGAAACGTCACATGGGACGCATCCCCGTTTTCCTGGTAATTGACGCCCGCAATCTCCTCCGGCTGATATTGCAGAACCGGATAGGTCGTTTCCTTATATTCCTCCATATCGTATACCGCATCCAGATACGATGCGGCGGCGGTCAGGTTCATGTAATAATTCCGGTAAACCGTGCGGCCGCTCTTTAAATGCCAGGCGATCAGCACATGACCCCAGATATCGCTTTCATTCCTGTAATCTTCCCCTTGGTATCCTCTTCCCCTGAACATCAGGCTCCGCCTCTTTGAGACATCCTGAATGCCCTGTCCGGCTATCCCGCGTATGGTTTCCACATCCGCGATCCGCATCTGCCGCGCTATCTCCCCGCTCTCCGGCGTCAGCCACGCCACATACGCGTTCTCCGTTCCCTTAAGTACAGGCCGCGCATGATAGCTGTCCCTGGCATTCGCCTCCAAATTATGACTCCAGATCCCGGCCGCTTCCGCGCTGGCGCCAGAGGGCAGGTAGGAATCATAGCCGCATAAGTCAAAGCGGAAAAATGCCGTAACCGCAATGGAGATCACGGCGCATGCCGCCATCTGCCATTTGTGGGCAAACAAACGTTTGAAATCAAATTCGTATATGACCTCAATCACGCAATTGCTGAGCAGCAGCCCGCACAGCAGGCCGAACACGCCCCATCCGTCCCGTCCCGTAACCGAGAGAAAGACCAGATATCCCAGAAGGGCAGAGGGGATTGTGATTAAAAACTTAATCACCGGCTGGCTTACGCCAAACGCCATCGCCCGCCCGGCCGCCTCAGACGGACGTTTTCGGTAAAGAAAGACAGACAGGGCGAGAAGCGCCAGCCCGGCCGCCAGCGCCCACAGCGCCATGCTGACCGGCATCTCATTTGCCGCCTGTTCGGCCGCTCTCACATACCACCCGGCCGGGGAGGAATGCGTAGCCCACCAGAGCATGATTTTGCCGTCGTTGTAGCAGGTCTGAAAGAAATAATCAATATATGCGCCGCAAAGAAACGTTATCCCCGGCCCCCACAGGAAAAAGACCAGAACACCCAGGAAGCTGATGATGATATTTCCCGTCATCAGAACTGCTGTGACAGCCGTCATGTAAAGCAGGAAATAAAACGTCATGTGGATCAGATAGTCGGAAAGGATCGTTCCCCATGGAATCCACACGCCCTTTACGGTCAAAAGAACGCCCGCTGCCGCCATATTGATCAGATACGGAACAGCGGTGTAGAGAAAACCGTCTGCCAGCATCACGAAAAACAAAAGCTCCCTGCGGATCGGAAGGCTGTGAAAAAAGTCCACCTTCTTTTTCGAGTGCAGCCAGGAAAAGCCCGACAGGGCGCAGAGGATGGAAAGCGCCATCATCAGAAACACGATTCCCCCATTTTCCACAGAGCAAAAGGAGATAAACTGTTCCGCCAACTGTTCTCTGGCCAGTATCAGGGCGTCCCCCTCCGCCTTTGCATACATGCTGAGAACCTCCGGGCTCAGCCAGGAATTCACAGACAGGGCGGTCCGGATCGGAAATAAAAAGAAAAACAGCAGAAAAATCACTGCAATCGTCCAGAGGCGCTGCTTCGTATTTTCCCTCATCATTTTAAAGAACAAGCTTCTTGATGTCATAGCCTGCCACCTCCGTTTCACTGATAAATATCTCCTCCAAAGACAGCGGGAGCATCTCAAAAAAGACCGGATGATACGACTGCAGAACTGACGTGATCTCCTCCTTCGCTCCCCGGATCGTAAGCGTCAGAAGGCTTCCCCGCTTCTCGGTCCCGATGATTTCAAGGCCCGCCAGATCCTCCGGCTCACAGTCCGGAAGCAGGACGCACTGCACCTTATGGATATTCAGCTTCATATCATCCAGATCCCTGGAGAGCAGGATACCGCCCTTGTGCAGAAGCCCCACATGATCGCAGATATCCTCCAGCTCCCGCAGGTTGTGCGAGGCGATGATGGGCGTCAGGTTCCGCTCCTCCATATCGTTTGCAAACAGGCTTTTCACCGTCTGGCGCATCACCGGATCCAAGCCGTCAAACGTCTCGTCGCAGAAAATGTAGCTTGTGTTGGCGCATATTCCCAAAAGCACGGAGAGCTGCTTCTTCATCCCCTTGGAAAAGGTATTGATCTTGCGTTTTTTCGCCAGCTCAAACGCGCCCAAAAGCTTAAAAAAGCGGTTTCTGTCAAACTCCGGGTATACGCAGGAATAAAACACCGCCATATCCTCCGGCGTCGCATTGCTTAAGAAAAACTGTTCGTCTGAAATGTAGAAAAATGAGGCCTTTAACGCCGCATTTTCAAACACATCCGCCCCGTCTATCCGGATCTGTCCCTCGTCCGGCTTTAAGATCCCGGCCGCCATCCTCAGAAACGTGCTCTTCCCGGCCCCGTTCGTCCCAATCAGGCCAAACACATTCCCATCCCGTATCCGGGCATTAATATGATCCACGGCCGTGATGTCTCCAAAACGTTTCGTCAAACCAATGGCTTCAATCATATGCTGTCCCCCTTCTCTGCCACATTCTCCCCTGGCGTCTCTGCCGCATTTCCGAAGCGCAGGATCACCTGCTCCTGGAACTCCAGCATCGTGATCCCGACGCCCTTTGCGTCCTCCACCAGCTCTCCCAGCCGGACAAACACATCCAGCCTCTTCTTTTTCCGTATCTGCCCGTTCTCTGACACAAAGCTCCCTCTTCCCTTTACGGAATAAATATACCCCTGGCGCTCCAGCTCTGCATAGGCCCGCTGAATCGTATTCGGATTGATCGACAGATCCGTGGCCAGGCTGCGGACAGACGGAAGCTGGCTGTCCTGCGCCAGAATCCCCCGAAGCATCAGCTCTGACATCTTCTCCGCCACCTGCTCATAAATGGGCCTGCGATCCTTGTAGTCAATCAGAATCATGGATGCCTCCTTTCCTGATTTGGTGTGTTCCATGAATTAATTGTATTAACTCATTTAATACACTTAGTATAAAAGGAAAGCATTCCACTGTCAACGGAATGCTTCTTACGTTTTTCTTAACCTGTCATCACCCCATCATCGTTCACGGCGTCAGAACGGCTGCGTCCGCCCTGCTGAAATTCCGTCATATACGGCCTGAACCGAAGAGGAAGATGCCCCCTCTGACAGACATAATTCGTCCGCTCCTGAATCCCTACGCTGTCAAAAAAAGCCTTCCACAGGACGGCATACTCGCTCGAATCCGTCTGCCTTGCCAGCTCGTGAAGCCGCGCTGCCTCTGCGCCTGTCATCATATACCACTCCGTCCCGGACAGATGCACCGCCGCTTTCTCCCGCTTCTCGTCAAAAATAATGAACCGTTCTCCCCGCAGCCGATCACTGAAATGCGGCATCAAAAGCGCCGTCACATCATTCTTCGGCCCGATCACAGCCAGCAGCACCTTCTGGGGAAGCTCGGAAAAGCGCAGAAATTCGGTCAGCAGATGGCTCTCGTTGCCCACGCTGCGGTTAAGCCGGAATACCTCCTGCACCGCCGGGATCTGCAGCGCCCTTATCACCTCTGCCCCGATATGGAAGCCGAAGATCAGAAAACGGTAGATGCAGTCCGCCTTCTGAGGCTCAAAGCTTAGGGACGCGCGGTAAATCCATGCATACGCATGCTCCGAGATCTTCGTCCGCACCGCCAGCGCCACCTTCTGCGCCTTTTCCTCTGACACAGCCGCGTCCCGATAATCCGCAAACATCTCCAGATCATACTGCCCGTCCACAGCCAGCTTTACATTCTTATGCCCCAGGCGGCTCGTCCACGCATCATACACGCCGCACAGAATCCCCTCAAAGCTATCCTCACATACAAAAACAACCATCAAGCCCTCTCCATATGAAAATCGTCAAACATCGACATCTGCCTGTACAGCCCGCTCTGCTCCAGATCCAGGGACTTACGCCGTTCTTCCCCTATGAGCCGGGCCGCTATGGAATCTTCGCTCATGCGGATCGGATACATCATCCGTCCGGAGCATGTAATAAAATACAGGGCGCGCTTTAGCACAACGCCTATCTTCTTCAAATCCTCAAACCTGAGAGCCGCCCGCTTCCTGGCTGCCACGATCCGCATGGCTGATTTGGTTCCAATCCCGGGCACGCGCAGAAGCATGGCATACGAAGCCCGGTTCACCTCCACCGGAAACTGTCCCAGATTCTGCAGCGCCCAGTCGCACTTGGGATCCAGGAATACATTAAAATTCGGGCGCGCCTCGCTCAGAAGCTCTGAAGCTGTAAAGCCATAATACCGCAAAAGCCAGTCCGCCTGGTAAAGCCTGTGCTCCCGGAGAAGCGGCGGCCCGCCCGGAAGATCCGGAAGCTGGCTGTCCTCGTTCACCCGCACAAATGCAGAGTAAAAAACGCGTTTTAAGCCAAAATTCTGGTAAAGCGCCTCCGCGACGGTGATCATGTGGTAATCGCTCTCCGGCGTCGCCCCCACAATCATCTGCGTGCTCTGCCCGGCCGGCACAAAATATTCCTTCCGGTTCGATATCCGCCCCAGACCGTAGTTTCCGTAAATCGATCGCCCCTGGAGGACGCGCGGACGCGGAGGTTCGGGGGCGCCAGGCGCCAGAGCCGTCCCGGCCGTCCCCAGAGCCTTTTTCACCGCATCCGGAAGGACCGCCCCTTTCCGCTCCAGAAGCCCCTCGCGCTCCATCTGCCTCGCGATGCCGATCTGAATCTGGCGCATCGGCCGCAGAATCTTCTCACGCGTCTTGCCCGGGGCCAGCTTCTTAAGCCCTTCCGCTGTCGGAAGCTCCAGATTCACACTCATCCGGTCCGCCAGAAACCCCACCCGCTCAATCAGGGCCGGATCCGCGCCGGGAATGGCCTTTACATGGATATAGCCGTTAAAATGATACTCCCTGCGCAGCAGGTACAGCGTCCGGTAAAGCTGCTCCATCGTGTAATCCGGCGTATCCAGAATCCCGGAGCTTAAAAACAGGCCCTCAATATAATTCCTCCTGTAAAACTCCATCGTCAGCCGGCAGACCTCCTCCGGCGTGAAGGCGGTGCGCACCGTGTCATTGCTCCGGCGGTTAATGCAGTAGCGGCAGTCGTGGATGCACTGGTTCGTATATAAAATCTTCAGAAGGGAGATGCACCTTCCGTCCGGGGCAAAACTGTGGCACAGCCCGTCGATGCGGCTGTTCCCCAGGCTCCCGTCCTTTCCCGCGCGTCCCACGCCGCTGGATGTACATGCCACATCATACTTCGCCCCGTCGGTTAATATCCTCAGCTTTTCCTCAATCGAAAGATTCTCCTGTATCAGCATCGCAGTGTGCCCTTTCCTGTGTGCAAAATATACGTTCTCCGGAACATCCGTTCTTTATTATATCCTACCACAGTTGAAGCCGGATTGCAAGATTTTTTTCAAACATTTGTTCTCTGTTTTTCCCGCCCCGGAAACGGCAGCGTTTTTTCCTTGCATGAAATGATTTGAACGTTTTTTGCAACAGGATGAACGATGCGATACATCAAAGCGGCGCAGCCCTAAAGGCTGCGCCGCTTCCTGAACCTGTTCCTGTACTGACTGCCGCCGCCCGGCTCCTGGACGGTTACATCGTTTTCACACCGCAGGCGGCAGAGGGATACCATCCGTCCCACACAATCCTCCGGTAATTCTCCTGATCCGTGTCTCCTTCTGTGGATATGCACAGAATACGGGAATCTGCGCCCAGCCCAAGCTCTCTCTTAAGCGGTTCAAGCTCCGGATTCAGCAGCGCCTCCGCCACAAAGCCAACTGCAGCCGCCCCGCTTTCTCCTGAAATGATCCGTTCATCCCCTTCCACCGGATGTCCCAGGACACGCATCCCCTTTGCCGCCACCTCATCCGGCATTGACACAAAGAAATCAGCGTAATCCCGCAGGATCTCCCAGGCAATGGTACACGGCTCCCCGCACGCCAGGCCGGCCATGATCGTATCCAGATCGCCCGTCACGGCGTGAAGCGCTCCGTCGTCCGCCAGAGCGGTGCGGTAAAAGCAGTCCGCCCGGTCAGGCTCGACGATCGTGATAACGGGCCTTTCCTGCCCCGGAAACAAATCCGCGAAAAATCCGGCGACAGCCCCTGCCATGGCCCCGACTCCGGCCTGCAGGAAAAGATGCGTCGGCTTTTTCCCTTCCAACTGCCTCCACGCCTCATATGCCATCGTCGTATAGCCCTCCATGATCCAGCCCGGAATCTTCTCATATCCCTCCCAGGCCGTATCCTGCGCCATGATCCAGCCGTTCTGATCCGACATATCTTTCACATACCGGACCGTATCATCATAATTCATATCCGTGACGGCAGCATCCGCCCCCAGGGCCCGGATGCGCTCCAGCCGCTCCGGCGCGCTTCCCTTCGGCATGTATACAACGCTCTTTTGTCCCAGCCTCTGCGCGGTCCATGCAATGCCGCGGCCATGATTCCCGTCCGTGGCCGTCGCAAAGGTCAGCTCTCCCAGCTTTTTTCTCACGCTGCCGCTTACAAGCGCCTCATACGAAAGCGCGTCCTGTCCCATGCCCAGCCGGTCCGCAATGTAGCTGCCGATGCAATAACTGCCGCCCAGGACCTTAAACGCATTGAGCCCGAAGCGCAGGCTCTCATCCTTCACGTAAATGCCGGAAACACCCAGCTCCCGGGCAAGCCCTCCAAGGCTTCGCAGCGGCGTCTCTCTGTACTCGGGAAAGCTTTGGTGAAACGCCTGAACCTTTCCGGCATGCTCCGGGCCAAACCGCCTGACAGAACACCCCGTCCCCTCATGCGGCCGCCGCACGGCTTTGATTCGTCTCTCCAATGCCGTATTCTCCTTCTTAGAGCATGTTTCAAACACATTCTAGCTCCTGTATCCGTCCGGGTTCATAGACTGCCATTTCCAGGAATCGGCGCACATCTGCTCAATCCCGCGCTCGGCAACCCATCCAAGCTCTTCCTCTGCCTTTTTCGCATCCGAATAGCAGGTGGCGATATCGCCCGGCCTGCGCTCCCGGATCGCATACCGGATCGGCTTCCCGCACGCCTTTTCATATGCCTTCACCACATCCAGCACGCTGTATCCGATGCCTGTGCCAAGATTATAGATGCAGACGCCGGCCTTCTCCTCGATCTTCTTCAGCGCCTTTACATGGCCCACAGCCAGATCCACCACGTGGATGTAATCGCGGACGCCTGTCCCGTCATGGGTCGGATAATCGTCGCCGAATACGCCCAGGCATTCCAGCTTGCCGACCGCGACCTGCGCGATATAGGGAACCAGATTGTTGGGGATTCCCTTCGGATCCTCCCCGATCAGGCCGCTCTCATGGGCGCCGATAGGGTTGAAATAGCGGAGCAGAACCACATTCCACTCCGGATCCGCCACATGGAAATCCGTCAGAATCTGCTCCAGCATCCCCTTCGTCTGGCCGTATGGGTTTGTAATCTTACCCTTCGGGCATTCCTCCGTGATCGGGACAAAGGCCGGATCGCCGTAAACCGTCGCCGAGGAACTGAAAATAATATTCTTCACCCCATGGCTCCTCATCGCATCACACAGAACCAGCGTCCCTGTAATATTATTGTGGTAATATTCCAGAGGCTTCGCAACCGACTCCCCGACTGCCTTAAGCCCCGCAAAATGAATCACGGAGTCAATGGCTTCTTTATCAAAAATGGCGTCCATCGCCGGCCTGTCCAGTATATCCGCCTGATAGAACGTCACGCTCTTACCGGTAATCTTCTCAACCCGTTTAAGCGCCTCCTCGCTGGAATTATAAAGGTTGTCCACAACCACTACCTCATATCCGGCGTTCAGAAGCTCCACGCAAGTGTGGCTTCCGATATATCCCGCGCCGCCTGTCACCAAAATTGCCATATTCCTGTTCCTCCTTCTTTCAGGCGCGCCGCCCCTGTGCGGCACGCCTGTGTGCAGTCACTCATTTCTTTTATATTATATACGCTGTGAAGCAGGAATTCAATTCAAAATACTGCAATAAATTATAAAAATCGTTGTGACAGACGTTCTGTCCGCCTATTCGCTGACGGTCAGCACATTCTCCATTTCCACCAGCTTTGCGAGAAGCGCGCTCTTCTTATAACCAGGAGGATACACCACATCGAATTCCAGATCAACTTCCTCTTTCTTTTTCTTGTTAATCTTCACACTCACCACATCCAGGCCCTCCTGTTGCAGATATTCCTCCATTTTCCCCACGGACCCGGCCTGTTTGATGATCTTCATGCGTATATAGCCTCCGCTGGCTACCTTTGAAAAATAACTGATATTGTGCATCGCAAACTGCAGGAGAATAATCAGTACCGCAGAGCTGACGCCGATCAGGTACAGGCCGGAGCCCAGGGCTACCCCCACGCCGGCCGTGGCCCAGATCCCCGCTGCAGTCGTAAGGCCGTTTACCAGATTGTTCCGGACAAATATCACGCCCGCTCCCAGGAAGCCCACGCCGCTGATGACCTGCGCCGCCACACGGGCAGCGTCCGCGCGCTCCGTATCCATAAAGCCGTATTTTGACACTACCATGATCAGCGCCGCTCCCAGCGCCACAATCGCATGTGTGCGGATTCCCGCCGATTTATTGCGGTTTTTCCGCTCGCTCCCAATCGCCAGGCCCAAAACCGTTGCCACAATAATGCGCAGCAGATACTCCATATGTATCCAGAACTCCGGTAACTGAAACTGATTCAACACCTCATACGTACCCATAACCTTACTTTTCCTTTCTAACGAATTAATATGTTCTGAATGAAAAGCCGCCCTGTGCTGTCTGTACAGCACAGCCGTTCAGGATGCCGAACAGCTATCAGGCGGCTTTCCTGCCTGTCGCCTGCATCCGTATTCCCCCCTTCCTTCCATTGCACAGAACGCAAAAAGCGCCGCCCTGTAATATGCCCGGAATCCCCTCCCAGGAACGTATTACACGACTGCGCTGCTCTTATTCTCCCAGCAATGTGAATAGTTGTATTTGACTTCTAAAGGTATTATATAATCATTTTGACTAAAATTCAAGGCTTTTTATCTTTTTAGCTGAAGATATTATAACTGCGGGTTTTCTGTGATTTTGCTGCGCTGCACGCACAAAAAACACCCGCATGGGCCGGCGTGTGAAAGTAACATCTGCAGCTCGTTCACAGGGTGTCCAGCCGGCGCGGATCATGCTTCAGACCGTACACTAATCCGCCGCCTCCACCCGCATCTGCCCCGGAATCTGAAGCGGGCTCGTCTCTGCGACCATCCCGTCATAAAACACCCGCACCCGATCCCCTTTCCTGATTCTACGGGCCTGCTCCTGCGTAAGACGGACAGACACGGTCTCCCCTGACCGCCCGATATCCCACCCGTCATCAATCCGGATCAGCGCCGTCAGTGAACTGAGCTCCTCCGCCGCCTCTACCGTCCCCTCAAACATCTGCCCCTCAAAGGCCAGCTCCGCCAGCCCGCCGCGGCGGCGGTGATACACAAACTCATCCGTCTCCCGCGCGATGCGCCGGTATGGCTTTTGCTCATCCCACTTCCCCAGATCAACGCTGTATCCCAGGCGGTCCGCATAGCCGCACACGCTTGCGGATACATTTCCTCTGTCATCCACAAAGATAAGCTGCACCATCCCCTCGCTCACCGTCTCCTGCAGATGACGCGGTGAAACGCCCATCTGCTGCGCCATCTCCTCCTTTGTGGTATACGGGTCAAATGTGTACACATAGCTCCACTCAAACGCCGCCAGATCGCCAAGATGAACCTTTTCGCCGTCCTCCATGCCGGAAAGCGCCCTCATATTTCTGCGCAGCGTCCGGTTATTCCTCCGTACCGGCTCAAAAGCCGCGCTCCCCAAAAGCGCCAGCAAAAGAAGCGCCGGCAGCATACAGAACACCAGTTTTCTTTTCATCCACGCATTCCTCCCTGTCTGCCGTTTTATATTCCCGGAGCGTGTTTCAGACACAATCCGGCATTCGGACGCCCGCGTCACTCATTCCGGATCGCCGCCAGCGGGCTCAGCTTCATCGCCCGCAGCGCCGGAAAGAATCCGGCCATCATCCCAATCAGCACTGCAAACCCAACCGAGGCCAGGGCCAGCCATGCCGGGATGATCGAGAGCTTCCACGATCCGTCCGCCATGCCGTAATAAGCCGCCGCCAGAAATTTATTCACCAGAAATGAGATCCCGTAGCTTAAGCCCACGCCGACCACGCCGCCGATAAAGCCGATAAAACCGGCCTCTATGAGGAACATGCTGCGGATATTGCCCATCGCGCAGCCCAGAACCTTGATCACGCCGATCTCCTTTGTCCTCTCGTAAATCGACATCATCATCGTGTTCGCAATCCCGATCGCCGCCACAAAGAGGGACACCGCGCCGATGCCGCCCAGGACGGCCTGCACCATATTGGACTGCTCCTGCGACTGCTGCAGCCACTCCATCTGGCTGTTCGCTTCAAAACCCATGTTGTTGATCGCCGTCTGCACCTCCATGACATGGTTCATGTCATCCACATTCACGGTCGCGTTCTCGTACACAAAATAGCTGTACGGCTTGCCCTTTTTCGTCGTGGGCTGCCCCGGGATCGGCCGTTTCTTATAAACCTGCTTTAGCTGCGTCTTCAGCTTCTCCAGATCCACATACACGCCGTAGCTGTACTGGCTCCAGTCATTTTCCCCGCCGCTTACCATCCCGGCTGTCTTAAGCATATATTTTTTCGGCGGATTTTTCGCCTGCCCCTCCTCGCCGGAGGAATAGCGGTACTGATAATACCCTTCCGTGTCAAAAATCGTAAACATCGGCCGCCCCATAAACTGCACGTCGATCGATGCGCCCTCGTCCCAGAAGCCCTTGCCCGTCTTTGAATTCCTGAAATACTGCGGCGCGCGGTTTCCGACGATCATCTCCATCTCCGGGCTGTTCGGATCCGGAAGCGTCCCTTCCCCAATATCAATATTTTTCATCGCCTCATAGGGGATGCCGAACATGGAAATATCCCCCTCATAGACTCCCTGACGCATGATCACCTCGCACCGAAGCTGCGGATAGGCGCTTGTCACATGGGGGATGGCCTCAAACAGCTTCATCGTCTCGTCTGTCATGAAGCTGTCCTCCGGGTTCGTCTTTCCGTTATCCTGGCCCCGATCATAATTATAGATTTCAATGGCGGTCAGGCTCCCGTAGGAGGCGTACTGATCCATGATGTTCTTTTTGAGGCCGATTCCCAGTGAGATCATCACGACAATGGACGCCGTGCCGATGATCACGCCCAGAACCGTCAGAAAGGTGCGCAGCTTCCTGCGCAGCAGGTTATTTGCGCTCATTTGAAGCAGATCAAGAAATCTCATCGTCCAGCTCCTCTTCCTCCAGCTCCTTTTCCTTTTTCTTTTTCCGTTTCACCACAATGAACGCCCCCGCGCCGATAGCCAGCACGGCGGCGATCGGGAAAACGATTTTCCCATATTTGGAAAGGAAGGAACCCTGCCCCTCCATTTCACCGCCCTCCATGCCGTCCATACCTTCCATCATGCCGGCCTCCATGCCCTCATACGGGTCAACGGCCTCGCTGACAAACAGCATCAGCTCCTTTTCAACCTCGGTCACCGCCCCGTTCTCATCCTCATAGGAAATGATGATTTTCACCCTTCCGTCGTCCATGGTCGGGGCAACGGCTGTCACCATGGTATCCACATTTCCGGTCTCGCCGGGCTTAATATTGCCCACATACGTGTCCGAGGTCTGGATGGAATCCGCCTCGAAACGGACCATCACATTATAAAGGAGAACCTTTCCCGTATTGTTGATCCCAAACATCACATTCGTCTCGGAACCAACCTCCAGATTGTCCGGCATGACCTCAATCGTACTGGTGTTCAGTCTCGGTTCCTGCTTTACCTGCAGGGAAATCTTGACCTCCTCCTTGGCATTCTTAAATTCCGGGCTGTCGTACTGCTCCTGGATCGTCATCCGGTACGACTTCTGCTCCGCCGTCGGCGCCGGCTTGAACAGCATGGAAAGCTCCGTCACCTCCCCGGGCGAGAGGCTGTTGACCACCATGGAGGTCGAACCCGTATCGGAGGTAAAGACCGGGCTGTTGTCCACCTCCTCGGACACAAAGGTAAACATGATATTGCTGGCGCTCACATTGGATGACGCGTTCTTCATCCGCACCTTCAGCACAAAAGGCGCGCCCGCGTAAATCTCCTGCGGCTCGGTCGAAAAGCTGTCCACAATGATCCTCGCCTTGGTCCGGTCCTGTTCCCCCGCGTCCGCGGCCAGCTCGTCGTCGTCCTCGCCCTTTACATGGACATAAAACACCAGATCCACCGGCTCGGAAAAGTTGCCGCCCTCCTCCTCGCGGTAGGTGACAAAATAGTGAATTGGGAAAAAGCCCGACTTTACATCCGTGCGCACGCCCATGCTGTACGGAACCTCCACCATCTGGCCCGGCTCCATATCGCCCATCTTGCGGTTATAATTGCCCTCGTTGATATCAAAGGGGAATTTTGTCACATCCGCGTCAAGCTGCATGTCCACGCGCACGTCGTACACCTTGCGCGTCCCGGTATTCGTCAGGTTCACATTAAAATTCATCACCTGGCCGTACGCCGCATAGGGCGTAAACTGCCCGTCCCCGATGGAAAAATCGTAATCCGTATTGTTTCCGTCGTCCTCCTCTGTCGAAGAGCCGTCGTAGGCGGAAACCCAGATGTTGACGCCGACCTCTATGTTTCCATCAATCTCAAAAAATACCTGATAATAACCTGCTGGTAGATCACGTCTTAGTTTGTAGGACATGGTGATAGTTTTTGAGGAGCCTGGTTTTACATTAATATTCTTTGTCTCAAAAGTAGATGAATCCACTTCAAATGGAAACAAATTATGGTATCTACGAAGTCCCTCCCCATTATCATTCTCATCTTCATCATCGTCATCATCTCCAAATTTACTTTCCATGATTTGCTCATATCTATCAGGCGAAACCAGACCAATCTTTTTCAACGTACTGTTGTCCGTAGTTCCAGTGTTATGTATAGTCATTTTAATAGAAATCTTATTACCAGCTTTTCCCCTTGGTACTTTGCTCACTGTAATCAGATCCCCATTCATCTCGCTCATATCCAGCATCTCCGCCGCCGCCGGCATGACCGCCGCCGCCAGAAGCGCAATTATCAGGAGCAAAACCGCCGACAGCCTCTTCCATGTCTTCATCTTACTTCCTCCCCGTCTGTCGATTCTACCGGGCTGCCGCCCGCCGCGTCTTTACGCCGGCTGACCGGATTCTCCGCCGGATCCGCGCATTCTTCTGCATCTCTCCCCGCCCTGCGGCGGTTATCCTCAATCTTTACGATCTTTCCGTCAATGATATGGAAAATCCGGTCCGCATACGTGGCCAGATGATTGTCGTGCGTGACCATGACAAGCGTCTGGTTATGTTCCCGCACAATCGTCTGCATCAGCCGGAGCACATCCATGGTCGTATGCGAATCCAGGTTTCCCGTCGGCTCGTCCGCAAAGATAATCTGCGGATGCACCGCCAGGGCCCTCGCAATGCCCACCCGCTGCTGCTGGCCTCCGGACATCTGGTTGGGCATATGCCTCGCAAGCTTCTCAAGCCCCACCAGCGCCAGGTATTTCCCGGCCTTTGCAAGCCTTTTTTTCTTCGGAATGCCCTGGAAGGACAGCGGGAGCGCGACATTCTCCACCGCGTTCATGGTCCCTAACAGATTATACGACTGGAAAATAAATCCGACCCTTTTGCGCCGGAACGACACGAGCTGGTTCTCAGTCAGCTTCTCAATATGCTGGCCCGCGATCACGATCTCGCCCCTGGTGGGCTTCTCAAGCCCTGCCAGCATATTTAAGAGCGTCGATTTCCCGGAACCCGAGGTGCCGACAATGGCGCAGAATTCCCCTTTATACATGGTAAAATCCACCCCGTTTAAGGCATACACCTTCGTCTCCCCGACGCGGTATATCTTATATAAATTCTTCACTTCAATCACAGGAAGCCGCCCCGCATCTTCCGTCTTCTCACACGCCTCCACGACTGGTTCCAACTCTGTCCCTCCTGCCTGTCTCCTTTTCCCGCAACTACAGATACCGTTTACACCGCGTATCCGCGCGGCCGGCGCATCCTGTACACAAGCCTGCCGCGCTGCGGACCGTTATTTTATTATACATAAATAGGCCGCGCACTCCCACCTTATTTTTCTTAAAGTTCCTTAATGTTTTCTTACAGGGGAAGGTGGGAAATAACTGAAAGGGCGGAGCCGGACGCGTTTCCCGCCGGCACAGCTTATGTAACAGAAGCTTGAAACGGAATCGGCACAGGCGAACCGGGGGAGCATATGATTTGACTCTTATTACTATATCTGTCCGATTTCGTCGCCTTTACAAAATGAACAAGATCCGAAATCTTTGATTTTTTCGCCCCTGCCTGTGCAAGCTTCTGCCAAAGCTGCCTTTCTTTTGATTCTATCCCCTTTGGAATCTTTTGCCGGCCCGGAGAAACTATAAATGCATGCTTCTCCACAGTTTTGTCAACCAGGCCCTTCAGTTCCTCCTTCGTTTGCAAAAAATAAATCGTATCCATGATCTGATCAAATGGATTGTAGTCCTTCTTCACAGGGATCGTTTCTCCTTTAAGCTCTATAAAACAAACCTGCGGTTTATTTTTACAATAGAGCAAAAAATCACATTTCTGCTGCCTGTCCATATCAGGTATCAGTTTTCCGTCCGGCTCCGTTAAAAATACCATTTCATCATTCACCTTAATCGGCATAAACGAGTTTTTGGATGATTCAGTATCCGTAAGATTTCTTGTCTCTCCCTTTTGAAGACGTTCAAAACATTTGCTGTATTTTCCAAATGGCAATGTACATAATGAATCGATTGCTTTTTGTTTATCTTTTTTCTTCATCCAAATTTACCTCACATATGATGTTCAGATGCAATATAAAACAGCTCCGTGTATGTTTCATTAATAGTATCTGAAATTTCGTCAATCATTTCGGTATTTATTTCATCAAATTCTTCATTTATCAAATTCGTGATACTTGTATCCTTTTCTATTTTAAACGCAGTAACATTTACCGGATTAATTTCACATTTACTTCCTAATACTTCATGTACCTTTTTTGATAATTCAGGAAACTTGCGTATCACATTCCCGGCGCAAAATAACGTATTGACCGATGTCAGAATATATGGGCTGTGCGTGGTAATCATAACAGAACCATGGCTCATGTTTGCAAAATAAGCAATAAATTCAATAACCTTATACTGCAGATCCGGATACAAATGCGCCTCGGGTTCTTCTATAATTACAAATGCCTCCTCCTTTTTCAGCATCAGGACATATAATTGATTAAGCAGCCACAAAACCTCCTGCTGTCCTGATGAGGCAAAATTAATCGGTATTTTCTCTGTACAGGATTCATCATCCTGTACGACGATATATTCTTTACCAGAGCTATACTGATAATCTCCTTTCAAATCAGAAATCAAAACTTCCGATATTTTTCCAACATCGAATTTTCTTTCCGGATCCGGATAACGCTTATGGACATTTTGGATTCCATCGGAAAATGCCCCGTGGATATTATCAATAATCTGCATAAACTGCCTTGTGATCAAATCCAGATTTTCATTTTCAATTAAAGAGCGGTTATTCACTAACAGCGTAATCATACTGCGCCCGGCCGGAATATAGTAGGTTTCCTTATAATCGTCAAAAATACAGTTGATTTTATATTTAAAGTTATCATAGTTGCGCAGCCTCTCCTTACTCGCATAGGCAAGGCTGACAATCGTCATATCTGATTTTTGATGATTTAAATCTAAGGCTTCTTTTTCCAATTCATCTATTTTCCGGGTCAGTTTTTGTGAATACCGGACGCTTATATATTTTTTTCTTCCTCCATTTAAGGTCAGATCAATCCAAATATCATCCGTATAATCGTATCTTAAATACAAACGCTTATCTAAATCCCAACTATAACCAAATAATGAAATAAATACCGATTTCAGTTCTTTCTTTAAAGCTTTATTAAAACCGCCTTCCACCGTATTCCCGTTATATAGAGATGTATCGTATAGCTGGCACAGATAATCTGCCAGTGTGGTTTTAATAATCCTGAAAAAATAGATTGCTTTTGCCACTGTGCTCTTTCCTGTTGCCTGCTCTCCGATGAGCAAATTGAAATCCCTAATTTCCATCTCTATTTCCTTCACAGGGCCTAAATATTTTATTCTAATTCGCTGCATGCATGTTACTCCTCTCCTGTTGATAATTTTTGTCAATCCCAAAATCATAATGGATAATATTCCGGACATCATAATCCATTATAAATATGATTCCCAAAAGCAATCCCCCTCATCTTCGGATCTTCCATACCAATCTAAAGAGGCGCCAGAAACCTGTCATACAGCTTCAATCCGTATCACAGGAATAACTTCTGAACGCCTCGATGGATTCTTGGTTTTTATGTCAATTATCACCAATCCCGCCGGAATATCCGGTATGTCATCTCTGGGAAACCGGCTTCTCCTCCAAAGCCGACACCGCCGTCAAAACCAGCGCGGAGCGCGGCCCCATCGTAACCTGGCAGCCGTCCAGAAACGCCGGCTGCGCCGGATCCGGCGCGCCCCCGGGCAGATACTGTAAGGACGTGTCCGCCTCGATCTTCCATTTCAGCCAGTGCGGCGCGGCCGGCAGGAAGCAGGGCTGATCCTCCCAGTACGGATTGATCGCCAGGGCAATCACATCATCCTCTGTGTCGTCGTGGTTGCGGCCTGCATAGACGATACACAGGACCTTGGTCCGCTGATCCGGCCGGATCACCTGGATCTCCGGGAAGCCGAAGGAGCAGCAGCCGGCATATTTGCGCACCACATCGTGTTCCTTGCGCAGCTGAATCATATGCTTCACATAGCGGAAATGCTCCTCGTTCTGTTTCAGGAAATCCCAGTCCAGCCACGATACCTCATTATCCTGGCAGTACGCGTTATTATTTCCGTACTGCGTGTTCAAGAACTCGTCCCCGGAGAGGAACATGGGCGTGCCGCGGCTCATCAGCAGCGCCGTCATGGCGTTTTTGGCCAGTCTTCTTCTGAGGACCAGGATCTCCTCGTCATCCGTCTCTCCCTCGACGCCGCAGTTCCAGCTCCGGTTGTCGTCGCTTCCGTCCACATTGCACCATCCATTCGCCTCATTGTGCTTCCGGCTGTAGGAATACATATCCCACAGGGTAAAGCCGTCGTGGCAGTTTAAGAAATTCACGGACGCATTGTGCCCTCTGAAGACCGGATCGTACAGATCGCGGGAGCCTGTGATCCGCTGCGCCGCGATGGAGGAAATCCCGTAGTCCCCCTTCAGATAATCGCGCATGTCGTCCCGGTACTTGCCGTTCCACTCTGTCCAGCGGTTCCAGGCCGGGAAGCTGCCCACCTGGTAAAGCCCGCCCGCGTCCCACGCCTCGGCGACCAGCTTTACGTTCCCCAGGAGCGGATCGAAGGCCAGCGCCTGCAAAAGCGGCGGGTTGCTCATCGGCGCCCCGTCCTGGTTGCGCCCCAGGATGCTGGCCAGGTCGAAGCGGAAACCGTCCACATGGTATGAAACCGCCCAATAGCGCAGGCAGTCCAGGATCATCTGGCGCACAATGGGATGATTGCAGTTTAAGGTATTGCCGCAGCCGCTGAAATTGTAGTAATAGCCGTCTGGGGTCAGCATGTAGTAAATATTGTTGTCAAAGCCTTTAAACGAAAAACAGGGCCCCTGCTCATTCCCCTCAGCCGTGTGGTTAAACACCACATCCAGGAAGCACTCGATCCCGTTCTCATGCAGGACCCTGATCAGGGTCTTTAACTCATTCCCCTCCCGGTTATACTCCACCTGGCTCGTATAGCTGGTATTGGGCGCAAAAAAACTCACCGTATTATAGCCCCAGTAATCCAGCACCTTCTTGCCGTCCACCTCCCGGCAGTCCTTCATCTCGTCAAATTCAAAGACCGGCATCAGCTCCACGGCATTGACGCCCAGCTCCTTCAGATAAGGGATCTTCTCCATCACGCCCGAGAATGTCCCCGGAAACGAGACGCCGGATGAGCCGTGCTTCGTAAATCCCCGCACGTGCAGCTCGTAAATCACCAGATCCTCCATGGGAATCAGGGGGTTGGGCTCATTTCCCCAGTCAAAATTGTCCTGCACCACCCGGGCCTTGTAAAAGCTTCCCTTCTTATTCTCCGTGCCCCACACGCTTTGTCCCGTGACTGCCTTTGCATAAATATCCAGCAAAATGTTGTCCTTATTAAATAAAAGCCCCTTTGACGGATTATAGGGGCCGTCCAGCCGGTATGCATACTCAAAATCCGAAATATGCAGGCCAAACACAATCATGGAATATACATTTCCAATGCGGTAGCGCTCCGGAAACTTCAGCACCGCGTACGGCGTATCCTCCATGCGGTGAAATAAGAGAAGCTCACAGGAGGTCGCTCCGTGGGAATGGATCGTGAAATTCACCCCGACCGGGATCGCCATCGCCCCGTTCAGCTCATAAAGCCCGGGCCTGACCTCAAAGCCCTCAATCACATCCATAGGAACCATATGAAACGTGCCGATTGAGTTGTTCGTAGAATTCAGCATAGCATGTACTCCTTCGTAGTCACCCGAAAATAACAAAGCCCGCCGGATGCGGCTAAGCATTGTCTTAATGTATATTATAACGGAAAACGAATAAAAAAGCATTACTTTTTTACAGCAATTTGCTATAATGTATTCCATGAACCGTCACCATATCTGCAGAAACCGTAACAGGTTCTAGACACGCGCCGGCGAACGGCCGGGCCGGGCAGTCAGATGCTGCAAGGAAACGCAGGCTGCGTTCAGCGGATTTGGCCCGGATATGCCGCAAAGCGTGCATGCAGACGGCGGGAATGATGTATCAGACCGATTCCAATACGGTTTTCATGCGGGCTGTATTTTTCTGCAGGCATATTTCTATCTGCTGATGATGCCCCATACGAGACTTATTGCCTGGCTTTCACTAATTCAATCGCTTCCTTCCCGGACAGATGTTCAATCGAAAATTCCATCATGCACAAAAGATTCCATTCTCTTTCAATTTCTGCATTGCGCTCTGCTTCATGGCCATCGGGACCGTATTTCTCTGCCAACTCTTCGATTGCCCTTCTGATCTCCGCTTCATTTTCCATAATACGGACATTTCCAAAAGCGATAACGCTTCTGAAATAAGTGGTATATTCTTCGGGTATAATATGATCCTGGTCAATGACACAAAAAGAGGCTTTGGAGTATTTTTTTACAGCGTCTGTCTTATGCCCGCTTTTTGCGCCGTGGAAGTACAATTTAGAATTGCAGTACACATAACTGACCGGAACAGCATACGGATAATCGTGATCACCCAATAACGCCAGTACGCCGGATGTACCTTTATTCAAAATTTCAATACATTCATCCATTGATAACATTTGTTTTTTTCTTCGCATTTCTCTGAACATGTTTCCTACCTCTTTCTGCTTTCATATGCATATTGAAAAAACGCTTTCAGCAGTGCTTCTGCTTTCATGGACACCTCCTTAAAAATAAAAAGCGCCAGAGCTTTCTATCTTCTGCGACCTAACGATAGAAAGTCTGACGCATCGTCTCTTTACCCGGTGGCAAAGGAGCAGCGTGACACAATAAAACCCTTGATTTCACAAGGGCTTTATGCTGCGGATAACAGGAATCGAACCTGCACGGTCTCCCACCAGAACCTAAATCTGGCGCGTCTGCCAATTCCGCCATATCCGCGAATTGCAATGGCTTTATTATAGCGAACTCTCCCCCTGTTTGTCAATCCTTTGTTTCACAAATCGGTTTCTCCCGGGTTTTCTGCGGCCTTCGCCCACAAAAAACACCTCGCGAAGCCGAGGGCTGAACGGTTGCTCAGCTCTTCATCTTCGGCTTAAACACCAGCGATCCCGCATAGGCAAAGATCAGCGCTGCCGCAATCCCTGCCGCGCCGGCCTTAAACCCGCCCTTAAAAAGGCCGATCGCGCCCTCTGCGTCAATCGCCTCCTTCACGCCCTTCCAGAGCGTGTTTCCGAACCCGAGCAGCGGCACCGTCGCGCCCGCTCCGGCCCATTGGGAAAACGGCTCGTAAAGGCCGATCCCGCCAAGGATACTCCCCGTCACCACCAACAGCACCATGATGCGCCCCGGCATCAGCTTCGTTTTATCCATCAAAATCTGAACTGCCCCGCAGATCGCGCCCCCTACCAGAAACGCTTTCAGATAATCCATTCCTTCCATAATGACTGAACCTCCGTTTTCATTCCGCTGCCGCCTCCGCCCGGATCTCCACCAAAGCGGCGCAGCATCCTCTGTTACATATGCTCCAAAACAATCGCATGTGCGATTCCCGGAACATTCTGTCCCTCATTAAAGCTGATCTGGGAAAGCAGCGCGCCGGTCGGCACAAACAGCACTCTCTTCCACTCCCCGCTCTGAAGCTTGGGGAGAATGCTTCCGCACAGCGTGACAGCCGAACAGCCGCAGCCGCTCCCGCCCGAGTGGGTATCCTGTGAAGCGCTGTCAAAGATCTCTATCCCGCAGTCCATATGGATTTCCTTTATGTCATATCCTGCGGCTCCCATAATATCAAACAGAATCCTCTGCCCGACCGTCCCCAGATCACCTGTGATGATCCGGTCATAATACCCGGGAACCACCTCCAAATCGCGGAAATTCTGAAGAATCGTATCTACCGCCGCCACAGCCATGGCAGCTCCCATATTCATCGAATCCCTGGAATCCATATCCACAATCTTTCCGGTTGTAATGCCCCTGACGCGCGCATAAGGCTTTTCCTTTGCCTGCGGATGCTCATCCCCCTCCCTGGCCAGCATCACACAGCCGCAGCCGGTCACTGTCCAGGTCGTGGAAAGAGGCCGCTGATTCCCATAAGCCAGAGGAAACCGAAACTGGCGTTCTGCCGATGCAAAATGGCTGGACGCCATGGAGAGCACACGGTCCGCATAGCCTGCATGGACGGTCATAGAGCCAAGCGCCATCGCCTCCCCCATGGTCGAACAGGCCCCGTACAGGCCGAACAGGGGAATCTCCAGCTCCTGCACGCCGAACGATGTAGCCACGATCTGTCCCAGCAGATCCCCTGCAAACAGGTACCGTATCTCCGTCTCCGCCCTCTTCGCCTTATCAAGGCACAAAAGCGCTGTCTGGCGCTGCAGCTCGCTCTCCGCCTCCTCCCACGTTTTCTTGCCGAACATGGCGTCCGTCTCGATCCGGTCAAAGCACCCTGCCAGAGGACCCTCCCCCTCCTTTTCCCCCACGATCGAAGCAGCCGCTGCGATCACAGGCGGCGTCTCATACCAAAGGCTTGCCTTACCCTTCTGCATTCCCATTGCTCCTTCCCATGCATATTTCCCATTTATTAAGAAAACGGCAAAATCGCTGTAACCGCTCACAACCCCGGACAGTTACAAATACGTATGCCTGTATCTATCCCATAATCTGTTCCGTCTCTGTCATAATATGCATGGCAGATTTTGCTACCGTTTAGCCAGATAGCTGAACGGCAGATGAAACATGCCGGCCGATGCAGACAGACGCAGGATAACGTTGTTATTCTGTAAAAATCTGTTATAATAGAACTGCTGCATTTTTCCGCATCTTTTAGAATTACGCGCGGAGAGAATCCGGGAGCACATTTCACAATCATCAAGGAGGTAAGACATGCCCTATTGCCCAAAATGCGACATGGAATTTGTCAAAGGAATCACAACCTGTACCGACTGCAAAGAGCCGCTCGTCGAATCCAAAGAGGCCTGGGAGGCTGAACAAGAAAAAAGAATGGCTGAAAAAGCCGCAGACCTGTTTGAAGCAATGTCCGCATCGTACAGCGCGGAAATGACAACAGAACCGGAGGAATCCTCCATGCCGGAGGGCCGCCCCCGCCCGTCCTTTGCCTATGTCACCAAACGCCAGAAATGTGAGGATCTGCGCTCCTCCTGCTTTGCCTTTTTTCTGGTCGGCGGGATCTGCGCCGCCTGCTCCGCCGCCTGTCTGGCCGGCCCTATCCGGCTGCCTCTCACATCCGGCGCGCGTCTGATGCTTCAGGCCGTAACAGCCGGCCTGGGGCTGATCTTTTTGCTGATCGCCTTCCGCACCAGATCCGCCCTGCTTCTCATGCAAAAGCAGGCGGACGAGGAAGAGCGGCGCACCGAAGAGCTCCTCGCATGGTTCCTGGACGGCTGGGATGCCGCCCGCCTGGACCGCGCGGTTTCCGAAGAATATCCGGATGTGTCAGGGCCGGAGATGGATCTGAAGCGCCTGGATCGGATCCAGGACATCTTCATCACAGGGCAGGATCTGCCGGAGCCCAGTTATGCCGAATATCTGAGCGAGCAGATTTTTGAAACGCTCTATGAACCGTAAACGTACATACTCTGCTGTGCTGCGGCAGGACAACATCCGCTATACAGCCAAAACTGCCGTGAAATAATCCCTGCATTATCTGCACAGATTATTTCACGGCAGTTTTCATTCCCTCGTTTTTCCTGCACTCTTTATTTCAGCAGCAGAGAGGTTCCTGTCATCTCCTTTGGTTTTTCCATTCCCATCAGCTCAATCAGCGTGGGAATAATGTCCGCCAGGCAGCCGTTCTCCCGCAGCTTAAAGGAAGGATCCGCGTTCACCAGAATAAACGGAACCTGATTCGTGGTATGCGCCGTCCACGGCTCGCCCGTGGATTCGTCCACCATCATCTCCGCGTTTCCGTGATCTGCGCAGATAAAGAGAACGCCTCCCATCTTCTTCACCGCATCCACGGTTCTGCCCACGCAGGCGTCCACGGTTTCAATGGCCCTTACCGCCGCGTCCTCCACGCCCGTGTGGCCCACCATATCCGGATTGGCGAAATTGATGATGATGACATCGTATTTGCCTGACTCAATCGCCCCCACCAGCTTATCGCAGACCTGCGGCGCGCTCATCTCCGGCTTTAAGTCATACGTCGGAACCTCTTTGGGGGACGGCACCAGGATGCGGTCCTCGCCCTCATTCGGCTCCTCCACGCCTCCGTTGAAAAAGAAGGTCACATGGGCATATTTCTCCGTCTCAGCGATCCTGGCCTGCGTCTTTCCATGCGCCGCCAGATATTCGCCGAAGGTATTTGTAATCTCCTCCTTCTTAAAGGCCACCAGCTTGTGCGCAATGGTTTCGTCGTAATCGGTAAAGCACACATATACCAGGCCGAGGCGTTTTCCCCTCGCAAAGCCTTTGAAGTCATCGTCACAGAATGCCCTTGTGATCTCACGCGCGCGGTCCGGGCGGAAATTATAAAAGATCACGGAATCCCCGTCCTGAATCACGCCGATCGCCTTTCCATCCTCTTCCACGGAAAACGGAACCACAAACTCATCATACACTTCTTTGTCATAGGAGGCCTGGATACCGTCCGTCGCGCCGGATGCCCGTTCCCCATTTCCCTTGGTCAGGACATCGTACGCCTTCTCCACGCGGTCCCAGTTTTTGTCGCGGTCCATCGCATAGTAGCGGCCCATCACAGACGCCACGCGGCCCACTCCGATCTCCTGCATTTTGGCCTCCAGCTCCGCCACAAAATCCTTTCCCGAGGCCGGAGGCGTGTCGCGCCCGTCCAGGAAGCAGTGTACAAACACCTTCTCAAGGCCGTTTCTCTTTGCCAGCTCGAGCAGGCCGTAAATATGCGTGTTGTGGCTGTGTACGCCGCCATCCGACACGAGGCCGAACAGATGAAGGGCAGAACCGTTCTTCTTACAGTTCTCCACTGCCTGGACAAATTCCGGAACCGCAAAAAAATCGCCGTCTTCGATCGATTTCGTGATGCGCGTCAGCTCCTGATAGACGATGCGCCCCGCGCCCATATTCAGATGTCCCACCTCCGAATTGCCCATCTGCCCGTCCGGAAGGCCCACCGCCAGGCCGCTGGCATTGCCGGGAACAAACGGGCACTGGCTCATGAGCTGATCCATCACAGGCGTCCTCGCCTGGCAGACCGCATTATGCTCGCATGTTTTGTTTAACCCGTAACCGTCAAGAATCATTAATACCGTTGGTTTCTTGCTCATAATCTGTCTCCTTATTTATATGAATATATTTTCAAGGAAGGATCCCGCAGACAGGATTCCCTGCCGCTTTCAGGAAGCATTTCTGTCAGTTATCTATTTTACATGATTTTTCCATAAGTTTCAATGGCTGATCGTGAAAAATTGATAAAATTTTGACAAACAGGTCGCTACTTCATACTCACTGTCATGAACTGATGGGATCCGGGCTGTGGTTTGTGGTGAGAGGGCCGCCAGCGAACGGTAACAATAAGGATATTACTCCCCGCAAATCTCCCCCTCATTCGCCTCCTGAAACATCACCGCCTGACCGGAAGGCGTCTCTGAAAAGGAAGCCTCAAGAACTGCCTGAGGCCAGTTGATCCGCAAAGCTCCGTACGCGCCCGTCTCCCCGGCCGCCTCCTCACAGAAGGCTGCAAATTCCTTTACCAGCTCCCGTGTCAGATAACCGCCGCGCCAGCAAAATGTCAGGATCCTCTTTTTTTTCGCCGCCTGCCGCATCCGTTTCCTCACCTCGTCCGTCTTTGTAAAGGAGAGCTTTTTTTCCCTGTAATAGCCGCGCTCCTTATCGCTGCACGCCGGAATCGGGTACATGGCGGGCTCGTGATCCCGGAAAAAGCGGCGGTCGTCTAAATTCACATAATCATAGCGGATCGCATTTCCCTGGCCTAAGCTGTTGTCAAAGGTCGCGTCCAGATGATAATACGCCCCGCCCAGCCTGACTACATTCCAGGCATGGCGGTATTTGATCCGCTTCTCTGGATTTGCGTCTGACACTGCAATGACACACCAGATCCCCAGGGCATCGCACAGAAGCTTTACGGTTTTGGCGATTCCCTCGCAGACCCCCACCCCCTGTCCAAGAGGGCCGATGATCTCATGGGAATAGGGCTTTTTCAGCTTGTCATAACGCACGTTCGTGCAAATGAAATCATGGATCCACAGCTCCTGTTCCTTCTCATCCTTTCCGGCCATGGGGCGCACAAGCTTTGAAAGCCTGGCCTGCATCGCCTTCTTATGCGTCAGGATCTTCGGTTTTTCAAAGAGGTACTCCGGCAGAATCTCCACGCCCGCAGAAGCCGGGTGAGAGCGGTACCGGAAGCCTGTCCCGTAAAAGATCTCCGGACAGTCGAGGCGGAGCTTAAAAAAGATATCCGAAAGCTCCCGCCCTGTAAGCCCCGGCGCGCGAAACGACGGCGCAAGGGAGGTAAAGCCCTCCTTCATGGCATAATACGCCGCCTGCTCCTGCTTATTCATCTGATTATAATAGTAAGGTTCCATCTTCTGTCTCATTCCTCCGGGCGTGTCCGCAGCGCGGTCCGCTTATAAAAGCTCAATCTCCTCCAAATCGTCCGGTACATACAGATTTCCGCTAAAATACCCGGCCGCCTCCTCTGTATACAGAGCCTTCCGCTCCGCCAGGCAGGTATCCTCCGTATGGTACAGAACCAGATTTTTCACGCGCAGCCTCTCTGCCGCCTGGCAGGCATCCTTTACCGTCGAGTGATGTTTTTCATATGGGTGAAACCGTTCTGCCTGCGAGTGAAGGCAAAACGCCTCGTGCAGCAGCCACCTGCTGCCTTCTGCAAACGCGCGCTCGGACTCATGATACGGTTCGTCCCCGCAGCAGGTCAGCTTCTCCTCTCCCTGCAGATACATGGTAAATCCAAACTGCTTTGCTTTCCCGGAATGGATATCGAAAAAAACGACACGGCGATCCAGAATGCGCCGCTCCTCCTGATCCGATACGGGAATCAGTACGATCCCCTTTTCCTCCCCGGGCCCCGCAGCCGCTCCCTCCCAGTCTCCGCTATCCCGTATATACGCCGCCTGTTTTTTCTGCAGCAGCATATGAGCCATGTCACGGATCATCCCGGTCAGCTCCTCATGCGCGTAAAGCCTGACCGTCCCGCCGCAGTCGCCGGCCGCCATGGACTGGCAGAGCCGCCGCAGAAGCCACAGGATCCCCAGCACATGATCCATGTGCCTGTGCGTGACAAAAATATCGCGGATATTTCTCCAGTCAACCGCCGCATCCTCCAACTGGCGGAGCAGTAAATTCCCTCCGCCCCCGTCCACCAGAAAATGCCTTCCGTCCTCGCTTATGACAAAACACGTATTATAACACCGCGTCACCATCGCATTCCCTGTTCCAAGCATCGTAAGCTTCACAAGCAGCGCCTCCTCTTTAAGCAGAAATAAGCCATTATTCACTGCCTCCATGATAGCATACGGCTGCGGGAACCTCAAGCTCCTTTTCGCGCCTGCTGCCGCGAAGCCGGCGGCTGCGGTTGCGCTCCGGGCCGCCGCAGGTACGGGCCATAACCTCTTACATGCAAAATTTGGCCATGTTTCCACAATAATCGTTGACGGTTGCCCCTCTCATATCGTATAATTATCTATATATTAGGGAATATTTCAAAAATAAAAAAAATTATGGAAGGGGAGCTATTGCATGAGACAATTTTTTGGCATGAGCCAGAGCGGAAATCTAGCGGAAGCAGTCCGCGGCATGGATCGGCCTCAGTTTATTATGCTATTGTCCAATCAGGCCCAGTTTGAGGCCCATGTCAAAAACCTGGAGGAGCTCTATCCCGGCATTCCCAGCATTGGCTGCATCGGGATGAGCTATCAGGACAGGATTGTGGAAAGCGGAGTCAGCGTCATCGCATTTTCGGATGGGGTCGCCGCCGCGGCCAATGTCCTTGAGGAGGTTTCCACCGTACCGGTTAAATACATCGAACGTCTGGAACGCGACCTGTCAAAGGCCGGCGGCTCGGAGCGCGATACGGTGTGTATCGATTTCTGCAGCGGAAATGACGCCTGTGCGCTGAGCACCATTTATTCCGTCCTGGGCCCCAGGAAAATCTCACTGGTCGGGGGAACCGGCGAGGCAGGCCTTGTATCCGCCAACGGCGTTGTCTATCAGGACGCCGTCGCCTATGCGATTGTGCGGAATCTCCACGGACGGGTTAAGACCTATAAGGAAAACATCTATCATCCTCTCGGGGATTACCGTTTCATCGCTTCCAACACAGACAGAGCCAATTACATACTCGGTTCGCTGAACGGCAAGCCGGCCAAACAGGTGTATCAGAGCATCCTTCACGTAACGGATCAGCAGATTCTGACGCAGACCTTTAAAAATCCCTTCGGGAAGATCAACGGGGACGATACCTGCATTATTTCCATCAAAGAAGTAAACGGAAACGCTCTCGCCTGTTTCCGCCAGGTCAATGATTCTGATGTCCTGATTCTTCTGGAGCTCGGTGATTTTAAGGCCATCACCGAGGAGACCATCCGCCGGATCAGCCACGATTTCCCCACCCGTTCCGCCGTATTTTCCGTAAACTGCCTGTTCCGGTATAAGCTGTTTACCGAACACAACTACATGCAGGAATATCTGAAGAAAATGTCAGCCCTGGGCAGCCACGCCGGCCTGGTCGGCTATGGGGAGCACTACAACAATCGCTTTGTCAACCAGTCCATGACCTGCGTGGTATTTGAATAAAGGGGGAGAGGAATGTTTTTTCTAAAGAAAGGCAAAAAGAAGCCGAAACAGGCGCAGCACAGCGGCAGCCGCCTCTATCCGGTACTGCACGTGATCGACAGTCTGAACGATTATAAAAAGGATCTGATTCAAAAAGAGGTGGAATCCCTGTGGGCGCTGAACAGCGTCGAGACTTCCTTTTCCGGCGTCTTAAGCGAGGCGGATCACTTTCAGACGCACCTCCAGGATCTGGGAAACTCCTTTTCCAACATCAGCCAGGCGGCCGGCCGCTTTGCAGATGTGAGAAAAGCCATCTCCGATACCGTTTCGGAGGCCCAGGATAAGGTGGCGGAGCTCAAATCCACCTCTATGGAGGTGGAAAAATCCTACAGCGAGATGGAACATACCTTTGAAAAGCTCCAGTCCGCGGTGAGGGATATCCAGCAGTGCATGGGCCGTATTGTCTCCATTGCGGATCAGACGAACATCCTTGCCATCAACGCCTCCATTGAGGCCGCCAGGGCCGGCCAGGAGGGAAAAGGCTTTGCAGTCGTCGCCGTAAAGGTCCGGGAGCTGGCTGAGCAGATCAAGGATCTGACCAGCGAGGTGGATGTCGGCATCCATAACGTCCAGTCCGGCGCCAGTCAACTGAACGGCAGCATCCAGGCCTCCCAGGAGGCGCTCGGCCACAGCCTGGACACGGTCAACAGCACGTATGAAACCTTTCATAAAATCACCGCCGCCGCGGACGGCGCTTCCTCCGTACAGGATGAAATCTCCGGCGTGATCAGTGATTCCAATCACGCGCTGCAGCTCATTTATCAGTTCTTCCACAGCATCCAGAAGCGCTATCAGGAGGTTGTAAAGCATATCGAACATGCGAAGAAGCTTGGGACGACCAAGAGCTGTATGTTTGAAGATATTGATAATATGATGTCTCAGATCCCGATCATTGTGAAAGAGGCGGACGCGGATCAAAGATGATTCCGGCAGCGGCGCCAGACCGCAGAACATGCGGTTTGCGTGCACCGCAAAGCGTGTTACTGGACACAGCCCGGCAGGGGTGTGAACAGTAACCGCGATTCCTTCAATTTTCTTAACCTTTTCTAAACCCCCTTGAACTCCTCTCCCCGGTATGCTATAATCACTCAAAATCTGAAGTTGTTAAAAAACTGTTAATAAATGATGAAATCAACGATGAGGTATCTGCCATGAAACGCTTCCTGAAAAAATACGGCCACCTCTGGATTCTCAGCTATGGCTTTATCTACCTGCCATGGTTTATCCATCTGGAAAAAACCGTCACTGACCGTTACCATGTGATTCACGCCGCTCTTGATGACCGGATCCCGTTTAACGAGTATTTTATCATCCCGTATCTCCTGTGGTTTGTGTATGTGGCGGGCGCGATTACCTATTTCTTTTTCGTAAACCGCGAGGACTATTACCGGCTCTGCATCTTTCTCTTTACAGGGATGACCATAAGCCTTCTGATCTGCACCCTGTTTCCCAACGGGACGGATTTCCGCCCTGTCGTGGATCCGGATAAGAACCTCTGCTCCAGAATCGTGTCGATCCTTTACCGGACTGACACCTGTACCAACGTATTTCCCAGCGTACATGTGTACAATTCCATCGGGACGCACATTGCCATTATGAAAAGCGAGCAGCTCCGCTCCCGCCGCGCGGTGCGGATCTCCTCCTTTGTCCTGATGATTTCCATCTGTCTGGCCACTGTCTTTTTAAAGCAGCACTCCGTCATAGACGGCGTGGCCTCCGCTCTTTTAAGCGCCTCCATCTACCCGCTGGCCTATGCGGGATGCGCCCAGGGCAGGGAAAAAACGCGGCCTGAGTTTATCCGCTGAGCGGCAGGCATTTTCATATTGTGCCAGAGCGTGTTTCAAACACGTTCTGGCGCGTGTAAAAAAACAGAGAGCGTCCGGATATCATCCGCGCCCTCTGTTTTCTCTTACCTTCTAAAGCGTGTTTCAGGCACGCTCTAATTGAACCCATAAAACTTATGCGTAATCTTATAGCAGGCGATGGACACCTTACGCCCGCTCTTTCCCGGCAGGTTCACGCCCTGCCCCAGAAATCCCCACCGCAGCCTCAGATACAGAGGGAAATTGCTCTGCTTTAAATACTGCCACAGCTCCCGTTTTTTGCCCAGATCCTCCTTTGTCCCGGAACGGATGGCCAGGATCGAGGACACGGTCATCATGATCTCCAGATAGCGGATCATATATCGTCTCAGCTTCCGGTCCGAAAGCTTCAGAACGTCGCAGCAGCCAAGCATCAGCTTCGTCACGCGGATCTGCTGATCCAGGCGGCCGATCATTACCTTCTCATTGACGGACTGATCGTCGCGTCCAATGAAATACCGGTAGAAATTCACATCCAGGTAGTACATGGATTTTACATGCGGAAGCGGCTGGTAGACGAAGAGATTGTCCACATAAAACGTGTGCCTTGGCAGCTCCAGCCCGCAGTCCCTCAGAAGCCCTGTGCGGTAAATAACAGAATGCATCAGGATATACTGGCCCAGTATGAACATCTTCACCCCGCTCCAGTCCGTGAGCTCCTCCCTTGGGATCGCGCTGCGGTAGTTCATCACCTTCTTACGCCTGGCGCCCTGCTTCTCATACACAAAGTTCGTCACCAGCACATCCGGGCTGCTCTCCATGGCCGCAAACTCCCGCAAAGCCGTAAGCACGCTCTGGTAAGCCTCCTCATTCACCCAGTCGTCGCTGTCCACAACCTTAAAATAGAGGCCGGAGGCATTCCGAAGCCCTGCGTTCACCGCCTCGCCGTGGCCGCCGTTTTCCTGGTGGATGGCGCGGCAGATGCCGGGGCAGCGCGCCTCGTATTCATCGGCAATCTGAGAAGTCTCATCTGCGGATCCGTCGTCCACGATCAGGATCTCCACCTCATCCCCGCCCGGGAGCAGGGATTCGATACAATTCCTCATATATGCGGCCGAATTGTAGCAGGGGATTGCAAAGGTCAAAAGCTTCAATCCTCTATACCCCCTCCCCTTCTGCTGCCATGGCCTCATTGACCGCATCCTCACAGGAGCGCATGGCCAGGATCGTCTGCTCAAACAGACGGTTCAAATCCCAGGAAAGCATGTCCGCTCCCTCTTTGATCACCTCTCTCGAGCAGCCGGCCGCGAACTTTTTGTCCTTAAATTTCTTCTTTAAGCTGGAAGCCTCCATATCCTTTGCGCTTTTGGAGGGCCGCATCTTCGCGGCAGCCCAGATGAGGCCTGTCAGCTCGTCCACAGCGTAAAGCACCTTTTCCATCTCATGCTCCGGGGCTGTCTCCACGCGGCGTCCGTATCCGTGACTGACCACGCCGTGGATAAGCTCCTCCTCCGCGCCGCCCTTTCTCAAAAGCTCCGGGGCCTTTAAGCAGTGTTCGTCCGGGTAACGTTCAAAGTCAATATCGTGGAGAAGGCCCACCGTTCCCCAGAACGCCTCCTCCTCCCCATAGCCCAGCTCGCGCGCATACCAGCGCATCACGCCCTCCACCGTCAGGCCGTGACGGATATGGAACGGCTCCTTGTTATACATTTTCAAAAGCTCCAGCGCCTGCTCTCTGCTCAGTGATGTTTTCATTTTTCTCTTTCCTTTCGTTTTCTATCCTCCGGTTTTTACCTTATATAGTTATATCAAAATCCTGGCGCAAAATAAAGGCCAATTTTTACATAAAAAGATATATACTTCTATTTCATAACATGATATTATAAAATATGGATCGCCAGAGCGTGTTTGAAATACGCTCTAGCGCCGGCTGCCTGGCTCTCTCTGTATCGTTTTCCCGCAGAGGCTGCAGAATGCCGGTATGCAGGGCGGCCCGCTCATTATTACAGGAAATGGAACGAAATTGATATGAAAAAGAACACGATTGCATTGCTCACAGCCGCTTTCTGCGCCGCTTCCCTCGCCGGGTGCGGCAAAGGCAAAGCCGGGCCGCAGGATGCGCCGGCCGAAAGCGGCGCTGCGCCCGTGGAACTCACCGTCTGGGGTTCAGAGGAGGATGAGGCGCTTTTAAGCCGGATTATCCAGGATTTTACCGCTGCCCACCAGGGAGAGGCAAAACTGCGCATCACCTTTGCGCCGCAGGGAGAATCCCAGTGCAAGGACGTTTTACTTGCCGGACCCAGGGACGGGGCCGATGTCTTTACGTTTGCCGACGATCAGCTGAACGCTCTGGCAGCGGCCGGAGTGCTTGAGCCTGTCCCGGAACCGGACGCCATACAGCATGCGAATTTACCCAGCGCCGTGGAAACTGCCTCTGTGGACGGCGTGCTCTACGCCTATCCCCTGACCGCAGATAACGGTTATTTCCTCTACTACAATAAAGACTATTTCACGGAATCCGATGTCCGCACGCTTGACCGCATCCTGGAAATTGCCGCCGGCCAGGGCAGTACGTTTTGCATGGACTGGTCCTCTGCATGGTACGTCTACTCCTTTTTTGGCAATACCGGCATGGAGGTCGGCTTAAGCTCGGACGGGATCACCAACTACTGCACATGGAACAGCCAGGAGGGCGCGATCCGCGGCCTGGACGTGGCGCAGGCCATGCTTGACATCGCAGAAAGCCCGGGCTTTGCCAGTAAAACCGACACAGAGTTTCTGGAAGGCGTAAAGGACGGCTCTGTGATCGCGGGCGTCAGCGGCGTGTGGAACGCCGTCGCGCTGGCTGAAGAGTGGGACGGCGCTCTGGGCGCCTCCAGGCTCCCCACCTACACCTGCAGCGGACGCCAGGTTCAGATGGCATCCTTCTCCGGCTGCAAGCTGATCGGCGTCAACGCCTATTCCGAACACCGCGAATGGGCGGACGCGCTGGCTGAATACATCAGCAGCGAACAGAACCAGAAGCTCCGTTTTGAGATGCGCGGACAGGGACCGGCCAACTTAAACGCCGCCGCCACCCGCGAGGTTCAGAGCGCTCCGGCCATCGCCGCGCTTCTCGAACAGTCCGAATACTCAAGCCCGCAGAGGGTCGGAGGAAATTTCTGGGATCCTGTCACTGTCTTTGCACTGAATATGGCGGCCGGCAATCCGGAGGGCGCGGATCTGCAAAAGCAGCTCGACAAAATGGTTGAAGGTATCACAGCAAGATAGGGGGGGAGAACTGACATGAAGCACAAACTCAGCATCCAAAAACGCCTCATACTCCCCATCGCACTCCTGGGGATTGTGGCGCTGATCTCAAATATTCTGTCCATTTTCAGCCTTCACAATGTAAATGCGAACGCTGCAAATATCGTAGACAATTACATGGTCGGCGAGGCCATGCTGGCAGACATACACCAGTCTGTCATGAATATCCACAAGCTGGCCCTGTCCCACATCGTCGCAACCGATTACGCCACGATGATTGAGGTCGTGGGGCAGATCAAGGAGGAGGAGAGCGAGCTGGACGTCCAGATGGCAGAGTACGAGACATACGTCATCCGGACCGCCTCCTACCAGGAGCTTCTGGAGAATTACGACTCCTTTAAGAGCTCCCTCATCCGCCTCGTATGCGCCAGCGCGGACAGCAAGACCCAGGACGCCTATGCCCTCGCCAACGGGGACGTCGCCCGTTTCGCCGAAGCGATTGAGCGCAATATCGACGATCTGTACGAATCCATCACCTCCCGCGCCGCCAATGCCAGAACGAGGCTTATGGCTGTTTACGTGACATCCCTCATTATCAGCGCCATCTCCATCGTGATCGGGATCCTGCTGATACTGGCAGCCCTGCGGATCATTGCCCGCTATGTGGTCGCGCCCATCCGGGGGGCGATCCGGTCGCTTCACGGCAGCTCTGAACGCATCGACGGCGTGGTTGGCGAAGTGCTTGACCGCACCCGCACCTCCAATGAGAGCACCGTGGAGCTCTCCCAGCTCGCAGGCGAGCTCTCGACCGCCATACAGGAGGTGGCCGGCAGCGCCTCCTCCATCAACGGCAGCGCAGAGCGCGTCCGCGGCGATGTACACGATATGGCCGAAACATGCGCGGCGCTCATGGAATACTCCATTGCCATGCGCACGCGCGCGGACGAAATGCAGCGCTCCGCACAGACCAGCATGGAGGTCATCAGCGCCAAGGCCGCGGAGATCCTCTCTGTCCTCAGCGAGGCGATCGAGCAGAGCAAAAGCGTGGATCAGATCCAGATCCTCACCACAGATATCATGGGGATCTCCTCTTCCACCAACTTAATCGCCTTAAACGCTTCCGTGGAAGCCGCGCACGCCGGGCCTGCCGGAGAGAGCTTTTCCGTCATTGTAAACGAGATCCGCCGCCTTTCCCGCTCCTGCGCCGATACGGCAGGCCACATCCAGTCCATCAATGAGACGGTTACAGGCGTTGTACACAGCCTCTCAGGGCATGCCCAGGATCTGGTCGATTATCTGAATGACTCTGTTTTAACGGAATTTGAGGAATTCGTCCGATCCGGTAAGCAGTACCGCGAAGACGCCGCCTACATTGAGAAAGCCATGGAGGAATTCAACGGCAGGGCCTTTAGCCTTCGCAGCTCGATGGAGGAAATCACAGATTCCATCGGAACCATCACAAAATCCATGGACGACAGCGCCGCCGGCGTCACAGGCGTCGCTGACAGCACCCGCAGCCTGGCGGCTGATATGGAGGATATCACAGGACGGATGGATATCAACCATCAGATCGTGACCGAGCTCCGGGAGCAGACGGCAGTCCTTGCCAATATGTAGGAAACCGTGGGCTGTGGCGCGCGCCTGCTGTGTCCGGGCCTTATTCCTCCCGGCGCAGCAGGAAAAACCGCCCGGCAACCTGCCTTAAAAGCCACAGATAGTCCGCTTTCTCCACACTCTCTGTCACATAGATCGGAAAGCTCGCGATCCGCTCTTTGTCCATGTAGTAAGAAGCGCTCCCGACCACGCTCCCGGCTTCCACGGGAGCCTTTTTTTCCTTTGCATACTCGTACCGGATATCCGGCTGTTCCCCCTCCTTCAAAAGCAGCTCCAGCGTTTCCTGCTCTCTGTCAAGATTCAGGGACAGCGGGGCCGTCTCCTGCCTTCCGTCGATCACGCGAAGCGGCGGAAAGGTTTTCCCTTTGTCAAACACCTCATAGTAATCATACGTCTCAAACGCATAGCGGCTGATTTTTCTCATATCCTCCCATTTGTATGTCTTGTGCGGCGGCCAGCCGCAGCCAAGGAGCGCCACAATAAAGCGCTTGTTGTCCTTTTTGAGGGCCGAAATATAGCAGTACCCCGCCCCTCCGGTAAAACCCGTTTTGCCGGACAGCGCTTCGGGCATCATATTCAGCAGCGCATTATGGTTCGCCAGGTAAAAGGACCGCTTCCCCTCCTTATCCTGAATCGTCCGCGAGGCGGTTCTCGTGATCGCAAGAAACGCCTCTCTCTCCGGCGAAAGCTCCACACAGTAGCGCATGATCCGCGCCAGATCCGCGGCTGTGGTGGAATGGACCGCCCCGTCCTCTTTCCTCGTCCCGTCCAGCCCGTTCGGCGTCACAAAACACGTATCCGTGCAGCCGATATCCCTGGCCTTCTGGTTCATCATGGCTGCGAATCCCTCCACGCTTTCGCCGATGTGCTCCGCCACAGCCACGGCCGCGTCATTGTGCGATTCCAGCATCAGGGAATATAACAGATCCGTAAGCCGGTACTCTTCCCCCTCCCGGATATTGAGCTGCACATCCGGCATGGAGGCCGCGTAGGAGCTGACCGAAACCCAGTCCTCCCCGTTCCCCTCCTCCAGCGCCAGGATACAGGTCATGATCTTCGTGGTGCTGGCCATCGGCCGTTTTACGTCCTCCTCCTTCCCATACAGCACACGCCCCGTATCCGCGTCCATCAGCACCGCTGACTGCGCGTAGAGCTTTAATTCCTGCCCATCCCCGGCGGCCGCTTCCTCGCTTTCCGGCGCATCACCGGCCGCTTCCTCTGCCGTCCCGGCGATCTCCCCCGCAAAGCAGACCGCCGCCGCCCGCGGCGCGCCTGCGCCCGGCATAGCCAGGAGCAGGCCGGCCAGAAGGGCGGCGGCGCATTGTCCGATTCGTTTGTATTTCGTTTTCCATTCATATCGCTTCTGTCCGGGCCTCTTAGCTGCCTCTCCCATGTTCCACTCCAAACAGCTTCTTTAAGAAAACCTTATGCGCCGGATCCTTCTCTTATGATTCCTTTGCCGCAGGCGCTATATCCCGCAAAGCCGATCGAAAGCGTGCTTCAAACACGCTCCAGCGGCTCATTCAGCGCCTCTGTCCCCGGCAGCACGAAGCGTCCCCCGGCGATGATGGCTGTCCTCGTCCCGTCCGGCTCCACTGCCTCGATGAGGTCAAGCTCCGAGTACGGGATCGTGATATCCGTGTGGCAGTTAAAATACGCCTCCTGGGGCCTTTCTTTTCTGAGAGCTGACACCGCATTGTCCCTGGCCGTCATCTCTTTGCCGTCTGGGTTATACATCGGGCAGTCCTCCATGCGGCTGTAGCACGTATCGCCCACTGCAAAGTGAGGGCCCATCTTTTCCGCTATCAGGATCGGGAATTTATCTAAAATCCCGTACCGCACCGCCGTCTCATAGGCCGTCGTATTGGTCCCAATGGCAAACTCTCCCATGGGGAGCGAGTCATGGTTCTTCAGAATCACCTGCTTCACCAGCGCCCGGCATTCCTCCGGATCCTCAAAATTCCTGCAGGTATAGGAGGTCGTTTTCCCGTCCTGAAACGCAATCTCCAGATCGCGGAACTGAAAATCACCGATATACACGCTTCCCACGTGCAAAAGCCCTTCGGTTCCCTCAAGAACAGGGGAGGTAAAGACCTCTCCCACCGGAATATTCACATCCGCCACGCAATTCTCAAAATTTGTCTCCCTGGCCGGATCACGAAGGGGATGCAGCTTAACCTTGAGCCTTGTCCGGTTCTCCCCCCGCCCGGTGATGCATACATGCTCCGCCCGGTCAAGGGCGTCGATCATCACCTGCTGGATCCCGCGGTACAGCTCATAGTCCAGGGTGTTGATGCGGATCGTCTCCTGGAACACCGCCTCAAACGACGGCCCGATCTCCGGCAGCGGAAACGCGATGATCGTAAAGCTCGTCTCACTGCCGGGGATATACGAATCCACAATCCGCGCCGCCTCATTCGCATAGGAGAGCGCCCGCTTTTCCTGCTTCTCGCTTAAGGAGAATGCCTCCTTCTTATTCTGCGGCGCAAAGCCCTCCTCGCCGAAGGTCTCCACCACGGCCGGCCCCGCATACCCGGCCGCCAGATCCTTGTACTGCTCATAGGCGACCTTCAGAACCGACAGCTTCCGATCCCGGAACGCCTTGTCAAAATAGACAGCCTGATCGTAGCGGTGATCATACTCATACTGGCGGTTCGCCGGCCCGGCGTAATACCCGTTCACCCTGGAGGCCGCCCGGTTCATGGTACCCACCGCCGCGCGGCAGATCACCGGCTCTAAGCCCATGGCGCGGAAATTCTCCACCGCCGCGCGGATCATGCGCTCAAAGCCGATATGATAGCGGATCTGCACGGTTTTCTTATTCCTGTAATCGCGCCCCGAGACTGCAAAGCCCTTTCTATACCCTTCGGTAAATGTATCCGCCATCCGCCGGATCGTCTCCTCAGGAAGCCCGTTCAAAAAGGCCGCCACCGAGCGCTCCGTCCCGGAAATATACTCGCCGAAGCGGTATAAATACCGCAGATCCGTCAGGTCGCTGTCCATGATAATGGACTTGGCAAAGCAGAGAGACGGATCCAGCGTCTCGCGGACGCGGTAAGTCAGCGTCATATCGCAGTAATCGCTCACAAAATAATAGAGCGCCTCCTTCACCCCGCCAACATCCGGCTCCTCTCCCTCAAACAGGTTATAGACCTCAATAAACACCTCCTCAAGGATCGTCATATCCGTCAGACGCCCCTCAAAGGCAAAGACAATCATGCCCCGTATCTCCGTGTACAGAAACGAAAGCCATGCGCCGGCCTCCTCCCCCAGCTCCCTGACCGCACAGGAAGGGTTCGCGAAGCTGTCCTCATAGGCAGACGGCAGGATGTCCTCATAGAGCGCATGGTTTAACGCCTCCCACTCCTCCAGGGAAAGGCCGTTTAAAAGCCCTGTCTCCTGCATCTCATACACCCGTTCCACAAGCAGGATAAACCGCGCCGTCCGCTCAAAATACGCTCTCCACGGCTCTTTCGCTGTCCCCTCTCCCTCGATCCGGCGGATCCGCCCAAGCGCCAGCTCATGCCGCTCCCTCACCGCCTCCGCGCCGATCAGAACAGCCTCTGCGCCGTCCTTCTCTCTTCCCGCTTCCTGTCCAAACTCCATATCCATCACCTCTTCACTCCGATCAGAATCATCACCAGCCACCAGATCAGCAGCAGTCCGGAGACCACCATGCCGATCCGCGCCAGAATATAATTCTTCTCCTCCTCCTTTAACGCCTTTCTCCCATACAGCAGCGCAGACACCGACAAAAGCAGGCTGCAAAAGCACATCGCCAGCGCCGGCAGCGGCGTATTTCCCTGATTTCTCACACTGAGGGCCATCCCCGCGCCGCCGAGCAGCATGGCAGACAGCGTCAGCCCCATACACGGGTAGCCGAGCGCCGCCAGCGGCTTTTTGATATAGGAAAACGGCCTCTCCTCATTCTGGTTATCCTTTTGACGCGCCATCCATAAGCCTCCTGATTCCCCTGCAGAGCATCAGAGAAAGATACCCCGCGATTCCTCCAATCGTATTCAAAAACATATCGTCCACATCAAAGCTGCCCACCTTAAACACAAGCTGCACGGTCTCAATCCCCAGCGTAAAGAGAAAGCTCAGGAGAAATACCGTGTGCCATCTCCCGCACCGCCTGCTGATGAGAGGCAGGATAAACCCAAAAGGCATAAAGCAGGCCACATTCCCCACTGTATTCATCAAAAACGCCTTCATTCCCAGCAGCTCGCGATACTTATAAAACCTCGTTATCTCCCTGAAAAGAACGAGATTATAGGCGTAATCCGTCTGGTCCGTCCGCCCAAATCCGTCCGAAAAAAACATAAAATATGTGATAACCGCCAGATAGCCGATAAAAAGAAGCCAGTAAACCATCCGGCGAAGCCTTGTCTTTTTTTTCATCTTAATCCAATCTTTTTATAGTCAGCGAAACACGTTCCATCCTTTCCGTTCCCGAAGCGGCCCGCGGCCGGCCCGGAAAAACGCCTCCCCTCCGCCCGCTCCCTGTGCAAAAAGAATACTGCAGTTGCCTGCAGCATTCTCCCCGGTCAGATATCGTATCGTACACTCAGCGTCCATGCAGCCGCTGTCTCATCTAAAATGTAATCTCCGCCTTCCTTTTCAAAAGAAAGGATCCGCTGACAATCGCCAGCACGCCGGCGGCAAGTCCCACTGTGATCAGAACGCTTCCGATCACAATATCAATCACCCCGGCCGCGCGCATCGTCTTATAAACCTGTTCCATGGACGCTCCCCTCTCCCGCCGTCTGATCCGCCCCGTACTGCGCATAATACGCATCGATCGCGGACTTGACAGCGTCATCAATCACAATTTCCCCGCGGCATTCCTGGTTGTACAGCCGCTCCACCACATCCTTCATGGACACAATCGCCGCTGCCTTAAAGCCGTAAAGCTCCTCGATCTCCTCCAGCGCGCTCTTCGCCCCCCTGCCCCGCTCCATACGGTTCAGGGAAACGATCAGCCCCTTAATCTCCACATCGGCCTGCGCCCGGATGATCGGATACGTCTCCTCAATCGATTTCCCGGAGGTAGTCACATCCTCGATCATCACCACGCGATCCCCGTCTTTTAGCTTACTTCCCAGAAGAATCCCCGCGTCGCCGTGATCCTTCTCCTCCTTGCGGTTTGCGCAGTAGCGGACATCCTTTCCATACAGCTCGCTGATCGCCATGGCCGTGGCCACAGCCAGCGGGATCCCCTTATAAGCCGGCCCGAACAGGACGTCAAACTCCAGGCCGAAATTGTCGTGGACAGCCTTTGCATAGTATTCCCCCAGCCTGCGAAGCTGCGCGCCCGTGACATATGCGCCTGCGTTCATAAAAAAAGGGGACTTCCTGCCGCTCTTTAACGTAAAGTCTCCGAATTTCAACACGCTGCTCTGTACCATAAACTCTATAAATTCTTTCTTATACTGTTCCATCGAATCAAAAACCTCCCTGTTCACACTGTCTGTATAACGCTTTTATGCCATTCTCAACCGATACTTGCCATTTTCCATCTTCTTTATGATAAAAATCAGGGAAGGAACCTATCAAATAGCTTTTTCATTCTAACATATTTCCCGTCTATATTCAACCGGTTTCCGTTTATCTTTTCAATGCCGATCGCCGTTAATGTAACGGTTCAGATACCCCGGAACGGTTACCCGTTAATGGCTTTCACGTTTTCGCAAACCGCTATAATTACCCCAAATAAACAGCAGCAAATCAAAAAGGCAAACGGCGGGCATAAATTTGTAACACATCTACTCCCGCCGCTTTATACAGGCCCGCAGCCCGCGCATTTCCATACGCCTAAATCATAAACAACGTATCAAAATCCGTCTTCAGATGCGGGAACATCACAAGCTGTAAATCTTCTTTATTTTCTTCACAGACTGTTTTATATAAATAAAAATACGTCGTCCCGTCTTCACGGCCATCGTTTAAATAGATCTCTACCTGTCTTTTTCTCCAGTCCGCCAGCCAGTATTCAGACACGCCGACCCTTTGATAAATATTCATTTTTTCACCGCGGTCATACCTTTCTGTCGAATCGGAGAGCACTTCCATGACCATCCGCGGAATTCCTGTCAGCGACACATTTTTTCTGTCTCTGGTATTACAGTTGATTGAAACGTCCGGTATCACAATCTGATTCCCGTTTTCGCTCCATTGATACTGAATACCGTCTCCGAGAACACGGCATAAGGAATCTGTAAGCTGCCGCCCAATCATAACCACAAAATTATTGATTATAAATGAATGCTCAATAAACGTATTGCTCATATCCTGTACAGGCATCGCGTCCATCCGTCTAACCTCTTTTCTTTCTCACCCCACAGCCCCAATCAGCTCCCCTATGTCCGCGATCCCATACCGCTCCATATACGCCGCGATCCCGTCCGCGATCTCCACAGCCGCCTCAGGGTTGCGGAAATTCGCCGTGCCCACAGCCACGGCGGTGGCTCCGGCCAGCAAAAACTCAATCGCGTCGTCGGCTGTCATGATGCCGCCCATGCCGATGATCGGAAGTGATACCGCGCGCGCCGTCTCATACACCATGCGCACCGCGATCGGCTTCACCGCCGGGCCTGATAAGCCTCCGGTCCGGTTTGCCAGGGCAAAGGTCCTTTTATGGATATCGATCTTCATGCCGGTCAGGGTGTTAATCAGCGACAGCGCGTCCGCGCCCCCGGCCTCGGCCGCCCGGGCCATCTCCGTGATATCCGTCACATTGGGGCTCAGCTTCATGATCACCGGCTGGCGCGCATGGCGCTTTACCTCCCTGGTGATGGCCTCCACCGCTTTCGGATCCTGGCCGAAGGCAATGCCGCCTTCCTTCACGTTCGGGCAGGAAATATTGATCTCCATCAGATCAACCGGCTGTCCGGAGAGCTTTTCCACCACATCCACATAGTCAGACACACTTTTTCCGCACACATTGACAATGATTTTTGTGTCAAACTGTTTCAGGAACGGGATATCCCGCCTGGAAAACAGATCAAAGCCGGGGTTCTGCAGGCCAATGGCATTGAGCATGCCGCCGTAGACCTCCGCGATGCGCGGCGTGGGATTGCCCGGCCACGGCACGTTTGCCACGCCCTTTGTCACCACCGCGCCCAGCCTGTTTAAATCCACCAGCGAGGAATACTCCTCTCCCGATCCAAAGGTTCCGGATGCGGTCATAACGGGATTTTTAAGCTCCACTCCGGCAATCGTTACCGCCATCTTACTCATAGCTCCACCTCCCCGGCCGGAAATACAGGGCCGTCCTTACAGATCCGGCGGTTGTGCACATTGCTGTGGGCGTCCGTTTCCCTGGTCCGGCACACACAGGCCAGACACGCGCCCACGCCGCAGGCCATCCGCTCCTCCAGCGACACGTACAGCCGGATTCCCTGTTCCTTCGCATACTCCTTTAACGCCCTCAGCATCGGCGTCGGGCCGCAGGCATACATCACATCCGCCGTGAGGCCGCGCCCGCGGATCACATCCAGGACATTGCCCCTGTCACCCGCGCTCCCGTCCTCTGTGGCCGCAAACACCTCGCCGTACGCCTCGAACTCGTCGCGCAGGAACATCTGCGAATCGCGGTAGCCCAGGATAATCTGCTTCTCACAGTTTAAGCTCTTCGCCAGCTCCAGCATGGGGGGAATGCCGACGCCGCCCCCGATCAGGAACACGTTTTCCCCTTCCAGCGGAAAGCCGTTCCCCAGAGGCCCCATGATTTCAATGGGATCCCCGGACTCATACCGTGAAAATTCCCTCGTCCCCGCGCCCGCCGCGCGGTATACGATGCGCAGACGCCCTTCCCCGGGATCCGTCTCGCATATGCTGATCGGCCGCGGCAGGAGCCGGGAACCATCCTGGCTGTACACGTTGATAAACTGGCCCGGTCCGGCCTCCTTTGCCGCCTCTGTGACAATCCACATGCTGAAAATATCCGGCGCGAGCGCCTCCTGGCTGTAAACCACAGCCGTCTCCTTTACCTGTGCCATACGGCCCTCCTCCTTATAACACGCGGTTAATATCCTGAATCATATCGATCACAGCCTGTCTGGCCGCCCCGCCAAAGTCCGCTCCGAATCCGGCGTACTCCTCCTTTTTCCAGGCCGCTATAATGCCCCGGGATGAATTCACGATCGCCCCCAGGCCGTCCTCATTGAAGCAGTACCTCAGATCCTCCGCCGTACCGCCCTGCGCCCCGTAGCCCGGCACCAGGAAATAGGTATGCGGCATCTGCTTTCTGAGCGCCCGGCTCATCTCCGGATACGTCGCGCCCACCACGGCCCCCACATTGCTGTAGGCCCCGTCCATAGAAGCGCTGCCCCACTCCACAACCTTGTCCGCCACAAGCTCATAAAGCGGCCTTCCGTCAATCAGCCGGTCCTGAAATTCCCCGCTCGACGGATTGGAAGTCTTAACCAGCACAAACAGCCCTCTGTCATATGCATTGCACGCGTCCACAAACGGCTTTACGCCGTCCGTTCCGAGATAGGGATTCACCGTAATATAATCCGTGTCAAATCCCGCAAGGGAAGCGCCGCCCACCTTCACGCGGCCGATATGGCCCGCCGCATACGCCGCGCAGGTCGAACCGATATCGCCCCGCTTCACGTCCCCGATGACAATCAGGCCCTTTTCCTTACAATATTTCACTGTCCGTTCATACGCCCTGAGCCCTTCCAGTCCAAACTGCTCATACATGGCAATCTGCGGCTTCACAGCCGGAATCAGATCCGCCGTGGCGTCCACAATCTCCCGGTTAAACTGCCAGACCGCCTCCGCGGCCCCCTTAAGCGTCTCGCCAAACCCGTCAAACGCCTTCTCAAGCACATGCTCCGGGATGTAGCCGAGCATGGGATCAAGGCCCACGCAGACCGGCGCCTTTGTCATCTGTATCTTTTCAATTAATCGCTGAACCATCGCTTCCTCCTTAGGGGGTATATCTGTCGTCATTCTCCTCTGCAGGCAGGGAAATGGAAACCGCTGCCTGTAATCTTCCTTATTTTAGCATATGGGGCAGGAGCTTTCAAGTAGCGGGGCGCAAGTGGAAAAAACACCCCGCGAAGCCGGGGGGCTGAACGGTTGCAAAGAAATCTTACCGCAGCGTCAGCGTAGCCACATAATCCCCATTTTTATAAGCCTTCGCCGCAAACTGCTCCTCTGTCTCTGTCTTCAGCTCCATCCACAGCTCCTCCGCCGCCAGCATGATATGCGACAGCATCACGCCCATGCTGAAATCCCGCATCCCCTTTTCCGCCTTCAGGGAAATGCGCGGTTTTCTTGCAAATACATAGATCCGGTCAGAATATACGATAAAGCGCCACGGCTGGGCGTTGAAGGCTGACGGGGCCAGGCGGGCCGCCTTCAGGATGGTTTTCATCTGCTCCCCGGCCTCCTCCTTAAACACGCACAGGCTGCTTAACGGATGGCGCTTTGCCAGGGGGCTTTCCCGGTAAAGCTTTCCTTCCGGATAGCCGAAGGCGACCAGGATCACGCATTTTTTCCCGTTCTTCACAGGCTGGTCGGGCCGCGAGCCGCCCAGGTAGCAGGTTCCCAGGCCCTTGACGGTCATATACAGCACAAGCTGTTCCATGATATAGCCCGCATTCCGCTCATAGCCGTCCACGGTCTCCGAATACAGGGCCAGATAGTACGGCGCCTCCACTTTCCACATTCCTTTAATCCGCACGTTTTTTGCATCCGGCTCCAGGATCTCCAGCTCGATCCGGATACGGTCATTTAACCTGGACGTCTTTTCAAAAAACGACAGGATCTTACTTTTAAGATGCTCCGGCGCCTCGCGTTTTGTGTAGCTTCTCACGGACTGCCTGCATCCGATTGCCTCATACAGATTCATCCCTCTTCCCCCTTTTCCTGACGCCCTTACGGGCTGTATGCGGCATCCTCCTGTCCCCCTCAGATTAGTCCTGATACGAGCGGTACAACCGCCACGGTCAGAAGTCCCGCCACTGCTATTGCAAGGCTGCTCATGGCCCCTTCAAGCTCTCCCAGCTCCAGGGCCCTGGCCGTCCCGATCGCATGGGCCGCGGTTCCAAGCGCCAGCCCCTTTGCCATGGGCTCCTCAATTTTACATATCTTAAACAGCCAGTCAGCAATGATATTTCCCAGAATACCGGTAATGATAATGCTGACGACCGTAATGGTTACAATTCCTCCCGCTTCCTCGCTGATCCCCATCCCGATCGCTGTGGTGATGGACTTGGGGAGCAGGGTGACATAGTAGTCATGGCTGAGCCCGAACAGCTTTGCCATGACGAAAATACTTCCCGCGCTTCCCAGCACGCCCGCCAGGATCGAGGCCGCGATGGCAAATGTAAAGCGCTTTAAGTATGCAAGCTGGCGGTACAGCGGAATCGCCAGGCAGACCGTCGCGGGAGTCAGAAAGTAGCTTAAGTAGGCCGCCCCTCTATTATATTCCTCATAGCTGACATGAAATACCGATAAAAACAGAATCACCAGCACAATCGCCACCAGAAGCGGGTTTAAGAGCGCCAGGCCCGTTTTCTTTTTCAGCCATACGCCGAGCAAATAGGCTCCAAGGCTTAACAGCATACCGGAATAGAGGGAGGCATGGATCAGTCCGTTCATACGCCCTCCTTTTTATGCGGCCTGCGCACAAGCCTCTGCGCCACCTTTGCCGTCAGAATCATCACAAATACCGTCGAAACTGCTGTGATCACAAGCAGGGGAAGCAAAATATCGCGCATCTGCCCCATACTGTTCAGCAGCCCTGCTCCGGCCGGAATGAAGGTCAGAGGCATGATATCCAGGAAAAAATCGCCCGCATCCGCGACCTCCTCCACCTTTATGGCCCCAAAGCACAACAGAGCCAGAAGAATAAAAAGGCCGTATACGCCGGCCGGAACCGGCAGCGGAAGAAGGTAATTTAAAAATTCCCCTGCCATGGTAATCCCAAACAGAATGACCGCCTGTTTCAAATATTTCATCCGCTGATATCCTCTCTTGCCAAAATGATTTGCTGCCGCCGCCGGCCGCGCGGGCCGGATGCCGTTACAGCCAATACTTTCATTTTATCACTCCCCCTTTTATCGGACAATAAGAAAATCATCTCAAATTCATTAATTTTTCTTGAATATTTTTCCTGTTCCGTCTATACTGATTACCGTCTGCGATCCAAGCGGCCAAAGGAGGATTTCTCGTGAAGATTATCAAAACCGCTGCCCTGACGAAAGCCCGGATGCGTGATCTGGCCGGTCTGGAAGCAGCCTGCCAGACGGAGGGAAGCGCTCCTGTGCGCTTTCCCCTTGAGGATGCGGATTCCGTTTTCCTGCTCTATGAAACAGACGCCGGGGACCGGCTTGCCGCCGCGCTTTTTCTTATTATGCCCCAAATCCCTGATTCTAACGAGCCTGCGGAATGCATTGCCTATACGCATCCCGCGCTCCGCCGCAAGGGATATTTCTCGCGTCTGTTTGAGGCGGCAAAAGCAGAGATCGAAGAAACGGATCTCTTCTTTCCTGTGAGTCAGAACAGCGAAGGCGCTCTTAAGGCCCTGGAGGCTTTGGGCGCTGACTTTTCACATGCGGAATACAGGATGGAGCTTTCCCTGGCCGGGCGCGCGGCCTCCTTCGGCTCAGCCGGCCAAGGTCCCCTGCCTCAGGACCGGGACTGCGCCGGACCGCTTCTCTGCACCGTCACAGAGGAGGCGGACGATGTCCGTTCCTATTCCTTTTCCCTGGGAAACGGCGAGGATGCCGTCTGCCATACCGTACGCTACCAAACGTCCGCCTGCCTCTACGGCCTGTCCGTCCGGCCCGGGCTCCGCAATCAGGGCCTGGGAAGCCGGTGTCTCCTGCGCGTCCTCACATCTCTTGCGCAGGAAGGCGCGCGCCTCGTCTTTCTCCACGTATCCGGCGATAACTTACCGGCTGTATCGCTGTATAAAAAAACAGGGTTCCGCGTCACCGAAACCCTGTCCTACTATCTCTATTGAAGCGCTGTACCCGCTTCATAACTGCCCGGCCTCTGAACGGCCGGGAACCGTCACGAATTATCCACTATGAAGCCCTTTTCCTCAATCCTGCGGCGGATATCCAGCATCCTCCAGTCCGTCGCGGCTATGATCTCCGCGCATTCCTTGAGCTGCGCGCCGATCTCCGCGGCGTCAAATTCATCAAGCCGCTTTTTATATTTTAGCTGGTGATCAAGGCTGGCCCAGAAATCCATGGCAATGGTCCTGATCTGCACCTCCACCCGCATCATCTTCTTGCAGTTTGAGAAAAATACCGGCACCTCCACAATCATGTGATAGCTGCGGTACCCGTTCTCCTTCGGGCTGCGTATGTAGTCCTTGATGGCAATCACCTTGATGTCGTCCTGCCGGGCCAGCATCCTGCTGATCTCATAGATATCGTCAATAAACGAGCATATCACGCGGATCCCCGCAATGTCGTCCAGATGCTGCGTCATGGATTCCACTGTCACAGGGAGGCCGCGCCGGTGCAGCTTATCCACAATGCTTAAGGGCCTCTTCACCCTGGACTTAATCATCTCAATCGGATTTCTGGACTTCTTTACGGAAAGCTCGTCGTTTAAAACCTCCAGCTTTGTCTTCACTTCCCGTATGGCGCAGGTATACTGCATCATGCTCTCCTTGAGCTGCTGAGCCATCCCCATCAGGCTCTCAGGAATCTCAATTTCCTTTGGGGCATTCAGCGCAAAATGGCTGATCTCGCTGCTCGGATTCAAATACGTGTTCATCAAAAGCACCCCATTTTTCTTTCGGTTTAATCTTCTTTCATTATACATGAGACGCCGTTCTGATACAACTAAAGAATCCATTAAATTTGTGAGAGCGGACGCGTACCGTTACCGGGCGCAGCAGCCCGGCCTTTCCGGCTTATGATACCCGCTCCGCCGCATCCACCGCCTGCGCAAGCCACGGGGCCTCTGCATATTCCACGGTTCCCTGATCCACGGCGTCTGCAAGCCTTGGGTCAATGGGGATCTTTGCCAGCACGGGGATCCCGTATTCCGCTGCCGTCTGGTCCACCCGGCTCTCTCCGAACACGGAAATCCGCTTTTTGCAGTCCGGGCATTCCAGATAGCTCATGTTTTCAACCAGGCCGAGAATCGGGATATCCATCTTTCTGGCCATATTGACCGCCTTGGCCACGATCATGGAAACCAGCTCCTGCGGGGAGGTCACGATGATAATGCCGTTCAGCGGAAGGGACTGGAAGACGGTCAGCGGCACGTCTCCCGTCCCGGGAGGCATGTCCACAAGCATATAGTCAATTTCCTTCCAGAGCGCTTCTCCCCAAAATTGCTTAATCACGCCGCCCACAATCGGCCCGCGCCAGATCACCGGATCCGTTTCGTGATCCAGAATCAGGTTGGCGGAGAGCACCTGTATCCCCGTCGCGCTCTCTGCCGGCAGCATGAGCCTGTCCTCTGTCACGCGCACCGTCCCGCGCAGGCCGAAGGCCTTGGGAATCGAGGGCCCTGTGATATCCGCGTCCAGGATCCCCACCCTGTGGTTCCTGGCGCGCAGCCCGCAGGCGGTCAGGGAGGTGACGAGCGATTTTCCCACGCCGCCTTTTCCGCTGACCACGCCGATAACCTTTTTCACCGAGCTCTGAGGATGCAGCGGCTCCAGAAAACTCTGCTCCGGACGCTGCGCGCAGTTCTCGCTGCAGCTTTCGCAATGATGATTACAACTTTCGCTCATATTCTTTTCTTCCTTTCTGTGATGGCCTTATAACGGCTCCGGCCGTCCTCCTCCCTGCGCCCGCGGATGGCCCGCGTCAGGCCAAGCGCCTCCAGCCGGCTTACGAGCAGGTACACAATCATGGAGTCCACCGGCCACTTGATCAGGTTCTTGAACGCCCGCACCGGTAAAAGCGCGAGAAACGCCTTGCCGGAGGTCAGGCTGAGCCACAGTGTCGTAAGCCCCATGTTGACGATCACCACGATCGCCAGATGCACCAGCAGCACGCGCGCAAACGACAGCGGCCGCCGGTAGAGGAAGGTCCCGTAAATGACGCCGGCCAGGGCCGCGTTAAACGTATATCCCGGAAAATACGGGCCTGTCGGCTTTGCCACAAACTTGACGAGATCCAGTATCCCCCCGTATGCGCCGCCTAAAACCGGACCGAACAAATAATAGACAAACTGGTTTACCACGTTCCCGAAGCCGATCTTCAGATACGGCCCGGCCTCAATGGTAAAATACCCCAGCACGACGGAAACGGCCATGAACATGGCCGCCGCGGTGACGGCCCTTATATTTTTCAGTTCACGGTAGGATTCCCTGTAAATGGCTGCAAATTTCTTCATAAAAAAATACCTCCTTTTCATGCAGGCCTCTCGATCTACATCAGAAGATATTCACTATCCACGATGCAGCGGGATGCGGGGTACAGACCGCGGAATATACTGCGGTCTGCGCCCCTCGCCGGGCCGCAAACCGGGCCTATTCCTTCGTCCGGCTGGCAACTCCCCGTCCAGCCGGCACTTAACGCCTGTATCCCTACTCTGCGTTTCTCTGATTGTTACGTGTTTTGCAACTATTTTTTTCGTATGTCCAGTATACCATATCTTTTGTATTTTTCAACCACAATATGTACGCCGGCCGCGATCAGAATGCCCAGAAGCATCCCGCACAGCACATCCGTCGGAAAATGGACGAACAGGTACATTCTGGAAAAGGCGATGCATGCCGCGAGAACCAGCATAAAGCTTCCGTATATCCTGTGATACAGGAACACGCTGACCGCCGTCTCAAACGCAGCCAGCGTATGGCCGGACGGAAACGAATAATCCGCCGGGCTCGCAACCAGCAGCGCGACTGTCCCGTCCAGCCAGCAGGGGCGGCTGCGCATCACGGCATTTTTAAGGAATACATTGCCAATCAGAAAACCGCACAGGAGAGAGCCGAGAATCGAGATCCCGACCCGCCTCGTCCGTTTCGGGCAGATCAGCAAAAGCCCTGTCACGATAAACAGCCACCCGCCATTTCCCAGAAAGGAAACCCGCTCCATAAACCAGTCCAGGAACGGCGCGCGCAGCTCCTGGATACGGTGCAGAAGAAAAAATTCCGCTTCATAAAGCCCCTGCATCCGTCAGCCTTCCTCCTCATTTTCCCCGGAATATTCACGGAACGCCTTGTCCATCTCAAGATAATTGCGCTTTAAGGAAACCGGCTTTCCGTCCCGGTTCAGAAAGCAGTGGCGGCTTTCCCCCACGCAGCGCACCATGTCTGTCTCCTTGTCAACCACCGTATATTCGAGCGTCATCCGGATCCCGTTATACTCCTTTAAATGAACCAGAATCTGAACCGTCTCCCCAAATCGCGCCATGCTCTTGTACTCGCTGTGAACCGAGAGCACCGGGCATATAATCCCCTGCTTCTCCATCTGTGCGTATCCCATCCCCATCTGATCCATCATATCCACCCTGGCCTCCTCAAACCAGTGCAGGTAGTTCGCATGATGGATGATCCCCATCTGATCCGTCTCGTAATACTGCGTCTTGTGTTCATATACTCTCAGCTTCATAATCAACGCTCCTTTTTTGATGAAAGGAGAGTATCGCCCCCTGTGCAATACTCTCCCCCTTTAACCTTTTCATTTCCCGCAGCATCCGGGCGCACGGAAGCATCACCGCCGCGCCGCCGGCAGGCCTCAGCCCTCTCCCAGCCCGCTCTCGATCGCCTCTGCAATCGTCTTAAGCGCCTCCGCCTCGTCCGGTCCGTCGCAGATCAGCTCGATCTCCGTACCGCATTTGATCCCCGCGGCCATCACGTTTAAAACGCTCTTTGCCTTGATCTGCTTCTCCCCGCACTCGATCGTGATGTCGCTCTTAAATTTCATCGCTGTCTGGGATAACACTCCCGCCGGCCTTAAATGCAGGCCGGATGGATTTACTACCGTTAATTTTTTCGATAACATCGCTCTTTTCTCTCCTCCCTATCAGCTTCCGTGCGGCGCTTCCGGCAGGCCTCCCCTGCAGATATGGCACATGCCAAAACAGGCGCCGCTTATATGGAAATTCTAGTATAAGTTATCCGGATTGTCAAGTGAACGCACGGTCTGTGACCTGCATGCGCTGCCGTTCACACGCCGTTTCCATGGAACATTTTAAGGCATCTGGCCAAACACCTTCTTCGCATACCCCACAGAAGCCATCGCATCCTTACAATACGCATCCGCGCCAATCGTCCCTGCATATTCCTCTGTCAGCACCGCGCCGCCCACCATGACCTTTGCCCAGGGCGCTTCTTTTCTCAAAAGACGGATCGTCTCCGCCATGGCCGGAACGGTGGTGGTCATCAGCGCGCTTAACCCCACCAGCTTCACACGGCCCCTGACGGTTTCTTCGACAATCCGCTCCGGGCTTACGTCCTTGCCGAGATCCGTGACCTGAAAGCTGTAATTTTCCAGCAGGACCTTTACGATATTTTTTCCGATGTCGTGGATATCGCCTTTCACCGTGGCGAGGATGACGCATTCCCTGCCGCCCGGCTGGCTGCCGGAGGCTTCCATGCTTTCCTTTATAACGGCAAAGGCCGCTTTGGCCGCCTCGGCGCTCATGAGAAGCTGGGGCAGGAATACCGTTCCGGCCTCAAAACCCTTTCCCACCCGGTCAAGGGCCGGGATCATGCAGGAATCAATGATCTCAAGAGCCGGACACTCCTTTAAAAGCCGCTCTGCGGCCCGCGCGGCCTGATCCTTAAGGCCCCGTTCCACACTGGCTGCGAGGAACGGCTTTGCATCCTCAGAGGATAACCCGGGCCCGGAGGGCGCGGCTGTTCCGGAAGGCCCCGCTTCAGGAGAGGCCGGGATCCCCAAAGGCGCTTCCGGGCCGCCGGCCTTTTTTTTCGCGGCCGCCTCCGGCCCGTAGATGCGGATATAGTCGCTGCAGTACGGATCCAGCGCATGGAGGGCGCGGAAGCTGTGGTACGAGCACATCATTTCCCTCGAATTCGGGTTTACGATCGCCGCGTCAAGCCCAGCGGACAGAGCCATGGTGAAAAATGCGGCGTTAATGTGCTCCCGCAGCGGCAGGCCGAAGGAAATATTGGAGACGCCAAGGATGGTCCGGCCGCCCAGCTCTGTTCTGACGCGGCGGACCGTTTCCAGAACCGTCAGGGCGCTCTCCGGATTGGAGCTGATGGTCATACACAGGGCGTCGATCAGGATATCCTCTTTGCCGATGCCGTAGCGCTCTGCCTCCGCATAGATCCGGCGGGCGATGGAGATCCGGCCGTTTGCTGTTTCCGGGATCCCCTCTTCGTCGAGCGTCAGGGCAACCAGCACGCCCCCGTAATGCCGCACAAGGGGAAACACGGCGTCCATGACCTCCCTCTTTCCGTTTACGGAATTGACGAGCGGCTTTCCGTTGTAGACGCGCAGCGCCGCTGCGAGAGCCTTCGGATCTGAGGTGTCTAGCTGGAGCGGCAGCTCGGTCACGGACTGCAGCTCGGTCACAAGCTCGGTCATCACAGAAGCCTCGTCGATCTCAGGCAGCCCGGCGTTTACATCCAGAATGGCAGCCCCATTCTCCTGCTGGGCGATCCCCTCCCGCAGGATGAACTCCAAATCATGCCCGATCAGCGCTTTTTTAAGGCGCGGCTTGCCCGTAGGGTTGATCCGCTCGCCGATGATCACCGGTTCTCTCCCAAATTCCACGGCCGCCGCATAGGAGGCCGCCACCGTGCGGTTCTTTCTGACGATGCGCGGCGCAGGGCGGTCCTTTACGCGCTCCCGCAGCAGGCGCATATGCTCCGGCGTCGTCCCGCAGCACCCGCCCACGGCGGAAACGCCCAGATCCAGGATCGAATCCATCACCTCTGCAAATTCGGCCGGCGTAATGTCGTACACGGTCCGCTCGCCGTCACTCCTTGGAAGGCCGGCATTTGGATTGACAATCACAGGGATCGACGCGCAGGCGGTCAGACGCTCTGCCAGAGGCTTCATCTGAACCGGCCCCAGGCCGCAGTTGACGCCCAGGGCGTCCACGCCCAGTCCCTCCAGCATGGCGGTGACAGCCTCCGGCGTGCCGCCTGTTAAGAGCTTGCCCGAGCCGTCAAAGATCACGGTCGCAAAGATCGGGAGCCCGGCGTGCTCCTTTGCGGCCAGAACCGCGGCCTTCAGCTCATACATATCGCTCATCGTCTCGATCACGATGAGATCCGCGCCCGCCTGCGCGCCTGCCTCCACTGTCTCTGCAAAGACGGACACCGCTTCCTCAAAGTCCAGATCACCCATGGGTTTTAAAAGTTTTCCCGTAGGCCCTATATCCAGGGCTGTAAAGCCTCTCCCCGCGGCCCTTACGGCCCGCTTTGCATTCTCTGTCCCGGCCCTTACGATCTCTTTCACACCGGGGCCGCGCGTTCCGTCATATTTCAGCCGGTTTGCGCCAAAGGTATTTGTTAAAATAATATCACATCCGGCTTCCAGATACGCGCTGTGGATATCAGACACCTCTTCCGGATGCGTGAGATTCCACAGCTCCGGGAGCTCCCCGGGCTTTAAGCCGCGCTCCTGCAGAAGACTTCCCATGCCTCCGTCAAACATTACGATACGTCTCTTCAGCTCGTCCAGTATTCCCATGTTCTATCCTCTCCGATAGGGGCAGTCTGCTTTCCCGCATGCCTCGCACCCTTCCATCTCACAATACGTCTCTGTCCGTCCCGCCCCGATCACGGCTGTCACAGACTTCGACGGGGCCATCAAAAGGCGGTCCGTCAGGGTAATGCCAATCTGCTTTTCCACCTGCAGGGCCCTGAAAATCCCCTTCTGCGCCTCCAGCGGGAAATCGCCGTATCCGGGACTGAAACGCGGCCGCAGATAGCTTCCGCGCTCCCGCGCCTCCTTCTTTAAGCGCTCATTCTCCTGGTTGCAGTATGCCTCCAGAAGAGCCGACGACGCGGCCTGCAGCACAACCGCCCGGCTCATCGAGAGGCGGCTGTAGCGCCGCAGGAGGAAATCCACTCCCGTCCCCAGCGTGCCCGCAAACAGAAACGCCTCCCCGCAGCCCTCCAGATTCTTCCGGAGCTGTCTGCTCTTTACCGTAAAACAGCTAAAATCAAGCGTCCCGTCCGACGCGATCCGAAGCGGAAAAAGGCGCGAGCACGAGCGCGGGGACGCAGCCTTCATAAGCTCCTCCAGACAGCTCTCTGCAAGCTCTCTCGTCCGTTCATCCGGCTCGGCGCTCCCATAGCCCATATAGCGGTACATTTCACGGCGGTTTACTTCCATATTCATCCGGCTCCTCAAAGAATTTCCGACAGGCTCTCCCTGATCTTCCCCGCCACGTCCGGCTTATTCATGGAATACACATGCACCGCGTTGACGTGGTTGGCGATCAGATCAATGATCTGCTCCGTCGCATAGGCGATCCCCGCCTGCTTCATGGCCGCCGGGCGATCCCCGAAGCGATCCAGTACCGCCTTAAAGCGCGGCGGCAGGCAGGTCCCGGACATGCCCACAATCCGCGCGATCTGCTTCACATTCGTCACAGGCATGATCCCCGCCACCACCGGCACGGTGATCCCCTGCTCCCGGATCCGGTACAGATAATTGTAGAGGAGATGATTGTCAAAAAACATCTGTGTGGTCACGAAATCGCAGCCGGCCTCCACCTTCTCCTTCAGATGGACAATATCCGCCGTCTTATTCTCAGACTCCACATGGCCCTCCGGATAGCAGGCCGCGCCGATACAGATATCCGGCGCCAGTTCCTTGATATCGCGGATCAGCTCTGACGCATACCGGTAATCCGAGGCCGTCGGGCCCCCCTTCGGAATGTCCCCGCGAAGCGCGAGGACGTTTTCAATGCCGGCCTCCTGCATCTGCAAAAGCCGCTCTCTCACCTCGCCGCGGGTCGAGGAGACGCATGTCAGATGCGCCAGGGCGTTGACTTTGCAGCGCCTCTGCAGGTCCGACGCGATCCCAATCGTGTAGCGGCTCGTGCCGCCGCCCGCCCCATAGGTGACGCTCATAAACGCCGGCTTAAGCTCTGCGATCGAAAACGCGGCCCGCTCGACGGACTCATAATTACTCTCCTCCTTAGGCGGAAAGACCTCGAACGAAAGCGTGGGCTTTCCCCTGCCTAAAATATCTCTGATCTTCAATGCTTATCTGCTCCTTTTTCTCTGTCCTTTCCCGGTTTGCACGCCGGATTCATCCAAAGCGAATCACATGCATCCCCTGCCGCGGGCGGCTCTATTGCTTTTGTACGTTTCCGTCAAGGATGTCCTGCAGGGTAATGCTGTCCAGGTATTCATTGATCACCTGGTAAAGCCCCCTCCAGACCGGAAGCGTCGGGCACTGGCCGCTCCGGCTGCACTCAACCGGATCGTGCTTTAAGCAGGCCACCGGAGCCAGCTTCCCCTCCGTGATGCGCAGAATCTGTCCCACCGTATATTCCTCCGGCCTGCCGAATAAACGGTAGCCCCCCTGAAAGCCCCGGGTCGCCAGAAGAATATCCGACTGATTCAAAAGCGGAATAATCTGCTCCAGATACTTCTTGGAAATCCCCTGCCTGACTGCAATATCCCTCAAAGCAATGTACCCGCTGTCCTGGTGCTCCGCCAAATCCACCAGCATGCGGAGCGCGTATCGTCCTTTTGTTGAAATTGTCATAGCTTCCCCACCTCGCTTGTCATCTGAAGTATTCTAACTCTACTAACATTTACTGGCTTATGTCTCATAAAATCAGGTTACATGATGGCACTCAGAAGCATTTGCAGTAACAGTACGGGTATCAGAACCGTTACCATTTATGACGGTCCGCCCTTTTGCAGGGCAGGCCGTATCAAGCATGCCGCGGGCAGGCAGGCCCGGCCGCCGCATGTCTCAGAATAAAAATATAAGGAAAGGCAGCATCCCGCCCAGCGCAATCAGCAGAAGCACCACGATCGTAATAATAACAAACACAGACGACACAGCGCTCATCCCGGAGGAGCCTGTCTGGGGCGGCTGTGCGCCCGGCCTTCCCGGCGCCGGGCGCGCAGGCTTTGGCATGAGCTGCGGGTTTCGCATCCCGGCGCGTCCCAGAGATGTCTGCACACTTCCCATCCCCGCGCTGCCCAAAGACGGCTGCGCGCCTCTTTCGTCCTTCCCGGAAGACGGGGCTGCGGACGGGACCGGAGAAAGCGTGTGGTACCCGCAGTTCCTCTCATTCGCAGGGTGGCGCTCATTTAAGTAATAATTGACATCGGCCACGTCCGGCCGGCGCACAAAGCTCCTGCAAAAACGGCAGTAATGCCTGGTTTTCATTTCATGATCACAGATCGGACATATCCTTTTACGCATTCTCATTCTCCTTTTGCACAACCCGGCAGCCCCCGCCTGCCTTCCTCTATTACCTGTATTATAGCATATCGCGGCAAAGGCCTGCAATGCAAATTCCTATTAAAATGAATGTTGTTCTTTTTATCACAAATATGCTACAATGAGGTTGCTGTCCACGCCGCCCGCAGGCAGCGCCGCAGGGACAGCAGCCAAACATCCGTTCATTTCACCTATATGCAAAGGAGGGCTTCCCATGAGCCAAACTGCTTTTAAAGATTTTCTGAAGCGAAAACAGGTCAATATATCCGTCCAGACCTATCTGATCGACGCGCTGGGCGCGATGGCCTTCGGCCTGTTCGCCTCGCTTTTAGTCGGGACCATCTTCTCCACTCTCGGCCAGCGCACCCATATCCAGTTTTTTGAGATCCTCTCTTCCTACGCAAAGAGCGCCACCGGCGCGGCCCTGGGCGTGTCGATCGCCTATGCGCTGAAAGCGCCGCAGCTCGTCCTGTTTTCCGCCGCCACGGTCGGAATCGCGGGAAATGACTTAGGCGGGCCGGTAGGGGCCCTGATCGCCACGATCCTCGCCGTAGAGCTGGGAAAGCTTGTCTCAAAGGAGACGCCTGTGGATATCCTGCTGACGCCTTCCGTCACCATCATCAGCGGCGCCTTTGCCGCCCAGTTCGTCGGCCCCGGCGTTTCCGCCTTCATGGCCGCGTTCGGCAATCTCGTAAAAACAGCCACGGTCATGCAGCCGTTTTTCATGGGCATACTGGTTTCCGCTCTCATCGGGATCGCCCTCACGCTTCCTATCAGCAGCGCGGCCATCTGCATCATGCTGAGCCTCGACGGCCTGGCCGGAGGCGCGGCCACAGCGGGATGCTGCGCACAGATGGTCGGCTTCGCCGCCTTAAGCTTTCGCGAAAACAGGTGGGGCGGCCTCCTGGCGCAGGGCCTTGGAACCTCCATGCTCCAGATGGGAAACATCGTCCGCAATCCCCGGATCTGGATTGCCCCCACCCTGGCCTCCATGGTGACAGGGCCCGTTTCCACGATGATATTTCATCTGGAAAACATCCCCGAGGGCGCCGGGATGGGCACATGCGGCATGGTAGGCCCTATCGGCATCTATGCCGCTATGCAGGAAAGCCAGAATCCTGCTATGTGGCCCGGGATTCTGATCGTCTGTTTTGTGCTCCCTGCAGTCCTTACGCTTTTGTTCGGGGCGGTTTTAAGGAGGATGGGATGGATTCGGGAAGGAGATTTAAAGCTTGATTTATAGAAGGGATTGCTCAGAAAAACACGGAATACGCTGACGAAATCTCAAAAGCCGGGAAGACCAGACAGCGTCTTCCCGGCTTTTTCAGGAGGCGTTCCTTTACCCCTCCACCTCCTTCACCTCAACCCCATCATAGAAAAAGGTCAGAATCGCCTCATAATCCTCCCCTTCCTTTGCCATCTGCTGCGCGCCGTTCTGGCTCATGCCCACGCCGTGGCCGTAGCCGCCGCCCCAGATGGTAAAGGTGCGGATCCCGGTTTCCTCATCTCTCGCCGTCTCATCCACATCAATAAACGCGCTCGGCAGGCTTGCCCAGTCCGTCATGTCGCTGCCGTCATTTCTTGTATACACAAGCTCCCGCGAGCCCAGTACCGAGCGGATCGGCGTCTGCCCCTTAAGCGTCTTCTCCCCCTCGCTTCCGATCAGCTTCACCGCCTTCGCGATGCCGCCGACTCCCCGTTCAGTGACCATGATCGCCTGGAGCTTCCCGATCTCCGGCGCTTTTTCCTCAATCATCGCGCTCGTGACCGTCGTTTTCCACCGGTACAGGGGGAAATCCGAATCGTAATTGCGGCTTCCCTGGCCTCTTATAAACGCAGAAAATTCCTCATTCCCCGGCACTCCCGCCGCCTTTCTCTCCCCGTTTAAGAAATAACCTTTGAGATACGGCACATCCTCCGGCGCGGCGCCCCAGATCGTCCCGTCCGTGGAGTAACCGCAGGAGGTCGAGAAGTAAAAGGTTTCCACCGGCTCCCCGCCGTAAAATACGAGCTTTCCCTCTGTCTCCTTCACCGCCCGGTCCGTCCGCTCGCTCGCCTTTTCGTCATTATACACCTGATAATTCGTGCTGTCGTCCACATGCGCGCCGTACTGGCTGTAAAAATTGGCCTGAATCTGGCGGTATGCGTACGTTCTCGCGCAGACAGCCTGCGCCTTCAGCGCCTCCAGCTCAAAGGAGGTCAGCATCTCGCTCGGAACCACCCGCGTCAGATAATCCTCAATATCCAGCTCATTCAAAAGCAGCAGCCCCTCCGGCTCCCGCATCACCTCAAAGCTGCCGAAATACGACGGCGTGCCCTGGCGGCGGCTGACGCCTGCCACGGTGATCTCCTTCTGCGGATCCAGGGGTTCAATTGCCATGCGCCCCTCCTTCAGCCGCGCGTCGTCAAGCGTCAGGAGCAGGCTCTCTCCCGCCTCCACCGTCTCCTCTGTCCCGCGATACGTAAGCCGCATCCCGCATTCGCTGCGAAGCTCAATCTCTTCATGGAATATCGAAGAAAAGCCGGTATTCATGATAAGCACGCGAATATTTTTGGCAGAAAAGCTTTTTGTCAGAAGCGCGGCGCAGATTTTCTGATCCGCCACCACAAATTTCCCCAGATCATAGCCGACCACGATCTGGCTCTTCCTCTGCTCCCGGACCACGCCATATGTCTTATAGACCTTAAAATCCGCGTCCAGCTTAAGCGTCCCGTAGCCCTCGATCTCGATCGAGTCCTCGCGGACGGCCAGCACCTTTCCCTCCACGGTATCCTTCTTTAAGGACAGCCTTTTGATCCCGCCCTTTTCGAGGGACACATCGGCCAGCGCTCCGTCCGTCTGCGTCAGTTCCTCCGGAAGAGGGAATTCGCGCGCAATGGTTCCTATGTAAAGCTTCATCTGGTCCGCCCCGTCCGGGACCAGCCACACATTCCGGTACGTCACCTGATCCGACACGTCCTCTGTCAGGCGGATGATCTCACTGCCGCGGCAGAGAACACGGATCTCATGATCAATATACGCGTCCAGCGATTCCCCCTCAAAGCCCATTACGCCCCGGCTCGTATACGCCGTCCAGGGGGATGCCTCGCTGACATTTTCCGGCGTCCCGTACAGAAGAAGATTCTCCTCCTTCACCTTCCCTTCCGGATCCGCCTCCGCCAGAAAGGACGTATAAAAGAGCTGCCATTCCTCCTTTGGGATCGCCCTTCCATATTTTTTCCTGGAAATATTCAGCGCATCCGAAAGCCCGGGCTTCACCTGTTCCGCCGCATAGGCCGCCTCCCCGTACGTCAGGGCCCCAAGGGCAAATTCACTGTCCACAGCCTCCTCTGCCTCCAGATACCCCTCCTGCAGGAGATAATCCATATATTTGGCATACCAGTTTTCCTGCTCCCCGCCCTTAAAATGAGAGCCGTGCTCCCGCTGGGAGGAAAGACACGTATCGCGGTCCGCCAAAGCCAGCGCCATGGCTTTGGAGGCCATGGCGCGCGAAACAGAATTCTCCGAAATATCCATTTTTACGATGACAATGATCAAAAGCAGCACAACAGCCGGGATCACAAGCGCCCAGCCCATCATCCTCGCCTTTTTTCCGGACCCCGCCGCCCCTTTCCTCTGGCGTCTCCTGGTCTGCGTATACCGTCCTCTCTGATGTTCCATTTCACAGCCTCCCGGATATCCCGTTATCAATCACAGCAATTTTCACAAAACTGCCCGCATGAGCCGAACCATTTCACTCTACTTCACAAATTTCCCGCTTGCCTCGTCGATGTGATCCAAATTTTTGTAATCCTCTGTCGCCATGGACAGATTTTTATTATTTAAGGAATGATGTACGGCCCGCGCAATCAGATCGTAGATCACCGCAAAGACCGGCACGGCAATGATCATGCCCACAAACCCAAACAGGCCGCCGAACAGCAGGATGGAAAACAGAACCCAGAAGCTCGACAGCCCTGTCGAATTCCCGAGAATCTTCGGGCCCAGGATATTTCCGTCAAACTGCTGCAGCAGAAGGATCCACAAAAGGAAATACAGGCATTTCACCGGACTGACCAAAAGCACCAGAAATCCGGCCGGAACCGCCCCGAAAAAGGGGCCGAAAAAGGGAATCACATTCGTCACGCCCACAATCACGCTGAGAAGCAGCGGAAACGGCATCCTCATCAGGGAAACGCCGACAAAGCAGATAATCCCGATAATCAGTGAATCAACCAGCTTGCCGATAATAAAGCCGCCGAACATCTGATTGACCAGGCGCATCTCCTCCACCAGACGGTTGGCCCAGCGGACATTCAGGCAGCTATACACGATCTTCTTCGCCTGCGCAATGAGGACATCCTTGATATTTAACAGATATACCATCACGATCAGGCCGATGAGCCAGTTTTTGACAAAGCCCAGAAGCCCGAGAACGCTGCTCGAAACTCCGTTTAAGAACTCCGCCAGGCGGCTCATATCAATATTGATAAACGTATTCTCCAGCCATAGCTGCAGCTTCCCCACTGTGCTCTGGAGATTATTCAGAACAAACTCCCCCACCTCCGGGTTATCGGCCAGAACGCTCCGGAGCCAGTCGTAGAGATTCTGCAGATAGGCCGGAAATGAATCCCGCAGCCCCATTAAGCTGTCCCGCATCTGCGGTATCAGCATCCGGATCAGGCCGGACACCACGGCCAGGATAACGGCCAGACATACAAGCGTCCCCGCCGCCCTCGAAAGCCCGGCGACATGACGCTCCTCCTTCCACACACGGCTCAGCGCCCTGTTCACCGCCTCCGCTGTCCGGTTATAGATCGGCGCCAGCAGATACGCCAGCACAGCGCCGTAGATAACCGGCGCTATGGTTCCCAGAATCCGCTTAAAGCCCCCGCACACCGCATCCCAGTATTCCACACAATACCAGAACAGGATGCACGTCGCGATCACCGATACAGCCGTTACTCCCATGTATATATACCGTTTTATATCATTCTTTTCCATTGCGCCCACTTTCCTGTCTTGAGATAACCGTTCCTGCGCGCAGGGCGTCTGCCTCTCATGCGCGGCCATTTTCTACCACAATCAGTATACAGGATGGCACTTTTTTTGGCAAGTGATATAAACGAAAAGATTTCTTAGGTTATTGTTTACAGGGCGCGCGAAAGCATCCCGAAAAAATAAAGCAGCGATTTCTCGCTGCTTTTATCCTTTGTAACCCCAAAATGCCGGTTCTTACAGTATTGACGCCTAGCGCTGCTAGGTGGGCAACCTCACTTAAACTTCTGCCTTCCACTCAAAGGAGGCCTGGCATCCGCTTAAAAATATTGGAATCCCGTTGGTCAAAATGTAGGTTCAAAAAAAGTAAGAGTTGTCGAACATTTCAGGAGTTACAAATATTTATCGGATATCGCTATTATACAACAGGACTTCCGTTTTTTCAAGTTCCATTTGATAGCTTCTTTTCCATTTTTCCGGAAAACATCCTGTAACCGCCCAATCCGGATATTCCGCAGTCAAAATCTCTTTGATTTTTCAAACATGTTCTAGAACAGTTCCGCCCCGTCCCCTGTCACGCGCGCATAGATCCACTTTCCCGCCTCCGGCTTCTCCTTTGCGATCCGGTACGAAGACAAAAGCCTCTCCTGCGCCGCGCCAAACAGCGCCTCGTCCGATGCGTGAAGCTCTGCCAGAACCTCGCCCTTCTCCACCGCATCGCCGTATTTCTTCCGAAGTATAATCCCCGCCGAGCTGTCGATCGCGTCGTCCTTTTTGCTTCTCCCTGCCTTTAACAGCACGGACGCCACGCCGCAGCCCTCCGCGTCCATCCCGGCCACATAACCGCTCTCCGGCGCTTTGACCTCGCAGGTAAACGGCGCTTTCGGGAAACGCTCCGGTTCCTTTATATAGGAACTGTCGCCGCCCTGCGCCTCCACCATCGCGAGAAGCGCCTTAAAGGCGCGGCCATCCTCCAGAGCCTGTGACGCCATGTCATAGCACGCCCCGGCGTCGCCCTTTCCGGCTGTGTGCAGCATTTCCGCCGCCAGACGCAGGCTGACCTCCTTTAAGTCCTCCGGCCCGCGGCCGCGAAGCGTCTCGGCTGACTCGATCACCTCCAGGGAATTTCCGATGGCAAAGCCCAGCGGCACGTCCATATCTGTGATCAGGGCCGTACAGGCGCGGCCGGCGCCGATGCCGATGGAAACCATCTTGCCCGCCAGCGAAACCGAATCCTCCAGGGTCTTCATAAACGCCCCGCTCCCCGTCTTCACATCCAGCACGATCCCGTCGCTTCCGGCCGCCAGCTTTTTGCTCATAATCGAGGAGGCAATCAGCGGGATACTGTCCACAGTCGCCGTCACATCCCGCAGGGCGTAAAGCTTTTTATCCGCCGGAACCAGATTGCCGCTCTGGCCGGCCACTGCGATCCCGGTCCGCTTTACGATATCAAAAAACTCTTCTCTCGGGACAGAGGTCCGAAACCCGGGTATAGACTCCAGTTTATCGATCGTCCCGCCTGTATGCCCCAGGCCGCGGCCGGACATCTTGGCCACCCGGACGCCAAACGCCGCCACAATCGGTCCCACGATCAGCGTCGTCTTATCTCCCACCCCGCCTGTGCTGTGCTTATCCACCTTAAAGCCTTCAATGGGGGATAAATCCACCATATCTCCTGAATGGGCCATCTCTAATGTAAGATATGTCGTTTCATCATCATCCATTCCATTGAAATAAATGGCCATCAGCATGGCGGACATCTGATAATCCGGGATCTCCTCTGACACATACCCCTGAATCATAAACCGGATCTCCTCCCGGCTCAGCGCGCCGCCCCGTTTCTTTTTCTCAATCAAATCATACATCCGCATCCCCGCAGACCTCCTCTCAGGCAAGCTTATCGGGCCCAAAGCTTAAGGGCAGCAGCTCCTCAAGCGTCAGCTCCCGGTACTCCGAACACGATTTTGCCAGAAGGACCTTAAACTCCTCCGGCCGGCAGAATTCCCGCATGACCTGGCGGCAGATTCCGCAGGGCGGGCAGAAATCCTTTGCCTTCCCGTTCATTCCCCCGCAGACGGCAATGGCCTTAAAATCGCGTTTTCCCTCGCTCACCGCCTTGAAAATCGCGGTCCGCTCCGCACAGTTTGTGGCCGGATAGGACGCATTTTCAATATTCACGCCTGTGTAAACCGCGCCGTCCGCACACAGAAGCGCTGCGCCGACGTGAAAATGTGAATAGGGAACATAGGCCTGCGGCAGTACCTCAAAAGCCGCGCGGACCAGGGCCTGCGCCTCCTCCCTGGTCAGACTGCATGCATTATCCATCCGTTCTCTCCTCCTCCTTTACAAGCTTCACCACCCGGCTCGTCCCCAGGCGGGCCGCGCCCAGCTCCAGAAACCTCTCTGCGTCCTCCATGGAACCGATGCCGCCGGCCGCCTTGATCTTCACGCCCGGGCCCACATGCTCCGCAAACAGGCGCACGTCCTCAAAGGTGGCGCCCCCCGTGGAAAACCCGGTGGAGGTCTTGATAAAATCAGCGCCCGCCTCTGTGACCAGGCGGCACATGACCGCCTTCTCCTCCTGCGTCAGAAGGCATGTCTCAATGATCACCTTCAGGATCCGGCCCCCGCAGGCCTCTTTCACGGCCCGTATCTCCGCCAGGACATCCTCCCCGCGGCCGCTTTTCAGCGCTCCGATGGGGATCACCATATCGATCTCGTCCGCCCCGTCCTCCACAGCGCTCTCCGTCTCAAATACCTTGACCGCTGTTGTATTGTATCCGTTCGGAAAGCCAATCACCGTACAGACCGTAAGCCTGTCCTTCCCATATTCCTTTGCCTGCTTTACATAGCAGGGCGGAATGCACACGGATGCCGTCCCGTATCGGAGCGCGTCGTCACACAGCTCCTGAATCTGCTCCCAGGTACAATCCGGAGCCAGAAGCGTGTGATCCACAGCGCCTAAAATCTGTTTTATATCCATTTTGCAAACCGTATCCCTTCTTATTTTAAGATTTCTTTCAGGAAGCTCTTCCCCGCCGTCTCTCCTTTCACCTCCAGATAATCGAGAATGGTCGCCGCAATGTCGGAAAAGCTCGCCCGTGTCCCCAGGTTCACGCCTGCCCGCACACAAGGCCCGGCGATTAAGAGCGGTGTGTATTCCCTCGAGTGATCCGTGGACGGCGTACTGGGATCACAGCCGTGATCCGCTGTGATCATGAGAATGTCCTCATCTCCCAGCATACCAAGCAGCTCCGGAAGACGCCCGTCAAAGTATGTCAGGGCCCTGGCGTAGCCATCCACGTCATTCCTGTGGCCGTAAAGCATGTCATAGTCCACCAGATTCGTAAAACAAAGCCCGTTAAACGCGCGCCGGCCCCACGCGAGCGTCTTGTCAATGCCATCCGCATTATCCACTGTGCGCACCATCTCCGTGACGCCGCTCCCAGCAAAAATATCGTTGATCTTTCCGACTGCGAGCACGTCCTTCCTGGACTCGCTGATATAATTTAACATCGTCTTGGCCGGCGGTTCAAGCGAATAATCGTGACGCCTGGACGTCCTCGCAAAGGGGTGCGTCCCCTCAAACGGACGGGCAATCACACGGCCCACCCCGTATTTTCCCGCGCACAGACGCCTCGCGATCTCACAGAAGCGGTACAGCTCCTCAATCGGTACCAGCTCCTCATGGGCCGCGATCTGGAACACGCTGTCCGCGGAGGTATAGACGATCAGATCGCCGGTCCGCAGATGCTCCTCCCCGTAATCCCGGATCACATCCGTCCCGGAATACGGCTTATTGCAGAGCACGCCCCTGCCCGTCTCCCTCTTAAATTCATCCAAAAGCTCATCCGGAAACCCGTCCGGAAACGTGGGGAGAGGCTGTCCGGAAATCACGCCCGCAATCTCCCAGTGGCCGATGGTCGTGTCCTTGCCCTTCGACGCCTCGGTCATCCTGGCCACCGCCCCCTGCGGCGCAGCCGCCGGCTCGCCGCAGTCCACGCCGTCAATATTAAAAAATCCAAGCCGCTGCATATTGGGCATGGAAAAAAACGGGCTGGACGCCGCCGCCGCGACGGTATTGCTGCCCTCATCGCCGTATGCCGCGGCATCCGGCATCTCGCCAATCCCCACACTGTCTAATACGGTTAAAAATACACGCTTCATATGTTTGAAACCTCCTGCGTTTATTATATCTGTTTTAGCGCTAAATTGCAAGATTGGTTCATTCCGTACAGTCAGGATTTTCAGGCCTTTTTATGTTCAAATAACGGACATTCACTCCCCTTTTCCACCCCTGCTTTTTTTATTGAAAAACGTGTCAGTTTATGCTAAAATCGATCTTGCGGCGCTCTTTTTCCGGGCGTGTCCGCGCCGTTCTGCCTGCCGGAACGGTTCTGAGAATCTTTAGCACAGGGAGAGTTTCTTATGAAGTTTTTATCAAATCAAAAGCTTGCCACGCGCATCAGCATCATTACCACAGCCATCACCTTTACAGGCATGCTTCTTCTCTGGTTCATCGTATCCAGCCGCGTCGCCTCCATGGTCAAAAGCAACATCACAAACCAGATGATCGACGCCGTAGAATCCAGAGCCGCCATCATTAACAGCTATGTGTCTTCTGCGGAAGAATACATGACAGCCTTTGCGCTCGGCAGCGAGGTCCGGGATGTTCTCAAACATCCGGAGGATCCCGCCCTCCTGAAAAAGGCGCAGAGCTATACAGAGGAGTTCGCCGCGGTCAAGGGGATCTTCGAGGGCTTATACATCGGCACGCCTTCCACCTATGTCCTGACACATACCTCAAAGAACGCGGTTGGAATCACCACCCGGACCGGCGAATCGCTGGAGGAGTTTTCCCGGACGATTCTCGCCGGACCGCAGCTTACCAACCTGGGCATCATGCGCTCTCCGGGAAGCGGCAGCATGGTTCTTTCCATGTACCACCCCCTTTTTGAGGAGCAGGAGTGCATCGGCTTTGTAGGAGCCGCCGTCTATGCCAGCCATTTGATGGATGAACTTCTGAATCTGAATATTGAAGGCCTGCCTCACAGCGAATATGTCTTTTTAAATGTCGAGGACGGCCAATACCTCTATCACCGGCAGGAGGCGCTTCTCAATACGCAGACCACGGACGCCGGCTATCAGGAAATCATCCGGCGGATCAAAGCGGACGGCAGCACGCAGGCGGGTTCCTATTCCTATCAGAACGAACTGGGTGTTGAAAAGCTGGTCGTCTACAAGTATTTAAAGGACCGCAACTGGGTCTTCATCGTCAGCGACGATGCGGCGGAGGTCTACGGCAAAGTGGCAGCCGTGCGCATCACCGTAGGCGTCCTGTGCGCCATCGTGGCAGCCGTGATTATACTCGTCACGCTGCTCATCCTGCACCGGGAAGGCCGGGAGCTGATGGCCATGGAACGGGCCATCAGCCGTCTCGGCAACCTGGAGCTGTCCGCAGACCGGGAATTACAGTCCTTTTACGGCAGAAACGATGAGATCGGCCTGATCGCACAGACCGTTCATCATGTCTGCGACTGCCTGCGCAAAACGATTGAGGATATCGGCCGCATCTTAGGCGAGATGGCAAACGGCAATATCGCTGTGGATGTGGCCAAAAACGAGTCGTACTATATAGGCGATTTCAAGGTCCTGGCCGAAAGCCTGAAAAGCATCCGCGCCCATCTGACCCATGTCATGCGCGATATCACGCAGATCGCAAGGCAGGTGGACAGCGATGCCAACCGGGTATCTGCAGGGGCCCAGGCCCTGTCCCAGGGAAGCATGCAGCAGAAGCTGTCTATCAACGGACTCGTATCAAACATCACGGATATGGCTGCGCAAATCCAGGCCAGCGCCGCGCGCTGCAGCAATGCCAGCGGGCTGGTAGACAAAGTCACCGGCTATGCGTCGGAAGCCGACGCCAAAATGGAACAACTGATCACGGCCACCAGAAACATTGATCAGTCCTCGGCCCAAATCGGCAGCATCATAAAAACCATTGAGGATATCGCCTTCCAGACCAATATCCTCGCGCTCAACGCCGCAGTGGAGGCCAGCCGGGCCGGCGACGCAGGAAAGGGATTTTCGGCGGTGTCGGACGAAGTCAGAAGCCTTGCATCCAAGTCCTCTGAGGCCGCCAAAAGCACAGGGGAACTGATCGGCCGCTCTATACACGATGTGAAGACAGGCACGGAATCAACCGGCCTCGCCATCTCAGCGGTGCAGGTAATCAATGAATGCATCCAGTCCCTCAAAGAGCTGATGGATGAAATTGCGCATGCCAGCGCCCAGCAGTCAGAGATGATCGTTTCTGTGGAAAACCGGATCAAAGAGGTTTCCAGGGTAGTGGAAACCAACTCCTTTGCCGCGGATGAGAGCGCCGTTATCTCCAATGAACTGACCAATCAGGCCAAAACGCTGAACCGGCTCATCAGCCAGTTCCGTATACAATAGATCGCGCTGCCGGACACACCCCGGCAGGGGTGTGAACCGTAACTGAAGCGCAACGTTTGGGATGAGATCCGCCAAAAACACTTGTATTCCCTTCCAGACACTGTTATAATTATAGTAATATTGCATGAATTTTCCGTTTATAAACCCGGAAAATCCGGCAAAACCACGATACAAATCTAAAGGGAGTACAGGTGTATGAAAAAGAGAACAAAAGAAGCCTCCCAATCCGGGTCTGTCAGGCGGGGCTGGGGCATTACAGGGAAGCTGGCGTCATCCATTGTTGTGAGCGTTGTGATCGCAGTGGCGATTCTGTTCGCCGTAGTCTATATCCAGATGTCGCGCGCGCTGCTGGATAAGAGCGAGAGGCTCTTGCAGACCACGACAGAGCGGACGCTCCAGGAGACAAAGGCCTGGATGAACACCACGCTGACCATGCTGGAAACCCAGCGCGATACCATCGAATACGAGGACATGGACGTCCCCGACATGACAGAATATATCAAGCATACCGTAAACCAAAACGCCGCCTACCCCGACGGGCTGTATGTGGCGCTGACAGACGGCTCCATGCACCACGCCAGCTTTGTGGCCGGGCCGGAATACGACCCCTTCAAAAAGAAATGGTATCAGGACGGCTTAAAGTCCGACGACTTTATTTTAGGCGATGCGTACGTCGATGAACACAGCCAGTCCTATGTGGTGGGCGTTTCCGGCATTCTCCGGGGACGGGACGGCTCCGTGCGGGGCGTCGCGGCGGCTGACGTGTATCTGGACTCGATTTCCAATATCGTCAGCGGCATCCGGATCGAGGACACCGGCGGCATCTTCCTGGTTGATACCCGAACCGACACCATCATCGGCCACCGGGATAAGGCCGTCACCGGAAAGATTCTCAGTCAGATGAATGAGGGCATGTACGCCTACGCCAGCCGGCAGATCCGCGAGGGGAAGAGCGGCCTGTCCCTCTATGACAATACATACATCCAGGTGGAAAACGTGCCGGGCAGCGACTGGATGGCCGTAGCGTACGTCTCCCGGGAGGAAGTCCTCAAGGAGCTGCGCGATCTGACAGGTTCCATGCTTCTGGTAGCGGCCCTGGCCGTGATGGTCCTGATCCTCCTGGTGGTGTTCCAGGTGCGCCGCGTCATCGGCCGCCCGGTTAAGGAGCTGAGCCAGGCTGCCACCCGCATCGCTGAGGGCGAACTGGAACAGACCATCCGTTACCATTCCAGGGATGAGCTCGGCGTGCTGGCGGATGACTTTAACCGCGTCACCATGCGTCTGCGCGACTATGTGATCTACATCACGGAGATCTCGGAAAAGCTGCACGAAATCGCCACAGGCAATCTGGCGTTTACCCTGGAAAATGAATACACCGGCGAGTTTAAGCGGATCAAGGCAGCCCTGGATGAGATATCCCATTCGCTCAACAACGCCATGGGACAGCTCCGCGCCGCCTCCAGAGACGTGGCCGCCGGCGCAGAGCAGGTTTCCGCCGGCGCGACGACTCTCTCCCAGGGTTCTACGGAGCAGGCGGCCGAGGTCGAGACCCTGGCTGAGCATATAAACGCCGTGTCGGACAGCGTACACAAGATCGCCCTGGGCGCGCAGAAGGCCAGCGCCATCTCGCAGAATGTCAAGACCGGTATTCTGGCCAGCAATGACAAGATGCAGAATATGACCCTCGTGATCCAGCGCATCAGCGATAAATCGACGGAAATCAACAAGATCGTCAGGACCATTGAGGATATCGCCTTCCAGACCAATATCCTGGCCTTAAATGCCGCCGTGGAGGCCGCCCGGGCAGGAAGCGCCGGAAAAGGCTTTGCCGTAGTGGCGGACGAGGTCCGCGCCCTGGCGGGCAAATCTTCCGCCGCCGCACAGGAAACCACGATCCTGCTGCAGCAGACCGTGGACTCCATGGACGAGGGTGTGCGCGCCGCACAGGATACGGCAGACTCCATGCTGAAGGTAGTGACCCAGGCGGACGAGATGAATCAGCTAATCGACGGCATTGCAAACTACACCAGGCAGCAGGAGTCTGACACCACGGAAATCACCCGCGGCATTGATCAGATCTCCACGGTTGTCCAGACCAACGTCGCCACAGCAGAGCAGAGCGCCTCTGCCAGCGAGGAGCTCTCCGGCCAGGCCATCATGCTGCGCGAGCTGGTCGCCCGGTTCCGTCTGCTCGATCGGTAACACACATGCATCCACAGCCGACGACGGCTGTATCCTGAAAAACAGCTCCTTTTTGGTAAGAATCCACATTTCCGATTCATATCAAAAAGGAGTGTTTTTATACAGTTATAATAAACCCCATTTCCCTGTATACTTAATAAAACATAAAGGAGCTTTATCATGGCAAAAAGAAAAGCGGTTGTCAGCGCCCGGGAATGCGTCGCCTGCGGCTGCTGCATGAAGGTATGTCCAAGAAGCGCCATCTCCATCCCCCAAGGCATCTGCGCACAAATCAACAGCGAATTATGCGTCGGATGCGGAAAATGCGCAAAAGAATGTCCTGCAAGTATCATCACACTGGAGGTGGCCAAACTGTGAATCAAAAAAAGAAATGGTATGATTACCTGTGGATTGTCTCGCTCACGTACCTGATCCTTGGATTTTTCAACATCCTTTTTGCATGGCTGGGGCTTCTCTGCTTTTTTATCCCCCTTCTCATCGCGATTATAAAGGGAAATAAGGCCTACTGCAACAAATACTGCGGCAGAGGACAGCTCTTTTCCCTCCTGGGCGGCCGCTTCGGCCTCTCCCGGAAGAAGGATATCCCGGCCTGGATGAGATCCGCCTGGTTCCGGTACGGATTTTTAACCTTCTTCTTTGTCATGTTCTTCCTCATGCTGTGGAACACATGGCTCGTCTTCGCCGGCGCCGGAAGCCTGAACACGGTGGTTACACTGCTGTGGACATTTAAGCTCCCATGGCGCTGGGCCTACCATGGCTCCCTCTTTTCTGACGGCGTCGCGCAGTTTGCCTTTGGCTTCTACAGCGTGATGCTCACCTCCACCGTGCTGGGGCTGTTTACCATGATCCTCTTCAAGCCCCGCTCCTGGTGCGTGTACTGCCCCATGGGAACCATGACGCAGCTCATATGCAGAGCCAGAAACGCAGCCCCGGGACAGAAACCGGAAGGAAACGGACAATAGAGGAAAATACAACATAAAAGGCCTTGCCCTGACACAGGGATTGTGTCAGGGCAAGGGAACCGTTTCCACTGCAGATTGCTTTCTGAATATGCGCCATTTTGCAGTGTTTTTTTATTTTTCTTATCATCAAACCTCTACAAATTCTTTACTGCCTCCTCAAACTCCTGCTCTGTTTCAAGGAAATGGTAAGGCTCATACTCCCCATAGGCAGAAGGACGGCTGATTGTCACCAGTTGAATGGTGTCATATCCAACGGTTCTTATCAACTTCTTCTTAAAATCTGCCAGATGCTGGCCATGTGATGTCTGTAAGGCCAAACAACCTGTATCACCGAATTTCTTCGCTATCAGATAACACATTTCCAAGCACCTCCTTAAACCCACTTTCGTTTTTTATCTTACCACTTTCATATGCCTGACGCAAACGATATCCAGCCTGATCTTTATATTTCCTCTTATAGACGTATTTATGCAGCCAGTTATTAAGCTGACGGTCATAGTAGGTATTGTATTGGATCTCTTATTCCGGAGCATGCCTTAACATGGCTTTCGCACTGGCAAACGGGCACCTCTTTCCGATACACTGATGGTTCCCTGAAGCATAGCTGCACACAACTTCTGATTTCTCCATCTGAATGCCGAAATGTTCCCCCACAAATTCGACGGCGCACAGGATGGACAAAAACGAATCTCTTTTGCAGCACCTCGGTCCTCCGATCCGGCCAATCTGCTCTAACGATTTCGAGGTCATGAAATGGGACAGGCGAAACGCATCCTCTGTCAGCGGCGTTGCCCCGGAAATGATGGACACAAACATCCCTGTGCTGAGCCCCGCGCCGCAGGCGCCCCAGAAGCCGCAGCTTCCTCCGGGAACCGCTTTTCCCCTGCCATACATTTCAATCAGGGCATCCTCAAGAGCAATCTCACCTCCGGCATTCCGGTACGCGGTGAGGAGCGCGCAGCCGACCATCACGTGATGCTCCGGCCCATGCATGTGGCAAAACGGCTGCCTCATCAGCCGTTCCATGATCTCCAGAGGATTCTTTGATGATTCTTCCAGGCAAAGGCCGATGACAGCATCCATTCCTTCTGTATGGCATTCATTACAGATATAGTGTCCGTTCACGCATCTGCTCCTGCTGCTCTCCTTTTTATGGCAGATCGCGCACTCCATTGGTTCACTGTTTTCCAAATATTCCAGAGGTGCTTTGCACACCAGGCATTCTTCTCTCATAAGCCGCCTCCACCGCAGTTTCGTTCTTTCTCACATTATATCATATACTGCAAAAATTTTCCATTCCCGGCGCTTCAGACATCCGGTCCTGACCATCCACAGTGGTTTCCTGTGTGTGCAGCGCCGGCTTCCATATCCATAAGAAAACCGCGGCAGGCCGCATTTCTGCGCCGCCTCCTCATTCCGCCTCAAATATGGCGTCATAATCATACGAAGAATAAAATTCCTCTATCTTCTTCAGATAACTCTCATAATTCTCCTTTGTGATCCGGTGCTCTCCCTCATGCATCCATTCCAGCATCCTCCCATTCACCGACTCGCCGTAATGCGCCGTGTCCTTATAATTGTTCAGATCGCAAACCAGTTCAAAACAGTCGCTGAACGAATACAGTTCAATATTCTCCTGCCCTGTCAGCGCCTCAATCGCCTCCCGCTCTGCCTCGATATGCTGCTCTAGCGCCCCGCTCTGCTTCAGGGAATCCCAATACACGATACTGTAGGGCGAAAAAAACAGCAGAAACGTCGTATCCGGGAATTCCCTTGCCAGGGACAGTACATTCTGCTCCAGGCTCCCATGCATGCGCTCCTTCAGCTCCTGCGAAAACTCCGCCTGCGTCCCGCTGGCGCCGGGCCTCGTATAGCCCTTTAAAACCGGCTCCTTTCCAAACGTATACGACGCATTCCAGTTGGAATATGTATCAAAATCCGTGGTCGCTCCTCCTTCTTTCGTATACTTCAGCACGCTCAGCGTATTGTCAAAGAGCACAGACTTGTTCAGCACATATCTGACATCATTCCAGGGCATGTCATCGTACAGATACCACGGGTAAAAGTCGTTCTCATAGCGCATACTGTCCTTATCGTTCAGAAGCATCGAATAATCCAGGCACCGCACCACATACTTCACGCGCCTGCCCCTGCGCAGGGCCCGCGCAAGGCTGTCATTTATCTCCTTATATGTTCCCCCCGAAAACGGTGTCTTTACAGTCTTCACGCCCCACAGCCTCTCAAAATCCGAAGCCCTGAAATTCTCTGTCATAGAGGTTCCTGTGATCACTGCCTCATAGTCAAAATGGCGCAAAATCCCGTCGTTCATATACCGCTGATTGTTGATCGGATACGCCAGCCCGGCCTGCGGTTTATGATAATGAAAAAACGGATCCACCCAGGCCGTAAGCCCCGCCAGACCGCACAGAGCCGCTGTCAGCAAAAGAAGCGTCCCCGCAAACCAGCGCTTCTCCCGGCCCGCTGCCTTTGTCTCCCTCCCTGGCTGCGGCATTCTCTCATCCGTCATCTCTCATCTCCTCCTTAAAAATTAAAATACAGAAACGTGCTGATCCCGGACAGGGAAAAGATGCCCCACACCATCAGAAGCGCGGTCAGCGCGCTCTCTGAAACTCCAGCCGAAAACCGTTCCATCCTTTCATGGCTGTTCCTCTTTCCCAGCAGCACAGCCAGGGCGCACGCAAAGCAGCCCGCCATCCACACCTGCGGAAAATCCCGGTAAAGCCCGTCAAGCCCCAGCCTCCCGGCAAGATACTGTATTTCCTTAAGCTGAAACGCCTGGATTATATTTGTGTCAATTGCGCCCATATTCAGGCACACCGCCCTCTTCAGGATCACCAATGCCTGCAAAATCGAATCCGCGCGGAAAAAGACCCACATGACATTCACAAAGGAAAACGTAACCAGCCAGTTAAGCGCCGGGTGCAGCCCCTTAAAAAAGCCTTCAAACACCTTAACCGCCACGCAGAACACGCCGTGCGCCCCGCCCCACAGGACAAACGTCCAGTTCGCGCCGTGCCACAGCCCGCTTGTCAGAAATACAATCATGGTATTCAGGCACATCCTGGCCGTCCCCTTCCGGTTCCCTCCCAGAGGAATATACACATAGCGGGTAAAAAAACGCGTCAGCGTCATATGCCACCGCTCCCAGAATTCCGTGATCGTAAGCGCCTTGTACGGCGAATGAAAATTCACCGGCAGATCGATATTCAGAAATTTCCCGATCCCGATCGCCATATCGCAGTACCCGCTGAAATCAAAATAGATCTGAATCGTATACGCCAGGATCGTCAGCCACGCATTCGGCGCGTTCAGCTCCAGATAATGCGCAAACCCCCAGTTTGCCGCATTGCCGAACATATCGGCAACCAGCGCCTTCTTCGCCAGTCCCATGGAAAACATATAAAGCCCCTGCGACAGATTCCGCCAGTCCACGCGCCTCTTATCCGCATCTGCAAACTGAGGGACCAGCTCGTCATGCGTCACAATCGGCCCTGCGATGAGCTGCGGAAAAAAGCTCACAAACAGCGCGTACCGCAAAAAGCTGTAATCCGGTATCTCCCCCCGGTACGCGTCAATCACAAACGAAAGCTGCTGAAACGTAAAAAAGCTGATCCCAAGAGGCAGTAATATCCCCTTCAGCGCCATATCCGTCCGGAACAGGGCATTGACATTTTCCACAAAAAAATCATAATACTTAAAATAAAACAGAACGCCCAGGTTACACACAATCCCTGTCAGCAAAAGCCCCTTCCTGCGCGCGCCGCTGCCGCATATGCCAAACAGCCGGTATATCCCATAATTAAACACAATACTGAACAGCATAAGGGGCAGATACGAAACATTGAAATACGCGTAGAACCACAGGGACATCCCCAGCAGAAACAGCTCGGCCGGCCTGTGCCATTTCAGGCCGTTCAGCAAAAAATATCCCGCCACGGTAACGGGCAGGAAAAACAATATGAACAGATAGGAATTAAACAGCATCTTTCGTTTTCTCCTTCAGCCTTTCTACGGCAGGCAGAGCCAAAAGTGCCGCGCCGTGGATTTCGTAGAATAACTAATTCTACGAAATCCGGCTGCTGAAAACTTGTCTTATATTCTGATAAATTATCTGATCATATAGAATTAGATGATATTATAGGCTTATTTTATTTAAAACCTCATAATTCCGACGGGCATTTACCTTGAAATCCCCTATAAAACGTAGTATAATAGATGAAAATTTCTTAGAATTAGTTATTCTACGAAAATGGAAAAAGCCACCCAAAGCAGCGCAGCACATCCTGCCGGCAACACGGCCAGAGCGTGTCTGAAACATGTTCCGGAGGCAGGTTCTGTATTCATAAGAAAGCTTCTTGGGAATATGTCCAATCCATCCGTTTTCATCAATACCCTTCTGCAATAAAATCCCTGTTACAGCCGCCCGCTGATGACAAACCGCCTCCCCCGTGCTATAATGACATCCAGGCAGACAGCCGCTTTCCCAAACCGCGGCGGATCTGAAAAACACCGAAAGAAAAAGGAATGGTAATCATGAAGAAAAAACTTGCAAAAGCCCTGGAATTCACTGCTGTACTTGCCGGGCTCATATGCGGTGCTCTTGTAGGCAGGAACATCGGTGTTGAGTCCATCCTCCGGGGCAAAGAGGAACCGGTTACTTTAGCCATGACCGAAGGCGGCCTGCCGGAGGATTATATCGGCATGCCCGCCGCTGACGACATCCCCCGTATTGAGGATGCTGCCGCCTGGGAGGATACCTGGCAGACAAGCTATGTAACCATTGAGCCTGAAGCGATCATCGGAACCGGGATCGGCCCCCGCCATCCGTGGGTTGACCCCTATATCAGACGCCGCCGGGGCGGCCAGAAGAAACGCGCGGAGGTCACGCGCACAGCGCTGGATATTCTCGACGAATACAGCGAATATTTCCTGCTTAAGCTCCCGGATCAGTCCTACATTCTGGCGCAGATACCGGTTGACGACGCGAAAAAGCTCAAAGCCGGAAAGGAGATCACGCTTCCCATCGGCCGCAAAACCGCCGTGCACCGCCAGGTTCTCGCCAATATTTCCGATCTCTGCGAGGAGTATAACGTAAACACTGAAGGCGTATTCTATTGTATCAATGATAAATGGAACCAAAGCCATAATTTTATGGTTCTCCTGATACGCATTGGCATCATGTTCCTGATCACGATTGTGATGGGGACGATTCTGATTGTGATAATCGATAAGATCTTCAAAATAGATGACTGATGAATGTCTGTATGTCCTGACGTATCTGAGAGGTCTGCGCACCTGCTGCGCAGACCTCTCAGATACGCAGCGGGGCCCTTAGTCTCCCTTTACGAACGAGCCGATCTCAACCAGATTTCCCTCCGGATCCGCTACATAGCAGGTTCTCTGCCCCCACGGCTCTGTCACAGGCTCCAGAACGGGCTTCGCCCCGGCCGCCGTGACGGCTGCAAACGCCTTGTCCACCTCTGCATAGCAGGGAACGCTCAGCGCGATCTCATAGTGGCCGTTGATCCCTTCCGCATAGGAAAAGGCGGTGTTTGTCATGGTTTCCAAATCCGCTCTCCGGTACAGCATGAACAGCGTGCCGTCCTTTTCGAGGAGCACATTCACCGCGTCCTCGCCCTCTTTGATTTCAAAGCCCAGCACGTCCCTGTAAAAACGAACCATCACCGCCATGTCCTTTACCAGGATCCCAAAGCCGTCTAACTTCATCCTCTTTCCTCCTATTCTGTCCCGCCTTCGCATATGAAGCAGAGGCGAAAGCGCGTCCGTAAGCTTCATGGGTAAGTATAACAGGTAAAACACGACCTCTGTATGTCATGTTTACAGGAAATGGCATAAATCTTTTCTTTAAAAATACTTATTATCTATTTTTATCATTTTATATTTATTGTAAATGCTGTAAATATACTGCTTACCCATTAATAAATAATAAACCGAAAACATCAAGATATAAAAACTATTTCATTTTTCAAACACGCTTTAGCACACAAAAAACTTTTTAACCATTTGTTAATTAGGTTATTCTAATTTCGTACTTTCTGTTGTCTCAAGCTTCTCATTCTCCAACGCCCGATATTCCCGCCTTAATTCCCGCAGCAATTCTTCCTCACTCGGTAAATACAACTTATACTTTGATGCAAAATCATCATTCGGTCTTAACCCAAGAAATTCAAGCACATAAGGGTCACGGATAATATCCTCGGGTGCTTTAACCTTTTCTGATGTCTGAATCTCAGCAGCAACTTTTTCTTTATTTTTACTGGACAGCAGCCTTTCATAAAAGAAAGTATTTATCTGACGTTCAAGCTGTCTGGTACTCCATCCCGCTTTCACTGCTTCTTGCATATAAAATTCCCTTGCATTATCGTTTTCAACTTTTATTAAAAGCCGATAATGCGTCTAACTCAATTCGTCACGCAGTGAGTGACCTTTTGGAAAAGTCAAATAGAACTGCCGCATATATTTCAAATTAGTAACCGTAAAGCCTTTTCTAAAAGTTTCTTGCTGATAGCAAAATACTTCTGATTTGGTTGTAAAAATCTTGATTCACAAAAAATCCCCTTTCATCAACTATCTACAAACGTGATAACCCTCGCATATTGCAGCCGCCACGGTACCTATCAGTTCCACGTCATTTTCTCTGCTTTCAATCTCACAGAAACATCTAGCAGTTTTAATCAGTTCATCTATTGTCAATACTGGTTTCATGGTAAATGATCTCCTCCTTCTGCCCCATACAGACATAATAAATTTTATTCCCAAAAGCCACGCCGCCTGCCCGCACTCTCCCATGTACAAGTCCCCGCCTTTGAACCTATTTCCGCATCCATCAGCATTCCGGTTCTGCACACGAAACCACCTGATAGCCCGCTTTTACCAAAACCTCCAGCGCTTTGCCATACGTCTCCCGTTTCGTAAAAATATAGTCTGTGTTATAGGTCGATACGGCAAAAATTCCGATTCCGTTATCTGCCAGCAGCGCGGAAATCCCGGAAAGAATCCCGATAAGGGAAAAATCTAATATTCCCTGAATCCGAAAGGCCCTCCATCCGTTCTCACATGCAACCGCATTGCCGGGAACCTTGTCTGTCAGGCATACTAACGAGTTCTCTTCATCTGTCCTGCCAATAAAGCAAAACCCGCTGTCCATGTCTGTCTGCGAGTAGTCGGCTACTTTACAGACAGAAAAGTCATATGGTATTGTCTTAATCTGCATATCTGCCTCCCTGTCCGAATCGTTTCATTTCCTCTGTCTCCATCCTTCAAAAAATTCCTTATGGCGTTCCAGATAAAATTCCAGGTTATTTTCCCACGCATGATAAAGATAAGGGGGACTGTCCTTCCCGTACTGCGTTGTATGATGAAAATAATACTTAGAGCCTGCTTCCGGGTTAAAATCAGAAAACGGATTCCTGTTATCCTGAAAACGCGCCGTCTTTTCCAGATCGGGATGTTCCTGCAGGCGGGAAAGAAGCTGCTCGTGTGCAAATACGGACCCATCCCATAAAGCCGTCTCAAAGGAACCCGTATCAAGATATCGTTTCACAGTATACGAATAAACGGCATACACAGGTTCCGGCTCCAGACGCGGGACACATTTAAGGTATTCATTGACGTCCTCTATGTAACGGGGAAGAAAGCCGTCAAAGCCCCGGAGTATCTTTTCCTTAATGGATGGTTCAAAAGAGAGAATGTCCGCCGTATGATGAAGCCCCGCGCAGGACGCCGCGAGAAACAGGCCGATACTTTCCTCCGGATCCGAGCGCTTTTTAAAGTCATAGTCCCGGGCAGCGGATACGATTCGCATCATAAAGGTCAGTTCTTCCATGGAATAAACGCCCGCGTCCGGAGCGGCATCCGGGCAGATCTGCCTTAAAAACTCCGAATAAGCAGACCGCCAGATGCGCGTCTCCTCGCCGTCTAAACCGCATCTGACTAAAAACTGCGATATACATTGTGAATAGATATCCGCCAGCTTACGGGATGCGCATATCGCCGCCTCCTCATATTTATCCCGATATTTTCTATAAGATCGTTTACCCAGCTTTTTTTCTGTTTTTTCATTGATCCGCCGGAAATGAAGGATCGCTTCTCTTATATTCCTTTCCAGGCTGCAGGCGTCGTCAGAATTCCAGCCGGAGTAATCACAGCCATTCGTGCCGCCATCAAAGGAAAAAGCCAGATCCCTCCAGGTTTTTTCTCCATAAAGCCCTTCATAACGCGTTTCATGTGAGTTAAAAGCATCTTCTGCACAGCAGTCCACTGCAAGGATCAGCGTCAGAAGGCAGATAAACGGATAGACAAACAGCCATATACGACTCCCAATACTGGAAAACTGTCCCTCAAACATACATTCTTCTGGCGACTGTTCATTGTACAGGATGGGGATCTGCTGGCCGGCCGTGTAAAAGCCAACCGCTCTCTCGGAGCCGGGACATTCCTTTTTATACACCGTGTCCCCGACCCGATACGTGATTACAGGAAACTCAAACCATTTTTTGCGATAGGGCCTTAACTCAAGATGGTAGTCTTTCTTCACCTCCTCCACAGTTGAGATAACTCTGCCATGCCAGACTCTGGAGGAGATCCAGAGCTTTAAATCCATGATAGCTGAGGTGAACATAAAAGGCAGTACACAGAACAGCGCAACGCCAAACACCTCCGGAGAAGGCTGATACATTATAATCCCCCCTTTTTTCTATCCTTTTAACATCGTATATAGAACAGTCTATCACCTATATATACCCATTTCAATCCTTTCCTGATTTTCATGCAGGATTTGGGCTTTGAACGGTACCCCCGGGGAGTGCGCAAACCGCAGAAAACCCCTAAAATAAATAGATCATTCCCCTCCCATATGCTATAATAAACCTATCAAATCACTCGTCCAAGCAAACAGAGAAGGAGGCGTTTTTATGGCAGATAAAAGACTCGTCATCACCATTGGCAGACAGTACGGAAGCGGCGGCGCAGAGACGGGAAGGCGTCTGGCTGAGGAACTGGGAATCGGATTTTACGACAAAAATATCCTCCGCGTCAATTCAGACGAAAGCGGAATCAAGGAAAGCTATTTCCACCTGGCCGACGAGAAGGCAGGCAGCCGGCTGCTCTACAAAATCATCAGCAGCTTAACTCCGGATAAGGGGACGCCCTCCTTCGGCTCGGATCTCGTTTCCGCTGACAATCTCTTCCGTTTCCAGTCCGAAGTGATCCGCAAGCTCGCCGCCGCAGAGTCCTGCGTGATCATCGGCCGCTGCGCGGACTACGTATTAGAGGGCATGGACGGCCTGGTCCGCATCCACATCTATGCAGACTATGAGGCCAGGGAACAGCGGATCCGGGAGAAAAATCTTTACAGTGAGAAGGAAATCAAAAAAAATATCAAACGCATCGACCGGGAACGCCGCGATTATTACAAATATTACACCGGGCGCGACTGGGAGTCGCTTGACAACTACGATCTGGCCATCAACACCACTCAGATCGGCGTAGACGGCGCGGTGCGGGTCATCAAAAACTATGTAAGCCTCCTGGAGCATGTCTGAAAAATGTTACTGCAGATCGGTCTGCGCGGGAATGCGCAGACCGCACGATTCTGTGGCGGCAGCGTGAACAGCCACAGACCAGAAAGATGAGGAACACCCAGTGAATCCAGATAAAAAAGGCCGCCAGGCGGTCGGAAACGCATTTTCTAAGCATTCATACAGGACGGAGAAGGCCGCTGTACGGACGAACCGTCCTCCCCGGCCAAAGACAAAACAGCCACAGGCAGACGCCTGCCCCGTATACAGGGACTGCGGCGCCTGCCAGCTTTTACATCTCCCCTATCCGAAACAGCTAGCCCAAAAGCAGCGCGCAGTCGAAGCGCTCTTAAAGGAATTCTGTCCTGTAAAGCCGATCCTGGGGATGGACCATCCCCTTCACTACAGAAATAAAGTTCACGCCGTCTTCGGCATTGATCAAAAGGGAAAGCCCGTGTCCGGCATCTATCAGGAGGGCACACACCGGATCGTCCCTGCCCGCCGCTGCCTCATCGAGGACGAAAAGGCGGGGGAAATCATCGAAACCATCCGCAAAATGCTGAAATCCTTTAAAATACGGACCTACGATGAGGACACCGGCTATGGCCTCCTGCGCCATGTTTTAGTGCGCCGCGGCTTTGCCACCAACCAGACAATGGTAGTTCTCGTAACCGCCTCCCCCGTATTTCCGTCAAAAAATAATTTTGTAAAGGCGCTGCGCAGCGCGCACCCGGAGATCACCACAATCCTGCAGAATGTAAATGGCAGGAACACCAGCATGGTCCTGGGACAAAAGGAACACGTGCTGTATGGTCCCGGATGGATGGAGGATGTCCTGTGCGGCCTCACGTTCCGCATCTCATCCCAGTCGTTTTATCAGGTCAATCCCGTCCAGACCGAGCGTCTGTACCAAAAAGCCCTCGATCTGGCCGGCCTGACCGGCGCTGAGACGGTGCTCGACGCCTACTGCGGGATCGGAACCATCAGCCTCATTGCCAGCGCCAGGGCCAGAACCGTGATCGGCGTAGAACTCAACCAGGACGCCGTGCGGGATGCCGTGCAGAATGCCCGGCGAAACGCGATTAAAAATGTACAGTTTTACTGCAACGATGCGGGCGCCTTCATGGTCAACATGGCCTCCCGCGGTGAAACCATCGACGTCGTCTTCATGGATCCACCCAGAAGCGGCAGCACAGAGGCCTTCATCCGCTCCGTCGCGCAGGTAAAACCCAAACGCGTCGTCTACATCTCCTGCTCCCCCGAAACCCTGGCCCGGGATTTGAAGCTGTTTAAGAAAAACGGGTATCAGGCAAAGGAGGCATGGCCGGTCGATATGTTCTGCGGAACGCAGCATGTGGAGACGGTATGTTTATTGTCCAAACTTCATTCAGACCAACATATCGAGGTGGAGCTTCAGATGGACGAGCTTGATTTAACGGCTGCGGAGAGCAAAGCAACTTATGAGGAAATCAAGGATTATGTGTTGGAGCATACGGGATTGAAAGTCAGCAGTTTGTATATCGCACAGGTAAAAGAGAAATGTGGGATTATCGAGAGGGTGAACTATAATCTGCCAAAATCAGAAAATTCCAGACAGCCGAAATGCCCGCCAGAGAAAGAAGCGGCGATAAGGGAGGCGTTGGGATATTTCCATATGATTTGATGATTGCTTAGAAAAGGAGGAGTTTTTCTCTTTGATTTACACCTTTGAGTGCTATCGTCATTTTCTTGTATAATGAAGCCAAGAAAGGACGGTGAGCTTTATGAGAGAAAAGAAAAATCATTTGTATGTGGACAGCCAAGAACGGAGCATTTTACTACATAGCCTTGTGGAGCTGAAAAACCAGCTTATTCGGCAGGGCAGATATACAGACTGCGTTGACGAACTGATATTCAAGGTCGTAAACGCACCAGTAAAGAGAATGAAAATTGAATATGTCTAAGGCACATCACAGAGCCGCTTATTCTTATTGATTTTTAAGAGTAAGCGGCTTTTTTGCGTTCTGTCGTTCTCTGGTACTCTTACATAGCCACCTTGACAAAGTGGCTAAATCTATGCGAAAGGAGGACGCACCTATGTCAAATTGCAAAGTAATCGCTTTAACCAACCAGAAAGGCGGCGTTGGAAAGACCACCACGGCAGTCAATCTGGGCGTAACTCTGGCACAGCAGGGTAAGAAAGTCCTGCTCATTGATGCCGATGCACAGGCAAATTTAACCATGTCGCTCGGTTACAGCCGACCAGACGACTTGCCCGATACGCTCTCCACTATCATGCAGGACATTATTGACGATAAACCCGTCGATGTTTCCAAAAGCATCCTGCACCATGATGAGGGCGTTGACCTGCTCCCGTCCAACATTGAACTGTCGGGCTTGGAAGTAAGGCTGATTAACGCCATAAGCCGTGAAAGCGTGCTGAAAACCTGCATCAATGAGGTAAAAAAGAATTACGATGTGGTTCTTGTGGATTGTATGCCGAGTTTGGGTATGCTCACAATCAATACTCTTGCGGCGGCTGACAGCGTGGTTATCCCGACACAGCCCCATTATCTTTCTGCAAAGGGCTTAGAGCTGTTGCTTCGCTCCGTGTCTAAGGTCAAACGGCAAATCAATCCCCACCTGCGGATTGACGGTATCTTAATGACGATGGTAATGCCACGCACGAACATCTCTAAGGAGATTACCGCAACGGTAAAAAGAGCCTATGGGCAGAGAATCAAGGTATTCGATACACAGATACCCCACTCCATCCGTGCGGTAGAAGCCACCGCAGAGGGAAAAAGCATTTTTGCCTACGACAAAGGCGGCAAGGTAGCCGCAGCTTATGAGCAGTTTGGAAAGGAGATTGCAGAGATTGGCGAGAAGCAAAAGAACAGAAATCGAGCTGACTGCATACGATGACCTCTTTGAAACGGATGAGAGCCGTGCAGAAGCGAATCTAAGCAGGATAAGGGAAATACCCATTTCCGAGATTGACGAATTTCCAGACCACCCATTCAAGGTTTTAATGAATGAGGATATGGAACAGCTTGTGGAAAGTGTCAGTCGGAGCGGTGTAATGACCCCTGCGACAGTTCGGCAAAAAGAGGATGGGCGGTATGAGCTTATCAGCGGTCACAGGAGGAAAAAGGCTTGTGAGCTTGCAGGGCTTGAAACACTGAAATGCGAGGTTAAGGAGCTGACCCATGATGAAGCGATTATCGTCATGGTTGAGAGTAATTTACAACGCTCTGTTATTCTGCCGAGTGAAAAAGCCTTTGCTTATAAAATGCGGTTAGAAGCAATGAAAAGACAGGCAGGCAGACCCCCGAAAGAAAATGCGTCGCCACTGGCGACTAATTTATCAAAGGGGCGTTCTGATGAAGAATTAGGCGAACTTGTTGGAGAAAGTAAAGACCAGATACGCCGATTTATTCGCTTAACCGAGCTTGTACCCGAAATCCTGCAAATGGTAGATGAACGCCAGATTGCTTTCCGTCCTGCGGTGGAAATCTCTTATCTTTCCGAGGAACAGCAGTACACTCTGCTTGAAGCGATGGGTTACAATGATGCCACGCCCTCACTTGCACAGGCTATCAAAATGAAAAAGTTTATGCAGGAGGGAAAACTCACGGACGAGGTTATCCAGTCCATCATGCAGGAGGATAAGCCAAACCAGAAAGAGAAGCCTGCCTTTAAGGACGAGCGGATAACCAAGCTCATACCAAAATCCATCCCCAGAGGGCAGGAAACGGATTTTGTCGTAAAGGCGTTGGAGTTTTATAACCGACACTTACAAAGGCAGCGGGGGCAGGAAAGATAACCGCACACTTGGGGAGAAGTCTGCCCTTTGGGGGACAGCAAATTTTTTTCCACTTCCCCCTCTCCACACCTCTCCCCCTAGATACTGCCAGTAACTATCCGAGAAAAGAAAATATTAAAGGCTGTCCAGACGGGCAGCTTTTTCTGTTAGAAAATCAGTCAGCAACTATCAACACGAGAACAAACAGGAGGTAACGATGAAGATTCGTAAATTATTCAAAAGGGCTGCGGCGTTTGCCCTTGCTGCGGTCACGGCATTGTCCGCCGTCCCTGCCACGACAGCGTTTGCAGCAGGCGACATCGGAACGATTAGCTTTACCCACACCTACGACGGTGCAGGGAACGCCATGAGGTATAATTCCAGTGCCAATATCGGCGGTCATACCGCAGGAGGGACGGGCGAATACAAATACCGTATGTATGTGGACGGGGAAACGGCGTTCTGCCTTCAGCCGGGCGTGCCGCTGAAAACGGGGAACACATTGGCAAAGGCTTCTTCCAACGCTTGGAACGCCCTCTCCGCAGAACAGAGGAAGGCGGTGGGGCTTGCCCTGCTCTATGGGTATCAGGGCAACAGCGGGAATTTATCTGGGAGCGATGATGAGAAATGGCTTGCCACCCAGACCCTTGTGTGGGAGTTCGTCACGGGATGCCGCAATGCCACAAGCCCGTACAGCCAGACAAGCACGACCGTTTACAGCCTGCACTTTGGCTCTAACTATGCGAACAGCGGGGCGAGGGCGGCTTACGACCAGATTGTGTCGCTGATGACAAGGCACAGCACGATTCCGAGCTTTATGTCGGCAGGGAAGAAAGACATCACAAAGGAGCTTGCCTATAAGGACGGCAAATACAGCCTTACGCTGACCGACAGCAACGGCGTGTTGTCCGAATATTCCTTTACAAGCTCTGACAGCAATGTAAAGGTATCTAAATCTGGGAACAAGCTGACTATCACATCATCAAAGGCGATTGACAGCAAGGCAAGGATTACCGCAGCAAGAAACAACACGCCGACCGTCAGCAGCGGTGCGATGATGATTGCCTACGGCGACCCGAACCTGCAGGACGTCATTACGGGCGTGGAAAATGTGGACACCATGATGGCGTATATCAACGTGGAAACGCCGACAGGCACGGTGGCACTGAAAAAGACTTCCGAGGACGGGGTTGTTGAGGGGATTTCTTTCACCATCAAAGGCGACGGCTTTAACAAGACCGTGAAAACCGACAAGAATGGAAATCTCACAGTGGAGGGGTTATTCCCTGGCACTTATACTGTTACGGAGCAGTCTATTGACCGTTATGAGCCGCAGAAAACCCAGACAGTGACAATCATTGGCGGAAAGACTTCTACGGTCACGTTCAGCAACACTTTGAAGCGTGGAAGCCTTGAGGTTGTGAAAACATCCGAGGACAATCTGGTGGAGGGCGTGAAGTTCCACCTTTACGGCACTTCTTTAAGCGGATTGGCTGTTGATGAATATGCCATAACCAACAAGAACGGGCTGGCAAAGTTTGAGAACGTCCTTATCAGCGGCAGCACGCCTTATACCCTTGAGGAAGTGGATACGGCAATCCGTTACGTTGTCCCTGCATCCCAGACAGCCCCGATTGAGTGGAAGAAAGTTACAAACCGCAGCTTCCACAACATTTTAAAGAAGTTCAATGTCATGGTATTAAAGACCGACGTGGAAACGGGAAAGAAGCCGCAGGGCGACGCTTCCCTTGCAGGTGCGGTTTACGGCATCTATAAAGGCGAGGAGCTTGTTGACACCTACACCACCGATGAGAACGGGCAGTTCACAACGAAATATTATATCTGCGGCAACGATTGGAGTGTCCGTGAGATTACCCCATCCGAGGGCTATCTTCTGGACACGACTGTACACCATGTGGGGGCAGAGCCAGAGCTTTACACCGTGGAATACAATTCTGCGAAGAATGACGTAAACGAGCAGGTCATCAAAGGGAATATCGCCATCATCAAGCACACCGACAACGGCGAAACCCAGATTGAAACGCCAGAGGAGGGGGCTGTCTTTGAGGTATATTTGAAATCCGCAGGCAGCTTTGATGCGGCGGAGGAAACGGAACGTGACACGCTCATTTGCGACGAAAACGGATTTGCCCAGACAAAGGATATGCCATACGGCATCTATACGGTACACCAGACTTCTGGATGGGACGGGCGTGAGCTGATGAAAGATTTTGACGTATTTATCTGCAAGGACAGCCAGACCTACCGTTATCTCATTAACAATGCCAACTTTGAGAGCTATATCAAGATTGTGAAAAAGGATATAGAAACAGGCAAGGCTATCCCGTATGCAGGGGCAGGCTTCCAGATTTACGACCCAGACGGAAGCCTTGTAACAATGACGTTCACTTATCCCGAAGTGACGGAGATGGACACGTTCTACACTACCGCAGACGGAGAGCTTATCACGCCGCAGACTTTAGAATACGGCAAGGGCTATTCGCTTGTTGAGGTGCAGGCTCCATATGGCTATGTTTTAGACTCCGAGCCAGTTTATTTTGACGTGGAGCAGGAAAACTCCGAGGAGGAAAGCGGCATCACCATTGTCAAGGTGGAACGCTCCAATATGGCACAGAAAGGAAAAATCACGGTAGGAAAGTCTGGGGAGATATTCAGCAGGGTATCGGGAAACAAGGGGCTGTACCAGCCGATTTTTGCCGTGGATAATTTGGAGGGTGCGGTCTATGAGATTACCGCAGCCGAGGACATTATTACGACAGACGGAACGGTAAGAGCCGAGAAAGGCGAGGTTGTAGATACGCTCACTACGGGCGAGGACGGCACAGCGGAAAGCAGGGAACTTTATCTCGGAAAGTACGAGGTAAGGGAAGTGACCGCCCCGTATGGCATGGTGTTAAGTGAGGAAATCCATGCCGTGGAGCTTGTGTATGCGGGACAGGAAATCGAAGTGACAGAAGCAGGCACGGATTTTTACAACGAGCGTCAGCGTGTGGAAATCGACGTAATCAAGAGCCTTGAAGTGGACGAAGCATACGGCGTGGGCAATAACGGCGAAATCAAAGACGTTACGTTTGGTCTGTATGCCGCCGAGGAACTGACCGCCGCAGACGGCACAACAATTCCTGCGGACGGATTGATAGAAGTCATCTTCCTTGATGAAAACGGTCATGGTAAGGCTATCAGTGATTTACCGATGGGCAGCTACTATGTGCAGGAAATATCAACAAATGCCGCTTACCTTATGAGCGACGAGAAATATCCTGTTGACTTCGAGTACGCAGGGCAGGAAACCGCCGTTGTGCATATCACAGCAAACGAGGGCGAAGCCATTGAAAACGAACTGATTTACGGCTCTGTCAGCGGTAAGAAGTCCAATGAGGACGGCGAAGATTTAGGCGGCGCTGTTATTGGCATCTTTCAGACAAGCACAACAGAATATACAAAGGAAACTGCGATTGCGACTGCCACATCCGAAGATGACGGCAGTTTTTCTTTTGAGGAAGTACTGTATGGCACATGGGTCATCCGTGAAATTGAAAGCCCGAAAGGATATGTACTCTCCGAGGAAGAAATCAGCGTGACAATCAGCGAGGTTGATGAAGTTGTAGAGATTGAGCTTGTCAATTACTTCATCACGGGCAATATCACTCTGACTAAGGTAGACAAGGACTACCCAGAAAACAAGCTCACGGGTGCGGTATTTGAGGTTTACTCGGATACAAACGAAGATGGAAAACTGGATAAGAAAGACAAGCTGCTCGGCGAGATGGGCGAGGTGGAAAAAGGCGTGTACCAGATGGACGACCTGCGTTACGGCAAGTACCTTGTCCGTGAGAAAACCGCCCCGACAGGCTTCGTGCTTGATGAGAACGTCTATCCCGTATCCATCGAGGAAAACGGCAAGACCTATAACGTAGAGAATGAAGCGGGCAAAGGATTCTTAAATGAAGCACAGAAAGGCAGCCTTAAAATCGTCAAGACTTCCTCTGACGGCAAGGTAGAGGGCTTCTCTTTCCGTGTCATTGGGGACAATGGTTATGACCAGACATTTACGACAGACAAGAAAGGTGAGATTACTGTTGAGGGGCTGCGTATCGGTGAATACACCGTGTCCGAGGTCAGCGACAAGGCATCCTCTGGCTATATCCTGCCCGCCGACCAGAAAGTGACCATCAAGACGGACGAAACGGCGGTTGTAACCATGCACAATGAGCTGCGTGACACACCGAAAACAGGCGACGACTTCAGCCTCGGCTTGTGGGTGAGCCTTGCGGCTGCATTTACAGTCGGTGCAGGAATCTTCGGGTTTGCAGGCTACAAATGCGGAAGAAAGAAAAAGGAGGATTAAGCAGAATGAGAGAAAAAAATAGGATTGCCATTGTGCTTGCAGCGTTTATTGGCGTTGTGGCTGTATGGCTGCATATCCACAGGAAGAAATAAATCAAAGCAGATATAATGTGGATTGGGGCGGTTCAGAATGACCGCCCTCTTTCCATGTATGGAGGTGGATATGGACAATCTGAAAACCATTGAGGGCAAAGTCAGAGCCGTCCTGCAAGAGAATGAGGACACCAGAAATGACGACATGGTGCTGTACCTTGCCCTCTGTAATCTTTATCTGGCGGATGCTGGAAATATGCCCCTTGCCCAGATACTGACGAACCATAAGGAGCTTGGCTTGCCGAGCTTTGAGAGTATGGGCAGGACACGCCGCAAGTTGCAGGAAAGACACCCAGAGCTTTTAGGAAGTGTGCGGATACAGAAAATCAGAGCCGCAGGGGAAAAGGCATACCGTAAATATGCGAAAGAAGCGTGAGGTGAAAGATGCAGGATAAGTCTTTTGAATACGGAGGGCATCATTTTATCCCAGAGCGGCAGTTTACAAAGCGGGAAGATGATTTTTTCAAGATTACACGCAGATTAAAGACAGACAGGGAACTCGGCTTTTTCGCCGCTGACTATTACGGCAGGGGAAGCCAGAAATTCCCTTATTCTTATGATGATTTTTATGCTGCATCCACGGATAAGAAATGCGATATTTTCCGCTGCGTGGAGAACGGCAGGCTGTACGTCCCCTGCCAGTATGAATTGCAGCAATATATGGACGGGAAACAAAAAGAGATACCACAAGGGCATACCACGATGCCCAAAGAGCGTGGGCAAATCAAGGAAAGGAGGAACGCCTATGAACGGTGAAACACGCTCCAATCAGGGCTATGAAATCATAGAGAGCTGCACAATCGGGAACACGGAGCTTGTCATCGGGCATCACCCGAAAGCCCCGAACCCTTATGTATGCTGGTACTGTAAGGGCGGCGACAACTATTATTGGGGATGCTACTGCAACACCCTTGAAGCCGCAAGGGAGAAGCTGAACGAACGCTACCAGTCGGAGAGCCAGATGCCGTACAATCAACAGCACGATAAAAAGGCGAAGCGGCACGATGGGCGTGAGCGGTAGCATGAGCGGCAATGAAAACCATAAGAAATATGACTGCACGACCTGTCCTTACCCCCGATATAAGGACAGCCGTACTATCTTCTGCGATGTCTGCATCCGAAAGGTTTTAGACTGGCAGAGGGAGAAGAAGCAGGGAAAGGAGAAGCCCGATGGAGAATGAAGAAAAACGGATGATTAGCTCTTATGAGGTCATACAGAGCATCCATATCGGTAAAAAAGAAGTGGTGTTCGGCATAGATGAAAAAGAGGAATACCCTTTTCTGGTCTGCGACTGCACTTATGACAATCCGCTGTCCGCAGAGTGGGTAACAGATGCGGTCGGCTCAGACGACTATCTGGAAGCCATGCAGATTTTTACCGACAGGGTGCAGGAGCAGATAGGGCTTGTGAGAGCCGAGCAGGAACAGTTCAAGTTTGACATGACCCCGTTTACCATAGATGACTGCATCCCAGACAATAAAAGCGACAGCATTATGGGAAAGGTTGTTGTCATCAATGCCGAGGTCAACCGCTATGAGTACCGGCATTCCGCCTATCAGCTTGTATTGGTGGACGGCGGACACGGTGCAAGGGGCGGCAGGGGGCAGGCGGTGTTTGGAACTTCGCTTGCAGACGGCAAGCACGCCCGATGGGAAAGGTACGATGTGCTTGGCGAAATCAGACCAGAAAAAATGCCCGATTGGGCAAAGGAAGCCCTTGCAAAAATCCAGACGCAGGAAAAAGTAAAGAAATCAAAGGGCAGGGAGGAACGCTGATGGAGATACGAGCTTTGACACAGCCCGAACAGAAATACACCTATGCCCAGAGTATGCAGCTTGAGGGGCAGACAGGGTGCATCGGTCATCTCCGAGGTGATTTTGCACTCTCTGGATATGACTTTTATACTTCTTGGACGGATACGAGGGAGCAATGGAAAACCGATGAATTTAAGTCGGAGCTTGATGATGTAATCAATGATTTGCGTGAGGATAAGGGGCTTCTGCATAACCGTTATGATATGACGGCATTTACAAAGGCGAATCCCGAAAGTTCCTTTAAGGGGAACTATTGCACAGAATACGGCTTCCGTGTGGATACGGAGAAACACGCTTTTCTGCTCCGCTGCAACCCGACAAAGGGCGATTATGATTTTTACTGCTACTGCTATGTGAAAGAATGGCTTGATAAGCACATGGCAAAAGCAGAACAGGGCATCCGTTTTATAGACCCACATTACAAAGAGAAGTTCCGCATCCCAGACGGCGGCAAAATCACCATCACTTATGATTGGGGAGAAAAGGCGGAGAAGAGCTGCCGTTTTATTGACGAGTACCATACCGAGGTTGGCAGCAACCTCTACCATATCTGCGAGTTTGCCGAGCGTATGGAGAGGAACGGACACACCTATGAGCCAAAACCTGAAGAGCCGCAGGCGGCGAAAACCCCGAAAAAGAAAGAGTATGAACGATAGGAGGGATTTAAAATGGCTGTAAACCCAAAAGCGGTCAGAGTGTTAAACAAGGTCTTTGAAGCAGGCTTTACCGATGAAAAAGCCATTGCTGCAATGACGATGGACGACATCCTCTCCATGCAGGGAATCACGGTTGCGGACATCACGCTCATCAATGAGCTGCAAAAAAGCATCAAAGGGAACAAGGTCATCTCTTTTCTGGGAGGCGGCACGGAATGAGCGGAGGACGGAAAATCTGCATGACGGACAGTGTAGGCAGGATGCTTTTCTCTGTCCCCGATGGCGGCATTATCCGTATGCTTTATGGGAACTGGGAGGATTATTTTGCCGTCTGCCGTTATCTGGATGAAACCCATGCAGAGATTGACGGCGTAAGGTATGCCGTTCGGGAGTTTGCACAGAGGATGGAACGGAACAAAATCAGCTATGCCCCTGCCTAAAGGCGGGGCATGGACAACAGGAGGATTGATATTTTTATGGAATATGTTGTTTTATCGGGCGGTGGTAAGAAGTGAGTACAGAGCTTATCAACCGTATCACAGTAAAGAAAGACGGTGTTTACCTGTCCTCTCACAGCTCGAATGACACCTCTCCGTATCATTCGTGGAGGTGCAAGGGCTTGTCGGAAATCTATGCCGCCGAGGGGCAGAAAGGGCTTGACCGTGAGGTTATCCGTATGCTCTACGAGTATGCCGAGCTTCGTGGCTCGCATAAAAGCCTTGACCGCTACCGATACGCAAAGGACGCCCCCGCAGCCCATGCCATTTATCAGAAATATATGGATAAAATAGACGACCGCTATGGGCAGATGGACGAAGCCGACCAGAAAACCGTCTGGTACAAGCCCACGGATAAGGCAAAGGAATACCGAGCCTATGAGCGTGAGATGCGGGAAAAGATGTATTCTGAAATCGCCGAGAGGTGTGGGGAATACGATAAGAAGCAGAAAAATAAAGATTTGGAACGGTAAGGAGGTGTGAGCCTATGGCTGCAAAGTACCAGCTAATCACAGAGCTGTACCGCCGCACGGGGAGGGACGTCACGAGAAACCCGCAGGCGTGGCAGGGCTTTTTATCCTCTGCCTGCCGCAATTACAAGTGCCGCTTTGACGAGCAGCTCTTAATCTACGCCCAACGCCCAGACGCCACGGCAGTCGCCGAGATTGGCACATGGAATAGGCTCTTTAAGCGTTGGGTGAACAAGGACAGCAAAGGGATTGCAGTCTTTGACCCGAAAGGACGCAGGAACACGCTGAAATATTATTTTGACGTTTCCGACACCCATGAGGGCTACTATGGCAGCCGACCCGTCCCGATATGGCGGATGGATAAGCGGTACGGGCAGCCTGTCATGGAACGGCTTGCGGACAGGTTCGGCGGCACGGAGGGCGGCGACCTTGCCGATTTCTTAATGCAGACGGCGGAGAACGCCGTGGAGGATAACCTGCCCGATTACCTTGCACAGTTAAAGGACTGTACGGAAAACAGCTTTTTGGAGGAACTGGATGACTTTAATATAGAAGTGATTTATAAGCGTCTGGTGGCGAACAGCGTCGCCTATATGCTGTTGAGCCGCTGCGGGCTGGATGCGGACGGTTATTTTGAGCGTGAGGATTTTGCTGACATCACGAATTTCAACACGCCTGCCACCTTGAACGCCATCGGTATCGCCACGAGCGACATTTCCGAGATGACGTTAAGGGAAATCTCTGCGGCAGTCCGAAATGTGCAAATCGAAGCCAGAGGTCAGAACCGCACATTTGCAAGAAATATGGCAAGCCAGTATGATAAAGGCAGGAAACAACCCGAAAGGAGCGAATACAATGAGCGAAATCACTTACACGAAACAGGCGGATTATCTTATACCCGACCTGACATTACCGACAGAGCCAGAGCTTCCGCTTGGCAGGTACGCTTTGATGCACAGGGATTATCTGGAGAACCACAAGAGGGTGGCTTACCTCAACCTGCTGACGTCGGGCAGGCTGAACGCACACCTTTACCAGACCGAGCAGACGGCTCTTTCCAGACTGGAACTACTGATGAAGCAGCTCGCAGCCGAGCAGGGCGTGACGGAGGAACTGAAAGGGAAAGCCCCGATGCAGTGGCTCGGCATGATGAACAGCATCCGCAGCCAAGCGGAGGAAGTGATACTGGAAGAACTGATTTACAACTGACGTCCCAAGAATCCGAGCCGCAGGCGAAGGATGATTGGCAGACGGAAGGAGTGCCTGCGGTACAATTAGAAAAACCAGAGCCGCAATCGGACGGCGGCGGGCAGGAAGAAAAAGCAGCCACGGCACAGACCGCAGAGCCAGAGGAACGGACGGAAAATGAAAAAGGCAGCGTTGCCAATGAGGAAGAAGTTGCCGCCAATCTCCCGACCGTGGACGAACAGATTGAAATGATAGCTGAAGCAGAGGACGAAAAATCCTCTGCTTTTGCCGTTTCACAGGAGGACATTGATGCCGTCCTTGTAAAAGGAAGCGGCTATGCAGATGGTAAATACCGTATCTACCGCCAGTTCCAAAAGCAGGAAGATAAAAAGAGCAATATTGAATTTCTTAAAAAAGAATATGGTGTCAGCGGCGGCACTCCCGTTACTTTTTCAGACGGGGCAAAAGGTTATGCATGGCATGACAGTAAAGGCATCTCCATTGACCGTGACGGCATTTCCAACGAACACGACCTTGTGCTTAGTTGGGCAAAAATAGAAAAACGCCTGCGTGAGCTGATAAAGGATAACCGCTACTTCAATCCCAAAGAGAAAGACCATTATGCCGATTATCTGGAAAGTGTGTCTGCCCCGCAGTATGAAATCGACACCCAGAGGAAGCTAAAAAGGCAGCGGCTTATCAAAGAAAAACGGGAGCTGCCCCCTGCGGACAAGCGGGACACGCTCGCCCTGCGGCTCTCTGATTTTATCCGTGACTTGGACGGATATGAAAAATCCCTGCTTGAAAATGTGGGGCGTGGCGACCTCGCCGACGTGACCGAGGGGCGGATGGAGCAGCTTTTCTCCGAGCCTGCCGCCGTGCAGCAGCTCCTTGAGTTCCTTAAACTGGTGCAGGGCAAGACAAGCGATGTTTACAGCCGCAGCAATGCGTGGCGTTTTTCACAGGAGCTTACGGAGCTGTACCCTCTCCGTTACCTCTATCACGAGGGCGATGTGGCATATATCGGTGTGGATAAATATGAGGTCATAGCCTTTGATGAAAACGCCGTGTCTTTGCGTAATGCGGAGTTCCCATTGTTCGGAAAGGAGTTCAGCCGAGCCGATTTTGAAGAAAAGCTAAGGGAAAACCCTGCCAACGACCATTTAAAAACGGTCATCACCGAAAGACAGAAAACGGAAATGCCTGCCGAGGGAAAGCCCGACAGCATCACGTTTTCTATCGGGTTCTCCGAGCATCCCGCCTTTTATGACAGGGAGCTGAACGACCGATTTACGGATTTGAGTTTCGCCCTGGGAAATAAGCTGCTCGGCGTTCTGGACGAAAAACAGCATCGGGAAAGGGAGAATGAGGATAACCATGTCGGCTGGTATCATAAGACCGATTTTGAAATCCATGCCGTCATCGGCGGCGAGGAATTTAACTACGAGGGGCGGTTTGACATTGGCGACGGCGAGGGGGATCTAATCGCCCATATCCGAAATTTTTATGAATATTCCCTCTCCCCTGCCTGCCCGTTTCTCCCAGAATGGAAACGGCAGGGGGAAGATTACTACCGAGAGAAAATGGAATCCCTGCGTCTGGGGCATGACGTGTTCATCCCATTCTTGGAGCGGAACACCGAGCTGACCCCAGAGGACGAGAAGCGGCTTGACGAGATAATGGCTACCGAGGATGACTGGTTTCACAGGACAAAAGAGCCTGCCGAGGAAGAACTTCTGAAACAGGCGATAAGCTGTATTGACGCATATTGTGATATGGAATTTGGGCTTGATGCAGAAGCGGACTATACGGATTTGTCCAATGTCAAGATTGCCTTTAAGACTACCGAGGACGGCTTGCATGGGATACAGGCATCCGTCAACCTTTTGCAGTGCCGTATGGAAACCTATATTGACGGCGTGCTTGTGGATTATACGCAGTATGATGACCTTGCCGACTTTATCGAGAACGGTCTTTCTAATCTGTATTTCCACGATTTGGTGTCTGTAACGGAGGAACAGCTTGAGCCGTTTTATCGGGGAGAGAGCGGGGAAAAAACGGAAAAAACCAGCCCAGAAATCATACCCCATGCCCCAGAGCCGACGCCGCATTACACCGTAGAGCAGACTTCCGATGCTTTTGCAGACCCGTTTATCATAAGGGATAACACTGTCCCAGAGGATAGTGCCGACCGATACTATGATGCAGGCGGCATCTATCAGACCTTTGAAACCGAGGAGGAAGCACAGGAATACGCCGATGCTCTGAACCATGCGGAGCGTGAGGGAAAGCAGGGATTAAAGCCTGCCCCGTCTGGAACAGATGAAAAGCAGGATAATTCTGACCTTATCGGCAAAGAGCTTATGATTGACAACCGCCGTTATCTTATTGAGAGCGTCGGGAAAATCAGCGGCGACGTTTCCATGCGTGACATCACGTTTCAGAACAGCGTGGGCTTCCCGATAAACCGTGTGGAGAAAGTGGGCTATATCCGCAGGCTCTTGAAGCAGGCAGAAAAAGAACCACAGCCCGAAGAAAAAACAAAAATCCCCGCAGAGCCGACAACGGAAACCGTGGCGGAATACCCCGCCGTGGAGAACGGGCTTCCCTACGATATTGTAGTGGAGAAGATAAAATTTGACGAGCCAGAGCAGAAACCCCAGAGCCAGAATCTGGCAGACATGCTCCGTTCCCGATTGGAAACGGCGAAAGACAGTGCGGGACATGCCGCATTGCAAGAGGATATAAATACCCTTTTCATGGATAAAAACGGCGACAGCCTTGTGGGGATTGCTTCGGATGCGTGGCTGAAACAGCTTGCGGCAATGTCCGATGATGAGTTCCGCAAATATGCGGACAGTTACCAGAAAGGCACTCTAAACGCCTATAAGCTGCTCCCCCTCTCCGCCGACCGCCGCAACTACCGCATTACCGATGATAATTTAGGCGTTGGCGGCGCAAAAGAAAAATTCCGCAACAATATGGCAGCAATCCGCCTTCTCCACGACCTTCAGCTAGAAAACCGCATTGCCACGCCCGAAGAACAGGAAACCCTTGCAAAGTATGTGGGGTGGGGTGGTCTGTCTATGGCGTTTGACGGGAACAATGCGGCATGGGCAAATGAATATAAGGAATTAAAATCAGCACTCTCCGACGAGGAATACCATGCAGCTATGGAATCCACGCTGACCGCTTTTTATACGCCGCCCGTCGTTATCAAGGCGATGTATGAAGCACTTGACCGTCTGGGATTCTCACAGGGGAACATCTTGGAGCCGTCCTGCGGCACGGGCAATTTTTTAGGATTGCTGCCCGACAGCATGGAAAAATCAAAGCTGCACGGCATCGAGATTGACCCGTTATCGGGCAGGATTGCAAAGCAGCTCTACCAGAAAGCCAGCATCGCCATTGAGGGGTTTGAGGACACGAAGCTCCCAGACAATCATTTTGACGTGGTGCTTGGCAACATCCCGTTCGGGGAGTTTAAGGTCAACGATAGCCGCTACAATGCCCAGAAGTTTTTAATCCATGATTATTTTATCGCAAAGGCTCTGGATAAAGTGCGCTCAGGCGGCGTTGTGATGTTCATTACCTCTAAAGGTACAATGGACAAGGCAAGCCCAGAGGTGCGGAAGTATATCGCACAGAGGGCGGAGCTTTTAGGGGCGGTAAGGCTTCCCGACAGCACGTTTCGGGCAAACGCAGGCACGGAGGTCACAAGCGACATCCTTATTTTACAGAAGCGTGACCGTATCATAGAGATTGAGCCAGAGTGGGTACACCTTGACACGGATGAAAACGGCGTCACGATGAACAGCTATTTTGTCCAGAATCCAGAGATGGTGCTTGGCGAGATGAAGATGGAAAGCACGAGGTTCGGCAGGGACAGTGCCTGCAAAGCCTATCCCGATATGCCGCTTGCGGGGCTTCTCCATGAAGCCATGCGGCGGATAGACGGCGAAATCCCAGAGATTGAAAATGAGATTGACCGCATCTCCGATGAGCAGGACAAATCCATCCCCGCCGACCCGAACGTGCGGAATTTCTCTTTTGCCCTTGTGGACGGCAGGGTTTACTTCCGAGAGAATAACACCATGACCCCTGCAAAGGCGTCCATGACCGCAGAAAACCGCATTAAGGGATTGTTGGAAATCCGTGATTGTGTGAGAAAGCTCATCCAGTACCAGACCGACGATTACCCAGAGGAAATGATACAGACCGAGCAGAAAAAAATGAACCGATTTTATGATGCTTTTACAAAAAAGTACGGCTTGATTAACAGCAGGGGGAACTACCTTGCTTTTGCGGCAGACGAGAGCTACTTCCTGTTATGCTCTTTGGAAGTGCTTGACGATGAGGGGAAATTCAAACGCAAGGCGGATATGTTCACGAAACGGACGATAAAGCCCCACCGTGAAGTGACCTTTGTGGAAACGGCGAGCGAAGCCCTTGCCCTTTCCATCGGGGAGAAAGCCCGTGTCGATTTAGAATATATGGCACGGCTCACAGGCAGGACGCAGGAGGAAATCATAAAGGATTTGCAGGGCGTTATCTTTAAAGTGCCAAGCTCCGAGCCTGCAAGGTATGTGACCGCAGACGAGTATTTATCGGGGAATGTGCGGGCAAAGCTCATTACGGCGAAAGCCGCCGCACACGACAGCCCCGAATACGAAATCAATGTGTCGGCTCTGGAAAAGGTCATCCCAAAAGATTTGCCCGCAAGCGAAATCTCCGTCCGTCTGGGTACGACGTGGATACCGCAGGAGGATATACAGCAGTTTATGATGGAGCTTTTAACGCCGTCAAGCTATGCGGAGGGCAGATTGAAAGTACGCTACACGGCATATAACGGCGACTGGTTCATTGAGAATAAGAGTTCCGATGTGGGGAATGTCAAGGCAGACAGCACCTACGGTACAAAGCGGGCGAGTGCCTACCGCATTATGGAGGACACGCTAAACTTACGTGACACCCGTATCTTTGATTATATTTATGATGAACACGGCAATAAAAAAGCAGTCTTAAATCATAAGGAAACTACCGCAGCACAGGCGAAGCAGGAGGTGATAAAGCAGGCGTTTCAAGACTGGATTTGGAAAGACCCAGAGAGGAGGAACAGGCTTGTACGCTACTACAATGACACATTTAACAGCATCAGACCCCGTGAATACGATGGAAGCCATATCACATTTGGCGGCATCAGCCCAGAGATTAAGCTAAGACCGCACCAAGTGAATGCGATTGCCCATATCCTTTACGGCGGCAACACGCTCCTTGCCCATAAAGTAGGGGCGGGCAAGACCTTTGAGATGGTCGCCGCCGCACAGGAAAGCAAGCGGTTAGGTCTATGCCAGAAATCCATGTTTGTCGTGCCGAACCACCTTGTCGGTCAGTGGGCGTCGGAGTATTTACGGCTCTACCCATCTGCCAATATCCTTGTGACGACCAAGCGGGATTTTGAAACGGGAAACCGCAAAAAATTCTGCGGCAGGATTGCGACGGGGGCTTACGATGCGGTGATTATCGGGCATAGCCAGTTCGAGAAAATCCCCATCAGCGAGGAACGCCAAAGGGAACAGCTCATGCGCCAGCTTGACGACATCGAGCGTGGCATTGACGACGTGAGGGAATCCCACGGGGAGCAGTTCACGGTCAAGCAGCTTATGAAAACAAGGAAAGCGATTAAGGCAAAGCTCGACAAATTAAACGACACCAAGCGGAAAGACAGCGTGATAAACTTTGAGGAACTGGGCATAGACAGGCTCTTTATAGATGAGAGCCATTTTTACAAGAACCTTTACCTTTACACCAAGATGCGGAACGTGGGCGGCATCGCCCAGACCGAAGCCCAGAAGTCAAGCGATTTGTTTATGAAATGCCGCTATCTGGACGAAATCACGGGCAACCGTGGCGTGATTTTCGCAACGGGAACGCCCATCAGTAACTCGATGGTCGAGATGTATTCCGTGCAGCGGTATTTGCAGTACGACACCCTTGTAAGGAATGGGTTGCAGCATTTTGACAGTTGGGCGTCCACGTTTGGCGAAACGGTTACGGCTCTGGAGCTTTCCCCAGAGGGTACGAATTACCGAGCCAAGACGAGGTTTGCGAAGTTCTATAACCTGCCAGAGCTGATGCAGATGTTCCGTGAGGTGGCAGACATCCAGACCGCCGATATGCTGAAGCTGCCCGTGCCAAAGGTCAACTACCACAATATCAAGACAAAGCCAAGCGACATCCAGACGGAAATGGTGGCGGGGCTTGCAAAGCGGGCAGAGAAAATCCGTGCAAGGCTGGTAAAACCACAAACGGATAATATGCTGAAAGTGACAAACGATGGGCGGAAACTGGCACTCGACCAGAGATTGATTGACCCGATGCTACCAGATGACCCGAATAGCAAAGTCAACGCCTGCGTGGACAATGTGTACCGTATCTGGGAGGGACACGCCGACACAAAAGCGGCACAGCTCGTCTTTTGTGATTTATCGACACCGACCAATAAAAAGATAATAGAAACGCAGGAAGTCAGCGAAAATGTTTTTGCAATGCTGCCCGACCAGTTTGATAATGTCTATGATGACATGAGGAAGAAACTTATACAGCGTGGAATCCCTGCGGAACAGGTGCGTTTTATCCATGAAGCCACCACCGATGCACAGAAAAAGGAGCTGTTTGCAAAGGTAAGGAGCGGCGAGGTGCGGGTGCTGTTCGGTTCTACCCCGAAGATGGGTGCGGGTACAAACGTACAAGACAGGTTAATCGCTATCCACAACTGCGATTGCCCTTGGCGTCCCTCGGACTTGGAACAGCGTCAAGGTCGTCTGGAAAGGCAGGGCAATATGTTCCCAGAGGTGGAAGTCTACCGCTATGTGACGGAACAGACCTTTGATGCCTATCTCTTTCAGTTGGTGGAGGGAAAGCAGAAGTTTATATCCCAGATAATGACGAGCAAAAGCCCCGTCCGTTCTGCCGAGGACGTGGACGAAGTGGCTCTTTCCTTTGCGGAGGTGAAAATGCTTGCCACAGGAGATGAGCGTTTTAAGGAAAAAATGGATTTGGATATGCAGGTGGCGAAGCTGAAAGTCTTGAAGCAGAGCTATCTTTCCGAGCATTACGACCTTGAGGACAGGATATTAAAGCACTACCCGCAGGAGATTAAAGACTATGAGGAACGCATTACAGCCTATGGGAATGATGCGGAGATTGCCAGTCAGCATAAGCCGCAGGGCGAGGATAAATTCTGCCCCATGACTTTAAAAGGCGTAACTTACAAAGAAAAGGCGGATGCAGGCGAGATGCTCTTAGCTATCTGCAAGGAAAATCCAATGTCACAGCCGATAGAAATCGGCAGCTACCGTGGTTTTCAGATGGAGGTTTTCTATGATACCGTCAATGCACACTACTGTTTAAACCTCTGCGGAATGAGGAAATATAAGGTGGAATTAGGCGTGGACGCCCTCGGCAATTTAACCAGAATTGAGAATGAGATTGCCAAGCTCCCTGCAAGATTGGAAGCCGCCAAGACCAGAAAGGAGGAAACCATTGCACAGCTTGAAATTGCAAAAGAGGAAGTAAAGAAGCCGTTTGCCTTTGAAAATGAGCTGAAAGAAAAGACGGAAAAACTCAACGCCCTCAATATCGAACTGAATCTGAATGAAAAGGACAATGCTGTGATTGACGATGAGCCAGAGCAGAACGATGAGCCGTCAGAGAAAAAATGCACGGACAGGGAAAGGTAAAATCCATTTTGCACATTTGTACTGCTGATTTTGGGGTATTATAATAAAGGTCGATTAGAAAAAAATCGGAGGTGAGGAAGAATGTCTGATGCGTTCAGATTTGAAACATTTGTAGATACTCATGATAATGTCTTTAATGAATATCTTGGCTCTGTCATAGCAAAGCTGTCCAGAGAAAATGAGGAATACCGTGCCGTGAGAGCCGAGATTGAGAGCCTTTATGAGAAATACCCGAAAGTCTTGGGAGTGTTTGACACGGAAACATCGGCAGAACTGACCGAGGAAGAATGCTCCGCACTTATCGAAGTGATGGGGCTTAGGAACAAACTTACGGATATGGAGATGCAGTCGGTCTATTTCCGTGGCTGTTATGACAGCGTGGGGTATCTGAAAAAAGCAGGGATTTTATAGCGGACTGACCGAGAAAAAAGGCGGTGTTGGCATGAGTGCTGATGCCGTCTTTTTATATCACAAACAGAAATAGATACCCATATCTTGATGAAAAACAGAAAAAAATAAGATAAAAATACAAAATGTAGTTGACAAGCTTCGAGGAATGATTTAAACTTAGCTAAAATACTAAAGAATCAACATTCTGAATTTACGAAAGAGGAAACCTTAAATTGGTGCAATCTGTATCTGTAATTTTAGAATGTTTTTTATTTGGAAGAATACATAAGGAAGAAATACTTATTTAGGATATGAAACTTATTATGGACACAAGTTAATAACGGTTATTAAGAAATGGAGGAATAGTGGTGGGAATTTTTATGGGAGAAAATAACAAAATTAAAAATTCTACGATAGCTGAAAGAATTAATAATGAGATACCAAAGAAAAACTTTATAGAAAGACATTCGCTTATAGTATCAATAATAACTTCTTTTGTTGTAGGGTTTGTATTAATGTTTTCTTTTTGGGATGAAATTATTTTATGGATGGAGGGTTTGATATAATGGCAAATAGCAAAATTATAAAGGAACTGGCAAATAGCTCTATAGATTTACATACTTCATTAAAGAGAGCAAAGGTAATATTTCAAAAGGTTGGAAGCACAGAGTTGAATAAATGGCTTAAAAATGAGATTGAGGGATATAAAAATTTAGAGGATGTTCCATCGTATAGAAAAGTAAAAGGCTGTTTAAGAGGTAGTTATATTGAAAAAGGAGTAAACTGTAAAAATTTATTAATTCCGCTTGATAAGGTGGATGAAGAAATTATAGAAGGATTGACGTGTAATGGAGCAAAGCAATCTATTTATGCTTTACAAGAAGCGATTAAGGCAAAACAATCATTTGTAAGGCGTTTAGAACCTTATGAATGCCAATGGCTGTCTGCGAAAACAGGACGAATGATTTATGATGCTGAAGTAGAAACCGATACATCTGAAGTGATGGATATTATACCAGTTGTAGAAAATTTATTATTAGAAACATTTCTTTTGCTTGAAAAAGAATTTGGAATATTGGATAATTTAGACATAGACTGGGATAGTAAAACAGAAGATGAACAGAAAGTTATTGTTGAAAAGATTATTATTATCTTTCAAGACAATTCCGTATCCGTAGGTAATGGGAACAAAATCAAAAATTCAACTGTAGCTTCCAATATTAGCAATAAAGCAAGTTAATCAAGGATGTAGAAACTATAAATATATATCCATTGACTTATTGAGGTATATATATTATGAGCAGATATAATGATGAAGCAGCCAATCTTAAAGTGGCTATATTAAATTCTAATAGTGTTCTTCACTTAGATGATGACGATATTTTGTGGGATATAATAATAGATGATGTTTTAGATGATTTTTACAATTCTAAGGGAGTTGACATAAATAATTTACCCAAATTTGAAGAGCCTTTTGTTTCGTTTGAAAGACCAGATATATATTATGAGAAAGAAGATTTTATTGTAGGGATAGAACATTTTCAAATAGACTCGTCAAAGAGAACTCGAAAAGGTAGTTCGTTAGTTCAAGAGCAGAAAAGAGTTGATGACGAGATAATAACAGATTACCATTCACAGCCTAAAGCATACTTTTATACAGAAAAGAAATTGAATGTAGATTTCTCTTATGAGAATTATGTCAAATCAATAGTTGAAACTTTTAAAAAACATGAAAAAAATATTCCAGAATATAGAGCTAATTTGAAAAAAATAGCTCCTAACAAAAAAGTATATTTGGCTTTTTTTATAGAAGATATAACATCATTAGGGAATTATATCATGACAGCCAAAGGACGAGAAACATTGAATCCAGCGTGTACGAGAGAGTTAATAGATGAATTGGCAAAAGTACAAGGCTTAGATTATGTGTTGACAAGAGTGCAAAGAGACTATATATACACATTACATTTTCAACGAATATCAGAAGAATATATTAAATCATTGTATTCTGAATGTTATGATTTATCAAAAGAAACTTTTATTACATATACGCCAGTTGTAGCATCGACAATCGGCAATTCAGAAGATGATAGTGATAGATAATGGATAATGTATTTGTAATAAAATATTTTTTACATAGCCGAGAGGTTTTCGATTACGAAAATCCCTCGGCTTATTTTATTTTCAAGGAGGTGTGTGATTGAATTACCAAGAGTACAGACAGTCCCTTAATCAAAAACTGGCTGAAAGAGTACAGCGTGAGCTTGCCGATTTCCGTGAGGACATCCTAAGCAAAAGCCCGCAGGAGATTTACGATGCCGCATATCAAATCATCATAAAGAGTGATATTGCGGAGTGCTTTTCGGATGCGGACTATTCCCCGCAGGCGGCAAAAGCCCTTATGAAATCGCCGAATCTTTTGCAGGATATTTATAAGGAATGGCTTGAAAAGGACGATTCCCATATGGAAGATTTGCGCCAGACCATTGCTGATTTTAAGTCGTATATGGTTAAGACGGAAAAGATTTTATCTGGGAAAGAGAGGTGATTTTTTCTTGAATGGGAAGTAACAGACCTTATGTGCAGATAGACCCAGACGTGCTTGAGCGGGCAAGGCAGATAGATTTGCTCTCCTATCTCCGAACTTATGAGCCGAGCAACCTTATCAAAGTCAAAGGCACAACAAATGTCTACTGTACCGCCGAGCATGACAGCCTAAAGATTTCCAACGGCAAATGGTACTGGTGGTCAAGGGGCTTCGGCGGCTGTTCAGCTCTTGATTATCTAATGAAAGTTAAGGAATACGGCTTTGTGGAAGCCGTGGAAATCCTTACAGGTCAGACGATGGCGGACTGGAAGCCGCCGTCTCCTGCCATGAAGAAAGACGAGCTAAAGGTGCTGCTCCTGCCGCCGAAAAACAAGAATTGCGGCAGAGTGACGGAGTATCTTTTCGGGCGTGGCATTGACTATCAGATTATCCAAGAGTGCATTGCCGAGGGGATTATTTTCGAGAGTGCCGACTACCACAATGCCGTTTTTATTGGAAAAGATGAGAACGGAACGCCAAAGTACGCCGCCTGCCGTGGCACAATGGGGAGCTTCAAGCGTGACGCATCGGGCAGCGACAAGCGGTATTCGTTTCGGCTTCTGGCAGGAAGCTCGTGTGCTTCGGTGCATTTATTTGAAGCCGCCATTGATTTACTCTCCTATGCCACCTATTTAAAGTGTGAGGGCAGGGATTACAAAGCGGAAAACCTGCTCTCTTTGTCGGGCGTGTATCAGCCAAAGAAAGAGATAAAGGACAGCAAAATTCCTGTTGCTTTATCGACTTTTTTGAAAGCACATCCACAAATCAATACAGTCTATCTGCATCTGGATAAGGATAAGGCAGGTCGGTTATGTACCGCCGCCTTGAAAGAATTATTGCAGAAAGACTACCGAATCGTTGATGAACCGCCGCCAGTCGGCAAGGACTTCAACGATTTTTTAATGTCCTATCTGGGGATTGCAAGGCAGAAACATAGCCGTGAAAGGGGGGATGCCCGTTGATTGTCGGATGATTTTTTCTGATTGAAACAGCCAGACAGCAAAGAAAAATTGAAAAAGAAAGAGAGGAAATTGCTATTGAAACAGTATGAAATAACGCTCACAGGTCACTTTGAAAAGACCGTTTCCATCTATGCAGACAGCCCCGAACAGGCGGCGGAAAAGTTAAAGATTGTCCTGTTTGACACCGACCTTATCGCATTTTCTGATGAGGATTTTGTCTGCGGAGAAGCTGACATTAAGGACGAAAATGAGGACGGTTGTGAAGAAAATGCAGCAGAGGATGAGGATATGGAGGACGTATGCTGTTCAGACTGTCCGTGCTTTAGAATGATGTGTAAAGGATGCCGTCAAAAGGATGGGGATTAAAGACACGTCTTACCAAGCACTGAATTTGGTTATCCATCTGCCGATGGAAACAAAATTCGCTTGTTAGGGGAAAGCTCCCCTAATACCCCGTAAAAAGAACAATGCCAAAGTATGCCGCCATGCCGTGTGCGGCACGGCGGTCACAGAAAGGAATCCAAGAATGAGTGAGTTTTTATATTTTATCCTCGGCACAACGCTCGGCGGAATGGTCGGCGTGGCGGCTATGTGCGTGCTGCAGATTAACAGACTGTCCGAGGGAAAGGGGGATGCAGATGCGGAAACGGAATGTGCAGATACTGTTCCGACTGACCGAGGAAGAAGCTGAATACCTCTGTTCCCTTGCAGAGAAATCGGGACGCTCCAGACAAGCCCTGCTCCAGTCAATGGTCATGGGCTATCGGCTCTGCGAGAAGCCAGCCCCAGAGTTTTATAAAATCATGCGGGAGCTGTCCGCAATCGGAAACCGCATCAACCAGCTTGCGGCAAAGGCGAACGCCCTGAACTTTGTGGACACGCCAATGCTCTATGACGAAGCCAAGAGATGGCGGGACTTCCGTCTGGACGTAAGCAGGCAATACCTTGTTCCGAGGAAGATGTCTGGCTAATGGCGGTCTGCGAAATCTGGGACGTAAAGGGCAGGCTCGACCACCCCATCGACTACGCCGAGAATCCAGAAAAGACCGCCAACCCCAAATATACAGATGCGGACTTGCAGGCGATGGGCGATGTGATGAAGTACGCCACCAACGGCGACAAGACCGAGCAGCAGTTTTTTGTCACGGGCGTAAATTGTGACCCTGCCACCGCAAGGGACGAGATGATGATAGCCAAAGCTGGGTGGAACGATGAGAGCGAGATTGTCTGCTATCACGGCTTCCAGAGCTTTAAGGCAGGCGAGGTCACGCCAGAGCAGGCACATGAAGTCGGCGTGAAGCTGGCGGAGAAGATGTGGGGCGACCGATTCCAAGTTGTTGTGGCAACCCATCTGAATACGGAGTGTCTGCATAACCACTTTGTCGTCAACTCCGTTTCCTATGTGGACGGAAAGCACTATCACGATAACAAGAAGAATCTGAGGTTATTGCGTAAGCGTTCGGATGAATTGTGCCGTGAGTATTCCCTATCAGTCATTGAACACCCAAGCGGCAGGAAGAAGCCTTATGCTTTATACCAAGCCGAGAAGAACGGTCTGCCTACAAGGGATACCGTGGCACGGCAGGCGGTGGACGAAGCTATCTCAAAATCGTTCACTCTGAAAGATTTTGACCGCCAGTTGTCGGAAATGGGATACCGCATCAATTTTGACCCTAACAGAAAATACTGGACGATTATCGGGAAAGGGTGGCAAAGACCGAAGCGGCTCTACAAGCTCGGCGATGATTACACCAATGAAAGGATAACGGAACGCATACGGGAAAATTCCTATGCGGTGAAGTTCTCCAGATTTGCCGAGCCGACAAAACCTGTTAAGGTCATAAGGGTAAAAGGCACGTTAAAAGATGCCAAGAAAATCGGCGGATTGCGTGGGCTGTATCTCCATTACTGTTACAGGCTCGGCATCCTGCCCAAAAGGAAGAAACAGAATTATGCACGGCTTCATTATCTTCTCAAAGACGACTTGATGAAGATGGACGCCATCACAGATGAAACAAGGCTGCTCTGCCGCAACCACATCGACACGGCGGAGCAGCTTTTGTCCTATAAAGGCTCTCTGGAATCCGAGATAAGTGAGCTGACCGAACAGCGTAAGGGGCTTTACTCTCAATCCCGAAAATCAGTCGGGGAAGAAAAAGAAGCGGTCAAGGCTCGATTGTCGGAAATCACGGGTCGGCTTAAAACAATCCGAAAGGAGGTCAGATTGTGCGATGGTGTCCTTGCCCGAAGCGATACCGTCAAGGAGAAGTTACAGACCATACGGGCAGATGAAAAAGAACAGAAAGGAAAGGAGCTGATGAAGCATGAACACAGGCGGCGAAGCGGCAGAGCAAATCGTGAGGATGAGCTTGGAGGGATTTGAGGTCGCAGCCAAAATCACGGGGGCGGGTGCGAAGAATATCGCTATCCTGCTTTACTCTATTTTAAAAGAGGAACAGAAAACCAAAGGAAAGGCAAGGCTCACAAATATGCTCCGCTCTGGAAAGGAGCTGAAAGTCTTTACCGTAAAAAGCGGCGACTTAAAGAAGTTCACGCAGGAAGCAAAGAAATACGGCGTACTCTACTGCGTTTTGGCGGACAGGGGAAATAAAGACCCCAATGCGGAGGTGGATGTGATAGCCCGTGCGGAGGACGCATCGAAAATCAGCCGCATCGTGGAGCGTTTCAATCTTGCTTCCGTAGATACCGCTTCTATCGTGAACGAAGCGGAGAAATCGAAAGGAGCCAAGGGCAAGACGAAAAATGCCAAGACAGCAGGAGAAAAAGATGCAGGGGCAGAGAACGGACAGCCAGAGCCAGACACCGGCGTGCAGGAAAAGGCGGAGAAAGACAGGCTCATGGATGCTTTGATGGGCAAGCCAATAAAGAAAGAGGAACATGCCCCAAACCCCTCATTGGCAAAGACAGAAAAATCCCCTCTGTCCGAGCCTACCTTAAAGCAGCAAAGGAAGTCCGCAGAGGGGGCTACTATGACTAAGGCGGAAAAGCCGTCAGTCAGGGAAGAACTGCGGAAGATAAAAGAGGGAAGAAAGGAGCAGGAAGCGGATGCTGCCCCTGCAAAAGAAAAATCTTCTGACAGGGCAAAGAAACCGACCGCAGGAAAGACGGAGCATAAACAACCCCAGAAGCGGAAACGGAAACCAAAATCGAAAGGAGCAAGATAACCTATGAGTATCTATGATGTATTCAGCGGCGGCAGCAGAGCCTTTAACAAAGAGGAATGGGCTGCCCAAAAGCAGGAGCAGCGGAAAGAAGCCTATGGGCTGATTGACAATACCTGCTCTGAAATGATGGCAAACGGCGACAGCTTCCGTCAGTACCTTGACGTGCAGGGGCATTTTGACCGTTACTCCGTCAACAATGCGATTCTGGTATCGGCACAGATGCCCGAAGCGACACAGTTAAAAGATTATGGAAGTTGGAAACAGAGCCGTGTCTATGTGGATAAGGACGCACAAAAAGTGACCATCCTTGAGCCGGGGAAAGAGTACCAGCGTGACGATGGCTCAAAGGCGGTCGGCTACAACGCTAAGATAGTTTATGACGTTTCCCAGACTTCGGCAAAGGACAGGCAGCAGCCGCAGGAGCAGAAAACCATGCGGGAGCTTGTGTCGGCGATGATTGACGCAAGCCCTGTTTCCTTTGTGCCAGTCGATGACCTTGAACTGCCTGCGTTCTATGACAGCTCACAGCAGACCATCTTCATCAAGACGGGACTGAACGAGGAACAGCTTTTTGTCAGCATGGCAAAGGAAGTGTCGGCGGCGGTCTTTGACTGTAAGCATAAGGAGAGCCGTGATGATTCCGATTTCAAATCGTTCTGCGTCGCCTATATGGTAAGCTCCCGCTACGGTGTGGACACCAAAGGCTTTAGATTTGACAAGCTCCCGAAAGAGTTTGAGGGCATGGATACGCAGGAATTTAAGGGCGAGCTTGGCTCAATACGTGACATCCTCGGAGAAATCCAGTCGGATATGTATAAGAGCCTTGAGAAGAACAAGCCGCCCAAATCCAAAGAGCAGGAACGCTAATCGGAGGTGCAGCCCATGAAAGAAGAACGATACCATCTGGCATTGGATAAATATGATAAAAATATTGTCCTCAATGCCCTCAACACCCTGCGGACACAGCAGATACAGGAGGAACGCCCCACCGAGCCTGTTGACGAGCTGATAAGCAGGGTGGCATACGCCCCGACCAAGAAAGTAAAGGTCGCCCCGTGCAAGTGCCATGAAGAACGGTGACGATTATAAGGCAGGCTTAATCCTCTCACTATGCGGCATTATCCCTGTCGTGTGGCTTGCCCTGCTGACAGCCCCTTATGTCAGCGGCGGCATCGTGAAGATAATCGGTAACTTATCCGTGGCAGTCGAGAATCCGTTTTCGATAACGGTATGCGGGGACAGCGTAAGGACTGTCCTTATTTTTCTGATTGCCTACGGCATGGGAATCGGCGTTTATTTCTCCACACGCAGGAACTACCGCAAAGGGGAGGAACACGGCTCTGCAAAATGGGGCAACGCAGGTACGCTCAATAAAAAGTACCAAGATAAGGACGCATCAGAAAACAAGCTGCTGACCCAGAGCGTCCGCATCGGGCTTGACGGGAAGAAACACCGCAGGAATCTGAATATCCTTGTGGTGGGCGGCTCTGGTGCAGGAAAGACCAGATTTTTTTGTAAACCGAACGTGATGCAGTGCAACACCTCAATGGTAATCTTAGACCCAAAAGGCGAGATTGTCCGTGACACGGGAGGGCTATTAGAGAAGAAAGGCTATGAGGTGCGTGTCCTCGACCTTATCAATATGCACAAGAGCCACTGTTACAATCCGTTTGTATATTTAAGAAATGATAATGATGTGCAGCGGCTTGTAACGAATTTATTTAAGGCGACCACGCCGAAAGGCTCACAGTCGCAAGACCCGTTCTGGGACACGGCGGCGAGTATGCTGCTCTTATCCCTCGTGTTTTATCTGAAATACGAAGCCCCGCCAGAGGAACAGAATTTCCCGATGGTGATGGAGCTTTTAAGGGCGGGGGAGGTAAGGGAGGACGACGACAGCTATGTAAGTCCGCTTGACGAACTGTTTGACCGTCTGGAAATGGTAAACCCAGAGCATATCGCATTAAAGTATTACAGAGATTACCATTCTGGTTCAGCCAAGACGTTAAAGAGCATCCAGATAACCCTTGCCGCACGGCTTGAGAAGTTCAATCTGGAAAGCCTTGCATCTTTGGCCGCCACGGACGAGCTTGATTTGCCGTCTTTGGGCGAGAAGAAAGTTGCATTGTTCGCACTGATACCAGACAACGACACCAGTTTTAATTTTCTGGTGTCATTATTATACACGCAGTTATTCCAACAATTATTTTATCTTGCCGACCATAAGTACGGCGGGAGCCTGCCCGTCCACTGCCAGTTCATTATGGATGAATTTGCGAACGTCAGTTTGCCCGATGACTTTGACAAGATACTGTCGGTTATGAGGTCAAGGGGCGTATCCGTTTCGATTATCCTGCAAAATCTGGCACAGCTCAAGGCACTGTTTGAGAAACAGTGGGAAAGCATTGTCGGCAATGCCGATGAGTTCCTCTATCTCGGCGGCAACGAGCAGAGTACCCATAAGTTTGTGTCGGAGCTTTTAGGCAAGGCGACCATCGACACGAACACCTACGGGAAAAGCTCTGGACGGAGCGGGAATTACTCGACCAACTATCAGATTTCGGGGCGTGAGCTTTTAACCCCAGACGAAGTGCGTATGCTTGACAACCGCTACGCACTTCTTTTTGTGCGTGGGGAACGCCCTGTCATGGA
>QXXC01000039.1 GCA_009911305.1 Clostridiaceae bacterium | reverse complement strand
TGTCAGTCATTAAATACAATATAGCAGATTTTCTCCCTGATGCAAAGATATCAAATCATGCGTTTACCGTGATAGAAAAGTGAGGATCAGTAAAATGTTGGGTATCAGGGGGGCGAGGGATAAGCCGAGGGACAGTTACAGGAGTACGGCTTATTCCTTTTTCTTTGGGAGGAGCAGCAGCGGGAAGGTTGTGAATGAGCGGACAGCTATGCAGACCACGGCGGTCTATTCCTGTGTGCGGATTCTGTCGGAGGCGGTTGCTTCCCTGCCGGTGCATTTGTACCGGTATGCGGGGAGGGGGAAGGAGCGGGTGTATGACCATCCTTTGTATTATCTCCTGCATGACGAGCCGAACCCGGAGATGACTTCTTTTGTGTTCCGGGAGACGCTTATGAGCCATCTTTTGATCTGGGGGAATGCCTATGCGCAGATCATACGGGACGGCGGGGGCCGGGTGCTGGGGCTGTACCCGCTGCTGCCGGACAAGGTGGAGGTTGACCGGGACGATAAGGGGGAGCTTTATTATGTCTATAACCGGTACAGTAACGAGAACCCGAATTTTGGGGAGTACGGCAGGGTGTATCTTGCGCCGGAGGATGTGCTGCATATCCCCGGGCTTGGGTTTGACGGGCTGGTGGGGTATTCTCCCATTGCCATGGCGAAGAATGCGGTGGGGATGACGCTGGCCTGTGAGGAATATGGGGCGGGGTTCTTTGAGAACGGGGCCACGCCGGGCGGCGTGCTGGAGCATCCGGGGGTGTTGAAGGACCCGGCGAAGGTGCGGGAGAGCTGGCACGCTGTCTACGGGGGTTCTAAGAATGCGGGGAAGGTGGCCGTTCTGGAAGAGGGCATGAAGTACCAGCAGATCGGGATTCCGCCGGAGGAAGCGCAGTTTCTGGAGACCAGGAAGTTCCAGGTGGACGAGATTGCCAGGCTGTACCGGATTCCGCCGCATATGGTGGGGGATCTGGACAAGAGCAGTTTTAGCAATATTGAGCAGCAGTCGCTGGAGTTTGTGAAGTATACGCTGGACCCATGGGTGATCCGGTGGGAGCAGTCTTTACAGAAAGCCTTATTGTTGCCCCAGGAGAAGCGGGAGTATTTTGTGAAGCTGAACGTGGACGGGCTTCTGCGTGGGGATTACCAGAGCCGTATGACTGGGTATTCTGTGGGGCGGCAGAATGGGTGGCTGTCTGCGAATGATATCAGGGAGATGGAGGACATGAACCCGATCCCGGCGGAGGAAGGCGGGGATCTGTACCTGGTGAACGGGAATCTGTGCAAGCTGGAAGATGCAGGGCTGTTTGCGGGGAAGAACATGCAGGAGCCGGAGACGATGGACGGGAGGATGCCCCGGCAGGGCGATCCCGGACAGGGGCAGTGAGGCATGGGAACATGAAAGCATAAAGCCATAAAAGCAGAATAAAGGAGTTTTGGAAGCTGGCAGGCGGAGATATCTGGCGGCTTTTTTTGTGCGCTGATTTATGGGGATTGGTGGGAAGTGTTTAAAGAAGCGGAAAGTGAGGTGCAGGGATGAAGCGGAAGTTTTGGAACTGGATACGGAATGAGACGGACGGGGAGAGGACCTTGGTTTTAAATGGGGAGATTTCGGATGAGACCTGGTACGGGGACGAGGTGACGCCGGCGCTGTTTCGGAAGGAGCTGGATGCAGGGACGGGGAATATCACGGTCTGGATCAATTCTCCGGGCGGGGACGTGTTTGCGGCGGCGCAGATTTACAACATGCTGATGGAGTACAAAGGGGATGTGACGGTGAAGGTGGACGCTCTGGCGGCTTCGGCGGCGTCTGTGATTGCCATGGCTGGGACGGAGGTCCTGATGTCCCCGGTGGGTATGATGATGATCCACAATCCCATGACGATTGCTATCGGTGACAGTAAGGAGATGCAGAGGGCCGGGGAGATGCTGGACGAGGTGAAGGAGAGCATCATGAACGCCTATGAGATCAAGACGGGCATGAGCCGGGCGAGGATTTCCCACCTGATGGATGCGGAGAGCTGGTTTAATGCGAAGAAGGCGGTGGAGCTTGGGTTTGCGGACGGGGTTCTGCATGAAGGGGAAGGTACGGAAGATGCGGTGAGAGGCGCGGAGCCGGAGGGCGTGATGTTTTCGCGCATGGCGGTGACTAATTCCCTGCTGTCTAAGCTGGTGCCGAAGGAGACGGAAAAGAGGGTTCCGGTGGAGCAGTTGGAGAAGCGGCTGGGGCTTTTGCGGCATTGAGTATTTGGAGTGGTCATGGGCTGTGCGGCGGCCTGTGAACCGGCGGAGCAGGGGAAGGCTGCGAGGTACTGCGGCTATGTGGAACTTGTAGAGGTGCTGTGGCGTCTGGAAGAGATTTCTGTAAATAAAAAAATAGATTGACGGAGGTATGGAGATGAAGAAGATTTTGGAGTTGAGGGAGAAGCGTGCGAGGGCATGGGAAGCGGCAAAGGCTTTTTTGGACAGCAAGCGGGGCGAGGACGGGCTGCTGTCTGCGGAGGATACGGCTGCCTATGAGAAGATGGAGCAGGAGGTTGTGGACTTAGGGAAGGAGATTGAGCGGCTGGAGCGGCAGGCGGCGATTGACGCGGAGCTGAATAAGCCTGTCTCCGAGCCGATCACGAATAAGCCGAACAACAATCCGGACGGCGAAGAGAAGAAAGGCAGGGCGACGGATAAGTATAAAAAGACGTTCTGGAACGCCATGCGGAAGAAGAATTTTTATGACGTGGAGAATGCCCTGCAGGTGGGGACGGATTCCGAGGGCGGGTATCTGGTGCCGGACGAGTTTGAGCATACGCTGGTGGAGGCTTTGGAGGAAGAGAATTTTTTCCGGAGCATCGCGACGGTGATTCAGACTTCCAGCGGGGACAGGAAGATCCCGGTGGTGGCAACGAAAGGGACGGCGTCCTGGATTGACGAGGAAGGGGCTTACCCGGAATCGGATGATTCTTTCGGGCAGGTGTCTATTGGGGCGTATAAAGTGGCAACCATGCTGAAAGTGTCGGATGAGCTTCTGAATGACAGCGTGTTCAATCTGGAAGCGTATATCTCTAAGGAGTTCGGGCGCAGGATTGGAACGAAGGAAGAGGAAGCATTTTTCACAGGGGACGGCAAGGGCAAGCCTACAGGTGTTTTTAATGCTGCGGGTGGAGCATCCGAGGGCGTGACCACGGCAGCGGCGAATATTACGTTTGACGATGTGATGGATCTGTTCTATGCGGTGAAGTCCCCGTACCGGAAGAAGGCGGTCTGGGTGCTGAATGATACCACGGTGAAGGCCCTGCGGAAGCTGAAAGACAATAACGGGAACTATATCTGGCAGCCGTCCGTGCAGGCGGGGCAGCCGGACATGATCCTGAACCGCCCGTACCATACTTCTGCCTATGTGCCGGAGATTGCGGCAGGGGCAAAGGTGATGGCGTTTGGTGACTTCTCTTATTACTGGATTGCGGACCGGCAGGGGCGTTCCTTTAAGCGCCTGAATGAGCTGTTTGCGGCAACCGGGCAGGTAGGGTTCCTGGCAAGCCAGAGGGTGGACGGCAAGCTGATCTTGTCGGAGGCTGTGAAGACTATGGCGATTAAGGGGAGCAGTGCCGGGGCGTAAGAGTTTGGCAGGAAAAAGGTTTTAAGGCAGGAGGGATGCAGGATGGCGGTTGTGGCGTTGGAGGAAGCGAAGCAATATCTCCGGGTGGATAGTGCGGATGAGGATGCATTTATTTCCGGATTGTTGGAGACAGGGGAGAGCATGTGTGCGGATATGGCACGGATGGAAGAGGGAGAACTGGAAGGACATCTTCCCATGGCGAGGATCGCCGTCCTGTATGTCACGGCCTATCTGTATGAGCACAGGGAGCAGGCGGATCATGAGGAACTGGTGCAGACCTTACGCTCCCTGCTGTTCGGTATCAGGAAGGAAGTGTTCTGATGGCGGAGGTATGGAGAGACAGCGGGGCGGGCGGGAGTTCCCGGCAGAGGTATCCTTTGGGGGAGTGGAAGGAGCGGATCACGATCCAGAAGAGCTCTCTGGGGAACGATAAGGCGGGGAACCATGTGCTGGCCTGGGAGGATTATTTTTCCTGTTCTGCTTTTGTGAACAGTCTTTCCGGGAAGGAATACTGGGAGGCGGCGCAGGTGAACGCGCAGAGGGATATTTATTTCATTATCCGGCACTGTTCGGAAGTGGCGGATATGGATACGGAGCATTACCGGGTATTGTTCCGGGGGCAGGTTTACAATATCACTTTTATTGATAATGTGCGGTATCAGAATAGGACGTTGAAGCTGCGGGCTTCTTTGGTGAAGAGGTGATTGGGTGTCGGAGAATCAGAGGGTGTCTGCGGACCGGATGGCGGAGGCCGTTATGGAGGGGCTTTTGGAGTATGCGGAGCTTGCCGCGGACGTGATGAAGGACTGTGTGAAGAAGGCCGGGGATACGGTGAAGAAGGAGACGCAGGCGGGCGCTCCGGTGAGGACCGGGAAGTATAAGAGGAGCTGGGCGGTGAAGCGGCAGAGGGAGACTTCCAGTACGCTGGAGGTGGTGGTACACAGCCGGAACCGGTATCAGCTTACCCATCTTCTGGAGAAGGGCCATGCGAAGCGGGGAGGCGGACGGGTGAAGGCTGTCCCGCATATTGCACCGGCGGAGGAAAAGGGTGTCCGGGAGCTGGAAGAGGGGATTAAAAGGGGGCTGTCCAAATGAGCCATGGGGATGTGCTGGAAATGATGGAGGAAATGGGGCTTCCTTTTGCCTATGGCCATTTCGTGGAAGGGGAGGCGCCGGAGCCGCCGTTTGCGGTGTTTCTGTATCCCAGGGCGGATAATTTTTCGGCGGACGGGATTGCGTATTTTAAGAAGAGTGAGCTGGACATTGAGCTTTATGCGGACTTGAAGGACCCGGAGCTGGAAGAGGCTGTGGAGGCGGTGCTGTTAAAGCACGGGATTTTCTACGGGAAGAGCGAGGTGTGGATTGAGTCGGAGAAGCTGTATGAGGTTCTGTATGAGATGGAGGTTTAGACGGGATGAATAACAAGGTGAAGTTCAATATCTGCAACTGCCATTATGCGCTGCAGAGGGTGGCGGAGGACGGGGAGATGACGTTTGACAAGCCGGTGGCGATGCCGGGCGCGGTTTCGCTGGCGCTGGACCCCAATGGGGAGCCGGAGTCTTTTTATGCGGACGGCATTGAGTATTATATCATTGCCAACAATATGGGCTATGACGGGGACCTGGAGCTGGCGCTGATTCCGGAGAGTTTCCGGACGGATGTTTTGAAGGAGGAAGCGGACGGGAATGAGGTGCTGGTGGAGAATGCCAATTCGGAGACCGGGGCTTTTGCCCTGCTGTTTGAGTTTGACGGGGATGTCCGGAAGATCCGGCATGTGCTTTATAACTGTTCTGCCAGCAGGCCGAAGATTGAGGGGAAGACCAATGAGGAAAGCCGGGAGGTGCAGACGGAGACGCTGACGGTGAAGGCGAGACCGCTGGCCAGCGGGTATGTGAAGGCGAAGACGGGGAACAGGACTTCTGCGGAGACGTATGAGGGGTGGTATAAGAGTGTGTATCTGCCGGTTCCGAGGGCGGAGACGGGCGGCGGTGGAGAGACCGTGGAAGGTCAGGGTTAAGGAGGCTGAAAGGGTATGAGTATTGTGAAGAAGGTGGGGATTGACGGGAAAGAGGTGCTGTTCAAGGCTTCGGCGGCGATTCCGAGGATTTACCGGTTGAAGTTTCAGAGGGATATTTATAAGGACCTGAGGATTCTGGAGAAGAGCATTGGGGAGGGGGATGAGGAACATTCCAACCTGGACTTGTTTTCTCTGGAGATGTTTGAGAATATCGCTTATACCATGGCGAAGCACGCAGACCCGGCAATCCCGGATGATGTGGAGGAATGGCTGGACGGGTTCAATACGTTTTCCATTTACCAGGTGCTGCCGGAGCTGATTAAGCTGTGGGGGCTGAATGTGCAGACGGATGCGGAGGCTAAAAAAAACTTCGCCCTACAGAGCGGGAGATGACCACGCCGCTGTTTCTGCTTAGGTGTGTGCAGTTGGGGCTGTCTATGGCGGATACGGAGCTTTTGTCTATCGGGCTGGTGAATGATATGTATACGGAGCAGGTGAATGACGGGTATCGGTACTGTGAGCTGGGGACGCAGGAGGATATGGATCGATTCTGAAATCTGATTGATATGGCGGCCTTTTTCTGCTATGATGGGTAGTGGGAAAAGGCTGATAGTGATAGTTAATGAAAGGTTGATAGTTTATATGGAAATAACAAAAAATCAGCATTATGTTTCAAGGGGAATACTAAAGCATTTCGCAGATGAACATAAAAAGATTTTTGAATTATATATTGAAAAGAAAATTATTTCATTAAAATCCATAGATAAAGTAATGTCTCAAAACTATATTTATGAACATCCAGCACTTGAAGTTAATAGTTTAGAAAAATTCTTTTCACAGATTGAAGATAGATTAATATCATGGTTAGATAAAGTACTCATAGTTTTAGAAAATGAATACGCAAATGGCTGTGATTGTAAAAAATATATTTTAGATATAAAAAGAGTAATGCCGCTATTTCTTATGTTTTACTTTAGAAGTGGGGCTATGCTATATGAATATTCATTTTCCTCACAGAATCCTAAAATAGATAGAGTGGAAAGGATGATATTCAATATATTTGATGATAAATATATTCGTGGATTATGTAAAACAATAAATAATTTTTATGAAGCGGCTATACTTGTTGATGAAGAAGAACGATTTTTAATCAGCGATCAATATTTATCAACTGTTGCTTTGAAGTATAAAAACAAATTTTCTAATGCTTCAAATAGGCAAATAGGTATGCGTGATACAATGTTGCTACTTCCTTTGAGTGCTAAATATTATGTCTCGTTTTATCATGGGAGAAAACCTGACTTTATAAAAAGCAATGTGTTTAATATAGTTGATAAGGATATTGTGGATAAAGTAAATAGTGTTATTTATCAAAATTCCTATGTTAAATGTGCAGGAAAGAGGCAGGAGGTGTTGGAAAATATGCAAGATGATGATACAACATCATTTGGCCCTACAAAATGTATCATGCAATATAAGGATGGAACAGTAAAGGATTTTATTATTAAAAAAGAAGTGTTTTGGTATGAAGAGGACCGTGATCTAAATATTAATTCAATTCAGTATATGGGTGATTATATACAAAAGATTAAAGGCAAGATTGAGAGAAATAGCCCCTGTATATGTGGAAGTGGTAGAAAATATAAGCATTGCTGTCAAAAAAAGTACGATTTGGCTAAAGCAATTTATTTTGATTTGCAGAATAAAAGCAGTGTAAACTATAATATTCCTGGCAGCATAATGCAAGAGGCAGGAATCCAGGAATATGTAGGGAAAATAGAAAATATGAACAATACAAAAGATAGAGAGATTCTTGAGCAGATGCAAAAAATTGTACAAGAAAATGAACCTTTAAATTAGCAGTATTTTACATAAGGCGTTTGTCAGAAATGGCAGGCGCTTTTTTGTTGCATTTTTATGGGAGCCAGTGACGGCTCCTTTTTTCGTTGGAGAAAGGCGGGTGAGGGTTCGTGGCATCCAGGATTCAGGGGATTACGGTGGAGATTGGCGGGGATACTACGAAGCTCTCCACGGCGCTTTCAAAGGTGAATAGGGAGATCCGGGATACGCAGGCACAGCTAAAGGACGTGAATAAGCTGTTGAAGCTGGACCCCGGCAATGCGGAGCTGATGGCGCAGAAGCAGAGGCTTTTGGCCCAGGCGGTCAGTGAGACGAAGGAGAAGCTGGACGCTTTGAAGCTGGCGGGGCAGCAGGCCAATGAGGCGCTGGCGAAGGGGGAAATTTCCCAGAGCCAGTATGACGCTTTGCAGAGGGAGATTATTGAGACGGAACATGCCCTGCGGGATCTGGAGCGGCAGGCGGAGCAGTCTTCGGTGGCCCTGCAGAAGATCGGGGCAGCAGGGGAGAAGCTGCAGGGCGTGGGCTCTGCCATTGAGGGGGCCGGGCGGAAGCTGATGCCGGTCACGGCGGCTGTGGGCGGGCTTTCCGCGGCTGCGGTGAAGGTGGCGTCTGATTTTGATTCTGCCATGAGCCAGGTGGCGGCGGTGTCCGGGGCCACGGGGAAGGAACTGGATGCCCTGCGGGACAAGGCCAGGGAGATGGGGAGCAAGACCAAGTTCTCTGCTTCCGAGGCGGCGGAGGCTATGAATTATATGGCTATGGCCGGATGGAAGACCGGGGACATGCTGGACGGCATTGAGGGGATCATGAACCTGGCGGCGGCTTCCGGAGAGGACCTGGCTACTACTTCGGATATTGTGACGGACGCTTTGACGGCTCTGGGGCTGTCGGCGGCGGATTCGGGGCATTTTGCGGATATCCTTGCGGCGGCAAGCTCTAATGCGAACACGAACGTATCTATGATGGGGGAGACGTTCAAGTATTGCGCGCCGGTTGCGGGGGCTTTGGGGTTCACGGCGGAGGACACGGCGGAAGCCATCGGGCTGATGGCGAATGCGGGCATCAAGTCTTCCCAGGCCGGTACGGCCATGAGGACCATGCTGACCAGCCTGACGGGGGAAGTGACTTTCGTTGGGGATGCCTTTGGGGAGCTGACGGTGCGAACCACCAATGCGGACGGGAGTATGCGGAGCCTGGGAGATATCCTTACGGACTGCCGGGCGGCGTTCGCGCAGATGTCGGAGTCGGAGCGAGCGGCCAATGCGGAGGCGTTGGTGGGGAAGAACGCCATGAGCGGGTTCCTTGCGGTGATGAATGCGGCTCCGGGGGATATTGAGAAGCTGAACAGCGCCATTAACAACTGTGATGGCACGGCGGAGCGGATGGCCGAGACCATGCAGGACAATCTGGCGGGGCAGCTTACGATTTTGAAGAGCCAGTTGGAGGAACTGGCGATCTCTATCGGGGAGATCCTGATGCCGTCCATCCGGCAGATTGTGGGGTGGATTCAGGGGCTTGTGGATTGGCTGAACGGGCTGGACGAGGGGACGAAGAAGGTCATTGTCACGGTGGCTCTGGTGGCTGCGGCCCTGGGGCCGGTGCTGATTGTGATTGGTAAAGTGGTAGGTGCTGTGGGGACGATCCTGACGGTGGTCCCGAAGATTGCGGGGGCGGTTTCCGGCGTGGTCGGGTTTGTGTCGGGGACGGTGATCCCGGCGCTTTCGGCGGTTGTGGCGGCTATCGGATGGGTTGCCATTGCTATTGCCGTGGTGATCGGGGTTGTTGTGCTGCTTTATAATAAGTGCGAGTGGTTTCGGGATGCGGTGAATGCGGTCTGGGCGCAGGTGAGGGACTTTTTTGTCTCTGCCTGGGAGGTCATCTGTTCGTTTTTTACGGAGACGATACCGGCGGCGTGGGAATCCCTGGTTTCGTTTTTCCAGGGGATTCCGGCGTGGTGGTCGGGGCTGTGGCAGTCGGTGGGTGACTTTTTTAACAATGTCTGGACGGGCATGATGGAGAATCCGGTGCTGTCCGGGATTGTGGATATGATACGGTCTCTTTGGGAGAATCTTTCTACTGCTTTGCAGGGTATCTGGCAGGGGATTCAGACGGCTGCTTCGGGTGCCTGGGAGTTGATTAAGAACGTGATTCTGGGGCCGGTTCTGTTGCTGATTGACTTGGTGACGGGGAATTTTACGAAGCTGAAAGAGGACGCTCTGCATATTTGGACGAACATTCAGCAGGCGGCTTCAACGATCTGGTCCGGCATTCAGCAGATGGTTGGTTCTCTGGTGCAGGGGCTGGTGAACCATGTTTCTATCCTGCTGTCGGGGCTGCGGGATTTCATGGGGAACCTGTGGTCTGCGGTGTCCTCTGCGGCGGCTTCGGCCTGGAACGGACTGAAAAATCTGGTGGTGTCCACGGCGTCGGATTTGAAGCAGTCGGCGGTGGAGGCTTTCCGGGTTATGGTGTCGGGAATCGGTTCTGCCTTGTCTTCCCTGGGGAGCGTGGTGCAAGGCGGGTTCCAGTCTGCCATTAGTTTTATCACGTCCCTGCCGGGGAGGGCTTTGCAGTGGGGGATGGATTTTATCAACGGGATTGCGGAGGGTGTCCGCAGGGCTATCGGGAATGTGGTGAGCGCGGTTTCCGATGTGGCGGATGCCATCCGGTCTTATCTGCATTTCTCTGTGCCGGACGTGGGGCCTCTGACGGATTATGAGAGCTGGATGCCGGATTTTATGGGCGGTCTGGCGAGAGGGATTGAGAAGGGCCGGGGGCTGGTGAGGAAGGCCGTGGAGGGCGTGGCCGGGGATATGGTGGTCAGCCCGAAGCTGGCGGATATGCAGGCAGTCCAGGCGCAGGGGGCTTCCATGGAGGCTGTGCGGCAGATGGTTTCCGGCCTGCAGGAGATGTTTGCGGGGATGCAGGGCGGAGACGGGATGGGGACGATCTGTATTCCGGTGTATGTGGGCGGCACGCTGCTGGACGAAGTGGTGGTGGACGCGCAGGCGAGGCAGAATCTGAGGTCAGGAGGGAGATAGGGATGGCGTTTGTGCAATATCTGGTGTTTGATGGTGTTCCGCTCCCTCTGCCGGATTCTTATGAGGTGCAGATGGATGACGTGGAGGCGGATTCCGGCGGGGAGACGGAGGCGGGGACTACCCAGAGGGACGTGGTGAGGCTGGGGGTGGTGTCTATTGCGGTGAGTTTTTCGGTTTCCCCGAAGTGGTTGAAAGTGCTGACGGGGTTTAAGCAGAGGGAGAAGATAGCGGTGGCGTATTTTGATACGGAGACTTTGGAGACGAGGCGGACGGAGATGTTTGTTGAGGGGTATAAGGCGGTGTTGGTGAAGGATACGTCCTATAAGGGGCTGTGGAAGGTGTCGTTTACGCTGAAAGAGTTTTAAAGTGAAATAATAGGTGCTTTCTGTTGGGATGTCCTGTATAATAGAAGAAAAAACAAGTAGCCATATGCAACTCTCTTTTTGATAGAGGATATTAAAAAATAAATGGGGATAAGGTGGATGAAGAGTATAGTTAGTTTATATATGGATAGATACGATATAAGGGACGATGAAAATGAGGAAAAGCGTATTAGAGCGTTAATAAGGAAATTGCATGAGAAGAAATCAATATTTTGTGATTTTCCTTTTGATTATATGGTTGAAGATGAACAACTAAAATTATTGCATTATATGATGACAACTTTACCAGAGCGTCAAATAATGGCAAATATGAACAAAGTTGATGTTGATAGATGTTATATGAATTTTGTGTATCAAAGTGACGAAAGCAAAATAATTACAAAAAATTTATTAGAAAATGAGTTAGAAGGTTACATCCCAATTAGTTTGGAAAATGAGATATTAGAAAGTCGTTATAAAATAAGAGATCCGAGGAATAGCATAGGTGAGGTTTTAAAATATTTGTTGGAAGTGAATGAAATGATAATTCGTTCATATTTTCAAGAAAAACAGTATTTTAATATGATGGGTCTGGAAGTATATAATTTTGAATATATTAAAGAATATATAGATTATACTGCAAATGTTTTACTACAATTATTAGTTTATAGGGTTATAAATGAAAACAATGTAGAATCAATGAATGTTATAAAAGAAATATCAGATAAAATAGATGAGTTAGGTGGGCTGATAGATAAGCAATTAAGTAGAAGGAAAAAGGAATGGACTGATGGAAAAGAAAATGGTCAAAATGATTTGAGTGCTGAGACCGTTTCTGAATGTTTTTCCGCATATGTTACACATCGAAGTAAGTTTTATGAAGAAGAATATGGTATTAAAGAAGTTCTAAAAAATGAAATGCTTAATTCGCCATCGTTGTTTGGGGAAATTCCAACAGAGTATAAAGCAGAAAAAAGAATTGTATCGGAAGATGAGTTTAGTTCCATCAAAAATATTATTACAGAAGGGAAAACAATAGATGGATATAAGGAAAAGATAGAAATTGTACAAACCTTTATTGATATTATGGCTGTTTACGGCAGCAGACAATGTTATTCTTTTTGCTTACAAGACTTAAAGGTTTATTTTAGGGAAATATTCATTAGCAAGTCATCATATAGGAGAAGAAAGGCTTCTCGTATAGTGAAGGAATATATAGATCAGGTTGCATCTGCTAAGAATGAAGGAAAAGCAATCCCAGTGTTTAATAAGCAAAGTCAGTATATGTTTGTAAGGGAAAAGATAAACCGAGGATATTTTAGAGAAAAGGGATTATCCAAAGAGTACATTGAAAAAATTGTATTAGAGAAGAAATTGTATGATTTATTGTTAAAACTTTACTTGTTTTATAATATTCAGGACAGTTTGGAGTTTATATATGAGGTTAATCGTAATTTGTTGAAGGCATATGTTTCCCAGATAGCAGAATAGGTTTTTTTGCAAAACTCTTTCCCTGACGGACAGCGAATATTCTGTTACAATAGTTGCAGGATGAAGATCCGCTAATTTATTTAAGGAAAGGAGTGCATGGAAATGTCACAAAAAAATTTATATGTAACAGGAAAAAACGGAAAGAGGTTAGGAGGTGGTGCTGCTCAACTCCGTAGGATAAAGGAGCATGGGGGCTGGGATGCTTACCATGAGGAATTGATTGGGCGAGTGACAAGAAAGGTCTATGATGAAGTTATGGACGAGATGAATAGACCTGTTCTTAAAGTTGTAAAGTGAATTGTTTGCAATTATGTTTGGCAAGGCATCAGTCAGGAATGGCTGGTGCTTTTTGCGTGGAAAGGGGTGTTTTCATGTATCCGGTGAGCGAGGCGTTCCTGCGGGCGGTGCAGGAGAATACCCGGAGGTATTACTGGACGGGGAAGATCACTACAAAGGGCGGGGCGGTGTATCCTTTCGGGTATGAGGATATTGTGAAGGGGAGCGGGTATGTTTCCGCCCAGTGCTGCGGGAGTGCGGAGATTGAGCTGGGGACGGTGTATGCAGCGGAGATGGGCGTTACGCTGTTTTCGCAGATTGACCGGTATACGCTGGACGGGGCGAGGGTGGAGCTGTCCTACCATCTGCGGGTGGCGGACGGCAGTTTTGAGGAAGTGCCGATGGGGATTTTTGAGGTGAGCGAGGCGAACCGGACGGCGCACTGCTTGGAACTGAAAGCCTATGACTATATGCTGCGGTTTGAGAAGAGTTTTAACGGGTTTGAATCTGTGGGGAATGCCTGGGCTTTTCTGGAACTGTGCTGTAAAGCCTGCGGCGTGGAGATGGAGAACACGAGGGCGGAGATTGAGGGTATGCCCAACGGGAGGGAGCTGCTTTCTATTTATCCGGAGAATGATATTGGGACGTATCGGGACGTGCTGTTTTTTGTGGGGCAGGTGCTGGGCGGGTTTTTCTGCATCAACCGGAGGGGAAGGCTGGAGCTTCGGAAGTACGGGACGGAGCCGGTGATGGAGGTGCAGGGGAGGCACAGGTTTTCCAGCAGTTTTTCGGATTTTATTACCAGGTATACGGCGGTGAGCTCTACGAACCTGCGGACGCAGACGGCGGAGTATTATGCGCTGGATACGGACGACGGGCTGACCATGAACCTGGGGGTGAACCCGCTCCTGCAGTTTGGACTGGAAGAGACCAGGAGGCAGTTGTGTGAGAATATCCTGAATGATTTGTCTGTGGTGAATTATGTGCCGTTTGATTCCAGCACCATAGGGAACCCGGCTCTGGACCTGGGGGACGTGCTGACTTTTTCGGGAGGGCAGGCTGACGGGGAGCAGGTGACCTGTATCACGTCTTTTCAATGCAGGATCGGAGGGAGGCAGAGCCTGAAATGTGTGGGGAAGAACCCGCGGCTGGCCCAGGCGAAGTCTAAGAATGACAAGAATATTTCCGGGCTTTTGAACCAGATTGAGGCCGGGAAGGTGGGGATTCAAACGTTTACCAATGCTTCTGCTTATACGGTGGCGGAGGATAATGTGCGGATCATCAGTATCGAGTTTGCGGCGAAGGAAGAGACCCATGTGCAGTTTTTCGGGCAGGCGGTTGTGGACGTGAGGGCGGTGCAGACGGAGAGGACGGCCAGTGCGTCCGGGAGTATCGTGGTCCCGATTCCGGCGGTGGAAGAGGGAGCGGGCAGCGGGGAGGCTGTTGGGGCCGGTGACGGCGGAAGCGGTGCAGACGGCGGCATGGCCGGGGAGAAGGTTGGAACCGGCGGAAACGGGGATAGTGCCGGAGAAGATGAGGGGCGTGCAGGGGACGGTTCCAGAGCCGGGGGAAGCACGGAAGATGTTACTGTGGAGGTGGAGCTTCCGGTCACTTGGACGGAGGACGGGAAGGCTGTGGCTTATGTTACTTATGAGTTTAATGATTCGGAGATTCTGGCGCACTGTCCGGCGGAGACCTGGGGGAGCGGTAAGCACATTTTGTCTCTGTATTATCCTATTGACAATCTTGTGCCGAACATTACCAACACGTTCAATGTGTATCTGCGGATGGAGAACGGTATGGGGGAGATTGGGACCGGCGGGTGCATTGCTTCCATCAGCGGGCAGGGCATGGCCGCATGGGACGGCACGGTCACGGTGGAGGAATATGTCGCCCGCTTTGCTTTTGGCGGCGGCCTGGGTATGAAGGGGTTTGCCGGGGAGATAGGGATTGAGACTATGGAGCTGGTGCGGAAGGGTTATGCGGACAGTATCGGGAAGGCGCTGATTGGGGCGTTTGGGAAGCCCATTGATTTGGCATAGGAAGGAGTGGATATGTATGAAGCTGAAAGGGACAATGGTTCTGGAACTGACGGATGGGGCCACGGGGGACGTGGAGACGGTCACGGAGGAAAACATGGTGACGGAGGCGGTGAACAATATCCTGGGGATGAATCCCATGGGGGTGTTCTATTCCGAGGAACGGCTGGCGGATGTGATGTCGTGGAATGATACCATGCTGCCGGTCTGCCCCAACATGATAGGGGGGATTCTGCTGTTCCCGAAGACACTGGAAGAGGACGCGGGGCATATCTATGAGATGTCGGACAACCTGCCGGTGGCTTATGCTTCCAACAACGTGAATACCACGGCGAATGCGGCCAGGGGGAGCCTGAACCAGACGGAGAGCAAGGTTTTGGAGAACGGGTATAAGTTTGTATGGGAGTTTACGCCGAGCCAAGGGAACGGGACCATTGCGGCGGTGGCGCTGACCAGTGCCCAGGGCGGGCAGAACGGGTACGGGAGCCTGACGGGGGATGCCAGCGCTTTTCTGCAGATTAAGAAGCTGGATATCGGGGACTTGGGGAAGGCGAAGCAGATTGTTTTGTTTGAGGCGGCGGAGATGGATTTTGAGAGGAACCTGCTGTATTCCATTACGTTTGAGGATTCCAGTGTGCGGGTGCGGAAGGTGAGGGTTCCGGTTTTCAGTATCGGGCTGAATGAGAGGCTGGACGATTCCACTTATACGGTGCTGGAGGACCATGCGGTGCCTGTACAGACGTTTCTGTTTTTGGGGAGCTATACGAAGTACGGGGAGTTCCTGGACGGGCAGGACGGGTACTGGTACGGGTTTTCCAATGAGGGCAATTCTTCGGGGAATGCCAGGGTGCTGTGGGTGAGGGTTTCCAAAACGGACTATTCCATGATGGAGGGGGAGTGGACGCTTTCCAATGCGAAGCTGATGGCTGTGGGGGAGCGGGACATGACCGGGAGCTATCCGGAGCGGAAGTGCCGGTGCTGTATGCGGGGCGGGTATCTGTATGTGCCGGCCTATGACAAGAAGGGGATTTATAAGATCAATGTGGCGAATACGGCGGACGTGTCGCTGATTGCTTTTGGGTTTACGTCCAAGATGAAGCCTTTGTGCGAGTCGGGAACCTGTGAGCTGTTCCTGACGCTGGTTGGGGATTTGATTGTGGGCGGGGATTTTCAGGTGACGGCAGAGGACACGGTGGTCCATACCCAGGGGAGCGCGAGGCTGGGGAGCGCGGCCACGCCTCTGTTCCAGTATAAGCAGTTTCTGGTGGGGTGGGGAGGCAGTTACGGGAATGAATACCGGCATATGTATCTGCTGACGCCGTATCTGGCTACTATTAACAATCTTTCTTCGGCGGTGGTGAAGGACGCCAATAAGACTGTGAAGATTACTTATACGCTGACGGAGGTTGAGGATACCGGGGCGTGAGCGATGGGAGAGGGTAGGATGGTATGAGGTGCAGGAAATGATTTGAGATATGGGGAATGGTATGAGGTGTCGGGGAATGGTTTGAGATGTGTGAGAATGGCATGGAATGTTAGGGAATGATGTTCTGATAATGGGATTGGGAACAGGGCGGCGGCTTTTGGGAGCGGGCCGCTTTTTCCATATAGAAAAGCAGAGAAAGCGAGGGATTTTAGATGAAGGAGTTTGTGAGTGTGATAGAGTGCGGGTTTGCGGCTATGGGCGGATACCTGGGCTGGGCCATGGGAGGGTTTGACGGTTTTCTGTATGCCCTGGTGGTGTTTGTGGCGGTGGATTATGTGACGGGGCTGATGGCCGCGGCGGTGGAGAAGAAGCTGTCCAGCGGCGTGGGCTTTCGGGGGATTTTTAAGAAGATTGTGGTTTTCTGCCTGGTGGCTCTGGGGCATATCCTGGATACGCATATCATTCAGAACGGGAGCGCGATGCGGACGGCGGTGATTTTCTTTTATCTGTCTAATGAGGGGATTTCGATTCTGGAGAATGCGGCCAGGATCGGGCTTCCGGTGCCGGAGAAGCTGAAAGGGGTTCTGGCGCAGCTGCGGGAGGAAAAGGGGAAGGAGTAGGAGACGGTATGGAGGATAAATGCTGTTAAGTGCAGTAAGGTGTGGCAGGGGATATGGTTTGGGATTTTTATGAGAGGGCATCGGTGTGGAAAGCTGGTGCCTTTTTTTGTGCGGAGAATTGGAGAATGTTTCCGGGCAGGGAACGGGAGAAGGAGAGTGAGTTTGTATGAAGCTGATTCAGAGGATTTTAACGAAGTCCGGGTGTTACCGGGCGGGGAGGAAGATTGCGGTGAAGGGGCTGATGATCCATTCGGTGGGGTGTCCGCAGCCGAGGGCGTCTGCTTTTATCAGTAACTGGGATAAGGCGGATGCGGGGGCCTGCGTCCATGCCATTGTGGAGCCGGGAGGGGACGTGTACCAGCTCCTGCCCTGGGATTGCCGGGGATGGCACTGCGGAGGCGGCGGGAACGGGACGCATATCGGGGTGGAGATGACGGAGCCTGCCACGATCCGATATACGGGCGGTTCGGACTGGGTGGAGACCGGGGACGGGAGGAATACGGAGAGCCATGTGTCTGCCACTTATAAATATGCGGTGGAGTTGTTTGCTTATCTGTGCCGGATGTATGGGCTTGACCCTCTGGCGGACGGGGTGGTGGTTTCTCATTCCGAAGGATATAAGAGGGGGATTGCCAGCAATCACGGGGATGTGGAGCATATCTGGAAGCGGTTTGGGATGTCTATGGGGCAGTTCCGGAAGGATATCAGGGCGGCTATGGACGGTTCTGGAGCTGGGAGTGGCAGCGGCGGGGATGGCGGTTCCGGTGCGGATGTTTCCGGGCTTACGGAGATCATGGGGAAGGCTGCGGCGACGGCGGAGCAGATACGGGAGTATGTGAAGCGGAAGAATCCGTCTGTGGCGCAGTCGGTCCTGGATATGGTGCCGCTGTATCTGTCCGAGGGGGAGGCAGAGGGTGTGAGAGGTGACGTGGCTTTTGCCCAGTCCTGTCTGGAGACGGGGAATTTTACGTTTTCGGGTTCGGCGGTCACGCTGGAGCAGAATAATTTTGCCGGTATGGGCGTGACGCAGAAGGGCAGGAAGGGGTTGTCCTTTGATACGGCACAGCTTGGGATACGGTGCCAGGTGCAGCACCTGAAAGCCTATGCCTGTACGGAGGCTCTGGTGAATGAAAATATAGACCCGCGCTTCAAGTATGTTGTAAGGGGCTGTGCGCCTTATGTGGAGTGGCTGGGAATACCGGAGAACCCCCAGGGGAAAGGCTGGGCTGCGGGGGTCGGGTATGGGGAGAAGATTCTTTCTATCTTGAAGGAGATTGCCGGGGAGACCGGGAGCGCCGGAGGCGGTGCGGACGGCCCGGACAATCCGGTACAGCCCATGTCCGGGTATGTAAAGGTGTTCTATAAGGGCAGGGACGGCGTGAATGTGCGGACTGCTCCCTGCATGGGGGACAACGTGGACCAGGTGGTGTATGAGGGGATTTACACGGTGACGGGCATCAGCCTGGATAAGCGGTGGTACAGGCTGAAATCGAGGCTTTTTATCACGGCAGATGCGGAGTATGTGATGTTCATGGAGAGGCTGCCGGGGAAGTCTTCCTATCTGGTGCGGGTGGATATCCCGGACCTGAATATCCGTAAGGGGCCGGGGACGGATTTTGCCCGGACGGGGCTGTTTACGGGTGCGGGCACGTTTACCATCGTGGAGGAAGCGGACGGGAAAGGAGCCGGGAAGTGGGGGCTTTTGAAGTCGTATAAGCGGGAGCGGAACGGGTGGATTTCGCTGGATTTTGTTACGAGGCTGTAAGGGTGTTTTTGCGGACGGGGCAGGGATGCCTTCTTTTTTGTCCTGATAGTTGTAGGACTGCCGGAGGCGGGTTTTTGTTGAGGGCTTTTGTGCGGCGCGTCGGCCGGGGATTCCCCGGCGGTACATACCATGCCGTTGGTATGAATTTTTGGAAAGGTTAGGTAAGAGGTTATGACGGCAAATGAGCTGGACGCGCTGAAAGGTGTGGATATCCGGACAGTGGAGAAGGAGGCGCTTGTGGATATCCGGGAGGTTCCGGTGGAGCGGGGGCTTACGGCGGAGGAACGGATAAAGAGGTTCATAGAGAAGGTGAAGAACCCGTACTGCTTCCGGGTGGGGGACGTGGTGGTGAAGACCGTGTTCTCCGAAGACGGAGGGAGTTTCGGGGAGAGGTTTGAGCGTATGCTTGCCGGGCTGAAATAGGCCCGGTTTTCTTTATTTTAGCGCTGGATATTTGAAAGGATGTGTGTTATAGTGGTTGCAGGGCTAAGAAGTGCAGACCGCCGGAGATTTTATTGGGGCATCCGCCTTAATAAAATGCAGGAGGTTTGCGTATGAAAGAAAGACATATCTATAATGCCGCCATCTATGTGAGGCTTTCTAAAGAAGATGGCGATGTTTCTGACGCTTCCAGGGCGGAGAGCAACAGCATCTCCAACCAGAGGGAGCTCATTAAAGATTTCCTGAAAGACAAAACAGATATCAGGGTTGTTTCGGAACGTGTGGACGACGGGTTCAGCGGGGTGGATTTTGAGCGCCCGGCTTTCCGGCTGATGCTGGAGGATATCCGGCAGGGGAAGGTGGACTGCGTGGTGGTGAAGGACCTGTCCCGGTTCGGGAGGAACTATATTGAGTCCGGCAGGTATATTGAGAAGATTTTTCCTATGCTGGGGGTGCGGTTTATTGCGGTCAATGACGGATATGACAGCCTGGCGGGGAAGTCGCAGACGGACGAGATTGTGATTCCGTTCAAAAATCTGATAAATGACGCTTACTGCCGGGACATTTCCATTAAGATCAGGAGCCATCTGGATATTAAGCGGAGAAAAGGGGAGTTTATCGGCTCTTTTGCCGTGTTCGGGTATCAGAAGGACGAAAGGGACCATAACCGTCTTGTGGTGGACGAGTATGCGGCGAAGGTGGTCAGGGATATTTTTGCATGGAAGCGGGCGGGCATGAGCCAGCAGGGGATTGCGGACCGGCTGAACCGGACGGGGGTGCTGTGCCCGGCGGCGTATAAGGAGAGCTGCGGGAGCAGATACCGGGCGAAGTTCCGGACGGGGAAGGCGATGCGGTGGAGCGCCGTGGCGGTGTCCCGGATTCTGTCCAATGAGTGCTATACGGGCACGCTGGTCCAGGGGAAGTCCACCACGCCGAACTATAAGGTGAAGAAGGCCGTTTTGAAGGACGAGGCGGACTGGGTGCGTATCGAGGATGCGTTTGAGGCGATCATCCCAAGGGAGGAATTTGACACGGTGCAGGGGCTTCTTTTGAAGGATACCAGGGTTGCGCCGGAAAAGGGGCATGTGTATCTGTTCTCCGGCATTGCGGTCTGCGGGGACTGCGGGCGGCAGATGTCCCGGAAGGTGTCCACGGTGGCGGGGAGGAAGTATGTGTATTATATGTGCTCCGCCAATAAGCGGGAGGGCGTCTGCACGGGGCACCGGATAAGGGAAGAGGAACTGACGGAGGCGGTGACGGAAAGCCTGCGTTGCCATATTGACCGGCTGGCGGAGTTGAGGGATATCCTGGAATATATCGGGACGCTGCCCATGCAGGATGCGGACGTGAGGCGTCTGGAGGCGCGCATGGTGCAGATGGAGGAAGAGGCTGGGAAGTATGAGCGGCTGAAAGTGTCGGCTTATGAGGACCTGAAAGACGGGCTGATCACCAAGGAGGAATATGCCGCTATCCGGCAGGAGTTTGAGGGCAGGCGGAAGGCGGCGCTTGCTTCTGCGGGGCAGCTTAGGCAGGAGGCGGAGAGGCTTGCCCGGAGGGAGGGGAAGCGGCATGAGTGGATTGAGGGGTTTGTGAAGAATAAGGGTATCCGGTCCCTGGTGCGGAGCGTGGTTGTGGAACTGATCGAAGAGATTCGGGTGTTTGAGGATAAACGGATTGAGGTGCGGTTCCGGTATGAGGACCGGTATCGGGAAGTGGTGGAGCTTGTGGAGGGTGCAGAGTGCATTCCGGGAGTTGTCGGAAGGGAGGTCTCATAGATGGCGAGGAAGAGCAGGATTGCGGGGGCTGCGGAGGCGGCGGTTCCGGAAATGAGAGGGATTTTTAAGGCCGGTATCTATGCGAGGCTTTCCAATGAGGCCAGCGGAGAGGATACGTTGGAGACGCAGGTGTATTTCCTGGAAAGGTTTGTGGAAAGCCGGGGGGATATGGTGCTGGCAGGGACGTATTCGGATTTTGGTTATACGGGGACAAATTATGAGCGCCCAGGGTTTCTGCGGCTGATGGAAGACGCAAAAAGGGGGAAGGTTGACTGTATCGTGGTGAAGGACCTGTCCAGGCTTGGGAGGAATTATATTGAGACGGGGAATCTGATTGAGAATGTGTTTTCTTTCCTGGATATCCGGCTGGTGGCGGTGACGGACGGGTTTGACACGGGAAACGGCGACGGCATGGGGGCAATGGTGGCTTCCATAAAAAATCTGGTGAATGATGTGTATTCCAGGGATATTTCCAGGAAGACCATTTCGGCTTTCCGGACGAAACAGAGGAACGGGGAGTTTATCGGGATGGTGGCCCCTTATGGATATCTGAAATCAAAGGAAAATAAAAACCGGTTTGTAGTGGATGAAACGGCGGCCCCGGTAGTGCGCAGGATTTTCCGGCTGTATGCGGACGGGGCGAGCATAGATAAAATCGTGCGGATACTGGACGGGGACGGGATTGACTGTCCAAGGAAGTACCGTTACCGGATCGGGGTTACGAAGTCGGAGCGTTATAAGGATTCCCGGTGGGGCAGGTCTGCGGTGAGGACTATCCTTATGAACCGGGCGTATATCGGGGACATGGTGCAGGGGAAGGAGCGGCAGGAGCTGTGCAATAATATTCCCAAGTACCATACGAATAAGTCAGAGTGGATCGTGGCGGAGGATACCCATGAGCCGGTGGTGGACAGGGAGCTGTTTTTCCGGGTGCAGGGGATTCTGGAAGAGAGGCAGAGGGAGCAGGCCGAGAGACGGGAGAAGAGCCGAATCAGTGAGCATAAGGAAGAGAATTACCTGAAAGGGTATATGCGCTGCGGGCACTGCGGGAAGATCTTCAACCTTTCCCAGACCATGCGGGACGGGAAGGTGACGAGGGTGTATTACTGCCGGGGATACCAGACGCTGCGTTCTGCCGTCTGTATGAATAAGGACAGGGTGGACAAGGCAGAGGTGGAGAGGTTTGTTCTTGGGGAGATAAAGGGGTGTATAAGGCAGATGCTGAAAGAGGGGATTTCCGTGGACGGGGACATGCCTGCGGAGAGGGAGTCTCTGGAAGCGGAGGTGCGGAAGGCGGAGCGGGAGCTGAAAGGGCTGGACGTGAAGCTGGCTGATTTGTACCAGGACGCTGCGGACGGGATTCTGGACAATGGGGATTATCTGCTGATGCGGAAGGAGTTTCTTGGGAGGAAGGAGAAGCTGGCACAGGAGAGGGAACGGCTGCTCCGGGAGAGGGAGAAGTGCGGGAAGGCCGGCCGGGGAACGGCGGAGGCACGGCTTAGGAATTGGCTGTCGGCCGGAAAGCTGGACAGGCAGATGGCGGAGTGTTTTGTGGAAGAGGTACGGGTTTTCAAGGGCAGGAGGCTGGAAGCGTCCCTTCTGGGGCGCGGGGAGATTCTGCGCAGGATGGAGGGATAGGATGGGCATGGAAAATATAGTGGCGCTGTATATCCGGATTTCCCTGGAAGATGACGATATACAGGACGGGAAGGAAGAGAGTGACAGCGTCACCAACCAGAGGGCGCTTTTGAGGAAGTATATTTCCGGGCATGAGGACTTTGGAAGGGCTTCTGTAAAGGAGTTCCTGGATGACGGATATACGGGCAGGAACCTGGACCGCCCCGGTTTCCAGGAGTTGGTCAGGCAGTGCCGGGCCGGTAAGGTGGGGTGCATCGTGGTAAAGGACCTGTCACGGCTTGGGAGGAACTATGTGGAGGTGGGGAACCTGCTGGAGCAGGTATTCCCCTTCCTGGGGGTAAGGGTTGTCTCCGTGAATGACGGGTACGACAGCGCCATGCTGGACGGGCAGACGGGCGGCATTGACGTGGCGTTCAAAAATCTGGTGTACAGCCTTTACAGCAGGGATTTGTCCCATAAGGTGAAGAGCGCGGTGGAGACCAGGATGAAGCGGGGGGAGTATATCGGGCCTTATGGTTTTTTCGGGTATCGGAAGAACCCGGAGGATATCCACAGGCTGGTGGTTGACGAAGAGGCGGCGGTGATTGTGCGGCGTATTTTTTGGATGGTCGGTGAGGGGATGCGTCGGAATGAGATTGTAAAGATACTGAATGAAGAGGGCGTGCCCACACCGGCGGTTTATAAGCAGAGGAAGGGCTGTACACGGGACTGGTTCCCGGAGGGGAAGAAGGGCGGCTGGAATACATCCATGGTGGCAAAGATTATCCGGGACGAGCGGTATGCGGGGCATATGGTGTCCGGGAAGAAGGCTTATGAGAGTTTTGATTCCAGGAGGCAGGTGGGCGTGGACAGGTCGGACTGGATCGTGGTCAGGGATACCCATGAGGGGATCGTGACCCAGGAGGAATTTGACCGGGCCAATGCCAACATGCGGAGCGTGGTGCAGGGGAAGAAAAGGGAGCCTGCCAATAAGGGGAATTATTCGGTCATTGTCTGCCCGCACTGCGGGCTGACGCTCCGGCCGGGGACGCAGAAGGAGAGTATCCTGTACTGTCCTACGGGGCGGATGCACCGGGACAGCCCCTGCAGCCGGGTGAGGATGAAGAAGGCGCTTGCGGAGGATACGCTGGTGCGCTTGGTGAGGAAGCAGGCGGAGCTTCTTCTGGAGGCAGAGAGGGCGCTGAAAGGGCGGCAGGGCATGAAGGAGCCGGGCGCGGACGCAGAGAGTTTGCGGGCGGAGATGCGCAGGCTGGACGAGGCGAAGATTTCCGGGTATGAGGATTATAAGGCGGGGAAGTTGTCAAGGGAGCGGTTTGTGGAGAGAAAGAGGGCGCTGGATGCCAGGAGGCAGGAGCTGTCTGCGGCGGTGTCGGAAGCGGAAGCGCGGGAGATTGTGGCGGAAGCCGGGCAGAGGGAGTACCGGGAGGCTTTCCGGATTCGGGAGTATCTTCATCTGGAGGGGTATGATAAGCGGGTGATGGCTTCTTTGATTGAGAGCGCGAAGGTGATGGGGGAGGACAGGCTGGAGGTGGTCTGGAAATTTGGGGACGTTTATGAAAAGATTTTGGGTGAAATGCGGTGAGGATATGGTATAATTAGGGTGCCTGCCGGACGGCGGGCATCCGGAAGGGATGATGGCATGATTTACATAACAGGGGATACCCATGGGGAGTTTGGACGGATTGAGGTTTTCTGCAGGCGGTTCGGGACCTGTAAGGAAGATGTGATGATTATTCTTGGGGATGCCGGGATTAATTTCAGCGGGGGAATCCGGGATATGAGGAAGAAGGAGTTTCTGGAATCCCTGCCGATTACGGTATTTGCGATTCATGGGAACCATGAGCAGAGGCCGCAGACCATTGAAGGATATCAGGAGAAGGTGTGGCGCGGGGGTGTGGTGTACCAGGAAGAAGAGTATCCGAGCCTGCTCTTTGCGAAGGACGGGGAAGTGTTTGACTTAGACGGGAAGCAGGCCATTGTCATGGGCGGGGCTTATAGTATTGATAAGATGGTCCGGCTTATGTATGGATATGGGTGGTGGCCGGATGAGCAGCCTTCGGAGGAGGTTAAGAGGTATGTGGAGAGCAGGCTGGACGGGCTGGGGTGGAAGGTGGATGTGGTGTTGAGCCATACGGTTCCGCTGAAATATGAGCCGGTGGAGGTGTTCATGGCCGGGGTGGACCAGAGTAAGGTGGACAAGTCTACGGAGGAATGGCTGGACGGGATTGAGGATAGATTGGATTATGGGAAGTGGTATTGCGGGCATTATCATACGGAGAAGAAGGTTGACAGGGTGGAGATAATGTTTGAGAATTTTGATATTATTTGTGGAAATTAGGGTGAGTGTATGCTTAATATATTACGAAAAGATTATGGCGAATATATGAAAGGCTTTTTCAAAATTAGTTTGGATATAGAGTTGGAAGAAAAATTCTCAATAAATCAAATGACAACAGAAGAGTTAGCGACTTTTGTTCATGAATAAAGAGATGGAATTGAGATCATTTTATCTTGGAGATAGTGAACATAAGAAAATTCACCACATTAATGAGATTAGAGTAGAAAATGATGAAATAATGGAATCTATTATAACAAGTGAGAATTTGGAATTGGTAAACATTTATTATGATGATAAGAAAACTCCATACACATTTGGGGCTACTTGCATTGAAGAAAGCATGGCATATCTTATTGAAAGTGAGAAATTTTTAGGAATATGTCGGACTAATGAACTTCCACATAATTCATGTGAGCTGATTTGTAAAAGTTTATGTCCTAAATTAGTTGAGAGAAAAGATATAATAGTTGCGCTTGCAGAAATATCATTAATGCATTTTAATTGTGGGGTAATGTTTGTTGAATTGTTGAAAATGATTGAGCGAGAAAAATACACTTTGCCCATTTGCGATGTTTTGGTATCATTATTCTTTAAGTGGAAAGATAATGGAGAAAAATTAGAAAGTTTTTGTCTCATACTTGACAAAGGGTGATGAAATGATAAATGTAGAAAGAGAGGGTAAATAGATTATGAATTACACGGTTATTAATAATTACATTACAACAAAACTAGGGGATATAGATGCTAAAATTTTTTTGATGAAGGTAAAGGATTTGTTGCCGATATATTATGTAGCAGTAAGAGGGCGTGACAATATTCCAGGTGCAGTACAAAGAGTATTGAGTAAGCGTAGAATTAGTTCTATAAAGAGTTTTATTTTGGATGGTAATATGTTTTTTAACACGTTTATTTTGAATTGGGTTGAGAAAAATTATCCGATAGAAGTAGATGGAGATGTGCTTCGCGTTCCGCAAGTGTCGGCTGGCGCTCAAGTTATTGATGGGCAGCATAGGCTTGAAGGATTAAAGCAGGCATATGAAGAAAAGCCGGAAATAGGTGAGCAGGAGATTATCGTACTTTTAGCCGAAAATTTAACAACACCAGAGGCAGCAAGAATTTTTTTAAACATTAATACAGAACAGAAGCCTGTGCCAAGTAGTTTAGTGTATGATTTATTTGGCGAGGTTAAAGAAAAGAACTTTTATATTGTTAGGGCAACGGATATAGCCAATCGTTTGCATGAAGATTTGGATTCTCCATATTATCAATGTATAAAGTTACCAGGTTCTGCACAAGGAGTTGGAAAAGTGGATTTATCAGCAATGGTAAATGCGATAAAGCAGTTTACGACAGAACAAGGTGTATTTAATGAGTATAATCTTAGAGATTTTGAGTCTCAATATAAAGTGATTTGTAATTTTTTTAATGTGTTACGGTCATTTTATGAAAAAGAAGGAATGTGGTTAAAATCAGGCAATCCATTTATGGCTAATTCGGGATGTTATGCAGGTATTGATTTTTTGTGCAAAGACCTTATACCTAAATGTGCAGAAAGAAAATCATTTGAGCAGACAACGATTCGGTCATTGATTCCATTAGACAAGACTGATCTTATATATAAAGAGGAATTAAAAAATAAGCAAGGCAAAGAGCAGCGGAATATTGTTTATCAGTATTTAAAAAGTGCCTTGTTAAAGGATGTTCCGGCACAAAATGAGTATAAGTTTTAGTAGAAATCGCGCGCAACTTTTTTATGAAAATCTAATTGGTGCTGCTCCAGAAGATTTAATTAATATGCGCGAAGAGTTTAAAAACCATATTTTAACTACAAATGAAGCTGCACAGTTGAAAGAACTTTTGAACAAGGATGCTGTTGATTTTTTTTATAATGGAATTTTGAGCTTTTCAGAAGGGATTGACGCTGTTTTTCAGAAAAGGTTTTCTTGGGCAACAATTAAGTTATATTATGCTGTTTATTATCTTATTCGTGCAACACTTGCTTCAAAAGAAATAGCTATTTTGAGATGTAGAAGTATGTTTCGTTTAGTTGCGCGGGTAGGGGAGAAACCATATGGTACATCAAATAGAAAATATAATACAACGCATGAAGGTACAATCAATCATTATAGAGATATGTTTAATTTATCAGATCGTTTATTATCAAATAAAATTGAGGATGACGATGCCTATGAGTGGTTGATGAATGCAAGAGAGATTGTAAATTATAGGAGTGTTTCGTTTTCCGAGCCAGATTGTTTAGAGATTTGGGATTATTTCTTACACTGCATTGATGAAGGTACATTATCAAACGCATTAGCAGAGTTAGAAAATGACCCGTATATTATGTGTTTTCAGGAGGAATATGCCATAGTTGCCATACCTATTAAAAGAATGCAGCAGACTATTGCAGATATGTTGACAAGTGGAATTTTGCAGAATTTAAGTGAGGATAGAACATTATTTGCAAAATCTGTGATTGGATATGACGAAAGAGCGCTTTCTGTTCTATCTGAGATTTTTGCTTAGGCTTTACGAGAAAATATTTGAAAAACTTTTTGTCCCATACTTGACATAAGCTGACGGGAACGATGGGACGGTGTACCAGACGCTTCCGTGGAACCACAGGGGATGGCACTGCGGAAGCGGGAATAAAGGGAGCGGGAACAATACCCATATCGGAGTAGAGATGTGCGAGCCTGCGTGTATCAAGTACACGGCAGGCTCTAACTTTACCTGTTCCGATACCGTCACGGCAAAGGCGGTGGCGGAGAGAACCTATAAGGCGGCGGTGGGGCTGTTCGCCATGCTCTGCAATAAATACGGCTTGGACCCGCTGGCGGACGGTGTGGTCATCAGCCACAGGGAAGGCCACAGCCGGGGCATTGCCAGCAACCACGGCGACCCGGAACATTTGTGGGCGCAGCTTGGGACGGGGTACACCATGGATTCCTTCCGCAAAGCAGTCAAGGCGGCAATGGGCAGCGCATCCTCCGGCACGGACGGGTACACGAAGATCATGGGGGATGCCACAGCGACTGCGGAACAGATGAAGGCATACCTCAAAGCGAAGAATCCAGGCGTGGCGCAGTCCGTCCTTGATATGGTTCCGCTGTATCTTTCGGAGGGTAAGGCAGAGGGCGTGAGAGGCGACATCGCCTTTGCGCAGTCCTGCCTTGAGACGGGGAACTTTACCTTTTTCGGCTCTGCGGTCACGCTCTCACAGAACAATTTCTGCGGCATGGGCGTGACTTCAAACGGGATGAAGGGGAATTCCTTTGGCACGCCGCAGCTCAGCATCCGGGCGCAGGTGCAGCATTTAAAAGCCTACGCCTCCACGGATGCGCTGAAGAATGCCTGCATCGACCCTCGGTTCAAGTATGTCACGAGGGGCTGTGCGGAATACGCGGAGTGGCTTGGGCAGAAAGAAAATCCGGCCGGAAAAGGATGGGCGGCGGGAGCCGGCTATGGGGAGAAAATCCTCTCCATCCTGAAAGGCATCCTTGGCATGACAGGCGGGGAATCCAAGCCTGCAGAAGTCTGGTACCGCGTCCGGAAGTCATGGGCGGACGCCTCCTCGCAGAAAGGGGCGTTCAAGTCGCTGGATAACGCAAAGAAATGTGCGGATGAAAATCCGGGGCATTCCGTGTTCGATGAATCGGGGAAGGCGGTGTACACCAGGGCGGCGTTCAAGCCGTACCTTGTGCGGGTATCCATCCCCGACCTGAACATCCGGGAAGCGCCAGGGACGGATAAGCCTAAGACAGGGAAATATACAGGCATTGGCAATTTTACCATTGTGGAGGAGGCAGACGGCGAAGGCGCATCCAGATGGGGGCTTTTAAAATCCTACCAGGAAAAGAGAAACGGATGGATTTCGCTCGATCACGCCAGCCGGATATAAATACAGACAGCAGGGCCCGCGGCATTTCCCATGTGCCGTGGGCCCGTTTTTTAGTGGATGTAAACTACACAGGAAACGGATGGAAAGTTTGTGCATCTTATGGCGCAGAAACGAGTGGATAATCTGCGGAGCCTGATTTAACATTGCACTACCCCAAGGGGCGCTGCCGGGAACGGCGGCAGAAAATAAAAGGAGGCACACGCCTATGAAAAAACAGTTTATGGAAACAGCCCGCCTGCCACGCAGGGGGCGGCGGAAGGAGGGATGCTGATGTTCACTGCAAAGGAACGCACACTTCTCACTTCCCCTTACTTCCGGCTCATCCGCCAGACGGATGACTTCTTTGAGGTTCAGTCCAGATGTACGAAGCACTGCTGGATCGTCCAGAAACTTTCCTATGACCGGTATCCGGTCCGCATCTACCACAAGCACACGAAGGGGACGGCCTACTACCATAAGCACGGCCATGCCCACACGGTATCCTCTGCCGTCCGCCAGATCAAGAACCACGATGTGTGGCAGCTAAACGGGAGGCGCGCCATGGCGTAAAGTCCGGCGCGAATAGTGACAAGCCCACGGCATTTAGTGGGCTTTTTTCGTGTAAAGAAAAATCCGTCCAAAAACAAAAATCATGTCCATAGGAAGTTGAAGGGGATACCGGATAACGATGGACACGGTTCCCTTCCAATTGTTTACGGAGGTGTGCTATGACCGAAGAACAGAAAACACAGATTGCAAATTTAAGGGGCGAAGGCTATGGGTATGTGCGGATTGCCCAGACTCTCGGCATATCGGAAAATACCGTGAAATCATTTTGCAGGAGAAAGAAACTTGCCGGGAGAGCGGCGGCTTCCCAGGTCATGCCAGCCGCGGTCAGGGATGGGAATCATTTCTGCCTTTGCTGTGGGAAAGAGGTGGCGCAGACTCCTGGGAGGAAGGAGAAAAAGTTCTGCTCGGACAGATGCCGGAACAAATGGTGGAACAGCCATCTTGACCATGTGAAGCGTAAAGCCAATTACGAGTTTATCTGCCCACAGTGCAAAAAGAAATTCACAGCCTACGGCAACGCAAAAAGGAAATACTGCAGCCATGAGTGCTATATTGCCCACAGGTTTGGGGGTGGCGCAGATGACTGAAGAGCAGTTCAGGGCTGAAAAGCTGTACCAGGCCACCATGAATATGGCAAGGAGGATGCTTTTGCAGGGGCTGATCTCGGAGGAAGAGTATTGTCAGATTGATACAATCTTCCTGGAGAAATACCGCCCCGTTTTCGGCACATTATTTTCCGCCACGCCGTTGACTTCCAGGGCGTAAAGAGTGATGTATGGTAGCGGAAAGGAGTGATTTCATGGCGAAGATCAGGAAGATTGGGCAGACGGTACCAGCTATTGCGCCCAGGAAAAAAGTGGCCGCTTACGCCCGTGTATCCGTGGAAAGCGAGAGGATGAGCCATTCCCTATCTGCACAGGTCAGCTATTACAGTGCGCTGATCCAACGTAACCCTGATTGGGAATACGCAGGGGTATATGCGGATTATGGGATCTCCGGCACTGGCACGGCCAGGAGGGATGAATTCAGGAAAATGGTAGAGGATGCGGATGCCGGGAAAATCGACATCATCCTCACCAAGTCGATACAGCGTTTTGCGAGGAATACGGTTGACCTTCTGGAGACTGTGCGGCATCTGAAAGGTATTGGCGTGGAAGTGAGGTTTGAAAAGGAAGGGATAAGCTCCATGAGCGGCGACGGCGAACTGATGATGACCATCCTCGCGTCCTTTGCCCAGGAGGAGAGCCGCTCCATCAGCGATAATGTGAAGTGGGGCACCCGCAAGCGGATGGCGGAGGGAATCCCCAACGGGCGTTTCCGGGTGTACGGTTACCGATGGGAGAGGGACGGGCTGGTCATTGTTCCGGAGGAAGCGGCGGTCGTCCGCAGGATCTTCCAGAACTTCCTTGACGGGAAATCAAGGCTGGAAACGGAGCGGGAGTTTGCCGCTGAGGGCATCACCACGAGGGACGGCTGCCGCTGGGTGGATTCCAATCTCAAGGTTGTCCTAACGAACATCACTTATACGGGCAGCCTGCTCCTGCAGAAAGAATTTATCGCAGACCCCATCACCAAGCACAGGAAGAAGAACCGGGGCGAGCTTCCGCAATATTATGTGGAGGACACGCATCCCGCCATCATTGATAAGGCCACTTTTGATTATGTGCAGGCGGAGATGGAACGCCGCAGGGAACTTGGCGCGCTGGCGAACAAGAGCCTCAATACCTGCTGCTTTACCGGGAAGATCAAATGCCCTCATTGCGGTGTCAGCTATATGCACAACAGGCGCACGGACAGAGGCTTGATGGAGTTTTGGAACTGCGGCAGCAAAAAGAAAAAGAAGGTCGGCGTTGGCTGTCCGGTAGGCGGGACGATCAACCACCAGAACCTTATGAAAGCCTGTGCGGATGTTCTGGGAATGGAGGAGTTTGACGAGGATGTGTTCCTTGACAGGGTTGACCATATAGAGGTGCCGGAGAAATACACGCTCGAATTCTTCTTTAAAGACGGGAACCGCATAACCAGGGACTGCCCGAACACAGGACACCAGGACTGCTGGACGGCGGAATACCGTGCCGCCACATCTGAGAAAAGGCGGAAGTATGGGACGAACCCCAGGGGCGCGACCTGCTTCACAGGCAGGATTAAATGCGCCGAGTGCGGGAACAATTACCGCCAGCAGACGAGGAAGCGGAAGAATGGTGAAAAGTACCATATGTTTTCCTGCGCCACCACGAACACCTGTGGCAACAACAGCATCCATGGGGACGACCTCCAGAGGCTTTCCGCCGAAGCCATGGGGCTTGATGCATTCGATGCATCGGCTTTTTCTGAGAGGATTGACCATGTTGTGATTTCCAAAGGCGGCAGGATCGCATTCCATTTCAAAGATGGAGGGATCCATGAGGCTTCCTACAGCACTAAGCGCAGGGCGCAGCCATGGACGGAAGAACGCCGGGAAAAGCAGACAAAAGCAATCAGGGACAGCTTTACCGGGGAACGGCGGCATAAGATGAGCGAAAGCATGAAGCGTCTCAGGAAGGAGCGTGGGGACGGATGGCGAAAAAAGTGACAACAATACCCGCGACGGTTAAAAAATATACGGCTGAGCCGCTGGCCGGGACAAAAAAGCGTCGTGTAGCGGGATACGCCCGTGTCAGCACCGATCATGAAGACCAGGTCACAAGCTACGAGGCGCAGGTAGACTATTATACCAGTTACATCCAGGGGCGTGACGACTGGGAATTTGCCGGGATATATACGGATGAAGGCATCAGCGCAACTTCCACTAAAAAACGGGAAGGCTTTAAAGCCATGATCGCTGACGCGAAAGCCGGAAAAATAGACCTCATCATCACGAAGTCGGTCAGCCGTTTTGCGAGGAACACAGTAGACAGCCTTACGACAGTCCGGGAGCTGAAGGACAGGGGCATTGAGATATATTTCGAGAAAGAGAACATCTGGACGCTGGATTCCAAGGGGGAACTGCTGATCACCATCATGTCCTCGCTGGCGCAGGAGGAGAGCCGCTCCATTTCGGAGAATGTCACCTGGGGGCAGAGGAAGCGTTTTGCCGATGGAAAGGTCAGTTTTGCCTACAGCCGGGTCCTTGGCCTGGATAAAGGGCCGGATGGCAGGATTGTGGTGAATCCCAAGGAAGCTGAAACAGTGCGGCTGATATTCAGCTTATTCCTTGAAGGGCTTTCTCCCCATTCCATTGCGGCGGAGCTTACCAGGCGCGGCATCAAGACACCGGGCGGGAAAGATGTGTGGAACCAGCAGACGGTGCGCCGGATGCTTTCCAACGAAAAATACAAGGGGGATGCCCTCCTCCAGAAGGAATTTACGGTGGATTTCCTGAATAAGAAGACGAAAAAGAACGAGGGTGAAGTCCCACAGTATTATGTGGAGGGAAACCACGAAGCCATCATCAACCCTACAGTTTTCGATATGGTGCAGGTGGAGCTGGAGAAACGGAAACGGGGCGGCTCCCGGTACAGCGGGGTCAGCATCTTCTCCAATAAAATTAAATGCGCTGACTGCGGCGGATGGTTTGGCTCCAAGGTCTGGCATTCCACGGATAAGTACCGCAGGGTCATTTACCAATGCAACAGCAAATATAAGGATAAAAAATGCGGGACTCCCCATGTGACGGAAGAAGAGGTTAAAGCGGCATTCCTATCCGCCTATGACAAGTTGGTTTCTGAAAGGGCGGAGATTGTAGCGAATGCGGAAACTATCCGGGAAACACTTTGCCGGACGGATGCGCTGGAGGAAGAGAAGCGCAGATTGGAAAACGACATGGCGGTGTTGGCGGGGAGGGTGCAGAGTGCCATAGATGAGAACGCCCGTATAGCGCAAGACCAGGGGGAATACCAGGAACGCTATAATGGGCTGGTGGAGCGGTATGATACGTCTAAAGCACGGTACGATGAGGTTGCCAGAGCCATTACGGAAAAGGAAGCGCAAAATGAGAGGCTGGCAGGCTTCATCAAAGTTTTGAAGGTGCAGGATGGCATCATTGCTGGATTTGACGAAAGGCTTTGGAGCAGCATGGTGGATTTCGTGACGGTTGGCAGGAATAAGGAGATGGCAGTGACTTTCCGGGACGGTACGGAGATAACAGCATAGAGTTACATCAAAAACATCTCGCTTCGGCGGGGTGTTTTTGATGTATGAAATCTTGAGCGTTAAGGTATTGTGTTTTGAAACCAAACGGTTTATATTATTTATAGTGATATATGCTTTCAGAATGGAGCGGAGAAATGAAAACGTCTGATATGATATGGGAACTATGTAACAAAAAGGGGATAAGCGCGTCAGAACTAGCCCGGCGCATTGGCCAGTCACCTCAAAATTTTGGGAAAAAGCTGAAAAGGGATACGGTCACGCTGGATGAGATGATAGAAATCGCAAGAGCCGTTGGAGTCACCTATGAGCAGGCTTTTGTTTTGGACAATGATGAAAAAATTGAAATAAAAAGCATGAAGCAGAAAAATCTTACAATTTGACAGAGGAGGAAATGGCAATGCCATCACTTGGAAAAAGCATTAATTTATATCTTATGGACGGTACCGCCGCAGGCCGATGGCAGGCTACGCTTTCAAACTGGAATGGCATTGCCTATAAGATTCCGAGAGGAATGCTGAAAGAATGTTTTGCCGACCTGACAGATCTTAACACGCCGGGAGTTTATTTTCTCTTTGGGAGGGATGATTCCACCTGGCGGCAGTTCATCTATATCGGTGAAGGTGACGATGTCCTAAAGCGCCTTACCCAGCCACACACTTTTGAAAAGGATGGCAGCTATTGGACAGAAGCCATTATTTTTATTACGCCTGACGGTACATTAGAAAAAGGGCGTATTAAGTATCTGGAAAACCGTTTTTATACCATAGCAAAAGATGCGGACAGATATCTTGTCAAAAATGGGAATACCCCTCCGCAATCGCCAATGCCAAAGCAGATACGGGACTTGCTGGAGGAGTTTATTATTAATGCGATGCTTGTGGCACCGGCACTTGGATATATGGCATTTGAGCCGCTGAAGCCTTCTGAATCCGAAAAAAGTGATGAAGGGGATGGGATGTTGTATTTTTCCCGAAGCCATGGCAAGGGTGGAAATGCGACAGGGAAGCTGGACTCTGACGGATTTTGGGTGCTGAAAGGCAGCTTTATTTATCCAAAGGTTGCGGATTATGCCCCACAACGGATTAAAAAACTAAGAGAGCAGCACGCTGCAGCTATTGATATAGATGGAATTTTACAGGAAGATGTGCTGTTTGGTAGCCCTTCTTATGCAGCCACTTTTGTTTGCGGTAAAAATTCGAATGGCCTTGCAGAATGGAAGGACAAAAATGGTATCCCACTGAAAGACATAGATGCGTCGCAGCAGGCGTCCCCTGACTTATCGGATGAAAAAAATAGTGAAGCGGTTTCAATATCGGCGCAGATATCCGATGGTGAGGTCTTTCATCTTGCCGGGAAAAAGTTGCCGCTACAGGCAGGATATCAGGTAATGGATTTACTGTCTGCAAAGGCTCCGGATTTTGTCCGGCTGAAACAAAGTCCTGCCATAAGCATATCAAAACTATGCGGATGCGTCTTATAGCAGAAGGCAAGGTCAAAGATGGCGTATTTGTGGACGATGTCTATTTTAACAGCACATCAACTGCGGCCGCTTGCATCATTGGCGGGAGTGCAAATGGGAATATTATGTGGATAAATCCTGATGGAAAAACGATAAAAGAGCTGGATCAGCAAAAAAATAAATGATTTACAGCGTACCAAATATCAATGTGCTTGAATTTTGTATATAGAAGAGGAGGATTATGGCAGTGGCAAAAAAGAAATTGTATAAATTGATGGGTGCGGATGGCAAAGAGTATTTTTCTGAGATTCCAGGCACATTTGGTGGAAACAGCAGGATGAAAATTTATGGGCGGATGGATTGCCCGTCTGCACTTTCTGCCATTCGGAGATTTCCTGGAAGTTATGAAAAGTTCCGAGTATTTTTTGCCGATGAAAAGACAGCCCTTGCTGCCGGGTTTCGTCCTTGTGGCAATTGCCTGCGTGAAAAATATAAAGAGTATATGGCTGATCCACAAAAGTATCAGGAAAAATTTAGTCTATAAGGCAGGAGGCGAGTTTTTATGAAATCTATCATCATTTATGAATCCACCCACCATGGAAATACAAAAAAGATTGTAGATGCGATTACACAAAAGCATAATGCGGAAGCTGTCAGCATTGAAAATGCTGAGTCTGTAGAACTGTCAGGATATGATATGGTGGGGCTTGCCGCTGGGATTGCTTTTGGAAAGTTCTACAAGCGTATGGAAGAGTTTGCTGCAAAAATTCCGTCAGGAAAACAGGCGTTCCTTCTCTATACTTGCGGGAATCCAAGCGGTGGGTATGTAAAGAGCATTACAAAGACGCTTGAGTCAAATGGCGTAAAGGTAATGGGAAGTTATGGCTGCAGAGGTTATGACACCTATGGCCCGTTCAAACTTGTCGGGGGGATTGCCAAAGGGCATCCGACCGAAGAAGAGATTGATGGTGCTGTAGCGTTTTACAATAAAATAAGCGGGAGAGAATAAAATGGCTGAAAACAAAAATGAAATACATATCGGCGATGGGGTGGCTGATGCAGTAAAGTCAACTATCAACACAGAGTCGGCGGTTATTTTGACAGAGCTTATAAAAACTGTTTCTGATTATCTCAAAAGCAAGCTAAAAGATATTCCTGAAACAATTGAAAACCTGCTCAACAGTCCGGAAGCGAAACAAGAAGTAGCCGCTCTTTGGTCGGAACATCTTTTTAGGGAGGGTCTTGCGCCAAAAGGATATGATGGCTTGCCTGATGAACTTTTGATTCACAATTTTCATCAAGAGGGGTATATAACAGGGCTTCATGTGGGGTATATGCTCGCTATGATGGCATTAGTAGATAATAATGCAGATGAGAATCTGATTTTATCAGTACGGGATTCGATGCGTCCTAATCTTTTGGGGCATAGATACGATAAATGTGATGAGTTTTCCAGTTTATATAAAGATGAGAAGTATCGTTGGATAGAAAGCCGCAAAACAGAGGAAAAACAGGATAAAGAGTAACGCTTGAAACTCATAACGATGAATCCCCAACTGTTAAAACCGTATGCAAATGCACCCGGTGCGTGTTCATCGTTACTATAGTACAGAGTTGTAAAAATTACATTGTATCATTTATAGGACGGCAACCGAGCCGTCCTGCGGCACGGGCAATTTTTTAGGATTGCTGCCCGACAGCATGGAGAAATCGAAGCTGCACGGCATCGAGATTGACCCGTTATCGGGCAGGATTGCGAAGCAGCTCTACCAGAAAGCCAGCATCGCCATTGAGGGGTTTGAGGACACGAAGCTCCCAGACAACCATTTTGATGTGGTGCTTGGCAACATTCCGTTCGGGGAGTTCAAAGTCAACGACAGCCGCTATAATGCCCAGAAATTTTTAATCCATGACTATTTTATCGCAAAGGCTCTGGATAAGGTGCGGGCAGGCGGCGTTGTAATGTTTATCACCTCTAAGGGAACGATGGACAAGGCAAGCCCAGAAGTGCGGAAATATATCGCACAGAGAGCCGAGCTTTTAGGGGCGGTAAGGCTTCCCGACAACACGTTTCGGGCAAACGCAGGCACGGAGGTCACGAGCGACATCCTTATCCTGCAAAAGCGTGACAGCGTAATTGACATTGAGCCAGAGTGGGTACACCTTGATACAGATGATAACGGCATCACAATGAACAGCTATTTTGTCCAGAATCCAGAGATGGTGCTTGGTGAGATGAAGATGGAAAGCACGAGGTTCGGCATGGACAGCGTTTGCAAAGCCTATCCCGATGTGCCGCTTGCGGGGCTTCTCCATGAAGCCATGCAGCGGATAAACGGCGAAATCCCAGAGCAGGAGGATGAGATTGACCGTATTTCTGATGAGCAGGACAAATCCATCCCTGCCGACCCGAACGTGCGGAACTTCTCTTTTGCCCTTGTGGACGGCAGGGTTTACTTCCGAGAGAATAACACCATGACCCCTGCAAAGGCGTCCATGACCGCAGAAAACCGCATTAAGGGATTGTTGGAAATCCGTGATTGTGTGAGAAAGCTCATCCAGTACCAGACCGACGATTACCCAGAGGAAATGATACAGACCGAGCAGAAAAACTTGAACCGTTTCTATGATGTGTTTACAAAAAAATACGGTCTGATTAACAGCAGGGGGAACTACCTTGCTTTTGCGGCAGACGAAAGCTATTTCCTGTTATGCTCTTTGGAAGTGCTTGACGATGAGGGGAAATTCAAACGCAAGGCGGATATGTTTACAAAACGGACGATAAAGCCCCACCGTGAAGTGACCTTTGTGGAAACCGCCAGCGAAGCCCTTGCTCTTTCCATTGGGGAGAAAGCCCGTGTCGATTTAGAATATATGGCACGGCTCACAGGCAGGACGCAGGAGGAAATCATAAGAGATTTGCAGGGAGTTATTTTTAAAGTTCCATCTTCCGAGCCTGCAAGGTATGTGACCGCAGACGAGTATTTATCGGGCAACGTGCGGGAGAAGCTGAAAATCGCAGAGATAACGGCAAAGGCAGACCCAGAGCTTGCAGCCAACGTATCAGCTCTGGAAAAAGTCATCCCAAAGGATTTGCCTGCAAGTGAAATCTCCGTCCGACTGGGGACGACGTGGATACCGCAGGAGGATATACAGCAGTTCATGGTGGAGCTTTTAACGCCGTCAAGCCATGCAATGGGCAGGCTGCAAGTACGCTATACGCCGCATAGCGGCGACTGGTTCATTGAGAATAAGAATTCCGACGTGGGGAATGTCAAGGCGGACAGCACTTATGGAACGAAACGGGCGAGTGCCTACCGCATCATGGAGGACACCTTGAATCTCCGTGACACCCGCATCTTTGATTATGTTTATGATGAACACCACAATAAAAAAGCGGTGCTGAATCATAAGGAAACCACGGCGGCACAGGCAAAGCAGGAGGTAATAAAGCAGGCGTTTGGGGACTGGATTTGGAAAGACCCAGAGCGGAGGAACAGGCTTGTACGCTACTACAATGACACGTTTAACAGCATCAGACCCCGTGAATATGACGGAAGCCACATCACGTTCGGCGGCATCAGCCCAGAGATTAAATTAAGACCGCATCAAGTGAACGCCATCGCCCATATCCTTTACGGCGGCAACACGCTCCTTGCACACAAAGTAGGGGCGGGCAAGACCTTTGAAATGGTCGCCGCCGCACAGGAAAGCAAGCGGTTAGGGCTATGCCAGAAGTCTATGTTTGTCGTGCCGAACCACCTTGTCGGTCAATGAGCATCGGAGTATTTAAGGCTCTACCCATCTGCCAACATTCTTGTGACGACCAAGCGGGATTTTGAAACGGGAAACCGAAAGAAGTTCTGCGGCAGGATTGCGACAGGTGCTTACGATGCGGTGATTATCGGGCATAGTCAGTTCGAGAGAATCCCCATCAGCGAGGAACGCCAGAGGGAACAGCTCATGCGTCAGCTTGACGACATTGAGCGTGGCATTGACGACGTGCAGGCATCCCACGGGGAGCAGTTCACGGTCAAGCAGCTCATGAAAACAAGGAAAGCTATCAGGGCAAAGCTCGACAAACTCAATGACACCAAGCGGAAAGACAGCGTGATAAACTTTGAGGAATTGGGCATAGACAGGCTCTTTATAGATGAGAGCCATTTTTACAAGAATCGTGCGAAACGTTGTCGCACAAGGACAGTCTGATAAACTGACCAAAAACGACCGGCAGAAATCACTTAGAAATAAGAATGAGCTGTCAGAACTTAAATCTCGAAATCAAGGGGGAAGTACCCTTGCCACACGGAATCAACGCTGATGATGGCATATCAAAGCCGTAGGCGGTGTGCGGGATAATACTTCACTATGCGGGGCGGCTGTATCCGCCTACGTATAAAGCGTGAAGAAGTCGTAACTTGATATCCTAAGTCCTTATGGATACGGAATATATAGTGCGGTCTTCCGAAGACTATGGTTACACGCAGAATAAGCTATGCAGCATCGTAAGAGTGAACGGCATCCGAAAGGGTGAAAGATTAGGGAAGAATGTGCCGCTGGTTTTTCGGTACATTCCTGCATGGGTGGAATACCGTGCAGAATACACGGCAACTATGATTCAAAGTGTATTTATCCCTACGGTGTAAGGTAGCAGCCTAAGGTCTTCAAGCGGTTAAATCTGCAAAAGGATAGAGATTTAGGAACGTTTGAGAGCCTGTATTGGAGCTGTACAGAGTGATGAAGATACAGGCAGTCAGCAGTCCCATAGTAGTCTGAGATTGGAACAAGCCAGTCACACGGGCTGAAATGCCCACGGCGAAGGGGACTAGTACATCGTTCATAAAGCAACTCATAATATTTGTATTGCTTTATCAACGGATTATCAATAAATGGCGTAAATGCAAAACTATGAGCTATTTATTGTCTGCTATACTAGTACATCATTGCATTAATTCTCGAGTAAACAACACTCGCTATCCGCGCCCTCTGCACGCCTGAGAAG
>QXXC01000038.1 GCA_009911305.1 Clostridiaceae bacterium | reverse complement strand
TTTTTGAAGGTGAATTTATAATTGATACCAAAACGTCATACATCATATCTTCCCTTCTTTCTCCCGGCGCATCCCCGCCGGGTGGGTGGTGCGGTTAATCTGGAAACGCACAATCAACAATATCTTCTGTTTCCACATCATTTATAAAACAGTTTCTTTTCTGTCGTTCGCAAGTCTTTGAGCGATTCTCCTTGCCCCTCTTATGTTTCCCTGATGTTCGTACAATTCATCATCTGCACATGTAATATCTTTTCATTTTCCATATCCTCCGTTCCGTTGATAAGTCCATTATAAACTAATATTGGTTTAATATCAACTACTTTTTAAACTTTTTTTGGATTATTTTTCTTGACTTTTTTTCAGTGTCACATTAGAATAGAGAAAAGGAGGTTTAGGAATGTTGACATATAAGATAGACGTAATAGAGACATTAAAGGAATCAGGCTATAACAGCACTAGAATATTAAGGGAAAATATACTTAGTCAGTCAGCTATGCAGAAATTGCGGAAAGGGGAAATGATAGGGATAAAAACATTGGAGCAGCTATGTGAATTATTGGATATGCAACCGGGAAACATAATAAAATATGTAGAAAATAAACCATAAAAAGTTTATTTTAAGCATTGACAGTAAACCAAAAATAGTTTATAATAGTATTATCAGATGAGGCAAGTAAATCTGATTAACGGAAAGGAGAATACAGAATGTTGGAGGTAATGGACGAAATGGCAATTAGCGAAAAGGAAATGAAGTTGCTTATGAACTTTGTAAAAGACGATTTGAAAGAAGCAAGGGACAGCGAAGACGTAGAAAAGAAAAACAGCAAGATTGACAGGGTACTGGAACACATTCAGCAATATTTAGAGGATTAGGAAAGAGAGAGCGGAACTTGCCTCCGCTCTTTTCTCTTGCAAATCTCCCACGACAAGGGGCAGCAGTGATGCTGTTCCCCACGCAAAGATTCTGTGATACAAGGCGGCTTACCCTCCACCCACTAACATGCCTGCCGGGTATGCGAAGAAAGGAGGGATTGCTGATGAATGTTACATACGGGGATTTATTCCGGTTTTGTATCTTTATCGTCGCCCTTGTTGGTCTGTGCTATCAGATCTTCAGGGGTAGAAAATAGCCGCCACTACCGCAAATAGTGACGGCTGGCCTTGTAAAAGGCAGTTTGTTTAACATTTGAGGGTAGGCCGTACGTCTCTGGCTTTCCCTTTCTTTAAATATCATAACATGTTGCCGGGTAGTTTTCAACCACAAATTTCAGCCCTGTGGCTCATACGGAACTTCCAGCATCCTGGCAAAGGTAAAGCTATACAGGTGTATGAGAGCCCGCGCCAGTTCTTTTTCAGGAAATGGCAGGTCTTCGTAAAAGGGATTTTCGATATCCTGCCAGACCAGCCCCAGGTGATACTGATAAATATCTTTAGCAATTTCTATAGCTTTCTTTTCCGTTTCCGTTAATGCTCTTTTCATTCGTAACCTCCATATAAATGTATTCTGCCGGCATTGGTAGGCGATGCCTACCGTTTGCCAACCTCGTACAAGTTGTTGTGTCAGATCACGGATGATACATAGATATTTTAAATCTTTAAGCAATATGTAGATCACAAAAGTTCCTGTTAGATATCACATATTTCAAAGTATCACACGAAATATCACACGATACCTTAAACCCTATATAGAATAAAGCTTCCGCTTCGGGTTCGAATCCCGTCTCGTGCTCTTTATGGAAAGCCTTGTAAATACTGGATATGCCCGGTAGTTACAAGGTTTTTTGATGTTCCGGACGGGAAAATTAAAAACAAGAAGCGCCGCGCATCGGCCGGCATGTGAATCATACCATTTCTGATCATCATAAACCATCAAGGCCTGTCTTTTATATTGACGTGATGGATGGAATATGATATTATGACACAGCATTTTCTAAATTTTTGCTGTAAAGTTGCGGAAATAAAGTGGAACGATACCAGTATTCCAAAACAGCGCTTTCCAGAAAAGAACCTCTGCGTACTGGAATCTGCTGTGGTGACTATGGCCGGAAAACGGCCAGTGTGGAGGATAGGCATATGGATCATTTCGGAGGACTTTTTGAGCGGGCTTACGAAGGCGCTATGGCCGTCGGGGCTCATGAACAGCACAGCGGCATACAAAGCGTTCAAAATCTGGAGGCCGTCATCAACGAGTGCCTTCGTGTCGCTCTGCTGGAAGAAACTCCGGATCAGTCGTTAGAGGTGTTGCTGAAGCACCTTGGAAAGGCGCTGAACGGGGAACGAACCTACATATTCGAGCAGAACGAATCCGGCGGTGACGACAACACTTACGAGTGGGCGGCCGACGGGGTGGAACCGCAAAAGGAGAATCTTCAAAATGTCCCTCCTGAGGTTTGCGCCAGTTGGTATCGGAATTTCAGAATCGGCAGGCATATCGTCATCAAGAGCCTGGAAGATATCCGGGAGACCGACCCCCTTCAGTACGAGAACCTGAAGCGTCAGGGCATCCATTCTCTCGTGGTGGTTCCTCTCTATGACGGCAAACAAATCATCGGCTTTTACGGCGTAGACAATCCCCCTGTGAAGTTCCTGGAATACGCATCGAATATGCTCCAGACAGCGGCATACTTTATTGTATCTTCTCTAAAACGGCGCAACCTGTTCCGTGAGCTTCAAAAGAGGAGCTATAATGTGCTCCACGCCCTCAGTGTGGACTACCTGGGTATCTATCAGGTAAACCTCAACACAGGAGAATGCGAAATCTACCGAAGCAGCGAACCGATGGGTATGGATTGGGCCGCCGATTTTAAGGAAGGCTATCCGGCAGCTATGGAGCGGTATATTTCCGGGTATGTGGTTCCACGGGATCAGGAACGGCTCCGCGCCATGACGAAAAAAGATTATGTGCTGGCTCAGCTCCGGACAAATAAGAAATTCTCTGTCCGCTACCAGGTGAAAGACAGTTCTTCCGGGCTGAAGCACCTGGAGATGTATTTTTCCGTCACGGAGAAATTTGGGAGAGAGAACTGGGTGATTTTTGCTCAGCGGGATGTCAATGCCCTGGTGGAGCAGGAGGAGAAATACAAGCTGGAGGCAAGGCGGAGCCTGGAGGACATTCTCGAGGGAGCCAGGACCGGCATCTGGACGATTGAGCTGGAGGACGGCTGCCAGCCAAGGATGTATGCGGACCGAACCATGCGGATTCTTTTGGGCGTACCGGAGGAGATTGGGCCGGAGGAATGCTACCGGCTCTGGTTTGAACGCATTGAGCCGGACTATGTGGAAATGGTACAGGAAGCAGTACGGGAAATACTGGACAGCGGACGCGCCGAGGTGATCTATCCCTGGAATCATCCAACGCTGGGAAAAATTTATGTCCGCTGCGGCGGCGTGCCTGACAAAACCTTTAAAAAAACGGGGTACAGCCTGAACGGATACCATCAGGACATCACGGAAACCATGGTGACGCGGAAAAAGCAGGAGCAGTCCATTCTGGAGCTTCTCGATCGGGTAAGGCAGGCAAATTCGGCAAAGAGTGAATTCCTTTCCCACATGTCTCACGACCTGCGCACACCCATCAACGGGATTCTGGGGATGCTGGCCATCCTGGAAAAAAGCCAGAATGACCCTGAACTGCAGAGAGAGTGCCGGCAAAAAATCCACGTGTCAGCGGAACATCTGCTGTCTTTTGTAAACGATGTTCTTCAGATCAGCAAGCTGGAGAGCGGACGGCCTGCGGCTGTGGAGGAACCCTTTGACCTTCGTGCCGTGCTGGAAGACTGTATAACAATTTTATCCTCTATGGCGGAGGAACGTGGGATTCGTCTGGAGCTGGAAACATCCGGCATACAGCACAGCAGGATGATCGGAAATCCGCTGCACCTGAAACAAATCCTGATGAATGTGATTGACAACTCGCTCAAGTATAACCGTCCCCATGGCGCTGTATTTGTCCGGGCAAAGGAAACCGCCTTCCAGGACGGGATTGCCAACTGCCATTTTGTCATAGAAGATACGGGAATCGGCATTGGGGAGGACTTTAAGGAGCATATTTTCGAGCCTTTCACGCAGGAGCATCAGGACGCGAGAACCAACTATAACGGTGTTGGGCTTGGTATGTCTATTGTCAAAAAACTGGTAGACCAGATGAAGGGGACGGTTGAGGTAAGCAGCCAAATCGGCAAGGGCAGCGTAGTCCGGATCTCTCTGCCCATTCAGGTGGATCAGGCCTGGAATACACATCCTGTTGAGGAGGATCAGGATGTGCCTGACAACATTTCCGGAATGCATGTCCTTTTGGTAGAGGATAATGCAATCAACTGTGAAATTGTCGAGTTCATGCTCCTGGACGCGGGCGCAGAGGTCGTGACCGCCAACGACGGGAAAGCCGCTGTGGACACGTTTGAAGCATCTGCTCCGGGAACGTTTGACTGCATACTCATGGATCTGATGATGCCGGTCATGAGCGGATACGAGGCGGCGCGGGTGATTCGCACTCTGGATCGGACGGACGCGGGATCCGTGCCCATCATAGCGCTTTCGGCGAACGCGTTTGAAGAGGACGTCGCGCTGGCAAAGGACGCCGGGATGAACGAACATCTGGCGAAGCCGGTGGACATTCGCAAAATGTTACATGCCATGAGCCAGCTCAGGCGCTGTCAGGAGCATAAAACAGATAGCCTCCAGCAGCGGACAATGCAAATATGAAAAACTGTGGAGATGGAAAAATATGATAAACAAGGCTTTGCCGCGCTCTCTGAAAATCAGCATAGCGGTGATCATTTGTTTAACTGTTTTCGTGTTTTCCTTCCTTGGAATATCCATTCACAGTATGAGTGAAAACACGATTGAGGAGACAGGCACGGCTTATATGGCCGGAATGAACGAGCAGGTGTCTTTACACTTTGAAACAATCATTGAGCTTCGCCTGACGATGGCGGAATCCATAGCGCATATTGCCGAAGGGGAAGGAGATTCCAATTACGGCACAAAGGAACAGATAGAATACGGCGCAAGGGCAAGGCATTTTTTGTGCGCCGGTCTCTATTCCTCTGATGGCGAAATTGAAATGATCTACGGAGATCCTGTGAAGCTCAACCACCCTGAGCCGTTTTTGGAGAGCCTTAGGAACGGGGAACGCAAAGTGGCGTCCGCCTCCAACAGCGATGGGGACGGTGTGATTTTGTTTGGCATCCCCTGTGAATATCCCATGTCTGATGGAAACAACAGCCTTGCCATGGTTGTAGGACTTTCTACCCGATATATGGGCGAGGTTCTTTTCCTTGACGCAGACCGTTCATTGATATATTCTTTTGTCATACGCAGGGACGGCAGCTATGTGGTTGGGAATGAGGGCGATGTCCATGAAAATTATTTTGACAGGCTTTCCAGCATCTTTGCCGATCAGGATGGGGAGGCGGTTCTCTATATTGAACAGCTAGCAGCCGCCATGGAGGCACACGAAGATTATTCCGTTATCTTGAAAGACGGCCAGTCCCGACACCATTTGTATTGTACTGATCTTCCTTACTGCGATTGGTATCTGGTGACGGTTCTCCCCTTTGACGGGCTGGATCATGCAATTGCAGGGATGGGCAGCCGCTGGCTTACCATTGTTTACACTGCCTCTTTTGCGGTAATTGCCATGCTCCTCTGCATATTTTTTCAGTATCTGAGGCTGTTCAGAAACCAGGTATCTGAGTTGAAGCGCATGAATGCAGAAATGGACGCGGCGCGCAAGGCTGCTGAAAAGGCTCAGATCGAAGCGGAACAGGCCAACGCGGCAAAACAGGAATTTCTCTCCAGCATGAGCCACGACATACGCACTCCGATGAATGCGATCATCGGGATGACCTCCATCGCCATGGACCATACGCACAATCCGGAACAGGTCCAGGATTACCTGCATAAAATTGCGCTGTCCAGCAAGCATCTTTTGGGGCTAATCAATGATGTCCTGGATATATCCAAGATTGAAAGCGGTAAAATGACGCTGAATATCGAGCCGGTGTCATTAAGAGAGGTGATGGACAGCATTGTCAATATTATGCAGCCTCAGGTCAGTGCAAAAAATCAGCAGTTCAACGCGGCTGCCTATGAAATCCTTTCAGAAGATGTGCGCTGTGACAGTGTACGCCTGAATCAGGTATTAATCAATCTGCTGGGAAATGCCGTCAAATTCACACCGGAGAAGGGATCGGTTCAGATTTCTTTGTATCAGGAGGAATTACCGGAGGATCCCTCCCGGATCCGCACCCATTTTCTGGTGAGCGATACTGGTATTGGTATGTCAAAAGAATACCAAAAGGAAATATTTGAATCCTTCAGCAGAGAGGATAACACCCGCGTACAGAAGACAGAGGGTTCCGGGCTGGGAATGGCAATCACCAAGTATATTGTAGATGCCATGGACGGCTCCATATCTGTCTACAGTGAACAGGGCAGGGGGAGCGAATTCCATGTTGTTCTTGATCTGGAAAAAGCGGCGAATCAGGAAACGGACACCGTACTTCCCGCCTGGAATGTATTGGTGGTGGATCACGACAAGCGGCTATGTATCAATACAGTTCATGTTTTGAAGTCCATTGGTATCCGCGCCGAATGGTGTCTGAGCGCTGAGCAGGCAATGGAACGGATTGTTGAACGCCGCCGGCACAATGACAGTTATCACCTGATTCTTCTGGGCCGGAAGCTGCCGGATATGACCGGGCCTGAGGCTGCGCGTGTGATCCGTTCAAACTGTGGAAAAGATAGTCCGGCTTTGCTGCTCACAGCCTGTGATTGGAGCGAGGTGGCAGATGAGGCCAGAGAATCGGGAATCTCCGGGTTTATCTCCAAACCACTGTTCAGATCCACGTTGTTCGACGCGCTGAAAGCATTCTCCGGCACCGCTGTCGAAGAGACTGCCGACACCGGAAAAGCCAGCGACCTGACGCTTCGTGGAAAACATATTTTGCTGGCTGAGGACAATGAACTGAACTGGGAAGTTGCCAGGGAACTGCTTTCTGTCCTCGAAATAGAATGGGATTGGGTTGAAAACGGACAAATTTGTGTCGAAAAATTTGAGAATTCCCCCGTTGGATATTATGATGCAATTATGATGGATGTGCGGATGCCCATTATGGACGGCTACGAAGCGACCATGGCCATCCGTAAACTGGAACGCGGGGACGTAAATATTCCCATTATTGCCATGACTGCTGACGCGTTTTCCGAAGATATTCAAAAGTGTCTGGAGTGCGGTATGAATGACCACTTGGCAAAACCAATCGATATTCAGGCCGTTGCCCGCAAATTGAAAAAATACCTGAAATAATAGATACAGGCAGGCAGCAAAAGAGCAGGACGCAATACGCTGTGAACAGCGTATTGCGTCCTGTTTCTTTTTCCTGATTCTGCTCCGCTGTAATTTCTTTACAAACGATAAAGAGCTGTACATTGATATCTTCTCACATCCTTCCCTGTAAATTTTTTTCAAAAATCATCCAAAAGAGCGTTTTTTATTGTATAATCATATCTATAAATATTAAATGAAAATCAAATCCCCCGACTCAGGTAATGGGAAATGGGACTCACAGCGCTATGACAGCAGGACACAGCGCCACAAACAGATATGTGAGGTATGAGATTTTGGAAAAGAAACACAGCATTTTCTATACACTGATCATTGTCACAGCATTAACAATCATCTGCCTTGTCACAGCCCTTTATGTCAGGCAGTTAGACCGGACAATTTCTGATAATATCATCAATGAAATCAGTGAAATCGCGGCGCATGATAAATCAACCATCCAGTCCTATATTGAAATGTGCTGGGAGGATCTCTACGAGATACATCACCGCCTGGCCAGTGACGGCTGCGACACCATAGAAGACGTAGAAGCAAGGCTGAACCTGGAATGCGCCTCCAGCAGCTTCACACACATCTATCTGGTAGCAGAAAACGGCGCCGTCTACACCGATAAGTTCGTAACCTATGTCCCTGACAGCCATTCATCTGCCCCTGAAAGCCATTTGCCGCAATATTTCTCCAATAACAGGGACAAAGTCGTCGCGCGCTTTGACGATAAAATCCGGCGCGGACGGGCTACCAAGGGAAGTATTCTGTACGGTGTCCGGCTGGATAATTATGAAGTAAACGGGATCAAAATGTTTGCTTTGATTGGAATCAGCGATATTTCATCCATTCAGGATAAAATGGTGATTGACAGCTTTATAAAGGATGGAAAAATCCGCGGCCACAGCGCTCTTATCGATATGGAGGGAAACTATATTGTTGACATCAATAAAAAGCTTTATCTGAACAAATGGAATAATTTATTTGACCATTTAGCAGAGTCCAAGGAATCGGAAATGACGTCAGAAGAGCTTTCCGAAAGGCTGAGCCATCTGGAAACCTTTGGTTTTTATCATTCACATGAAGAAGAGAACAGCAGGGAGCTCTTTTATTTCATTCCGTTTGATCCGGAGATCAGCCTGTATTTTATAATGTCTGTTAATGAAGAAGTCTTTATGGAACAGACAAGGACCTTTGTCACCATGAGCATGGCAATGCTCGCCATCAGCATGCTGACTGTGATCAGCATGCTGCTAATTGTCATGAGATATCAAAATAAAACGATCCTGGCTTCAAAGGCAGCAAAATCGCAGAAGGAATTTCTCTCTAACATGAGCCACGAAATACGCACGCCCTTAAACGGTCTGATTGGCATGAATCATCTGATCATGGCTCATATAGATGATGACAGCCAGAAGCCGCAGATTAAAGAATGGCTAAAAAAATCACACAGCACAGCAGGCTATCTTCTTTCGCTGGTAAACGATATTCTTGATATGTCGAAGCTCCAGGCCGGAAAGGCGGATATCCTGAGAGAACCTCTGCTGGTGGATGCATTGATTGATGAAATTGCCGCAATGCAGGCTGACAATATTGCGGGCCGGGGCGTGGAATTTATTGTAGAAAAGGATATTACAGAACCGTGTATCGAGGGCGACGCAACGCATATCAAGCAAATATTAATGAATATTGTTGGAAATGCCGCCAAATTTACGCCAAAGGGCAAATCGATCCGTCTTTCGGTCAGCCAGGAAAAAACAGACGATGCGCATGTCATAACCATCTATCGGTGCGAGGACACCGGGATCGGTATCTCGCGGGAATACATCGGCAAGATTTTTGACTCCTTTAGTCAGGAGAGGAACCGGAATACAAACGGAATCAAAGGAACCGGACTCGGCATGGCCATCAGTAAGCTGCTTGCAAATGCAATGGGCGGCGATATTACAGTCGAAAGTGAGATCAATGTCGGCAGTATTTTTACTGTCAGGCTGCCTTCCAAGATCGTGGCGGAAATACCTGGCTGCTTAAAAGAGCGCGAAGGGGATATGAGTATACGGGAGAACGGAGAGCCCATGGGCAGATTCGGGAACCGGCCTGTAAAAATCCTTGTGGCTGAGGATGTGGAACTTAATGCGGAAATTCTGATGGAGATCCTGACCATGGAAGGCTTTGATGCCGTGCATGCACGAGATGGCCGGGAGGCTGTGGAGCTGTTCAGGGAGTCGGAAATTGGCGAATTTGATATTATTTTGATGGATATGCAGATGCCTGTTATGGATGGATGTTCGGCGTGCGCTGAGATTCGGAGGATGGATAGGGCGGATGCTAAGTCGGTGGTTATTTATGCTTGTACGGCTAATATATTTAAGGAGGACAGGGACAGGGCGATGGAGAGCGGGATGAATGACTTTTTGACAAAGCCGGTGGATATTGGAGGGCTTTTGAAGAAAATGGGGCGTACAGATGGCGCAAATGATTTTTCAAAAACACTTTAGGAGCTACGTTTTGGCCGGCTGATGGGTAGTTGCCTTTTAGAGAGAAAAGAAGCAAAGCCGATACCCGGCGTTGGACCGGTTTGAGCTTTGCTTCTTATTTTTCTGTGGCAGTTGGTTTAATTTTGCATAATATTTAGCTAATTTTGCATAATATAGGCAAAAGTGATGTTATATGGCATTATGGTTGAGAAGTTAATCGATTGTTATCTTCCGAATTCAGTAATTAATAATCCGTCGGTTAATGATGAGTAATTTAAAATCTGTCCTTGCGCCTCAACGTGATGGATACCCCTTATTCTATAGTAACGACCCGTCTTCTGGTTTTTAATAGTCATAGAATTTGTTAATGCCGACAGCCCAGATGGGAAATCTGCTTTCTTTGCATTAAACTGATATCTTACTATTTCAGTCCATCTATCATTACTTTCATCGTATCTTTCTAATATAGCTGTATTAGAAATTTTATCGCATTGTACATGGCATAATGTCTGTATAATAAATCCTATGTTTCCGCCGCTTTCATTAATTATCTCAGAACTAACGCCTGCAACGACACTTCCACGTTCTCCATTTACTATATCTTTATCTCTTGTGATATTTTCTGATAAAAAAACGAGCTCCTCCGGTGCATCTTCAGAATCTGACATTGAAGCCTGCACTGAAAAAGATGCTAACATCGTCAACGCAGCTACACATAAAACGACTTTCTTCCATATTTTTTTCATAATATACCTTTACTCCTTAATTGCTTTTCTTATGTATATATTTTCAATAATTTTCTTGAACTCAGTTTCATCCATAATGCCTGAAATTAAATAATACGAATCCTGATTAATAATTTGAGCAATTAACTCTATTTCCTTCTCTTCAGTTAATTCCTCTTCTATCGTAATATCAGTATCCATATATGCATTGTATACTTTTATATGTTCACTTTTATCAGATATAAAGTTTAAGGAACTGCCTTCTGTTCTTATCTGCTGAACGATATATATTTGCTTTCCTTTAAACTCAAAATACATCGTAGCCCGGCTTTTGCTAACTTCACTCATTTTATATTCCATCGTATCCGGAATATAACCCATTCTCAGCACATCAATCCCTAACTCAGCGCCAATTTCCTGGTAAGCCTCTTCCAGCATATTTTCCTGATCGGCAATGCTTCCTTTATTATACACTATATTACTGCCAATATTATCTCTTTCAGTGACATTATATTTGTAACTCCTCTTCGCCCCAACCGTCATTCCCATTGCCAGAAGCAGGGCCACCAGGGCGCCGGCTGCTACGGCTATGCGCAGAAACGGCTTTAAGCGTCGATAATGCTGTCCTAAACGCTTTTGTCCTGTCGTGAGCGTTTGGGCCGCCGTTTCGCTGTAGTGAGGCCTTATCCTCCTTTCTTCAATCTTTTTAAGCAGACGATCAAACCCGTCTTGCGGTTCCGGGGGGAGTTGGCTGTCTTTGATTTCAGTCTGTGCAAGCAGAAAATCTCTCAGAAGCGTATCATCATCTTTGCCAAATGCCTGCTTTAACTGTTGATCTACATCGTAATCGGCCTTTGGGCCGTTGTGGCCGCTGTCCATTTTCTACCTCCCTTCTCTCCTCTCTCACCGTGCTTAAAGCCTGCCTGTCCGCTTCCTGCGATCAAAAGACGGCTTTTGCCTGTTTTTTCATCTGCTTTAGGGTTGACTTTTTTTCATTTCTGTTTAGTATACTAGATATATAAGTTATTTAGTATACTTTTGTTCCAGGTAAAGAATCTGCTGTGCGGTTTGTGTTCCGAACAGCCATATTTATGGAGGAAACACTATGAAAAAAATCATTTTGACCGGAGGCGGTACGGCCGGCCATGTTACCCCAAACCTTGCACTTCTTCCAACTCTTCAAAAAGAAGAATTTGAAATCCACTATATCGGTTCTTACAATGGGATCGAACGACGTCTCATTGAAGAAACCGGGATTCCCTACGACGGAATCTCATCTGGGAAGCTCCGTCGCTATTTTGACTTGAAAAATTTTTCTGATCCGCTGCGTGTCCTGAAGGGCTACGCAGAGGCTTTAAAGTTAATGAAAAAATACAAACCTGACGTTATCTTTTCAAAAGGCGGATTTGTAGCCGTCCCTGTCGTCATGGCTGCCAAACACTATAAAATTCCTGTCATTATCCATGAATCTGATATGACTCCGGGATTAGCTAATAAAATCTGCATTCCATCTGCTAAAAAAGTATGTTGCAATTTTCCCGAGACATTAAAATATCTTCCCGACGATAAAGCCGTCCTGACCGGCTCCCCTATCCGGCAGGAGCTGCTCTGCGGAGATCGACTGGCTGGACTGCAATACACACATTTGTCCGCCGAACTTCCCGTTATTCTTATTATCGGAGGAAGTTTGGGTTCTGTAACTGTAAATCAGGCAATTCGCAATATTCTTCCGGAAATTCTCAAAAAATTCCAGGTGATACATATCTGCGGTAAAGGCCATCTGGATGAAAGCCTGATCGGAACCAAAGGATATGTTCAGTACGAATATGTAGATAAACCTTTACGGCATCTTTTTGCCGCTGCTGATCTTGTTATCTCCCGGGCCGGAGCTAATTCTATCTGTGAAATATTAGCCCTGCGCAAGCCAAATATCCTGATTCCGCTTTCTGCTTCAGCGAGCCGCGGCGATCAGATTTTGAATGCAAATTCTTTTGCCAAGCAGGGATTTAGTACCGTCCTTGAGGAAGACGTACTGACTCCTGACACGCTTCGCCATGCGGTTACAGAAACCTACAAAAACCGCGACATGTTTATTGAACAAATGGCTAAAAGCCATTTGAACAACGCGGTCGAAACCATAATTGGCCTGATCAATGACTGCTTAAAGAATTAGATATCAAAAAGCCGCGCCTTCCTTAATTTCTTTTGCAGTTCCTTCTTGCCTCTGTATAGACGGGAACGACAAACAGTTCCCGTTATATTCAGAATTTCACATGTCTCCTCTGTCGATAACCCTTCAATAATTCTCAAAATAATTACATCACGCCAGTCCTTCTTCATCTCTTTTACAATTTTCCATATCTCGCGGTAGAGATCCCGCTCCAGAACCTCTTCATCCAAAAGATTTACCATTCCGCTATTATCCAGAAGTTCCCTGAAAATCAGCTTTTCATCATCCGGACTATCTATTCTCAAAAATTCACAGCGGCTTCTTCTTCTGTTAATGTCCACCCATTTGCTACGCAGAATCCGTATCAACATGGTTGTCTTTACTTTCTCAGGCCAATCCAGAGGATATCTCTCGTAATATTCGATAAATGTTTCGTGCACCAAATCTTCGATCTCATCCTCGTTGACCTTCAGCTTAGCGGCAAACTTTTTTAGCGGAACAAGATATTCTACATACAGTGCCTGTAAAAGCTCGCTTTCATCCTGCCGCATACGCATCTCCTATTACTCCATTGCCTCTTTTATACTGCTGCCAAGCCGGCCAAGCTGTTCCGGATCCGCTTCCTGCGGCTCCCATGCTACGATTTTGGCTCCATCCTTATATCTTGGTATTACATGGACATGGAAATGAAATACCGTTTGTCCGGCATCCTCACCATTATTTTGTACCACGTTAAATCCGGAACAGCCCAGAGCCTGTTTCATCGCCGCGCCAAGCCTTCCCGCCAGCGGCAATACTTTGGCAGCGATTGTAGGATCGAGCTCACATAAATCTCTGTAATGCTCTTTTGGAAGAATCAGAGCGTGCCCTTTAGAGGCCGGCCCTAAATCCAAAATCACCCTGAAATCCTCATCTTCATATATGGTTGAAGACGGAATTTCCCCTCCGGCAATTCGGCAAAAAATACATCCTTTATCCACTATTTGAATCACCCCTTATCTTCGGACATCCCTGGATGCCGTTTTATTCTATTTTTACCAGGGCTTCTGTAAAACAAAATCCCCAGAAAAACACCGATCACAAGACCTCCGACATGAGCGGCGTTATCGATCCCTGTATTGGTAAATCCGTAATATAGAGAAAACGCAACCAATATAAACAACTGGAGGCTGCTTAAATCCTCAAGCTTTCCTCTGTTTACGCCAACCACGTAGATCAATCCTCCGACAACGCCAAAAATCGCGCCTGACGCTCCTGCCGACACGACCGGATAACCTGTCCCTCTTATCTCTACTATAAGAGAACATATATTTGCTCCAATTCCGCAAAACAGATAAAAAAACAGGTACTTTACATGTCCGATGGCCCGTTCCAGATTATCCCCTAAAATAAACAGCACCACCATATTGTTTGATAAATGCTTCATCCCAAAGTGCATAAATATAGAAGTAAAAAGACGATAATACTGATGTCTCTCCAAAATGAGCGGTACATACATCGCCCCTTTTTCAATCATAAACAAAGAATTCTCTGATGATCCGATTATTTCAAGATAAAGAAAATACAATGCATTCAATAAAATAAGCGTAATATTTATATATGCCTTATTTCCAATTCTTTCCATCTATACACGCCCTTTATGGTCATGATTATAACATAAAGTGCATTATTAATCCATAATAATTTTATCAAAACTCCTAATTAGCGTATAAAGTGTAACTTTTACACGAATCAGTAGTGTTTGATTGCAAACATCTGATATATAATTCAATATATTACATTATTTATTCTTATAATTTTGTATTTAATTGAAGATTTGTATAGTTTCCCGTTTATTCAATAAATTTATATCCTATTCCAGCCAGGTAAATCAAATCACCGCTCTTTACACTTACTGTCTCATTGGCCTGAAGCGCATAGCCATTTACAACCGTTCCGTTTGTTGAATTTAAGTCAGTCACAATACAGACATTCTCCTTTTTATCTATCCTGAGATGGAGCCGGCTGATTTCAGGCCGCTTGAGCTGATAATCTGATAATTCCGAATGTTTACCTATCATAAAAGGAACATATGAAATAAGGATCGATTCCTCCGCTTTATTTAATGGCTCCAGGATGGCTACACGAGCGCTTTTCTCCGCTTTTGCCAGGAGTGTGGTTCCCTCCTCTCTGCTGCGCTCCATATCCTCCTTTTCCTTTTTTTGCAGCCTTCTGTGATACTCCTCTTGGCTTTCCGGATGAATCTCCCAGCCGCTATCTTCTGGTTCGCTGTCTTTTCCTGTAAATCCACTCCCTTTTTCGTAGCCTTCTGATATATCTGTGGTGTCTGCCTTCTCCGTCTTCCTGCCGCCGGCCTCACGTTCCGACAGCGCCCTTTTTCCGACTGCCGCCAAACATGTCACAAACGCTATACCGCCTGCTGCCGGCAGTCCATATCGTATAATGCCTGGTTCCCCCATGAAATACCACAGTCCCCCCTCTGCTGCTGCTGTCAGAACAACCGCCTTTAAGGCTTCCTTCCAAATCGTGTGCCTGTCGGGCTTCCGGTACCTGGGTTCTTCCATATGCGCCGGTACCTCCTGCTCCCATTCCCATGTTCCAGCCCCTCTGTCTCCATTTTCTGCTCTGCCTTCCTCCTCCGTCTCTCCCCCTGTCCTCGTGCCTTCTCGCCCATATCCTCCGGCTCCTTCCCCTGTGTCTGCATCCTGCGCTCTTTTCTGCCTCTTTCCTCTTCCATCCTCCAGATCAAAAATCGAATCATTTGCCGGGGCAAGACAGCGGATCAAGTCACATAAGCCATAATTTTCCTTTCTGCTCTCCTGATACAAATTATATGCAATCACTACGCCGTCCCTGTCTTCATGATCTACCCTCTCTAAAAGATACTGCAGAAGTCCTGACAGTGCGGCCGGAAGATCACCCTCCATTCCCGGAACCAGGCACATGCCTGCGCGAAAACTGTTTGGGTTTATGTATATGTATTCCGGATCCAGGAGAAGCTGCTCCTCATTCAGCAGATATTCTTCAATCCTCCTCAGAAGCTCTATGAGATCCAGCATCAGACGCCTTATCTCCTCCCCTTTCACCCTCCTTTTTTCCAGCATTCTGGACAGCGGCTGCCTGGACGTAATTTCATAGTAAAACTGCCGTTTTTCTTCCTGATACTCCACTCTGAATTTTAAGAGGCCTTCTATGGAGTTCCCGGCCAGCATCTGGCACTCGTATCCACCCTTTTCAGAAGGCGCATCGATTATCATATAATTGTGGTTCATCTGCCTTTTGTAATGAATATCCACATATTCCTCCTGACTCATACGCCGGCTGCCGCCAGCATCCTCAAAAAGCTCTCAGGGTCAAACCCTCTGATCACAATTTCCGTCCGCACGGCCGTATCCACATGCCCAGCCGCTTTTTTCCCGGACTGTCCGAGCGTAAGCGCCGCGTCCCCGCACCAGAAAAAGGCGCGCAGGCTCTGCAGTTTCTTTTCTTCCAGATCCTCAGGCATGTTCTCCTCTGTATAGATGCATTGCTCCAGCCCCTCCTGCAAAACCATGTTTCCCACGACCCGGCTGTGAACCTCAAAGATTCCTGTCAGGAGGGCGGCAATAAAAAACAGAGAGATGGACATGACAAGCGCTGCTTCCACTGTATAGCTCCCCTCCAGACTGAAACATTTTCCTGACGCCATCTCTTTATCCATACCCTGCTGCCCTCCTTTCAGGCTGTCTGACAAAAAAACAAAAGCCACAGCCAGGCTGGAATTAAAAACGGCAGAAACGGCAGCCGCATGCTCCTCACATTGATGCCGCTCCAGGCCCCCCATATGACCATTCCCAGGCAAAAGGCGCTGCAGAATATCAATCCGAATGACAGCAGCAGCAAAAGGCTTCTGACTGAGAGATAGAGAGCTGATACAAGGAAAAAGAAGCCATCCCCAGATCCGATCTGCCCGCGGGTACATGCTGTTATGGAAAGAAGGGCGATTCCGGGTAAAAAGCCCGCTATACCTGTGATTCCTGTTCCCATACCTCTCACTCCCGGCCAGGCTGACAGCGGCAGGAGCAAAGCGCAGACACCGACTGCGCCGAATAACAAAAAGATCCAAATCGGAATCTGCCGTTTTCTCAGATCATGCCACGCTGTCTGTAAGAGAAACAGCGAATAAATCATTCGTATCATTCTTTTCAATCCTTTCTTTGTACAGGCCGCCCATTGCCGCATCCCGCCGCATATCTGCCTACCTTCCGCTGCCGCAATAGGAACACGGCCCCAGCCCCTTTACCTCGGAAAGCGGAACCTCCCTCACATAATAGCTGAGGGAAGAGCAGTCCGCGCGGGTGTGATAATACTCCCCTCCCGGCAGAATATAGGCAGAATCCCCCTGCTCACTTCCTGAGATTTTTTTACACACGCTGCAGAATTTGTAATGCTTTCCCGCATTATTGGTATATCCATCCACCTGTTCTGCGGGAATTTCCTTTATCTGATTCGATATATAATGACAGTCCCTGGAGAGATGATATCTCGTGGAATCTCTTCCCACATAAACCATATCATGATCGTTCTTCTCCTCTGCGGACATTTTAAACCGTCCTCCCTCGCTCCCGATCCACCCCCGTCTCAGGCTACGGGATGACAGAGGGATGCTGTCCAGCGTGAATATAGAAAACGGCAGCCGTAAGCGGTACGAAGCCCTTAAATCCAGGCGCTCTCCATCCAGCGATATGGAACTTCCTGTGCAGTCCACGGACTCAATCCGCTCCTTTCCCGCTGTGTCCTTAATCCGTTGGGCGAGATAAAGCGCAACGCCCCGGTCTGCCAGAATATCTGCTATCTCAAATATCTCGTCTGCATTTTCCTGCCCTGACGCCTCCCCCTGTGCGATTCCCCTGTAGGAAATGTATGCCGCCTGGCTCAATTTCCGGTTGGTATCCTCCATCACAGTCTGAATTTTTCTCTGTGTATCTAAAAGTTCCATCGGAACCGACAACAGTATCACTGTAAACATAAACAGGGTAAGGCCCAGCGACGCCTCGACGGTAAGGCTGGCTGATGCACTCCCGGCATTACGCCTTTTCATCCCGATTTTTCCCCCATTCCAATATTCCATTTGCTTCAGGCAGACCAGAATACCCTTTTTCAGGTCAGAATTTTACATTTTACTTTGACTGATCTTATTGCATCAATTATTCCATTTATTTGTTTTAATGGTTTATCTGATCTTTTTCCCTTTTTTGCTCTTGTTTTAAGATTTTGTATATGTATTAAAGGCTTATGTACTTGGAGAGGCACATTATTACCTGAAAAAGGGCATCCTGCTCTGCCCGAAGCATACGGACAGAAAGCATTTTCAACATACTCTCTAATATTCTCTTCCCGCTGTTCGCTTAACCGGAATCCATGCCCCCTTTCCATACCACTCTGCCTCCACACGGAACGCACACTGCTCCATCCGGAATCCGGATTGCTTTTCGCGTATCCTGTTCTGTATCACATCCATCATACGGTATCTCAACTGCACACGATCCTGTATCAGAAAAAACAGCTTCAGCCACCCGTCATAATCGAGTCCCCTTCCATCTCCGCTGCCTGGCGTTTTATCCCATATACGCTTTCCGGATTCAGCCAGGCCTGACAGGGAAACCTTCCACTCCTCCTGCGTCTTCATGACAGAAAGCTTTCCTCCGTTCATCAGAATCTTCACGTCCTCTACCGATTCGGCAAAAGCCCATACGGTGAGAATAAAAAAGGTCACGACCTCTGTCAGAGGAGCGATTCCCGCCGCTCCTGTTATGGCAAGAGCAAGCGTCCTCGCCTCGGCTCTTTTCGAGGAATCACGAAATAAATGCAGCAGATTCAATGCCTCCCTGACCACGACCAGCCGGTTGACCGCGGCCTTTAAGTTGTCCCGCTCGGAGCGCGCCCCGTTCAGGAAATATTCCTTCTCATACTGAGTCTTCCCCTCCTTTTCCGTCCGAAAGCTTGAAAAAAACCGGGATGCATATTCTGTGAAAAGCGCGCTTCCCAAAACATCCTGTAAAACAATCCCTGACATCTCATACGACCCTGCTCCCACGGATACAAGGGCGGACGGCAAATCTCTCATATCCAGCGCCGCGCCTGAAACCTTCGTCCCTTCCGGAACACAGACCGAAAGAAGATCCTTTCCCGCCATGCGGCTGACCGTTTCCAGCACACGCATCTTCTTTTTATCCCTGACGCGGCCGCTCTCGAATCCGTCATCCACCCGGATCCTGTTTAAAATAACGGACACCTGACTCCAGAGCGCTTCCTCATCCGGCTCATCGTCATCATCCGAATCCCAGGAATCAATATAGTCCTGAACCTCCCTGGCCTTTGAAACTGCCTCCGCTAAAATCTCTTTATTCTGAGCGGCCCTTGTGCGCGCCGCCGCCACGGCTCTCCGCCGCTCTCCCTCTGTGTCTGTATACGAGCGGTATGACGCCATCTCCTGCTCCGTCAGGGACAGCGCCTCCGCTCCCAGATCCCCTTGTTTCTCCTTTAACGTTTCTTCCGAAGCTGCCAGTTCCTCCTTAAGCCTGTCTGCCTCCCGTTCATAGGCCTCTACAAGTCCCGGTATCCGGTTAAGCTCTGCCTCAAGGCGCGAGGCGATGGATAAAAATCTGCCTCCCCGGCACTGATCAAGAGCCTTGTCCGCGTCCTTCAAATATCCCTTCTGACGCTTGAGACAGTCTCCGATCCTGTCAACCGCCTCTTCCAGAGCCAGGATCTTCCTTCCGTTTTCCTGATAAAGCTCTGTTATCTCCCCAAGCTGCTCTGCCTCCCGCATGGCTTTCGACCATTCCTCCAGAGCCCCGCTGTCCGTCTCCTGCGCCCAGACGCCGAATTTCATAAAATCCAGGACTTCCTTTTCAAAATGAATCCCCTGTTCATCTGTGATCCGTGTCAGTCCGCATACGCTCAGCTTATCCTCTCTCAGAGGGTAAAACGCAGCCGCGTCCAGATAAGCGCGGCAATACGGCTCCATTTCTTTTTCCAGGCCCTCTTTGTCCTCAAATTCTAACAAAAACAGACGATAGGCCTCAAATGCATCCCGATGGTACAGGCTCATCAGAGAATCAAGAGAGGAGTTGAGCGCCATCTGCATATACCAGCCGCTCCCGGCAGTCCTGGCAGACTCAAAAAGCCCTCCTGTCAAAGCACAGACGCAGGTCAGTATCAGGCTTAGAAACACCGTGATACCGCCCTTTGCCGTACCTGACCTTACCTTCTCTTCCAATCTCTTCAGCCCGCCCATCCACATGCTTCCTCCTCTGTATATTTAGTAAACTTCTTTTGACTTACTGTTGATCTGCTTGAAAATATTGTCTAAAAGCGTATTAATCTGTTTTTTGAATATGATAACCAGGCCGATCAGAACTACCAGGATCAGCACAATCTCAATCACTCCCACTCCGTCCTCTTCCACAAAAAACGCCCTGATCTCTTTACTTATCCTCATTTTTCCTCCTCTGTACACAGTCACACTCCAACCTTTCACGCGATCCCAAACGACAGGAATGCCGGGACCGACACCATAGCCATAACAATAAACAGCATCATGAACAGCGGCAGCAAAAGCTTTGTCGATGCCTCCTCGCCCAGTTTTCTCGCCAGATTCTTTTTCTGCTCAAAAGCCGCCTCCATCTCCGCCTCAAGGACTGCTCTCAGCCCTTCTGAACCGTTCCTTATGTTCTGCTCCAGAAGGCCCGCCAGCTTCCTGTAAGGAAGGCTTTTGCACCTTCTCCCAAATTCCGCATAGGCCCGCAGCTCCGGCACGCCTCTCAGCATCATGTGATGGGCTGCCGCCATCTCTTCATAGGCCTCCCTCCTTTCCCCTGTCTTTTCATAATCTGAGACGATCCTCTCCCAGGCCTTTCTCACAGGAAGCCCCGCCCCGGAAAAAACCACCAGCCTGGACACAATTTCCGGATAATCCATCATCATCTGACGCTGTCTTGACTGATACCTCTCTTTCTCCTTCAAACGTTCATTTAAGGGCAGCAAGGCCGCCGCCGCTATCCCCAAAACAGGAAACAGCAGAAAATCGTTTCCCCTTTTGGCCTTATAAGTCAATCTCTTCCCGTCATATTCCTCCGGCAGAACCAGATACTGCGTCTGCCTCTGGCTCCTGTCCGCCTGTTTAAAAGCAGCGCTGAGCCCGGCCAGCTTTTTTTCCGTATCATCCCGGATCCCCGGAACAATCCGTACCAAAAGCTCATAATCCGCAGTATAGGAGCCTGCGCTCATACGGGCCGTCAGATGCGTATTCCTTCCCTCCTCCGGACATAAATTTTCATAAACGCTCCCGTCTGTCCCTATGTAATCCGTATCCTCCGGAATCCATTCTACCGCTATCCCGTATGAATCCAGCCAGGAGGGAAGCTCCAGCCGGCCTCCCTCTTCTACTACAATCCCCTGAGCTGTGTTCACCTGAGATTCACCCGGATCGTCCGTCCGCGCCGCGCCGGATCCATCGGCCCGCGGTGTCCCGGACGCATCGATCCGAAGCGCTCCTGAGCCGTCAATCCGCGGTGTACCCGATGCGTCGATCTGCAGCGCGCCGCCTCCCGCCAGCTCTTCAAACAGCTCCCCCGCCGCCCGGTCCATCGCGGCGCCGGCTTCCTCTTGCCCGTACTCCCGCTCTGCCACAGGCACATCCATCAGGATATCCTCGTCTAAAAGCCCCTGGACAACCACCTCCTCGCTCTTCTCTCCCTGTCCGTAGGAATTTCGGGCGATCCGCCCCTCTGATACCCCGGAAGAATCAAGCGTATCCACAAAAAAGACAGCGGCTGCCAATGTTATCCCCAAAAGAACGCAGAGAACCTGCCCCTTTTTCACCATCATCTTCCTCACCTCCTTTCATACCCGCCAAACACTCTAAACCTCAATTTTCAATATTCTATCTGAAAGCACGCAGGACAGCGCATACACGCCCAGGCAGCATGTCATGACCGCCCTACCGGCTGCTGTTTCATACATCTGCGAAAAAAAGCCCGGGGACGAGATATCCACATAAAGCACGATCAGGTACGGCATCATGTTCATAAACTTCTGCTCAAACTGTTTTTCCGCTGTCATTAACCGGATCTCCTCCCTCACCTGAATCCTGTCTCCCAGCACATGGACAACATGGCTGACCACAGAAACCAGCTCTCCGCGGCTCCGCTTGGAAATGGCGAATATCTCCGCAAAATGCTCTGCCTCCTCTAATCCGCTGCGGCGTGCAAACTCACACAAAAGCGCCTCTGCCGTGCGGTTCATCCTGAGCTGATGGGCGATATAGGAAAACTCCCTTGTAATCATCCCATCCTCCCCATACAGCTCGCGAAGCTCTGTGATCACGGCTGAAAACGCGTTTTCCACCGAATAACCTGCCGTGAGAGACGAGGACAGGGACAGTATGGCCTCCTTAAACTGAAGCCGAAGCTCATCCTGGCGGCGTCTTAAGAGCTCTTTCCTCTTCATAAACGGGTAACAAATCCCCGCCGGAAGCAGAAGAAGGAATGCCGGGACACAGCGATAAAAGACATAGGCTGTCAATGCGCAGAACGCCGTTCCCGTGAACATATACGTAACCCATTCCGCCCCGGAAAGGCGGTATATCCGATAATCACAAAGACACTCCCCTTTCCCTGAGTTTTTCCCTGCGCTCAAGCTCCCCGACCTGTTCCAGCTCCCCATCCACTTTTCCGGGGCCTGATCCCGGCGTTTCCCTGAAACGGTAAACGGCCTCCATCCGGATCTCGCCGCTTTCATATCCTCTCACCTCCGAAATTTCCACTACCTTCCGGCTCCTGTCCCGCATCCGGCTCACATGGATCATCAGATCCAGCGCTGAGGCGATCTGATGCTTTACTGCTGCGAGCGGGAGATCCGCCGCCATCAGCACCATGGTTTCCAGCCTGGTCAGCATATCTGCAGGGCTGTTCCCATGGCCCGTGGATATGGAACCGTCGTGGCCTGTATTCATGGCCTGCAGCATCTCCACAGCCTCTGCTCCGCGCACCTCTCCCACAATGATCCGATCCGGCCTCATGCGCAGGCTGGCCCGTATCAGATCCCGCATGGAGATCTCCTTTGCCCCGTCCCGGCTCTCCGCCCTTGTTTCAAGCCGCACCAGGTTGGGGATGTGGCGGATCTGGAGCTCTGCGGAATCCTCGATTGTGATGATCCTTTCCTCTTTGGGAATAAAGCCGGACAGTGCGTTTAAAAATGTGGTTTTTCCGGATCCGGTTCCGCCGCTGATAAATATATTGTACCCGGCCCGGACCGCCTGATTCAGAAAATTGGCCGCCTCCCTTGAAATGCTTCCGTAAGAAATCAGCTTTTGCATCGTGATCGGCTCCGGGAACTTCCGTATCGTCAGCACCGGCCCGTCGATGGCCACCGGCCTCAGAACCACATGAACCCTGGATCCGTCCTCAAGGCGCGCGTCCGCAATGGGCGAGGAGAGATTTACGCTCCGGTTCACACGGCTGACAATCTGCTGGATCAGATCCTCTAACTGCTCGGTTGATTCAAATTCCTTGTCCCACTGTGTTATCGCGCCGCGCCGTTCCACAAATACATGCCGGCTCCCATTTACCATGATCTCCGTAATATCCGGATCATCCACCAGCTCCTGCAGGATATCGAGGCGGCGGAAGGAGTCAAACAGCTCCCTTCCAAGCTTCAGCCTTTGTTTCAGCGGCAGGTAGCACTGGCCTCCTTCCTCTAAAACAGCGCTGTCAATCCGCTCCCTCAGCTCCTGATCCTCCACCTGCATACGCCCTTCGAGCTGCGCAAGCAGCGCTGCTTTCAGCCGTTCCTTTCTCTCTGCCTGAATTTCCATCCCGCTCTCTCCCTACTGCCTTACTCCTCCCCTTAAAAGCTGCCTCGCATAATCGCCCAGATCGCCCCATAAAAGCTGTTCAAAATAAGGTTCCCTCCTTCCCACAGCCCCCATGTTCGGAAGCTTCAGCCTCTGAATCCGCCTCTTTATCTCCCTGCTTCCCGATTCCTCCAGATACCCGTCAAATTCCTCCAGCTTGGCTCTGGAGATACTGTCCTCTTTCACCGGCATATAGACCACAGAGCACAGCTCTAAAACCGGGAGCGCCAGCCTCCCTGAGCTCCCCACATCCACCACCAGATTCTCGTACGGGCTTTCCTGCGCAATGGCTTTCAAAAGTCCCGCGACCTCATCCGGGCCTGCCTGCGAAAGCTCCTGCGGATACCGGATCGGGGGAATATAATCCAGGCTGCCCATGGAATGGACGACGCTTCCAAGGCGCAGCACATTATAATTCCCGCCCATGTAGAAATACAGCAGATCCGACAGATCCATCCGGTACTCTGTCTTAGTCAGAACAGACAGTCCGGAATATTCCTCCAGATTCATATACAGGGTCCGGCACTCCTGCGCCAGGAGCTTTCCCAGCGTGATGGCAAACGAAGTCTTCAGACAGCGCCCCACCGGAGAAAACACGCCCAGGATATTGGCCCCTTTCAGCCGCGCGGACGCCTGCACCGCGTGATCTTCACAATAGCAGGCCATAGCTTCCCGGACGATATTCTCACTCGACTGATACTTATATATGCCGGCAGCATCTCCGGTATCCGAAGCTCCGTCTTCGGTCAGATAGATCACCCGATCCGCCCCTGTCTGCTCCGCCTCTTCCCTTCCCACCGACGCGCTGACCAGAAGAATCTCTATCCTGTTTTCCTTTGCGTACTCCTTCAGCCGTTCCATGGATGAAAAGGCCGTAACTTCAAACGGGCATGACTCCTTCTGGTTCACCACCTGGGCAAACCGTCTGGCATACGATGTATCCACATCGTAAACCGCCATTATATGTCTCATCAGAAACCTCCTCTCACTGCCAGCCACAGCACAAATCCTCCCAGCATAAACGGAGCCAGGCAAAAGCCCGCTTCTTTTCCGTCCCTGTCCTTCAGATAGTACGGCTCAAACACCCCGGCCAGCAAAAGCGTTCTTATAAAATTCAGGAAATATACGATACGTTTTGTGAGAATGCGTTTTCGCATCATATAGATAAAAGACCATGCGGCTGCCGCCGCCAGACCACAGAATATTACCCCGCATCCGTCCCGGAGCCCCAGCGCCCCGCAGATCAGCGATATCATCTTTATATCTCCGGCCCCTGTCATCCGGAAGAGAAAAAAAGGGAAGAGCACGATACCGGCGAAAAGCGCCACAGCCGGAACACGTAAGGCCAGCCAGGCAGACTGCTGCCAGCCCATGCCGCGCCAGGCGGCCTCAGCTCCCAGAAGCCCCAGCCAGAGGATGATCCACCTGTTTGGGATCTTGCCCGTTTTCAGATCGCACACCGCGCAGCCGCCCAGATATAAAAGCAGCATACCATTCAGCAAACACATGCCCCCTTCCGCAAAAAAACGTAAAATAACACATAACCGACGCAAAAACCTGCTGCCCCATGCAGCCGTCAAAGAAACGGTCTGTCGCTTATAACCGGAATCTTTCATCGAATCAATCAGAATCTCAGAACAATCCTTCTCAGAACATAAGAAATTCAGAATCTGGCAATCAGAACGCCAGCGAATATAATCTTATTATGACCAGTTTTTTCCAAAAAGTCAACACTATTTATTCAAAAAATATTACCAAAATTCATGCCCGATTTTTATGAACTAATACCATTTATCATCCCCTCTTTCTCATTGACGCCGCATATTAAAAATGGTAAAATAATATTAGTTTAAATTTTTAAACCAAGAGAGAGGGGAACGCTGTGCACGATGTAAAAAGACTGAAGGAACACTTTCATCAATGTATGCCCCTGTTTATTGCCCTTGGAGACGAGATCCGCCTTACAATTATCGAATCCCTGACGAATGCCGCTTACCAGAGCTGCGGCAGCGACCTGTCAGAGGAAAACTTAAGCCGGTACGGGCTCAATGTGCGCGAGATCACAGAGCAGACCAGCCTTTCACGGCCCGCTGTCTCCCATCATCTGAAGATACTGAAAGACGCCGGACTCATTTCCATCCGGCGCGACGGAACGCGGAATTACTATTACCTGACCATTTCCAGGAGCACAAGACAGCTCATGGAACTCGGTCAGGAAATCCAGGGTATTTTCGGCGCCGGCCAGCACATCGCTGACAGGCGCATATAACGGCGGTCCGGCGCCGGCGCATAAACGGATTTCATGTATAAACTTTCCATATTCTGTGCATACTGGTTACTGTGTACAGAACCGATTTTATGGAGCGACAGGAGTGACATACATGAAAACATCGAGACAGGAAAAAAAATTCCGCAAAAAAATGGAGCCGGATCCGGATTTGCTGGAACAGCTCAATCAGGCGATTGGAAACATTGATTCCGCCATGAACCATTTCGAGCATGTGGTGGATCCGACGCTGATTGACTGCTATATTTATGAATTAAAAGCTGCGCAGCTAAAATACCAGTTCCTTCTGAAACGGATCAAAAACCAGGAGGTTCAGGTATAGTCAAGGAGGAACAGTTATGAACACCTGGTATGAAAAGGCCGTATTTTATCATATGTACCCGCTTGGGATGACCGGAGCGCCGAAGCAGAATTTCCCGCCGGACGCGCCGGAGAACGTGACAGAAGCGCAGCCGGAATCCGGCCGCTTCGGCGATCTGTGCCGGTGGATTCCCCACATAAAGGATTTGGGATGCAGCGCCATTTACATCGGCCCGCTCTTTGAGTCTGCCTCACACGGATATGATACGCGTGACTTCAAGAGGGTGGATCGCCGCCTGGGGGACAACGCCGACTTTACATCCTTTGTCTCACTCTGCCATGAAAATGATGTCCGCGTTGTTGTGGACGGCGTTTTTAATCATACCGGCCGGGAGTTTTTCGCCTTCCGGGATATTCAGAAAAACCGTGAAGCTTCCCCTTACTGCGGCTGGTACAAGGGCGTGAATTTCGCCTGGGGCAGCCCCCTTGGCGATCCCTTTGGCTATGAATCCTGGCACGGTATCTGGGAGCTTCCCTGCCTGAACCTGCCAAATCCTGAGGTGCGCAGCTACCTTCTGGATATCGTCCGCTTCTGGGTCAGGGAATTCGATATTGACGGCATCCGCTTAGACTGCGCCAATGTCCTTGATTTCCAGTTTATGAAGGAGCTCCGCCAGGCGGCTGATTCCCTGAAACCCGATTTCTGGCTTATGGGCGAGGTGATCCATGGAGATTACGCCCGCTGGGTAAACAGTGAGACGCTTCATTCTGTCACCAATTATGAGATGCATAAAAGTATTTATTCCGCGCATAATGATCACAACTATTTTGAGCTGGCGCATAATGTGCGCAGGCTGGAGGCGGTAGGCCGCTGCCTTTATACCTTTGTGGATAATCATGATGAGGATCGGATCGCCAGCAAGCTCGTGAACCCGGCGCATTTGGCCCCGGTATATACCTTACTCTTTACACTGCCCGGGATACCGTCCATTTATTACGGCAGTGAATGGGGCATGGAAGGCCGCAGGACGAAAAGCTGCGACGACATGCTCCGCCCGGCAGTTGAGCCAAGCGAATTTTCATCAAGGGAATGCGGGCTGACCTCTCTGATCCGCACTCTCTCGCGTATCCATTCAGAGGAGAAGGCATTTCACGGCGGAGCGTATAAGGAGCTGCTTCTCACCAACCGCCAGTATGCCTTTGCCAGGTACAAAGACGGCTGCTTCCTGATCACAGCCGCCAACAACGACGATCATCCGGCCGGGATTTCTATTCCTCTGCCCGCCAAAACTGCGCAGACGGAATGCACGGATCTCATCACAGGAAAAAAATATCCGCTTGAAAACAGCCATATTAACATAGAATTAGAAGGTAACTCAGCAGTTATCTTCAGAATTACGGAGGGGTAACAATTATGACAAAACGCAAGAAAGCAGGCGCGCATCCCGCACCAAATGCGAGAGGAAAAGCCAGGGCGGAGCATAAGCAGGAGGTGGATTTAAAACCGGCCAGAATGAGCGGCTACGGCATGCTGGGCGAACTGGACCGCTACCTGTACGGGGAAGGACGCCACTATCGGATCTATGAAAAGCTGGGCGCGCACCCGCTTACATATCACGATCAGGCAGGATATTATTTTGCCGTGTGGGCGCCCCACGCAGCGTCTGTCAGCGTAGTCGGTGATTTCAATGGATGGAACCCGGATCTGAATCCTATGACCCAGGCGGAGGACAGCGGAATTTACGAGGCCTTTGTGCCGGGGCTCGCATATGGACAGCTCTATAAATTTGCCATCACAACCCCCAGCGGGAAGATCCTGTTTAAAGCGGATCCCTATGCGTTTTCGGCTGAATACCGCCCCGGCACGGCTTCTGTGACGAGCAATATATCAGACTTTAAATGGAGCGATTCCTCCTGGCTTGCGAAACGGGCGGCATCGGATCCTCTGAAATCCCCGATGGCCATTTATGAGGTGCATCTGGGATCCTGGAAAAAGAAGAACCGTCAGGAGCGGGACGGCTGTTTTTCCTACATGGAAGCCGCACACGAACTGGCAGATTACGTAAAACGCATGGGCTATACCCATGTGGAGCTGATGGGAATCGCCGAGCACCCCTTTGACGGATCGTGGGGCTACCAGGTTACGGGATATTTTGCTCCCACCTCGCGCTACGGGACCCCGAGAGAATTTATGTATTTTGTCAATTACCTGCACAAAAAGGGAATCGGCGTGATTTTAGACTGGGTTCCGGCCCATTTCCCGAAGGACGCGCACGGCCTCGCTGATTTTGACGGGCAGGCGCTCTATGAATATGCGGATCCGCGAAAGGGAGAGCACCCTGACTGGGGCACAAAGGTATTTGACTACGGGAAGAACGAGGTATCCAACTTCCTGATTGCCAATGCTCTTTACTGGCTGGAAGAATACCATATTGACGGTCTGCGCGTCGATGCTGTTGCGTCCATGCTGTACCTGGATTACGGCCGTCAGGACGGCTGCTGGGTTCCCAATAAATATGGCGAAAACAAGAATCTGGAGGCCATGGAGTTCTTCAAGCACTTAAACAGCATCATCGCCGGCCGCAAGGACGGGACGATCATTATTGCCGAGGAATCCACGGCCTGGCCAAAAGTAACCCACCGCCCTGAGGACGATGGTCTTGGCTTTACCTTCAAATGGAATATGGGATGGATGCACGATTTCCTGGAATATATGAAGCTGGATCCCTATTTCCGAAAATATAACCATAATAAGATGACCTTTGGCATCACCTACTGCACCAGCGAAAATTTCGTTCTCGTGCTGTCCCACGATGAAGTGGTCCATCTGAAATGCTCGATGATCAACAAAATGCCCGGCATCTATGAGGACAAATTTGCAAACTTAAAGGTCGGATATACGTTTATGCTCGGCCATCCGGGAAAGAAGCTTCTCTTTATGGGACAGGATTTCGGGCAGTTCCACGAATGGGATGAAAAGGTATCCTTAGACTGGCATCTGGTGAACGAGCCGCTCCATGCGGATCTGCAGAATTACGTCCGCGGACTCCTCACACTCTACCGCTCCTATCCGGCGCTGTACAGCCTGGACGGCGATTACAAGGGCTTTGAATGGATCAATGCCAATGACGGAGACAGAAGCATCTTCAGCTTCATCCGAAGGGATGAAACCCAGAAAAGGAATCTTCTCTTTATCTGCAACTTCACCCCCGTCGCCCGCGAGGACTACCGCATCGGCGTGCCTAAGAATGGCTATTACACACTTCTTCTGGACAGTGAACACGGATTGTACGGTAAAAATGAAAAAGGCCCTGTCTATCACTCCGAAAAGGGAGAGTGCGACGGTCAGCCTTACGCCTTTGACTATCCGCTTCCGGCTTACGGCACCGCCGTATTCCGCTTTTAACAGGCTATTCATCTGCTTTAACCGATAAATTCAGCAGCCCCTTGATGAGACAGCCGGCTGAAACGATACGAAAGAAATTTACTTCCACTATCGTTTCCCGGCTGTTTTTTATTTGGAAAATCAGCGATAGCAAAGACAGCCTCTGTGCTATACGCAAACCTTTTTATTATGATGGAGGAACCTTTTATGTGTACCAGTATTGCAATGAAAACAAAGGATTTTTACTTTGGGAGAACCCTGGATCTGGAGTGCGGATTCGGGGAAAGGGTGGTTATCACCCCCAGAAACTATCCCTTTTTCTTCCGCGAGGCAGGCGTGATGCTGACCCACTACGCCATGATTGGCATCGCTTCCGTATCGGACGGGTATCCCCTCTATGCGGAGGCGGCCAACGAAAAGGGTCTGTGTATGGCGGGGCTGAATTTTCCGGACAATGCCTTTTATTCCGAGACATGCAAAAAAAATAAGGAGGCCATTGCCCCCTTTGAACTGATTCCGCGTATTCTCGGCTCCTGCTGTACGGTCGCAGAGGCCGAAAAGGTCATTGAAACGATTGACATCATCTCCATCCCGTTCAGCAGCTCCCTCCCGGTGTCGCCTCTGCACTGGCACATCGCAGACAGCGAGCGCTCCATCACCCTGGAGGCTGTGGAAAGCGGGATCAATGTATATGATAATCCGGTCGGCGTATTGACCAATAACCCGGTCTTTCACTTTCAGATGACAAATTTAAGCCAGTATTTAAACCTCACCGCCGAATACCCGAAGGATCGGTTTGGAAATAACTCCGTATGCCCTCTGTCGCCTTTTGGACAGGGATTCGGAGCCATTGGCCTGCCGGGAGACAACTCCCCCGCGTCCCGCTTTGTCAGAACTGCGTTTTATAAAAACAACTCCGTATGCGAGGACACGGAAACCAGCAGCGTAACCCAGTTGTTCCACCTGCTCGATTCCGTATCCATCGTCCGCGGAAGCGTGCTCACACCGGACGGAAAATATGATCTGACCATTTACTCCTGCTGCATTAACGCCTCTCAGGGAATCTTTTATTACAAAACCTACGAAAACAACCGGATCTCGGCCGTTATGATGAAATCCGAGGATCTGAATCAGAAAAAAATCATCGAATATCCTCTCAGAACAGAACAGGACTTTTTCATGCAAAATTAAAAATTCCTGTAAAACCGAAAAAACATGACAATGAAAACAGCCAGGCAGAGGGCGTGCCGCAGCGGCTGCGCGATCACTTCTCTGCCAGGCTATAGAAGCGCCTGGTATACATCCCGCCTGCGGATCCCGCGATCCGCCGCCACCTGCTTCATCGCCTCTTTTCTCTCATATCCCTGTGAGATATAATACTCCATGTGCTCTTCCACAGACATACTCTGCCACGTCTTCTGTCCCTCTTTTTTCAGCTCCGAGATCGCGCGTCCCTCGATCACGATCACGCACTCCCCCCTGGGCTCGTTCTCCCTGTAATGCGACACAGCCCCGGCAAGCGTCGTCTGAAATACCGTCTCGTACTTTTTTGTGAGTTCCCTGCAGATCGAGGCCCGCCGGTCCCCCAGCGCCGTACAGAGCTCTTCCAGGGTCTTCACCAGACGATGCGGCGCCTCATAGAGGACGATCGTCCTCGTCTCTGTCTGAAGCTCCTTTAAGATCCACTCCTTTTCCTTCTTATCAGCCGGAAGAAATGCCTCAAAGCAAAACCGCCTTGTAGCCAGGCCTGACATGGTAAGAGCCGTGATACAGGCCGCCGGACCGGGGAGAGACGTCACCTCAAGCCCTGCTTCATAGCACTGTCTGACCAGCTCCTCCCCCGGATCCGAGATCCCCGGAGTCCCTGCGTCCGTAATCAGAGCCACGTTTACGCCGTCCTTCATGCGATCCACCAGGTTCTTCGCCTTCTCCACCTTATTATACTCATGGTAACTGGTCATCGGCGTTTTGATCGAAAAATGATTTAAAAGCTTGATGCTGTGACGCGTATCCTCCGCCGCAATCAGATCAACGGATTTTAATGTCTCCAGAATCCGGAATGTGATGTCCTCCAGATTTCCGATCGGCGTCGCGCATAAATATAATTTTCCCTGCATATTGGCCTTCCTGTCAGTATCCATAGATTTCAGTGATCTCATCCGTGTAAATCCCCTGCTCCCGGAACACGATCAGAGGCTTTTCCACCTTGACAAAGGATCCGCCTCCCCTGGCAGCCTCAATTAAGACCATCTTCGCCTCCCTGTCTGCAAACGGATGGACAAACTTGAGCCGTTTCGGCTCCAGCCCCCGCCCGGTCAGCTCTGTGATAATCTCAATCAGACGGCGGGGCCTGTGTACCATATAAAACCGCCCGCCGGGCCTTAACGCCTTCGCGGCTTCCCTCACCACGTCCTGAAGCGTACAGAGCACCTCGTGGCGCGCAATCGCCTTGGGGAGATCCGGATTTTTAAGGCCGTGACGGTCATTCATATAAGGCGGATTGGCAGTAATGACATCAAAAGAGGCCCCGCCGAAGATCCGGCCCGCCTCTTTGATGTCGCCCTCTATAATTTCGATTTTATCCTCCAGCCCATTCAGCCGCACACTGCGGGCCGCCATATCCGCCATTTCTTTCTGAATCTCAAGGCCCGTAAAATGTCTGCCTCTGGTCTTTGCCTCCAGAAGCAGCGGGATGATGCCCGTCCCGCATCCCAGATCCAGCGCCCGCTCGCCCTCCCTTACCGCGGCAAACCCGGACAGGAGAACCGCGTCCATGCCAAAGCAAAAGCCGTCCTTCTTTTGAATGATGCGGTAGTCGTTCCTGTGCAGCTCGTCGATGCGCTCTCCTTCGTATAAATCAATTGTCATTGAGTTTTGACTTTCCTTCCCTCTTCTCAAGCGCCTCCAGCGCCTTCAGCTCCGCGTCGTTGACGTTCACCCGTTCCTTTCTGCGCTTTGGCCGGAATTTAAGCTGCTCGACCTTATATTCCCGGATCTCCTTCTCGTCGCGATCCACGGTCACTACCACCTTCACAAGCTGGCGCAGGACACTCACGCTGTGAACCTCTCCCTTAAGCCCGTCATCCGTGGTCACATAGTCCCCAATGCCCGGAAGCCGGCTGTTTAAGTCCTCGTATGTTTCCTCCTCATTTTTCAGGCAGCACATCAGTCTGCCGCACACGCCGGAGATCTTCGTGGGGTTTAGGGACAGATTCTGTTCCTTGGCCATCTTGATCGATACCGGAATAAACTCTGATAAATAGGAATGGCAGCAAAGCGCCCTTCCGCAGATACCGATCCCCCCCATGATCTTCGTCTCATCCCTGACCCCGATCTGGCGCAGCTCAATCCTTGTCTTGAACACCGACGCCAGATCCTTCACCAGCTCACGGAAATCGATCCTCCCGTCCGCGGTGAAATAAAACAGCACCTTATTGTTGTCGAACGTATATTCCGCATCGATCAGCTTCATCTGCAGCTCATGCTTTTTTATCTTCTGCAGGCAGATCTGAAAGGCTTCCTTTTCCTTCTCCTTGTTCCGCCTCTCAATCTCCTCGTCATTCTTATTCGCCATGCGGATCACAGACTTCAGCGGCTGGATAACCTTCCCCTCATTTACCTCGCGCGCGCCTAAGACCACCTCGCCGAACTCAATCCCGCGCGCTGTCTCCACAATCACATGATCCCCGGCCTTAATCTCCAAATCGGCCGGATCAAAATAATAGACCTTGCCGGCCCTCCGGAATCTGACTCCGATAACCTTTATCATACAATCAATTCTCCTTCATTGTGAGCAGCATAAGCTCCAGGGCCAGCTCCTTATTCACATTGGCCTTCAGACGGAGCTTTGCCTTTTCAATTGATTTTAATATCATCTCCAGTCCCTCGTACGAGCTCTTCTGGCAAAGCCCGCTGACGGTTGAATACTCCTCCTTAAATACAAGCGAATTCATATCCCTGGTCACTTTAAACATCAGGATATCGCGGTACCAGAGCTGCATAAAATCAAGGCAGTCGTCTAAATCAAGCTGATCCTCCTGCAGCCTTTTTATATAGTCCAGAAGCATCGCTATATCCATGTCCTTTATATTCTTTAAAAGGTTCAAAACCATCCTGTACAGCAGGGCAAACTCCTCTGATGTCGCCAGGTAAATCGCCTTTCCCAGATTCCCTCTGGCAAACGCCGCGTAAATATCTGCCTTCTGCTCTGAAATCTCCATCGTCTCCGTGAGATACCCGCTCACCACATGATCCTTTAACGGCCGCAGCTTTAGCTGAATGCACCTTGAAAGAATCGTGGGCAGAAAGGAATCCTGATTCGTGGTCATAAGAATCAGAACCGCATAGGACGGCGGCTCCTCGATCGTCTTAAGCAGGGCATTCTGCGCCTGCGCCGTCATCTTCTCCGCCTCGTCCACAATATAAAGCTTGTACGCGCTGCTGTACGGTTTTATATGCACCGTGTCGTTCACCTGGCTCCGAATATCGTCCACGCCGATGCTGGATGGCTTTTCATGCGTCGTCCATATGACATCCGGATGATTTCCCGATAATATCTGCCGGCAGGAGTGGCACTTCATACAGGGCTCCCTGTCGCTCTTTTCGCAGAGGAGCGTCATGGCAAACGCCTTTGCCAGGGTCTTTCTCCCCATCCCCTCTTCGCCTGATAATATATAGGCATGAGAAACCCTGTGGTATTCAATTGCCTTCTGCAAATGCTCCTTTACCATCTCATGTCCGATAATATCCTGGAACCCTGCCATCATTCTTCCTCCCTATTTAGCTTCTCAGAGCATGTTTCAAACACATGTTAGTATAACACAATATCAGACAGATGCATAGTGGTGAATGTCATCCAGAATGGATGCCCTCAAAGCGCCACCTCCACCTTCCCATCCTCTGACACGCCTTCCACCGTAAGGCCCAGCTCCCTGCTTTCACTGATTAATTCCGCCATTTCCACTGTAATCCGCTCTCCCGGAACTGCCATCGGGATTCCCGGCGGGTAAACCGTGATAAAGCTACCGCTTATCCGCCCGCAGGCGTCCTTATAAAAAATACGTTCTTTTTTTGCCCTCCAGGCATCCGACAGTCTGGTTTGTCCTGTTCTTTCCAATCCCCGGTTCAGACGCGCTGTAATGCCCGCAGAACCCATTTTTTCATCGTTCCCCGGTTCTTTTCTGTCTATTGCACACAAAGCCTCCCAGAGCCGTTCCAGGCCCTCCCTGCTGTCCATAAGGGAAGTCATAAGAAGCACATAACCTCTGCAGGCCATCTCTGCCTCCAAATGGAACCTCTCTCTCAAAATCTCTGAAAGCTGCGTCCCTGTAAGCCCGCTTCTCCCGGGCGAGACAAGAATCTTGGACGGATCTCTCGCTTCTCCCTTCTGCAGGCAGCATTCCTCGTCGGTCAGCACCCGCAGCATGTGAAGCGAGCCGGCCCGTTTCATCCATCTCCCGAGCTGCTGCGCAAAATCACACATTTCCTCCCGGCCTCTTCCGTCCATAAATTCCATACAGTTCTGTATGGACGCCAGAAACACATACGAAGGGCTGGAGGTCTGAAAGATGGACAGATACCGCTCAATCTCCCCGGCATCCGCCAGATTTCCCTTCACATGCAGAACCGCGGTCTGCGTCAGGGACGGAAGCGTCTTATGGAGGCTCTGGATCACAACATCCGCCCCGCATTCCAGCGCAGATTCCGGAAAGCTCTCCCCAAAGGGGAAATGCGCCCCGTGGGCCTCATCCACAATCAGCGGAATCCGGTAACGGTGAGCCGCCTCTGCAATTCCCCTGATATCCGAAACAATCCCGTCATACGTAGGGGACGTGATAAACACAGCCCTTATCGCGCCCCCCTGTCCTTTATTTTCCGCGGCAGAAACGCCCTCCTCCTGATGCAGATACAAAAGCCTCTCCACCTCCGCGGCAGAAACGCCCCCCTGTATATCCCACCCCGGAATCCGCTTCGGATACACATACACAGGACGGAGCTGATTCAGCATCACGGCGTGATAAGCCGCCTTATGGCAGTTCCTGGCCATCAGAATCGTATCCCCCGGCTCCGTCAGGCCGCAGACAGCGCTCAAAATACCGCCCGTGCTTCCATTTACCATAAAATACGTCTTTTCCGATCCGTATATCCCGGCGGCCCGCTCCATAGCCCTGCGCAGGATCCCTTCCGGCCGGTGCAGGTTATCAAACCCTTCAATCTCCGTGATATCCACAGAAAACGGATTCGGAAACGAAGTTATCCCCCATTTGATCTGTCTTTTGTGCCCAGGCATGTGGAACGGATAGGCATCCGATTCACCATATCTCTCAAGCCTCCCAAGAAGCCCCGTCTCCTCTTTTATACCCGACATCCCCCTCAGCCTCCTGTGCCAAAGCCGCTTAATTCAAATTCCAGGGCATCTGTGGATTCCCACATCATCGCGCCCGACTCCCTGTCGTAGCTGCATCTGTGGTACAGACAGTACACCTGATTCCGATCCGCCATCACAAGCTCCAGCATATCGCTTCCATCATATTCCGGGCGCACCGGCGTATCGTTCAGGATGTCAATCGTCTCTACCGAGACATTTGCGATATAGCCGTGGATCTGCGCCGGATCTGCTGTGGATGGGATATATTCGCCCAAAATAGCCTGAATATTATCAAAATAATAGAGATTCTTCATAAATCCTCTAAAGCTTGTCCCCACCTGCTCCAAATCCATAGTTTTTAGATTCACACGGTAAATCTGGCTCTCACACTCATCGCCGTACCGGGCAATCCTGGCGCTGTAATACAGCCAGTCCTCCACCATACAGATCGCGTCCACGGACAGGCCCTCCTGCACGGCCATCATTGCCGAGCCGACCGAATCTCTCACATAGATCCGTTGCTCCGGCCCCTCTTTCTCAATATAATACTCCACATCATTCACTCTCCGGGGCGCCGGCCGCACAGAGGCAATCATGCTGTTCTCCAGAGAATACAGCCTGTCCCCGGCCTGAACCTCCCCGGTTCCTCCCTCCAGCGCCTCCTCCCCAAACATATTCAGAAGTAAAAAGCCAGTCTCCGTTCTTTCTATCTGGAAGCCCGCTTCCGTGCCGGAATAAACCTCCCCCTCAGAAACGAACTCCAGCGTCCGATCCCTCATAAAATACGCCGTATCCTCCCAGGCAAAATAATACTCCACATCCTGGGCCATAAACTCAATATGCTCAGCCTCTAAATTTCTTCTGAACAGCGTTCCGTTTGACAGAAAATACATCCACTCTGATGTTATCTGAAATCCGTCCGCAGGCAGATGCGCATTTGTCGTATAGATTTCCTCAGAGGAAGCCCCATCCGGATCCGCCCGGTAAACCGTAGTCTTTACCTGACTCGTATTCGGAACCTGGTACTCACAGATATACCACAATTTCCCGCACCGTATATCTGCCCTCGTCACATGCCCGTTCCGAACTACACACCTTTCCTCCCCTGTCACGGGATCTGTCATGTAAATATCGCCGTTTTTCACCTCATAGCGAACGGTCTCGTCAAAACTGAGCCGCCCATTCTCCTGTGTCTCCCTGTTCGGCCCAATCATCGTCAGCTCCCCATTGCGGGAAAATGTCAGCATCTGCTTTCCGAGCGCGATCGGCCCGTCCGCTAAGATGCCCTCTTTTGTAACATAAAAAAGCTTATGATCCGGACTCTGCTCCCAGCCCGGCTCCCTGAGCGGTATTTCCTCCTCTGTTTCCGCCTCCGTCTCAGCCAGCGTCTCCAGCTTTGTGCTTAAAGCCTCTTCTCCTGCATGGGGATCCCCCTCAATGAAGCGCTGCCAGCCCTTATAAAACAGCGCCACAGTGACGATCAGAAGTCCGATCGTGATCGATACCTTGAGAAGCGCATATGCGTATGAAATCCAGGTATTCTTCTCCTCCTCCGGCTCCTCCCTGTTAAGCCCGGCCAGATCCTCAAGCTTCAGCCACAGCGCAACCGCGCGCTCCTCACTGAGTGTCTCATACCCTGCCTCCCCATCAATCTTTCCCATATCGGATCCCAGAAATTTCTCAGCCTGATGATAGATCTCTTCCTCAATTCGATCGTTCAGATCCTCTTCCTCCAATGGCAGCGTATGCGCCTGCCTGTAAAGAGACAGGTAAATATCCATCAGAAGCTCCTGCGCTTTCTCCACATCCTTCATCAATGCGGACGCCTTTCCAAACGTGTCCTGCACAGTCAGAATATAAAAGCTCTCAAAGCCCTTTTTATCGCCCGTACGCGCCAAAACCATCGTTTCTTTTAAAAGAGAACGCCGCTTCATGCTGATTCCTCCCTCAGATCCGTCTTGTATAACCTCTATCTCAGAATCTGATCCCCGTCTTTAATACACAAATTCCGCTTTACGCCCAATGACTCCATCCATCCGCGCACAATCAGCGTCTTAAAAGAGCCTTTTCCGGCCTCGCCGTCCTTTTCGTTGTCCCAGAGCCACTGAGGCGTAGGCCACAGGCAGATTTCAGGCGCTATGACCTCATAGACATCCTTCTCCACCCCGTCCTGTCCGTGATGCGACATCTGAACCACATCTGCTTTTATATCCTCCGGGCTGCATACCTTTAAAAAATTTTCTCCGGCCTGCCAGCCCATGTCTCCGAGAAACAGGATGCGTTTTCCATTCACATCCAGACGATACGCCACAGAGCTGTTATTAAAAGTATTCTCCGTGCAGGCAAAGGGCTCGTTCAGAACCGTAATGGACACATCATCCACTGTAAACTGAAATCCTGGCTCTAACGGCGTGTGAAGCCTGTCAGGCTCTACTTTTTTAAAGGCCTCCAAAAGATTCCAAAGATTCCCCATCCGCTGCATATTCTCGCCCTTTTCATACTCGTCTTCATCAAGAAATGAATAATAGATATGCTCAATCTCTATCGGAATCGGATCCTGATTCAAAATATTCGTCAGAGCCCCGATGTGATCATCATGAGGGTGTGTGATCAGCCAGGCTGAAACCGTGCCGCCCATAGACCGAATCACGTCTGACAGATGCGCATCATCCACCGGCCGCCCGCCATCTACCACGATCACGCTGCCCGCGCTGGTACGGAGCACGCACGAAAGGTTCTGCCCGCCGTCCGCAGAATCTAAAAGCCGCAGTTCTGCGCCGCCCAGATAAGAATCCTCCCGGGACTCCTCTGTTCCCTCCTGATCCGCAGATGCCACGGCTTTTACAGCGCCGCCCACCGTATCAGCCTTGCTGCAGCCTGCGATCATAAGAAAGGCGATGATGCTTCCAATCAAAATAAATAATCTCACATATTTGTTTACTCTGCCTGTCATGTAACGTCCATTTCCTTTCCGGTAATATACTGCCTCCGCTTAACACAATACTCCTTCCGATTATAACAGCTAAAACTGTCACTGTCAAAAACAACTTAAAAATGCGAAAAACCCCTACTGCGCAAAGGTTTTCCGCATTTTCTTAAGCATGAGACATCGGGGATTCGAACCCCGGACAACTTGATTAAAAGTCAAGTGCTCTACCGACTGAGCTAATATCCCATTTCATATAAAATGAAAATGCCCAGAACCGGAATCGAACCAGTGACACGAGGATTTTCAGTCCTCTGCTCTACCAACTGAGCTATCTGGGCTTGTCTCTTATGCCTGTCCAACATCCGTTCTGTGCTCTCTCAAACAGAAATCCTGTTTCCAGACATAAAAAATTGCGGGGGCAGGATTTGAACCTACGACCTTCGGGTTATGAGCCCGACGAGCTTCCAGACTGCTCCACCCCGCGGTATTTATTTTATTATATGCTATAAACAGATAAAATATAACTGTTTATAAATGGATGGAGGTGGATTCGAACCACCGAAGCGAGACGCAACAGATTTACAGTCTGCCCCCTTTGGCCACTCGGGAACCCATCCATAAAGCCGATGATCGGACTCGAACCGATAACCTGCTGATTACAAATCAGCTGCTCTGCCAATTGAGCCACATCGGCACTTGATTTGAAAAGAATGGGGCCTATAGGGCTCGAACCTATGACCCTCTGCTTGTAAGGCAGATGCTCTCCCAGCTGAGCTAAGACCCCTGATTTTTTCAATGAACCATATTGATTACCGCTAAACTGAATCAATATAACGACCCGAATGGGACTCGAACCCACGACCTCCGCCGTGACAGGGCGGCGCTCTAACCAACTGAGCCATCGGGCCTTATGTGTATGTACCCTCAAAACCACATATTGAAATCCATCCATACCTTCCCTACTTCCTGGTTAAGCCCTCGACCGAT
>QXXC01000037.1 GCA_009911305.1 Clostridiaceae bacterium | reverse complement strand
TGGCTCTGATACAGGCCAAGGCGTCGGATCCCAATGCGAAGCCCCTGGATCGGCTCATTGAGGACGGAAAAGCAATCCATCAGTTTGCGGATGCTGCAAGGGCCGCTGACGCCGCCTCTACCGCCCGATCGAACGCCAGGCTGAATCTTGACGAGGGGAACGAACTGACCAGCCGCAACATCGCTTCCTCCCGTATGGCGGAGCTGCTGGGGATCGGGGATATCATCGCCCATTCAGAGCCCATGAAAGTCAAAATGGGCGGAAAAGTAATGACCGGATGCTTTATGGAATTTGCAAAGGGAACGGATTTGGGCTCCAAAAGTGAACGGGTGCAGCGGATGTTCGATCAGGTCGAGAAATTTGAAACAGCGGGGCTTTACCGGGATTCATCGACTCTGGAGGTGTTTGACTTCCTCTGCGGCCAGGTTGACCGGCACGGGAACAACATGTTTTACCAGCTAAGCGAGCCGGATGAGAATGGGAAGCGCGCCATAACAGGGCTTCAGGGGATTGACAGCGATCTTGCCTTTGGAGACGAGGTGGAAGAGTTTAATATGAAGGGCGTGCAGTCCTGGAAGGATACAACGTTTATTGATGCGGGACTGGCGGAGAAGGTGAAGGGCCTTGACCGGGATACGCTGGAATATGCCGTAGGGGATCTGATTTCCCAGAAGCAGATTGACGTGATGATGCAGAGAGTCAATCTTATCAAAGACCATATAGAAAAAGACATGGTGATCGTTGAGCCGGATAAATGGGATTTAAAGGCCAATAAGCCGGAGCAGGTAAAGGATCACAAAGACCAGCGCTACGTGGACGCCCTTGACAGAATGGAAAAGTCTGTAGGGGCAAAGTCCGCGTTGAGTGTAAAGCATAAAAACGCGCTGGTCAATCGAGCGGTAAACAGCCTGAAAACAAAAAGGAAAGAAGGACCCAAAGTGGCCTTAAGCTTTAAGGAGCTGGAGGGAAAGGAAAGGCGGCAGGCATTGAGGCGGGAGCCTAAGATGACGATCGGCAAAGACCGGGTTCTGCCTAAGAAGCAGGGGCCGCAGTTGGGGCCGTGACGGCCGGGCCGGGAGAAGGCTGTGGGAGGGCGCCTTTTACAGCCCTCCCGGCGCGCCGGACGGAGGAAAGGCAGGGAGCATGAAAAGGAATGGCAGGCACATGGCGCTGGCTGTGGCAGTGATAAGCCTTACGGCTTCCTTCCCCTCCCTGGGGGAGGAGCCGGGATGGGCGCTTAAAGAAGACGGGTGGCATTATTACCTGGAGGACGGGAGCGCGGCCGTGGGCTGGGTGGAGAGAGAGGGAAGATCGTATTTCCAGACTCCGGAAGGCGGCATCCTGAGGGATACGGTCACGCCGGACGGGTATTATGTGGGCGCGGACGGGGCGTGGTACGAGAGGAAGGAGACGATTCTGGATACGGACTTTACGGCGTCTTTTACGGTTCCGGATCCGGTAACGGAATGGATCGGGAAGGACGCCCTGGCAGGGGTAAAGTCCAGGGTGAGCCAGCGGTTTTCGGGAAAAAGGAGCCTCCGCATAGGGGATAACGCGGTGGAGTTTGTGAGGCGGGAGACGCAGGAGCAGACAGGGACGGCGAAACGGGATACGGCGTCCGGACGGGGTACCTCCGGCTCCGGTGCGTCGGTTACGGAGACGGTGCTTCTGGGGCTTTACAGGGAGCCGGGGCAGGGCAGGTACCGCCTGGATATCCGGGCGGCCCTGGACGGAGAGCGGGCCGGATCGCAGGCGGCGACGTGGAATTATGAGATTTTCCGGGCTATGGTTTATCAGATGTCGTCAGCGCCGGAGCTGCTGGCGAACGCTCTTTACAGCACCTGGGAGGAAGAAAATATCTGGGGGATCGGCCGCGAGCAGTGGGTGAGAGTAGGCGACTGCCAGGTGCTCTACACATCCGGCAGCGGAGTCGGGAGATTCTATATCAGACCGGTTAGGGAAGGAAATGGATGATGGACAGTGAGTGGAAACAGCTAAAGATTATAAAAGACTTTTTTCAGGTTCAGGAGGACGGCGGGATGCCGGAAGGCTCCAGGATGCTTCTGGAGGCCATGGAGCTGAAACACTTTGCAAAGGGCCAGGACATTGTGTCCGAAGGAGCGGCCCCGGAGGATGGGATGTATATTATCCTGGAGGGCAGCGCGCATGTGCTGGCGGGAAACGGAGCCCTGATCAATGAACTGACGACAGGGGACGTGGTGGGGGAGCTGGCCCTGATCAAGGACGGGGTAAGAAAAGCCACGGTGCGGGCGGCGACGGAGGCGGCCTGCGCCAATATTTCCAGGACGCTGTTTCTTGAGATAGCAAACGCCAACCCAAAGGTGTACGGAGCGCTCCTGGAGCTCCTTTACACCAAGACCACCATGATGGTGACGGAACGGGAGCGGCTTAAATCGGAGATTGAGATTGCCTCCCGGATTCAGACCGGATTTCTGCCAAAATCCTTTGGGCGGTTCTGTGAGCTTCCCCATATGAAGATCACGGCCCGCATGAAACCTGCCAAGGGGGTGGGCGGCGACTTTTACGACGTCTTTCTCATTGACGCGGATCGCCTGTGCTTCCTGGTGGCGGATGTGTCGGGAAAAGGAGTTCCCGCGGCGCTGTTTATGACGCTTGCCAAGACCCACATCAAGAATTATATGATGCTTGACATGCCTGTGGCGGAAGTGGCGGAGCTGGTCAACAACCGCTTAAATGAGGACAACGAAGAGGAGCTCTTTGTCACGGCCTTCCTCTGCGTCCTGGATACCAGGATCAACCGCCTGACGTATGTGAACGCAGGGCATAACAAGCCGTTTATCAGCAGGAACGGCGCCCCGTTCCGGATGATGGACTGCAAGGTGGATTTTGTCCTGGGGGTGATGGAGGAAATGGCGTACCGCGAACAGGCGGCGGACTTTATGCCCGGGGACTGCCTGTGCCTCTATACGGACGGTGTGACGGAAGCCTTTGACATCGACGGGGAAATGTTTTCGGATGAGGGCATGGAGGAGGCATTAAACCGCCATATGGCGGAGGCCATGGAGCCGGAGATTTTTATCGAACATCTGTACGATGAAGTGGAACGATTTGCCCGGGGCGCGGATCAGTCGGATGACATCACGGTAGTTTACGTGGCGCGGCCCGGGGAGGGCGTCTGCGCGGGAAATGATAAGAACACGCGTTTGGAGGGAGAGAAAACAACATGGGAGACGGATTGCAGATAACATTCTGGGGAACCAGAGGTTCTATGGCCGCCCCGTTTTCCGACCGCATGAGCTACGGCGGCAACACGAGCTGCATGTCCGCGGAGTGGGAGGAGCAGATGGCCGTCTTTGACGGGGGCACAGGTCTTATGGCGCTGGGAAAGCGTCTCGGTGAAGAGGCGAATCTTGGAACGAGGAGACGGGATCAGCCGATCCACATCTTCATCGGCCATCTGCACCTGGACCATATCGTGGGAATCCCCTTATTTCCCTGCCTCTTCTGGAACGGGGCCAGGCTGCATTTTTACGGGCCCGGGGAGGAAAAGGGCGCGTTCAGGAAGAAATTGCGGACCATGATGGGCCATCCGTACTGGCCGGTTTCGATTGACCAGGTTCCGGCCCGCATTACCTGGCACGACACCATGGACGGGGATGTGTGGGAGCTGCCGCGGGGCGCGAGAGTCAGGGTCATGAAATCCAGCCACCCGGACGGCTGCGTGCTGTTCCGCCTGGAGAGGGAAGGGCAGTCCGTGGTATACGGGCTGGACTGCGAGCTGGGCGGGTCGGGGACGGATTTCTGGAACAGGTACCGGGAGTTTGCCAAAAACTGCAGCCTTCTCGTGTTTGATTCCCCCTACGGAGAGGAAGAATATCCTTCTTACAGGGGATTCGGCCACAGCTACTGGCAGCAGGGGATCCGCATGGCGGGAGAATGCCGGGCGGGCAGGCTGGTGATCAGCCATCATGACTGGGGCAGGACGGACGGGGAGCTTCGCGCCATGGAACAGGAGGCGGTAAGCTTTGGGAAGTCCCGGAACGTGGACACCGTGTTTGCCAGGGAGGGGGCCTGCCTCTTTCTGGAATCATTTAAGAGAGATGGGGACGGAGGCGAGGCGGGATGAAAGAGAATACCCCGGGAAGCAGAATCCGGATCCTGGCCGTATCAGCGGCGGTTTTCCTGCTGTCAGCCCTGGTATGCGGCCTGGGAGCGGCGGGGATGTGGGATATCAAAGCGTCGGACTGGCTGAACCAGAAGGAATCGGTCACTGACAAGAACATCTATATTATAGGAATTGACGACAGGACGCTTGAGGAGTACGGCCCTGTTGCTTCCTGGAGCAGGGACATTCCGGCGCGGCTCGTGGAAATCCTGAATGCGGATAAAGGGGCGCGGCCGGCTGTGATTGGATTTGATGTGATCTACAGTGAAAAGGGAGATGAGGAAGGGGACGCCCGTTTTGCCCGGGCCTGTAAGGAGGCGGGAAACGTGGTGTCAGCCCTGAGCTTTTCTTTTAAAGAGACGCCCGAGAAAGACGAAGCAGGAACGATCGTTTACAATCCTTACCATGTGGATTATGTCATCGCTCCCTATGACGAATTGAGGGACAGCGCGGCCCTGGGCTTTGCCAACACGACCGTGGACCGGGACGGCTACGTGCGCCAGGCCATGGCTTGGCTGGACAATGAGGGAGAGAGAACCTACAGCCTTGCCGGGCAGGTTTACAGAAATTTTCAGGAAAGCCAGGGGAAGGAAGCGGTATTTCCGAAGACGTACGGGAGAAACAACCGGTTTTATTTTTCTTACTCCGGAAAATCCGGGGGCTATAATGTGGTATCCCTAAAGGATGTGCTGGACGGGACAGTGGACGCCAGGCTGTTTGGCAATGCCATTGTGCTGGTAGGCGCGTATGCGGTGGGGATGCAGGATTCCTACACGCCGGCCGTATCCCACAACAGCCAGATGTACGGCGTGGAGATCCATGCCAATATTATCGAGGCGCTGTTAAAGGGAAAGACGCAGCTCCCCGTTTCGCCCGTGCTGTACGGGCTGGCGGCGGGACTGGTATGCGCCCTGTTTTTTGTTTGCTTAAGAAAAATAAAGCTGGGTCCCGCGGCCGGGATCCTGGCTGCGGCTGTGATTGGCTGCCTTGTGTTTACCAGGGCGCTCTACGGCCGGGGAACCGTGGTTCCGGTGATTTTCATCCCCGTAATCCTGATCCTCATCTACCTGGAACGCATGGTGGAAGGATATCTGACAGAGATTTTGCGCAGGCGGCGGGTGGTCAGCGTGTTCAAACAGTATGTGGCGCCCCAGATTGTGGAAAAGATCAGCAAGGACACGGACTTTGAGCTGGTGCTGGGAGGAGAAAACCGGCATATTGCCGTGCTGTTTGTGGATATCAGGGGATTTACCACCATGTCCGAGAGCTTAAAGCCCGAGGAAGTGGTGGAAATTCTCAACGAATACTTAAGCCTGACGACGAAATCAATCTTTGACAATGAGGGAACGCTCGATAAGTTTGTGGGGGACGCCACCATGGCGGTCTTTAACGCCCCCTTTGCGCTGGATGACTATATTTTTAAGGCAGTCTGCGCGGCGTGGGACATGAAGGCCGGATCGGACGCCATTGCCGAGAAGTTTGAGAAGCGCTTTGGGAAGAGCGTGGCGTTCGGGATCGGCGTCAACTGCGGGGAAGCCGTTGTGGGCAATATCGGCTGTGAATTCCGCATGGACTATACAGCCATCGGCGACACGGTGAACACGGCGGCGAGGCTGGAGAGCAACGCAAAGCGCGGGCAGATTTTGATCAGCGAGGCGGTCTATGAGGCGGTGAAAGACCGGGTGGAAGCGACGCCCATCGGCGAGATTCCGCTGAAGGGAAAGCATAAGGGCGTGTTTGTCTATCAGGTGGATGAAGTGAGGCGGTAAGATAGCAGACGATTGCGGGGCGGTGTTTGTCGTGAGAGGGGACGCCAGTGTCAGCTTCCAAATCCAACGGAACCCCGCTCCCGCTTGGAGAAAAGCGCAGCGGACGCCAGTACAGCCCTGCGTATACAACGATAAATTTCACGGCCCGCTCTTTGCGCCACAGCCATGTTGGAGTCAGTCAACGATGCCGCCGGCATCGCCTCCTTCCTCCGCCTTGCTCTGACACAAAGATCGAACCGTGAAATTCACCGCTGTATACGCAGGTCTGTACAGCTCGAAAAGACCTCGCTAAGCGCCGGCGGTTTTCTACGGGTTCCTTATGGATTTGGAAGCTGACACTGGCTGTATATTCGGTAAGCTATAATAAAAAAACAACAGATAACGTAGCCTGCGCCAGTCCCCTCACAAGGACGGGTGAAGGAACTGAGAGTATATTCCAACTTAAAAGGAGGAGTTTGTGGTGAAAGGAAGGTGGAAGTGGCTTTGCGCTCTGTGGGCTGTTGTGGCCCTGGCGGTTTATGCCGTTCCGGTTACCGCAGAGGATTTTGCAAAGCAGGAGGGAGCGGCGCTGGAAGCTCTGTCAGCGCCCGGGGGCCGGAAGGCTTCTGATTCCGAGGCTTTGGAGATAACGGCGGGAGAAAGCGGAGAAAGTGAGTCTGACTGGACAGAGGAAAGCAGTACGGAAGAAAGCAGTACGGAAGAAAGCAGTACGGAAGAAAGCAGTACAGAAGGAAGCAGTACAGAAGGAAGCAGTACGGAAGAAAGCAGTACAGAGGAAAGCAGTACGGAAGAAAGCAGTACAGAGGAAAGCAGTACGGAAGCTATAGAGACAGACACTTCAGCGCCGGATGAGAGCGAGGGAGAGACAACGATTTCGGTTACCGATAACGCTTCGATTTCCCCGGAGGAGGGAGAAGCGATAGAATTGCCTTCCGGAAAGTGGAAAGTGGACGGCGATCCTACGGTATATCATGGAGGGGTTACAGTCTATGCGGCTCAGAAAAAAACATTTGTATTTCGTAAACAGAAATAAGAAGGAGCGAGCATGATACAGAAAACCATATTGGTGAAGGCCGCCGCCGCAGTCATGGGGACGGCGGTGATTGCGGGAGCGGCGGCGGCCGTGAATCATATGTTAAAGCCAAAGAACTCCTATCGTTCCATTCTGCTTTATGAGATAGAGGGAACTGCAAAGATAGAGCGGCAGGGGACGGGGACGCTGAACGGGGTCGAAAATCTCCATCTGGAATCAGGCGATGAGCTGACCGTGGGGGAGGAGAGCTTTACCCGCCTGCGCCTGGATGATGACAAATATGTGATGGTGGAGGAAAATTCCGCCCTTTCCATCGAAGCGGCAGGCGGCAGGGAGGACTCCAGGACATCCATTCATCTGACAAAAGGCGCGATAATCAATGAAATTCAGAATCCCTTAAGCGCCGGCTCCATGTATGAGGTTACCACGCCGAACTCGGTCATGGCCGTCAGGGGAACGATTTTCCGCGTGGAGATTTATTATGATGAAAATGGGGAAATGTGCACCAGGGTATCGGTCTTTAACGGAGAAGTGGCGTCCAGGCTCATTTACCCTGACGGGACCATGGATGAGGAGGCGGTGACCGGCAGCGGACACGAGGTGATTATCCACAGCAATGCGGATCTGACAGAGTATCTGGGAGAGAGCCGGGAAATTGATTATGAGACGCTTCCTCTGGGCACTCTTTATTTGATCCGGGAAATGATGGATCAGGGAAGCTCTGTGGGAGGGATTACCAGGGAGGAGCTGGCGGAATATATCCTGGAAAAGGAAGGCGCGGGTGACAAGGCTGACAACGATGGAAAAGACGCCGCAGGCGAGTCTCAGGCTTCGGACGGGGACAGGGAAAACCGGGAACCGGAGAGTAGCGGGCCCGCGGACAGCGCAAATCAGACGGAGGCAGCGGACAGGAACGAGCCTGAAGGGTCTCCGGTCAGGGAGACGCAAAGAGAATCCCGGCCCGGGAGAGGGGAAGAAAGCCTGCCTGAGACGACAGGGGCGGCAGAGAGCCTGGAGGAGCAGGCAGGGGAAACAACGGCTGCGCCGTCAGAGACAGAGACGTCGGCTTCCGGCAATGAGAGGAGGGGAATAAGCCACAGGCACAGCAGTTCCGGCGGATCCGGCGGTTCCGGCGGTTCCGGTTCCGGAAGCTCCGGCGGTTCATTGTGGCAGAGGCCGACGCAGGCGCCAACCGAGGCTCCAACGGAGTCAGCAGAATATACGGTGACCTTTAAGTACAACGGAAACACCTTTGGTACTCAGCAGGTCAAAGAAGGCCAGTGCGCAACGGAACCATGGCTGAATCCGTCATCGTCCGGAAGCTGGGATTATGATTTTAAAAATCCGAGTCCGATCACGGCAGATACAACTATTTACTGGCAGAAATGAGTTCGAGTGAGAAGTATTGTTTTTGCAGAACAAGTTTTTCCTCCCCGCAGAAGATAATTTTTGCTGATGGGGTAACAAAAAGTCAATAAAAATGAACCAAAACGAGGATCTTGAGAGAATACACTTTCAAGATCCTCTTCTTCTCCCTCCCTTCCTTCTCCAACTCCTCCCACCTCGTATAATAAGTTTGTAAGCAAGAAATATCGCTTATGAACTTATTCTTTTTATGGGTATGGATGGTAAGGACATCTAAGAGGAACTCCCCTCATCCTGAATCCCATCCATACGACCAACAGTTACTTTTTATATGGTTAATCTTGTGTTATGATATCAGGCAGAGTCTGATGTCCGAAGGCACTGCTTTCCCTCCTTTCAGCCGGCTTTGGCCGTGACTGCTTTTTAAGCATTCAGCCTGGCACATATGGCACATTCCGCTGACACAGAAATTTGATAGTCGGACGAGCTTTAGAAGAAAGTATTTAATTACATTAGTAAAAGAGGGAAAATTAAAGATGACATTGCCGGATAAGCCCAAAAGTAAAAATCAAAAATATTATTCATAATGGAGTTCATAACCCTATCATGACCAAAATGGTTATGATGTGGTCATGATGAAAGCAGTTGTCTTTGCCGAATGTTGTGCAGTATTTGGGTAAACATATGCAAAAACAAATATAAATTGGCTACACAGTATGTAGCCAGAGTCAGATTCTAAATCCATAGGGAACCCGTAGAAAACCGCCGGCGCTTAGCGAGTTCTTTAAAGGGCTTAGCGTCCGCTGCGCTTTTCTCCGAGCGGGAGCGGGGTTCCGTTGGATTTAGAATCTGACTCTGGCGGCCCTCTCACGACAAACAGGCCCTCTCACTTCTTCTCTTTTTTATTCAGGAAACGAAACCTTCCGCCCCCTGATTTTTTTATCCCGTCAGACGGATCATTTGTCCCGTCCGGTGAAACCGCGCCGTTTTCGCGTTTTTGCCTCCGCCTCCTGGCAAAGAACCACAGCGCGGCGGCAAGGAGAAGGATCGGAACCCAGACAGGGGTTGTGCCAACGATCAGGATAAATAAGCCCACACAGAAATCCGACATGTTTCTCAGGCTGTGTGAAAAAGCGCTGCTGATCTGCTGTCCGACGCTCTCCGGGGCCGTGGGAGTGAAAATCGTTACTTCCTCGATCTCCAGGGTAACGGTGCTGTAATCCACATGGTTGTCAATGAGGCGGAGCTTGGATTCCATGGACTCCAGTTCATAACGGATTTCAGAGAGGTGATCCTCCAGCATAATCACCGCGTCCAGGCTGTCGGCCTTTTCAAGGAGCTCCCAGATGCGTTCCTGCTCGATGGTCAGGGACTTCTTTTTGCTCTCCATGTCGCTGTACTGCAGCGTCACATCCTGGGTGTTCTCCGAGCGCCGGAGGATGTTGGCCTGCTCTTCCACCGTGGATAAAAAGGTGTCGAGCCGATCGGACGGAATCCGCGCGGTCATACGGGCGTTTCGCGGGACGGATTCGCTGAGGCGCGCTTCGCGCCCGGTGACGCTTGACTCCTCCACATAGCCGCCCAGTTCCCCGATGCGGTCCTTGATACGGGTCAGAAGACTGTCAAAATCATCGGTTTCCATAACGATATCTACGGTGCGTATCAGCTTGCGTTTTGAGATGGCAGCCGCTGCCGGCGCGTCATATTCCTGATACTCCGGCTCCGGAATGGGGGCGGCCTCCATCTCGTACGCCGCATCGTCATATCCTTCGGAATAATTGCTGTCAGCCCCGTTTTCATAAAAGGCCCCGCCTGCGGGCGCGACAGCCGGGGCGGCGGCTGCTTCGGCGTACATGGGTTCGCCGGGGCCGCCGCTGACAGCGTCCTGCGCGGATTTTGATCCGCCTCCCCCGCAGCCGGTAAAGAGTATCGCGCCTGTGCAGAGAGCTGCCAGGGCGACGCGCCGGAATGTGATTTTTTTCATATTGCCCTCCTTTTACGATGCGTATGTCTGGCTGCCTGCTTTGCAAGAAGCGTCCAGGCAGGCAGCAGGTATAAGTAGCAGGCGGCCGCCATGCTGTCGGACGGGGCGCCCACGGCGGCGAGGGGCACGGCCCCTGCGATGGACCACGGCACAAGGGGCGCCAGGGTGATGGCAGAGTTTTCAAGGTCTATGGCAAACGTCTGCGGATCCGGCTCATTGTCATGGCAGAGCTGGTGGGTGAGCATCACAGCCAGCGTCTGGTTGCAGGCCACCATGGAGGTGATTGCACTGACCGCGAGCGTGGCCCCAAAGGAGGTGATCCGGCGGCTGAGCGCTTCGATCTTCTTTTTCAGGGGCTGTAAAAGGCCGGTTCCGTCAAAGATTCCCGCATAGCAGGACGACAGGCTCACGATCATTGCCACCTTGACCATGGAAAGGAGGCCGCCGCCGTCCATCATGGCCGCCAGGGCGGGATCCTGGGCCTTATAGCCGACGATCATCATGCAGGCGATTTCCGCGATGCCCAGGCCCTGCAAAAAGATGCACAGGAAGAAGGCCAGGACGACGCTCGCCAGCATGGTCCGTTTAACCTTTACCTTAAAAGCGGACAGGACGAGGATGGATAAGGCCGGGAGCACGGCGATCCAGTGAAGACGAAAGCTCTGTGAAAAGAGGCTCTCCACATCCATCTGTGCGCCCCCGGCGGCCATGGAACGGCCGGCTGCGTAATAGATCGCACAGGTGATAAGGAACGGCATAACAGAGGTCTTTACCATTTCCCTTATGTTATAAAAGATGTCGGTTCCTGTCAGCTCGCAGATTAGATTGGCGCTCGAGGAGACAGGGGAACAGCGGTCGCCGAAATAGACGCCGGACAGGATCGCGCCGCCCACCCAGAGCGGCCCGATATGTAACGCCTTTGCCATGGCCATAGTCACCACTCCCATGGTGGCTGCAGCCCCGAACGAGGTTCCGGTCAGAGTAGAGACAATGCAGTTAAGGAGAAATGCGATGACCAGAAAGGCTGACGGATATACCAGCCGGGCGCTGTAGCATACAATCACAGGGATAGTCCCCGCGCCCCGCCACAGGGCGGTGATGAGCCCGATCAGGCCGAAAATCATAAGGATATTCTTCACGGTGCGTATACCGGTGAGGGACATGGACAAAAGCGAGCGGGCCGAATGGCCCTTTTTAAGGCCGTAGACGCAGAAGATCAGGTATCCGGCTGCCAGCGCATAGAGCACCGAAGCGCCGGAAGCGACACAGATCGCCAGCGCGCCCACAAAGGCCAGAAGTACGACGGTTTCCAACATGGTAATCTCCTCCTTTGGAGAAAGTATAACACAAAGGGAGAGGCAAAGCTACTTTCATTTCCCATGTAAAATACTTAAGAAATGATTACGCAGGGACCGCTTTTATGCGGAGAATGATGCATACCGCATGGCCTTTGTCGAATATAATGATTTGAAAGATCCATGACGGAGTATCTATGAAACGAAATCCCCTGCTTGCCGGCACGCTCCTCCTCACAGCGGCCGGATTCTTGAGCCGGATTCTTGGCTTTTTTTACCGTATTTTTTTATCCCGGACGATTGGGGCCGAGGGGCTTGGCATCTACCAGATGATTTTCCCCATTCACGGAATCGCATTTGCCATCTGCTGCGGGCCTATCCAGACCTCCATTTCCCGCATGGCGTCTGCTGACGTGAAGAAGGGGAGGAGCGCATTCCGGACAGGGCTTGCGATTTCACTCTGTCTTTCGTTCAGCATTATGGGAGCCATATACGCCGCGGCAGAGCCTCTGGCCAGATATGTTCTCTTAGAGCCGCGCTGCACGCCGCTTCTCCCGGTCATGGCGCTCTCGATACCATTTTCCGCGATCCATGCCTGCATCTGCGGGTATTACTACGGGCTGAAAAAGACAGCGGTTCCCGCCTTTTCCCAGTTGATCGAGCAGTTGATCCGGATTGGGGCCGTTTTTTTGATTGCGCATGTGGCGGCGGTCAATAAGCGCCCGATTTCCGTTTCCCTGGCTGTGTGGGGGATGCTGATCGGGGAGGCCGGGTCAGCGGTTTTCAGCTTCCTGTTTTACAGCATTTCGACCGGCGGGAAGAAAAAAAGGAGCGAAGAGAGCGGGGACGGAGAGGAAAACGAGGCGTTACAGGAAGAGAGAATGGGGAAAAAGGCGATACACAGGCCGTCCTTTTTTTCGATTGCAGGCCCGCTGATGGCCATGGCGCTTCCACTGATGGGAAACCGCCTGATTTTAAACTGCTTGCAGAGCCTGGAGGCGATATTTGTGCCCAATAAGCTCATGGCCTTTGGCCTTGGCAATTCGGAGTCCTTAAGCCTTTACGGGGTTCTGACCGGAATGGCGCTGCCCTTTATCCTGTTTCCCTCTGCGATCACGAATTCGCTGGCTGTCATTCTCCTCCCGACCGTGTCAGAGGCGCAGGCATTGGGGAACCAGGGCCGGATTCAGCGGACGATCGCCATGGCGCTGCGCTACAGCCTGTATATGGGGATCCTCTGCATCGGCGTCTTTACCCTGTTTGGCGACGCGCTGGGGCAGACCGTGTACCGCAATGAGGAGGCCGGCTCCTTTATCACGGTTCTGGCCTGGCTGTGCCCCTTTATGTATCTGTCCACCACTATGGGCAGTATCTTAAACGGGCTGGGAAAAACGTCGAGCGTATTCTTACATACCGCGATTTCCATGCTGATCACCCTGTCCTCGGTCGTGTTCTGGATCCCGTCGTACGGAATCTACGCATACCTGGGCGGACTTCTGCTCAGCGAGCTGGTACTGGCGTTCCTGCATATCCACACCCTGTCCGGCGCGATCCCGGTGCGGCTGAACCTGGGCTCTATGCTGATGAAGCCGGCCCTGTGCCTGGCAGTTGCCATCGGGATCCTGCGCAGGCTGGAGCCGTATCTGGAAGGGCTTCAGGGTGCTTTGCCGACGGAATTTTTGTTTGTAATGGTTCAGGCAGGGATCTTGAGCGCGCTGTACGGAGGCGGGCTTTTGGTGCTGCACCGGGGGCGCTCAGAGAGGTCTGGGGCTGCGCGTGAATGAGGCGGCAATTCACCGGCGAAGCGCTGCTGGCGGCTCCCTTACTGCTCGCGGGAATAAAACCCTGCATCATAAAAAACACTTGATTCCCAAATCTATTTATGATATGCTAATACCCAGAAAAAACGGAGAGAGGTGAAAGGATGAGAAAATAACGTACTTTTGATGCATGACAGCTTGCAGCGGGCGTTTACCGCTGTTGTTTGTGGCGTCAAAAGTGGGTTGGGTTCTCGTCCTCCCCTCTCTTTTTTGTGTGCGGATATAGCGCGCACAGAGAATGCGGGGATGAAACGCCAGCGCCCTTTTGGCAGCCATCGGTTTTTCCGCGCTCCGGCTTAACGGCAGTTCCTTCGCGTAAGCCGCCGCGGATATTGAGACTGGAGGGATGTAGAATGGCGCAGATACAGGTTGCAAACCTCACATTTTGCTATGAGGGAAGCTTTGACAATATTTTCGAGGACGTATCATTTTCCATTGACACGAACTGGAAGCTCGGGTTTATCGGCAGAAACGGCAGAGGGAAGACGACATTTTTACAGTTGCTTCTCGGAAAACATGCATATACGGGAACGATCTCGGCCCCGCGGGGGTTTGACTATTTCCCGTACCGGATTTCAGAGGAGATGGAGGGCCGCTGCGTTTCGGATTTTGCAGAGGAATTAAAGCCGGGGTGCGAGGAGTGGCGGGTGATATGCGAGCTTTCAAAGCTTTCGGCCCAGGCGGATCTGCTGTACCGCCCGTTTAAGACCTTAAGCCATGGAGAGAGGACGAAGGCGATGCTTGCCGTTTTATTTTCAGGGGAGCAGGATTTCCTGCTGATTGACGAGCCGACCAGCCATCTGGATCAGGATTCGCGGGAGACAGTCAAGCAGTATCTGAACAGTAAAAAGGGCTTTATCCTCGTGTCCCATGACCGGGATCTGCTGGACGCCTGCATTGATCACGTGCTTGTGCTCAACCGCCGCTCGATTGAGGTGCAGAGCGGGAATTTTTCAAGCTGGCAGGAGAATAAAAACCGCCGCGATCATTTTGCCAGGATGGAAAACGAAAAGCATGCCAGGGAGATTGCGTCCTTAAAAAAGTCGGCGGACAGGAGCAGGCAGTGGGCGCAGAAAAGCGAGGACAGGAAGATCGGCTATGACCCGGTAAAAGAGCCCGACCGGCCGTACAGGCCCTGGTTCGGCGCAAAGGCCAAGAAGATGCAGAAACGGGTAAAGCAGTATGAAAAGCGGATGGAGCGGGAGATTGAGGCAAAGGAGGGACTGCTGGAAGACATCGAAGAGCCGGTTTCGCTGCAGCTAAGGCCGCTCGCGTACCATAAGGAACGGCTGATCTATGCCAGAAATATGACGATTGGCTACGAGGGGCAGGCAGCCGGGTTGGCTGTCCTAAAGGACTTTTCCTTTGAGCTGAATCAGGGAGAGCGCGTATTCCTGCACGGGAAAAACGGCTGCGGGAAATCGACATGGATCCGCGCGATTTTGGAGGCCGTGCATGCGCCCTCTGAAAATGGAACAGAGGCTTCATCCGGGCAGTCTGCGGCCGCATCCGGAGGGCTTACGGCCCTGCCCGGGGGACTTGTGATCGCGGCCGGGGAGATCCAGGCAGGCCCGGGGCTTACGGTTTCGTATGTCAGTCAGGATACGGGATTTCTGAGAGGCAGCGTCAGGCAGTTTAGCAGCGAACGCGGGCTGGACGAAAGCCTGTTCTGCGCGCTTTTGCGCCAGCTCGATATGGATCGCGCGCAATTTTCCAAACCTATGGAGAACTTTTCCGAGGGACAGAAGAAAAAGGTCCTGATAGCGGCCAGCCTGATGACGCCCGCCCACCTGTATATCTGGGACGAACCGCTCAATTATATCGATGTTTTTTCCAGAATGCAGATTGAAGAGCTGCTGCTTGCGTACAGCCCGACCATGATACTGGTGGATCACGATATCCGCTTTCAGGAGAGGATCGCGACGCGGGTGGTGGAGATGCCCGTATTTTGTGACTGTGCGGACAGGTCTGCGCACTTGCAGCGCTGACTGTACGGCTTAAGCGGTTTGCTTATCGCACACGGCAGCGGCGGCACACGGCGCGCATGGCGTTATATCGCCTTATCTTTTGCTGATTTTTCGTCTATAATGAAAAAAACAGTCAGATGAGGGGGAGATATTGATGAATAATGTTTTAGATAACCTGATATTCCCTGTTTTGGCGTCTGTGATTTCCGGGCTTATACTGAATTATATGTCAAAGAGAAAAGAGCATAAGGACGGGGAAAAGGGCGGCCCTGCAGGTTCAGAGACGGATGGCGCTGCACAGGGAATGCTCCGTAAAGCGGATGTGCGCATCGCCGCTGTCATGCTGACCGTGTTTTGCGTGGCAAGCGCGGTGTCGTTTCTGAGTACCCAGCCTCCGGATCCCGGCCCGACGGGAGATGATCCGACCCGGTTTCCGCCCGCCCCAACAGAGGGATCATCGCAGGCGCCTTCCGGTGAAGAGACGGATTCGGTCATTTATTATGAGAACGGCGATCGTTACGTCGGAGAAACAGAAAATGGCCAGCCAAACGGCAAGGGAACCTGCAATTACACAGACGGCTCTGAGTATGTCGGCGACTGGAAGAGCGGTTTAAAGGATGGCGCAGGGATCCTGTCCTATGCGGAAGGCGGCAGATATGAGGGAGAATTCAGAGCTGACAGACCGGATGGAGACGGCGTCTACTACTGGAAAAACGGCGATAAACTGGAAGCAAAGTGGGCGGACGGCGCGCTGAACGGAAAAGGGACGATGACCTGTCGGGACGGCTCTGTCCTGACGGGAATCTGGCGCAATGACGAATTGGTTGTAAAAATGATTGATAATCTGCATACATGGAATTCCGCCGATGGAACCGGGTTTACCGGAAATGAGGTGAATGGCCTGATCGAGGGGTATGGCCGCTCAGTAGGCGGCAATGACACGTATCTTGGCGATTTTAAAAACGGCAAAAGGGACGGGAACGGAATCTGTTATTACGGCAACGGCGACCGCTATGACGGAGAATGGAAGAACGGGTACATGGAAGGGAAAGGCGTCTTTTATTATAAAGAATACGATAATTGGTACCAGGGCGAATTTTCCAATGGGAAAAGAAATGGGACAGGGACATTTTATTTTTCAAGCGGAGCCCGCTATGAGGGAGAGTGGAGAGATAACGATTACCAGGGGACAGGAATAATGTGGTACGCCCCTGATGACGGGGCGAAGCGCTGGTATTTTACAGGCGTGTGGGAAGGGGATATGAAACGGGGGACGCTTTATTATAAAGACGGGAGGTGCGAATCAGGAGTCTGGAAGGATGGGGAGATGCTCGAAACGTCTGACGGACCCGTGGGAATATTTGCCGACGAAAATGTCCGGACATGGGAGGATGCTGACGGAAGCAGTCTGACAGGAACGCAAAAGGACGGCCTTTTATCCGGCAATGGAATTTTGGTTTATAAAAATAATTCCATGTATATCGGCGAATTTCAAAACGGCGGGCCGACCGGAAGCGGGACAAGGTTTTACAATGACGGAGGCATTTATGTGGGCAGCGTACAAAACGGGCAGCGGGAAGGAAGCGGCGCCTGCTATTTTCCGTCAGGAGACTGGTATGCCGGCGAATGGAAAAATAATAATCTGACAGGACAAGGCGCGGGGTATTATACAGGGGGAGGTTTTTACACAGGAGAATATGTGGAGAGGAAGCAAAGCGGAACCGGCGTCATGCACTGCTGGGATTCTGTGTACAGCGGAGAGTGGGAAAACGGGCAGAGAAACGGCAAAGGCGTCTGGAGCGGAAGAGACGGGAATTGTTACTTTGGCGAGTACAGAGACAATGTAAAGTGCGGGTATGGCGTTATGTATTATCTGAACGGAGACCGGTATGAGGGGGAGTGGAGAGAGGACAAACAGAACGGCGTGGGCACGATGTATTATGCGGACGGGAGTGAAAAGTACGGAAACTGGGTGGACGGCGTCTGTCAGAACTGACACGAAGCGTCCGGCTCCTCCGGCCGTCATTGCCGGCGAAGTTCCGGGAGCGCAGCCTACTGAGCCGCGTTCATTTGGCCGAAATCTCCCACAAAGCGGAACGCACATCTGGCGGAACGCCTGTTTCAAACACGCTCTAAAAGCAGTAAAAACCAGATTGAGATTTGAAAAGGAAAAGTCCGGTATGATGAACAATCAGCCGGATTTTTTAAAAAGTGGTTTTATTCCGCATACCTTGCAGAAGAAGGTGTTTCCGTTTTTGTTCAGAATAAGAGCATTCGGGCAGTGAATAAAAAAGAACAAATGTTTGTTTTTGGAGGCGAATGAGAGGGGGCTGTTATATGCCAGATACATTTCACAATGAAACCAGCTCTGAATTACAGGGAAGCATCCTGCGGGGCATTTTGGGAAGTGTCACCGGGATGATCGTCTGTATCCTGGTGATGCTGTTATGCTCCCTGTTTCAGATGGGAAGTTTCAATACAATGCTCCAGCTTTTTGTGGGGCTGGTGATCGGGTGGTTCTACCGTCTGTTTCACGGGCGGCGTTCTAAAATTGCCGCCTATGTTACCGTGGGAATCTGCACCGTATCGGCCAGCGTCCTCTGGGTAGTGCTGCTGGCTCTTTTGCCTGTTTTCGTCTCCCCGGCTCCGTTCACGGCGGCGGATTGGGGCAGGCTGTGGGAGAGGATCCGGGAGCTGCCGCTTTTGTGTGCCGGTCTGGGGATGATGGGATGTTTCCTGACCAGAAAAAGCCTGCTGGCTTATGCGGACTGGAAAAGAGGCCCCTGGTACGCCGCATATGCAGGGGGGAATGGGTATTCCTACAACCTGCTCCCGGAAAAGCTTCCCGCTGTCAACCCGCCGGCGTACTTTGCCATACACAGCCGCTTTGCGCCGGGAACTCAGATCATCGTGGAGGGCAGCCGCCTGCGGTGGCGGAAACGGTTCCGTAAAGACCGTGTATTTTCCGTCCGTGATATTGCCGGTGTGGTGCTGGGGCCGGGGAACGGATGTAATGTACTCTATGGCAGGGACTATCAGGTACTGGCTGCGTTTGCGGGCAGCATGGAACACGCGGACCTGATGTTCCTCTGGCTGCTCCAGAGGGAGATTCCCATCGCCAATGCGCCTGACGGATGGCGTTGCCCGGCTGAGGCCGGCCCTGAGCCGGAAGCGGTGAGGCCTTCTGCTCTTTGGCAGCAGTTCACTCTCCGCCTGAAACGCCCTGCCCGGATCGTATTTACCGGGATTGGGTGGCTCCTCCTGTTAATCGGGGCGGCTCTTTTTCTGGTACCTGACTTCTCGGCTCTGACCATGGCAGAACGGACGGCCATCGTTTTCCTTGAACTGGCTGTGATGGGAATGGGGATTGTCTGTCTGCGAATCGGGAAAATCTGCCGGGTGGAAGTGGACGGGGAACGAATGCGTGTGGTCTCCCTGCTCGGGCGGGCTGCGGAGTTTTCTGTCAGGGATGTGTCCTCTGTCTCCGGAAGTCTGGGCTGGATCGTGCTGTATGACAGGGAGTTCAAAACACTGGCAAAGGTGGATTCCAGCCTGGAGGATATGGACAGGCTAAAGGGGTATCTGGCATCGTATGGAATAGAGCTGTGATTACTGTTTTAACGCGTATTTGCCAGCATTGCAAGCCCATTTTACACAAATGGAAAATCAAATGATGCGAATTTCGGGCGGATAGGCGGGCCTTTTTCAGTCATAATTGGAGGTTTTCATATGACAGTAACCACAATTCGTCGGGAAGCGGTTGATTTTGTCATTTATATCGCATATAATGAAAAAGAGGGAGTGCCAATGATAGAGACAAATTTAGCGCAGACAGTCAATGCTGCAAATAACTCTGGTTCTGTATATGATACAAATGTAAAATATTTGCTTGCGGACAAGCAGATACTGTCACGGATTTTGAAGTATACGGTTAATGAGTTTCAGGAGATGGATATTGAAGATATCCTTGGCTGTATTGGTGATGATATTGAAATAGGAGCGAGACCGGTTGATGCAGGACTTTCCAATCTTGGGCGGGTAAAAGGAACCGCAACGGAAGATAATATTCCAGGGGAGGGCATTATTTATTATGATATCCGCTTCACTGCGTATCTCAAGGAAAAAGAGATGAAGATTCTGATCAACATTGAGGCGCAGAAGTCAACGGATTCCGGTAAGCTGGGATACCACTTGGAGAATCGGATTGTATTCTATCTTGCCAGGATGATTTCAGCACAGAAACAGACAGAATTTTTCCACAGTGACTTTGATAATTTGAAAAAAGTCCGGAGTATCTGGATATGTATGGATAGCAAGGAACCGGAAGACTCTATCGAGGAAATGGGTTTTGACAGAAAAACCGTTTTCGGGAATAAGAGAAATTCATATCCTATGGATCTGATGAAAGGCATTATTGTTAATATCAGGAGTGGTGCGGGTAGCTCTTCTGGAAAATCTGTAAAGAAATCTCAGAACGTGTTGATAGCTATGCTGGAAGAGTTAGTTTCCAGGAAAAATGCATCAGAGAAGAAACGTATATTGGCAGAGGAATATGGAATGACAATGACTGTTGAATTGGAAAGGAGAATCCAGATTATGTGTAATTGGTCAGAGAGTATTATAGAACGGGAAAGAATGGATGCAAGAATAGAGGCAAGAAAAGAGGCAAGAAAAGAGGCAAGAATAGAGGCTCTTGAGAAAATGATCAGAGTCAATATTACAAGAGAGCAGATATTATCTATGGGATATACAGAAGAGGAATATGAAAAAGCAGAGAGTGCGTTATATGCAAATGCTTAGGAGCAGATGCTGGTGTTGTAATAGGGGCAAGTGAAAGGAATCCAGAAAAATCAAGGGATTGTATTGACTTGCCTTTTATTTTGGCCGGGCCTGGAGAAGGCAGGAGTGAGACGGTTTGGAAGGCCGGGGATACGTTTGGCAGCGGGGGAATTAGTAAGAGAATGAACAGAGCCATGAGCGGGTGCTTGTGGCTTTGTTCATTTTGGGTATCGTAGCGTTATATGCCAAAAAGAAACGTTTTTTGACCTTATTTATTGAAAAGGTGAGTGAGCGTATTCTTGTTTGAAAAATTCAGAAGAGTATAGCAACGTGGCTTTATATGGAAGGTTCAGGGGATTCCGGGAGAGATTTGGCCGCCTGCATAGATTCAGAAATGAACAAATTTGACATTTATCCGTGCAATCAGTCATTCAATTGTCACTTTTATCTGGTAAGATATACGTTACAGGGAGTTCGCCTGCCTGCTGGGGCAGACTTCCTGGGCGAATGAGCAGTTTTACTGCAGGTGATGCATTGAAAGGCAGGGAAGAAAGGACTGGGGACGCCATGGTTGATCTGTATTATATTGAGGACGATCCGGGTATTGCATGGATTGTAAAAGAATATCTGGAACAGAAGAACTTTAAGGTAACGATCTGCGAAACGCTTGCACAGGCAGGACAGGCATTAAAGCAGCATGTCCCAAGCCTTGTCTTGCTGGACTGGAATATGCCGGATGGACACGGGGACAGCTTGTGCCAGTGGATCCGCAGGAACTGGAAAGAACTTCCTGTTATTTTTCTTACTGTCCGGGGAGACTGCGCGGATATTGTTTCGGGCTTTGGGAGCGGTGCGGACGATTATATCGTGAAACCGTTTGAACTGGAGATATTACATTCACGGATTCTGGCATTACTCCGCAGGACCGGCAACGTGGCGGAACAATATCTTTCCTGTGACGGGATCCGGATGGATTTAAACCGCCATACCGTGTTCTGCCATTCGGAGGAAATTCTTTTAAGCAGGGCAGAATACCAGTTGCTTTTGTATCTGATGCAGAATAAGGGAAAGACAGTTACCCGGGAAAACATACTGGAGCAGGTATGGGATGCAAATGGAAATTATGTGAACAATAATACATTGACGGTTACCATGAAACGTCTGAGAGACAAGCTTTACCAGCCAGAGTGCCTGAAAACGGTCAGAAGTGTAGGCTACCGTATGGAGGATACCCTATGAGCGGACGGAAAAATATACTGGTCACTTTTGGATTCGTCCTGTCCGCCGCTTTGATTGCCGCAGTGTGTTCTGCCCTGGCTGCTTCTTACCATTACAGCCGGCTTCAGTTTGAGTTATTGAATGTAATCTGCGGCGAAATGGTAGCACAGGAGCCGGAAACAAAAAACATCATTTCCGCGGCATTAAAGGAATATACGGGAGGAAATCGTGGCGGGGCGGCGGAAGATGACGTGCTGTCTGCATTGGGATACCGCAGTTCTGATTTTTCAGGCGCTGCCGCGCTGCCGAATCGTTTATTTGCTGCAACAGGCTTTCTGACAGGAATCCTGCTATTTGTCGTTACCTTTTTGTATCGGAATCAAATGGAAGCCATACGGATCCGGGCGCTGGCGGAGTATCTGGAACAGGTGAATATCGGCAGGGCAGCCATTCTGTCCGCTTCCGGGGAGGATGATTTTTCAAAACTGGAAGATGAAATCTATAAGACAGTGACATTTCTTTATCAGACGAAAGACAAGGCAATACAGGCAAAGAACGATTTTGCGGAGAATCTGTCTAATATTGCCCACCAGCTCAAAACGCCGATCACGGCCCTTTCCCTTTCTGTCCAGATGATGAAGCAGAACATGGATCCGAAACATCTGGAACAGGCAGAGAAACAGATTTTACGGCTGACACATCTTGAAGAGGCTCTGCTGGTCCTTTCCAGGATTGATGCCGGAACCTTACATCTACAAAGGGATGAGGTAGATGTCTTTACGCTTCTTGTCCTTGCAGCAGATAACCTGCAGGAGCTGTTTGTGAGTTCCCATACTTCTGTTGATATACCGGAGCAGGGGGAAATGATGGTGACTGCGGATCTGGACTGGACCATGGAGGCAGTCATGAATCTGATGAAAAACTGTATGGAGCACAGCCCCGGGGGAACGGTTCACTGTTCCTATGAACAGAATCCGCTCTATACAGAAGTCCTGATCTGGGACGATGGGGAAGGATTTGCAAAAGAGGATATTCCTCATCTCTTTGAACGATTTTACCGGGGGAAAAATGCATGTGAGGGCGGTATTGGGATTGGGCTGGCTTTGTCGAAAGAGATGATCGAACGCCAGAACGGAACCATACGGGCAAAAAATAAACCGGACGGAGGCGCTCTTTTTGAAATTCGCTTTTACAGTCACTGAGCGGTAACTTTCATTTGCTATACTGTTTATTGTAATGAGGGATGAAAGGAGAAAACCCAAAATGGAAATTTTGAGATGCGAGGGAGTAAAGAAGGTATATGGCTCCGGCAGAAATCAGGTGACAGCCCTTAACGGAATTGACCTGTCAGTGGACAAAGGGGAATTTGTGGCAGTCATCGGGGCATCCGGTTCCGGGAAATCAACCCTGCTGCATATTCTCGGCAGTGTGGATAAGCCCACAGAGGGAAAGGTTATGGTAGACGGAACCGATCTTTCCAGGCTGAACCAGACAGAGGCGGCAATTTTCCGGCGCAGGAAAGTGGGGCTTGTATATCAGTTTTATAACCTTATCCCGACACTCACGGTGCGAAAAAACATCCTCCTGCCTCTTGCACTGGATAAGAAAAAGCCCAATCAGGAATATTTTGAGAACGTGGTAAATTCCCTTGGTATTGCAAAGAGGCTTGACGCTCTGCCGAACCAGTTATCCGGAGGCGAGCAGCAGAGGGCGGCGATTGCGCGTTCCCTAATCTACCGCCCGGCCCTGCTTCTGGCAGACGAGCCTACCGGGAACCTGGATCAGAAAAATTCCAAAGAGATTATCGACATGCTGAAACTTGCGGGCCGCAATCTGGAGCAGACCATCTTACTGATCACCCATGATGAAAAGATTGCTCTGGAAGCAGAGCGTATTATAACAGTGGAAGACGGCTGCATTATCCGTGATGAACGGCGGAGGTAATGGATATGTGGAAAGATTATTCATCGGACTATATGAAAAACAACCGTTCCTCCAGCCTGTCCGTCATGATCGCAGCATTTATTTCCGCTCTGCTCTTATCTTTGTTGTGCGGGCTGTTTTATAATGCATGGAAATACGAGGTTGAGCGGATTACGCAGGAGAACGGCGGCTGGCACAGCCGGATCTCCGGGGAATTTGCGGAAGAGGACATGGAAACCGCAAAAAATTTTGCAAATGTGAAAGCGGTTGTTGTAAATGAAAAAGGTTCTGACAGTGCAGAAACCGTATTGGATATTTACTTTGATGACAGGGGCTTGGTTTTTTCAGACACTCCCCGTATTGCCCGGCAGATAGGCGCAGCACCGGAAACCATCATTTATAATTATGAACTCCTGGCAATGTATCTGGTCAGGGATTCCGGTGATACGGCGCCAAGGCTGTTGTTTCCGATGTTTATTCTGATCACGGTTGCGGCCTCATTCTCCCTGATCGTGATCATCCACAATTCCTTTGCCGTATCCATGAACGCACGGATTCACCAGTTTGGTATTTTTTCAAGTATCGGAGCTACACCAAAGCAGATTAAGACGTGCCTTTTACAGGAAGCGGCCGCGCTCAGCGCAGTACCGGTTATGGTTGGGAATCTGTCAGGTATTGCGGGCAGTAAGGGACTTTTGCAGATGGTAAATGTTCTGCTGGGCAGCGGTATTGCAGGACGGCATAAGGCGGTTTTTGGCTATCACCCGCTGGTACTGGTATTGACATTGCTTGTGAGTGTACTCACCATATGGATCTCCGCATGGCTGCCGGCCAGAACCTTGAGTAAGCTGACACCATTGGAGGCAATCAAACATACAGGCGAATTACAGTTAAAGCGCCGGAAAAATTCCTATTTCCTTTCGCTGCTGTTCGGAGTGGAAGGAGAACTGGCCGGCAATGCATTAAAAGCGCAGAGAAAAGCCCTGCGGACGGCATCCTTATCTCTGATATCTGCATTTATGGCGTTCACGGTGATGCAGTGCTTTTTTGCTATCTCCGGGATCAGCACAAGGGAGACTTATTTTGAAAGGTATCAGGGAGCCTGGGATGTTATGGTTACTGTGAAAGACACGGATGTGGACGCTTTTGGAGAAACGGATCCTGTTCAGGAAATGAACGGACTGGAAAGCGCCATTGTGTATCAGAAGGCAATGGCAAAGCGGATCATTACAGAGAAAGAAATGAGCGAAGATATGAAAGCTTTCGGCGGATTTTCACATGCGCCTGGCAATGATGTAACACAGGTGGATGACGGATGGCTGGTGGATGCACCGATTATCATACTGGATGATAACAGCTTTTTGGCTTACTGTGCACAGATCGGTGTTACGCCGCAGCTTGGAGGAGCGGTCATATTCAATCAGATCCGGGACGTGACAAATCCGGATTTCAGGCATCCGGATTTTATGCCTTATATAAAGACGCCGGGCGCAGGGGAAAACACTGCAAGCATTTTGAGACAGTCAGGGAATGAAGAAATGACAGCCAGTATACCAGTCCTGGCTTATACAGAAAAAGTCCCTGTTTTAAGGGAGGAATACGCAAAGCGTAACTATTACGAACTGGTGCATTTTATTCCGGTATCTTTATGGAAGGAGATCAAGGGACAGATCGGAGGTGTGGAAGAAGACAGTTATATCCGTATCCTGGGGAAAGAAAATGCGTCATTGGAAGAACTGCACATGCTTCAGGATGAAATCAGCCATATCCTCAGCGGGAGCTATACCATAGAATCTGAAAACCGTATCCAGGAATCTGAAACAAATGATAAGCAGATACAGGGAATGATGGCGATATTTGGAGGCTTTTGTATCCTGCTTGCGATGATCGGCATCAGCAATGTGTTTTCCAACACACTGGGATTTGTGCGCCAGAGGAAAAGGGAATTTGCAAGATATATGTCGGTTGGACTGACACCGAAGGAGCTGAAAAAAATGTTCTGCACAGAAGCGCTGGTGGTAGCCGGCAGACCGATTTTGATCAGCCTTCCCCTGACAATCATTGCAGCAGCGTATTTGTTGAAGACAAGCTATCTTGAAGTGGGAGTATTTATGGCAGAAGCGCCATGGCTCCCCATTTCCCTGTTTATGCTGGCTATCCTGGGTTCTGTAGCGCTGGCATATTATCTTGCATGGCGGAATATACGAAAAATCAGTTTGGCAGAGGTCCTCAGAGATGATACAATGATGTAAAATCAGATCATCTGCCAGTGTGCATATATTTTGAATTTTATCAGCCGGAGCAGCCATATATCAGTTGGCTGGTCCGGCTTTGCTGATAGATGCTGCGTCTGATTTCAGGATATACACCAGGAGTGGATGCAACAGAATTGCTTCTGGATGCGGGATAAAAAGAACAAAAGTTCGATTTTCCGCCTATACAAATTTAGTGATTTGTGGTAAGATAAAAACGTTCTTTCAGCGCTGTTTTGTCCGTATGGAATTACACAGGTACACGGAGCTGCAAAAACAGCAAATTGTGAACGGGATTCGTCAAGGGCCTGTTTTGATCGGATTTGAGTAAATGCCACGACGAAAATGAAATATTCCTTGACGAATTTGTGGCATATACACATCTTTTTTACTATGAATTTGGGAGGTGGTATTTGTGCAAACTGCGCAAAAAACATTCAAACTTCACAGCGAATACAAGCCCACCGGCGACCAGCCCCAGGCCATAGAAGCCCTGGTGGGTGGGTTCCGGGAAGGCAATCAATTCCAGACTTTACTGGGTGTTACGGGCTCCGGCAAGACCTTTACCATGGCAAACGTGATCGCACAGCTTAACAAGCCGACTTTGGTAATAGCACACAATAAGACATTAGCGGCACAGCTCTATGGTGAGTTTAAGGAGTTTTTTCCTGAAAACGCGGTGGAATACTTTGTGTCCTATTACGATTACTACCAACCCGAGGCATATGTCCCGTCCACGGACACATATATTGAAAAGGATTCCTCGATTAACGACGAAATCGACAAGCTGCGCCATTCCGCCACAGCGGCTCTGTCGGAGCGCAGCGATGTGATCATCGTGGCGTCCGTATCCTGCATTTACGGTCTGGGAAGTCCGATTGATTACAAGGAAATGGTGATTTCCCTGCGTCCAGGCATGGTAAAGGATCGCGATGAAGTGATTCATAAACTGATTGACATCCAGTACACGAGAAATGACATGGATTTTAAGCGGGGGTGCTTCCGCGTGCGTGGGGATGTGCTGGAGATTTTTCCGGCGTATTCCGGAGGCGACGCCTACCGGGTGGAGTTTTTCGGAGATGAGGTAGATCGGATTGCGGAGATCGACACGCTGACAGGGGAGATTAAGGCTCAGCTTGGGCATGTGGCGATCTATCCGGCGTCGCATTATGTGGTGTCCAAGGAGAAGATGGAGTCAGCGGCCAGGAATATTTTGGAGGAAATGAAGGAGCAGGTCGCTTATTTTAAGAGTGAGGATAAGCTTCTGGAGGCGCAGCGTATCTCGGAGCGGACGAATTTTGATGTGGAAATGATGCGCGAGACGGGTTTTTGCTCCGGAATTGAGAATTATTCCAGGCATCTGGTGGGCTCAGAGGCAGGGGAACCGCCCTGCACACTGATCGATTATTTCCCGGAGGAATTCCTGATTATTATCGATGAGTCCCATATTACCCTGCCGCAGGTGCGCGGAATGTATGCAGGAGACCGATCCAGAAAAAAGACGCTTGTGGAATTTGGCTTCCGCCTTCCTTCCGCGCTTGATAACCGTCCTCTGAATTTCGGGGAATTTGAAAGCAAGATTGACCAGATGCTGTTTGTCTCGGCCACGCCGTCCGTCTATGAGGCGGAGCATGAGATGATGCGCACCGAACAGATCATACGGCCTACAGGGCTTCTGGATCCGCCGATTGAAGTGCGTCCGGTGGAGGGGCAGATTGATGATCTGATATCGGCAGTGAATCAGGAGGTGGAAAAGGGATTTAAGGTGCTGGTCACGACTCTGACCAAGCGGATGGCGGAGGATCTCACGGATTATATGCGCGAGGTGGGGATCCGGGTCAAATATCTTCACTCGGATATTGATACGCTTGAGCGTGCGGAGATTATCCGCGATATGCGCCTGAATGTGTTTGACGTCCTGGTGGGGATTAACCTTTTGAGAGAGGGGCTGGATATACCGGAGATTTCGCTGGTGGCGATACTTGACGCGGATAAGGAAGGCTTTCTGCGTTCAGAGACGTCCCTGATCCAGACTGTGGGGCGCGCGGCCAGAAATTCGGAAGGTCATGTGATTATGTACGCAGACAGCATTACAGATTCCATGCGCTCTGCGATTGAGGAGACGGAGAGAAGGCGGAAGATTCAGACAGAGTACAATGAGCTTCATAACATTACGCCGACTACGATCAAAAAAGCCGTGCGGGATTTGATTGCGATTTCCCAGGCTGTGGAGAACATTACGAACGAGGTCACAAAAGATCCGGAGTCTATGGATCGCCAGGAGCTGGAAAAGCTTGTGAAGGAATTGACGAAAAAGATGCATCAGGCGGCGGCGGAGCTGAATTTTGAGGAAGCGGCAGCGCTGCGCGATCGGATGGTGGAGCTGAAAAAGATGCTGCTGGATATGGAGGAGGAATAACGCTTTTTGAGACTTTGTGAAGGTATGCCCGGGATGCAGTATGAAATCGCGGAGCTGTTTACAGAGGGGGCGCTGAGAGGACGGCTGGAGGCCCTTGGCATCTATCCGTACACCCGGGTCGGGATTATAACAAAGAAAAAGAGCGGCGCGCTGATCGTTTGGCTGAGAGGAACGAGGCTTGCCCTGGGACGAAAGATTGCAGACGGAATCGAAATCAGGGAGGCTTACGATCCATGGGGAGCAGGCGATGCGCAGGCGGCTGCGCAAGGTGCGGGTGCACAGGGCAGGGCAGTGAGAAAACAGGGCGGCCGGACAACAGCCTGACAATAGGGCTGGCCGGTAATCCGAACTGTGGAAAGACCACGCTGTTTAATGCTCTGACCGGGGAACGGCTTAAAACAGCGAACTGGCCGGGTGTTACGGTGGAGCGGATGGAAGGCATGGCGCATTATGGGGGCATGGCGATTCACATCGTGGATCTTCCGGGAATCTACAGTCTGTCATCGTACACGATGGAGGAACGGATCACAAGGGCGTGCCTGGAGGAACCGGGGATTCATCTGATTGTCAATGTAGCGGACGCCTCCTGCTTAGAGCGCAGCCTGTACCTGACGCTTCAGCTTGTGCGCTGCCGTCAGCCGGTTCTCCTGGCGCTCAATATGATGGATCTGGCAGAGAAGAAAGGGATCGTGATACGAACCGATCGCCTGTCACAGATGCTTGGCGGTATCCCGGTTATTCCGGTATCTGCCCGGAAAAGGGAGGGGATCGATCGCCTTCTCAGGGAAACGGTCGCAGCGGCGGAGGCAGGAAAACAGACAAAGCCTTTGGATGATTCGATCTTTGCCGGAGACGGATATGGCTGCATCGAAGAGATTCTTTCAAAATGCGTTGAACAGAAGGGCAGGACTGCCTGTGCGCCGGATGTTTCTGCCGTTTCTGCGGATAGGGTATTGACTCACCCTCTTTGGGGGATTCCGGCTTTTTTGCTGATTATGGGCCTGGTATTTTTCCTTACGTTTTATGTGGGAGATGCTCTGCACGGGTTTCTGGAGTCAGGTCTGGCGCTCGTCTCTGCCGGGGTAAGGTCTGTTCTCATGAGGGTGCATTCCCCGGACTGGCTTCTTTCCCTTGTCGTGGACGGGATAGTGGCAGGAGTGGGGGGTGTGCTGACATTTTTTCCCAATCTCTTTATCCTGTTTCTGGCTCTGGCCGTATTGGAGGACAGCGGCTATATGGCGCGGGCAGCCTATGTCATGAACGAGATCATGGGAGTGGCAGGACTTTCAGGGCGTGCTTTTCTGCCGCTTCTGCTAGGCTTTGGCTGCAGCGTTCCTGCCGTGATGGCCTGCAGGACGCTTGAAACCGTAAAGGATAAGAGGAGAACGATCTTAATGACGCCGTTTATGTCCTGCTCGGCTAAACTGCCGATCTATGTCCTGTTTTCCGGTATGTTTTTTCCGGAGTATGCAGCGGCGGCGCTGATCCTGCTTTACACGGCCGGCGTGGCCGCCGCAGTTCTGGCCGGGGCTGTGCTGCGGGCGGCGGATCCGGAAAAGGAGCAGGAGGGGAGCGGTTTCCTTTTGATTGAGCTTCCGGAATACCGTCTTCCGGAGGTGCGGACGCTTATATATTCTGTATGGGAGCGGGAGAAAGAGTATCTGGTCAAGGCAGGAACGGTTATATGTTCTGCTTCAGTTCTTATGTGGATACTCCTGCATACAGGGCGGGCCGGGTTCTGTGCGGAGCTGTCAGAGAGCTTTGGCGCGGTTCTTGGGGGATGGCTGTCCCCTTTGCTGCGGCCGGCCGGTCTAGGGAACTGGCAGACAGCGGTTGCATTGCTGTCAGGCCTGACTGCCAAGGAGGTGGTGGCCTCCAGCTTTTTTGTCCTTTACGGCATTCCGGATATGGCTTTGTCCGGGGGCGGCAATTCGGCCAGGCTGGCGTCTGCTCTGGGGGAGACGGGTTTCGGAGCGGCCAACGCGTGCGCGCTGATGGCATTCTGCCTGTTTTATCCGCCGTGTATGGCTGCTTTGGGCGTTATCTGCAAGGAATCAGACTCTTTCCTTTGGACGGCAGGTATGGTATTATTAGAGCTGGCTGTTGCATGGGCGGCAGCGGTGGCTGTGTTTCAGGCCGGAAGCGTGATGTTTGGCTGAAGCGAAAGTCAGAAAAAGGCTGTATGTCTGAGCGCAGCCGGTATTTTGAAGGAAGCTTAAAGTACATAAGTGTTAAGGACAAAGAGGAAGAAATGGACTATCAGGGGTTAATGGATATGGCGGCGCTGGCTGGCGAGATCATGCTGAACAGCGGCGCGGAGGTATACCGGGTAGAAGATACGGTCAGCCGGATTCTGGGGAAATCGGGTATGGAGCGTATTGATGTGTTTGCCCTCGCAACCGGGCTTTTTGCAACGATTTCCGATCCGGGCGTCGGGGCATTCACAGTGATAAAACGGGTGGATCGCCATGCGACGAATCTGAACCGTATTTACAGTGTGAACAATGTGTCGAGAAAGTTTTGCCAGGGAGAGATGACCGTGTCACAGGCGCAGGCAGAGCTTTTGCAGATCGCGGCGGAACGGGAATACGGTTTTCTCTATAAGTGTGTTGGCTATGTGATGACCACCGGCTTTTTTGCTATCTTATTCGGGGGAAGCTTTCTGGACTGTCTGGCCGCGGGTGTGGTGGGACTGGTTCTGGCGCTGGTGGCCGGGGCCGCAGGGAGGCTGCGTTTTAACGACTTCTGTCAGAATGCGGCCGGCTCGTTTGCCCTGGCGATGGCGGCGCTGCTTTTAAAGGACGTTTTTCAGGCGATGAATCTCGACGCGGTGATTATCAGCGCGATCATGCCGATGGTCCCGGGCGTTACATTTACATCTGCGATCCGGGATACGTTAAACGGTGATTACAGCTCCGGTGTGGCGAAGATGGCTGAGGCCGTGGTCGTGGCGCTGGCTGTGGCGTTCGGTGTCGGCGCTGCGATGATGGCATTCCGAACGATGGGAGGAAACGTATGATGGAATCAGAATTATGGATTCAGACAGCCGGCGCTTTTTTTGCGATACTTGGTTTTTCATTCATTCTGGACGTACCCCGGCCGTTTCTTTTGTATACAGGCTTGTCCGGAGCCGTGGGCTGGCTGGCATATCTTTTAACACAGCGGGGCGGACACGAGGTGATTATGGCTGCTTTTATGTCCAGTCTGGCAGTGTCTCTCTTCAGTCATGCGATCGCCAGGCGGCTGAAAGCGCCAGTAACCGTGTTTCTCGTCAGCGGCATCCTGCCTGCGGTTCCGGGCGCATCGATTTACCGGAGCGTATCCTGCCTGATTCAGGGCGCCAGGACGCTGTCCAGCTTTTATCTGATGGAAACTCTTCAGGTTGCCGGAGCGATGGCGTTGGCCATCTTTATTGTGGATTCCCTGTTCCGTCTGGCGCAGAAGCCGGGGCCTGAGGGGATACGGAAGGAAGAAACAGACAGCTCTGTACACGGCTGAAGCAGTAAACATGGTCAGAAAGACGATCTTCGATAGGGACATCCGTCCGGTTAATACAGGAAACCATAGCATTTAATTCGTCAGGCGGAAGAGACCTGGAGCATGGGGTGAGCAAAACCTCATGGATACTGGAAGGAAGAATGAACAGATCATCCTGAAGCTGCTCTGCGAAGTCTTTGAGTATGCCGGGATACAATATGCAGGAAGCGCCGTTGATTCCTTTCTGATTGGTGAGGACATAAAGGGGGAGTGCAGGCTGATGTCCGGAAGGATTCGCGGGATCAAGCATGTCAAGCTCGGCCAGCGCCGTTTCAATGGGCGTAATACGGCCAGGCAAAAGACGCAGCGTATTCTGTTCGGCCAGGGTCCAGAGCTCTTCCTTTGTGACGCCCCAGAGATCGAGATGTTCCTGATGGATCAGGGCCGTCATCTGCCCGTCGTCATTTTCAGATACAATCAGATAAAATACGATTGCGAGATCCAGATAAGGGTAATACGGAACATCTGAAAGGAGCCATTGATTCTCCCTGGCATTGATAAGGCGGTAGGCAATCCGCTCGCGGACACAGGAAAAGCAGTGGAGGGATTCCTCCAGACGATCCGGCAGGGCGGGATTTTCCTCGCACAGAAGCATAATCTGATCCGTGATGGCGGACAGGGACATCCCCTCCTCCGCCTCCTCATAGTACGAATTCAGGTAGATCGTGGGGGCTGTTTTGGATAAGGGGGAGGAGATAGTGAGTCCGTCCAGCAAAAGACCGTTATTTTTGAGGACGCGCCGCACAGAGACGTCGGCGCTGCTTCCAAACCGGGCCTGAACCAGGGACTGGATGTTGTTTAAAAATGTTTCGTATACCATAGAGGTACCTCCTGAAAAATAATATTATGTCAACTGCCTTGTCAGCAGGTGCATGAAAGGAAAAACAGAATCATAAAAGAACATGACATCAAATCTGCGGAATCGAATCAGAATCACTTCGGAACAGGAATCTATGAATATCCTTTTAAGAAACGCCGGAAATCGGCAGCAATACAGGACATCGGCGAACCGATGATTGAAATTGGTATTATTATAGCGGAATGTGGAGGAAAATACAAGAGGTAAGTGAAGAAAATTTTGTTGGGCAGTAGTGATGAATTATTTATATTAATTTGGAAAATTTAGAAAAAATATAATAAATAACCAATTAAAATGATTTAATTTTGGGAGAATGAAATTAATTAAAAAAATAAAATGTAAATAACACAAAAAAGTATTGACAAGTCAAAAGAAAGAGTGTATAATAAAGGCAACAAAACAAAAGGAACACTAAATTAAAAATCTAAGTAAAGGAGGTACGGACCACCGAAGAGATTAAAATCGTCTGATTTACTTTATTAAATCAGACAAAGGAAAAACAACAACCTGAGAAATCAAACATGAGTCTATATTAATATCGGGAATAAAAGTTCAGTTTAGTAATATGACGAGAAAGTATTATTAGGAAGAACAGAGAGCCCGGGAAAAGAGCAGAATGGTAAAGGGGGTTTGGTAAGAGAGCAGGTTGTTGGTAAAAAAATTTACATAGATAATAAAAACAGGAGGTACAAACCAATGGACGAGAATTACTGAGTCGGGTATCGGTTAAGCATCAAAGCCAATCGATACCCGATTTCCATAGCTGTTTACTGCCTTCTGTGATTCAGCAGCGGACGGCGTAAGTGCTTGTAGTTACTTACCGCAGTCATTTCACAATTCCCTCCAGTCCGAATGGAGGTGTGTATTCTTCTTTTGCACTGCTTTTTTTCTGCATATATCCTTGTGTCAATCCGAGATCGATGGCTGTATTCAGGACAGCATTATATTCATAGGAGGTGATTCGCCGGTTCAGCTCAGGGTAGAGCGGGCTTTTGTAATATGGGGTGTACTGGCTCATGAGGCTGATGAGGAAGCCATCCTCTGGAAGTTCATCGTGGATCCAGTGTAAGAGCCGTATGGAATCGTGTTTCTGGCCGGGCAGGATCATGTGCCGTATCAGGACTCCGCGTTTGAGCAAGAGGGCGCTGCGTCCGCCTTCGGAAGCCGTCTCGAGTACAGGAGGGCCGGCGGTGCGGATCATGCGCTTTACGGCCAGGGAGGCTGTCTGAAAGTAATCCGGGGCCCCGGAATAGCGCGCGGACAGCCCCGGATCAAAGTATTTGAGATCCGGCAGCCAGACATCGATGTAGGGCGACAGGGCGTCAATCACTTCCTCTGTCTCATAGCCGCCGCAGTTATAGACAACCGGGATGGCAAGCTGCTGCCGGACTGCCCTGAGCGCGGTCAGGACAGAGGGGAGATACTGCGTGGCGGTGACTAAATTAATATTATGCGCGCCCTGAGACTGAAGGGTTAGAAAAATTTCTGCCAGGCGGTCTTCCGTGACCGGCGCGCCGAAGCGCTCGCTGCTGATCCGGTAATTCTGGCAGAAGCAGCACCGGAGTGTGCATCCGCTGAAAAAGACAGTTCCGCTTCCCCGAAATCCGCTGATACATGGCTCCTCCCAGTCATGGAGCGCAGCGCGGGCGGCTACGATGTGATCCGGGCAGCCGCAGTATCCGGGCTGCCTGGAGCGATCCATGCCGCAGCATCTGGGGCAGAAATTGCAGGAGTGGTAGGAAAATGTATGGCTGGCTGGTGTATTCATCTGCGGCCTCCGTTGTAGTAATCGTGCATGGTTAAGGTAGTGCTCCATCCATCCAGTAACAGTAGTATCAGGCGCAAAACGGACGAAACCGTTTTGCTAAAGCGTGTCCGGAAAAATCAGGGATGGTTTTCTGACGCATCCCTGACACGGCTCCAGGCTTTCAGGAGAGCTTGTATGTCTGCCGCTGCATTGGCGGGGCTGGTGGACGGGAGCGGGACGGCTTCGATGTTCGTAAGCGGAAAGCAGAACCGCTTATAAAGGCGCGCAGCGGCGCTCCCGTTTGTAAAGATACGGGAAACGGGGGATACGGAGAGGATTCGGTTCAGATCATTGGGCAGGGGATCACGGATGGAGCTGTCGTTGGAGCCTGTGATTTCACAGCTCTGAATCACATCCCAGACTGCGATTTTATGCCGCAGAAGAAAGCGGCGCTTGTCCGGAACCGAGTCCGGAACAGGTTCTTCAAAAAGCGCGGCCAAAACCAGCCAGAACCGATTTCTGGGATTGCCGTAATAAAACTGGCTCTCCCTCGATTTGACAGAGGGAAAGGAGCCGAGAATCAGGATACGCGAGCCGGAATCAAAGATCGGCTCGATCGTGTGGAGGACGCGGGAGTTCATAAACATATTACCTCCGGGGCTGTTCATGTTTGTCTGTTTAGGCCGGCGTTACGGTTCATTGTCGGCGGACGGCAGATACATTCTAACTCATAGTATATCATAACAATGTAAATAAGGATACAAAAAGGATATATTAAGATGATAAAATAAAACCATCAAAAAGACCAATAATGGAGAGTGCGTATGGGAGCAAAGCTGTTGATTGTGGAAGATGACCGTCTGCTTGCCGAGGCTGCGGCCGATTACTTTAGCGGAAGGGGCTGGAGCGTTTATACAGAGGGGAATGGGGCGCGTGCGGCAGAGCGTTTGAGGCGGGAGAGCTTTCATTTGATTTTGCTGGATGTGACGCTGCCAGGGCTGGATGGCTTTGCCGTGTGCCGCGAGATTCGCAAGATCAGTGAAGTTCCGGTTGTTTTTATAACGGCCCGGGTGCTGGAGGAGGACGAGCTGAACGGGTATTCGCTGGGGGCGGACGATTATGTGACAAAGCCGTTTTCCCTGCCTGTGCTGTATGCAAAGGCTATGGCGCTCACACGACGGGCGCACAAAAGCGCTGATTTTCTGGAGGCGGGATCTCTTAAGGCGGATATAGCGGGCCGGAGGGTGTGGAACAACGGGGTGCTCCTGGCTCTGCCGCCTAAAGAGTATGAAATGCTCCTGTTTTTCATGCAGAATCCGGGGCGGATTTACAGCAGGGAGCAGCTTCTGATCCGATTCTGGGGCTATGATTTTGACGGGAACGAACGGGTAGTTGACAATCACATCAAAAAGCTGCGCAGGGCGCTCGGCTCCTGCGGGTGCGCCATACAGACCGTGCGCAAATCCGGTTATCGGCTAGAGCGTGTTTGAAACATCATTCCCGCCATCTGCACGCCCCACTTTGCGGCACATTTGGGCCAAATTCACCTAACGCAGCCCACTGCGCCGCGTTCATTTGGCCCAAATCTCCCACAAAGCGGAACGCACATCTGGCAGAAAGCATTTTTCAGACACACTCTGGAGGTGGAAGGATGAGGAGAAAAAAGAAGACCTTTTGGAGGCCGGCAGCGGCGGGCTTTGGTGTTATGTATCTGGCGATTACAGGACTGGCGACGTGGCTTGTGAAAGAGCAATTTGCAGACGATTACGGACAGCGCTTCAGGGAGGGCGCTGTGACCATACTCGCAAAAAAGGCGTCGGAAAAGGAATTTTCGATGGAGGAAGTCCGGGATGGATGGGACGAGGCACAGAGAAAAGATTTCTATCAGGCTCTGGCCAATGAGGAGCTTTGGAGAGTGGACAGTGACCGGCTGCTCATCTCTGTGGCATTCTATGATGAGGATGGGAAGCTGTTGGCCAAAAGCCGGGATCAGGTCGGCGGCAGCTCCGTGCGGGAGAGCGGCACAGTGATCCGCGAATACGCATCCTTTGCGCTGGATGATTTCCTTTCTCAGGAGGAAAAGATACAGTTAGCTAGGTATAACAGTAAAAGGGTACAGACATGGGATCTGACACAGCCGGATCCATTGCGCTTTTCGGTGAGAGTTTCTCCAAATGGGCGTGAGCTTTGGGCAATTTATGTTCAGGAGCTCATGTGGACAGAGGAGGGGGAATGGGACGGGGATTGGTATACGGATCCGGTGACTGGGAGCAGGCATATACAGGATTCCGGCGTGACAGTTGATTATGCGACCGGACAAGAGATGGGAGAGGGTAAGACCTTTTATGAGACGGACAGCGAGATCGTGTGGCAATGGCTCAATCCGGCCGTCCCAGATGCAGAGAGAACGGAGGGAGTCATTTCCAGCGAAACGAATCTGGGACTTCCTTATATGGATGTATATGGGGGCGGATCCTATGAAAAATGGAAGAAATGGAGCGAGAGCCCCTACCTGCATGACATTCCTGAGACAGGGGAATTTGTCTGGGAATCCGGTCTAGAAGAACCGCCTTTTATAATCGACTCAGACGGGCTTTATTACAGGGGGCGGTACCAGTTAAAGGTGGGGATGGTGGACGCGCCGTCTGCTTACATGGAGATCCGTATGGAAGGCCGTCCGTGGCTCGCGGCCATGGATTATATGAAATATGTATATCTGGCGGGAGCGGCACTGACGCTTGTATGCATGGCGGGGATTGTGCGCTCATTTAGCAGGACGTATGACAGACAGGCAGCGCTTGAGGAAAACAGACGGGACTTTATCAATGCCATGGCCCATGAGCTGAAGACGCCGCTTGGCGTGATTCGGAATTTTGCAGAAAATCTCCTGGAGCATAATATGGAAGAGAAACGCGATTATTACCTCGCCCAGATCATCCGGCAGACGGAGGAGATGGATCAAATGGCAGCGGAGATGATTGAGCTTTCAAAGCTGGATTCAGAAGAGCTGGTTCTGGGAAATGAGCCCGTATCCTTTTCAGAGCTGATACGGGAGCAGATGGCAAGGCTTGAGCCAAAGCTTCAGGAGATGCGTCTTGCGGTGGAGTATCAGGAAGAGGGAAGCTTTGTGGTAAATGGCGACCGGAATTATCTCGCAAAGGCGGTGTGGAACCTGCTGTCCAACGCAGTGGAGTACAATCAGCCGGACGGCGGCATATGGATCCGAATCGGGACAGGGCAGTGCGTGATAGAGAATACCGGTCTGCCGCTTAAGGAGGATCAGCTCCTTCATGCCTTTGATCTGTTTTACTCAGGGGCAAAGGAAGCAGGCGGCGGGAACCGGCATATGGGGATGGGGCTGTTCCTGGCGAGAAAGATTCTGAGGCTTCACGGCCTGGACGCAGGGCTTGAGAATGGGGACGGCCGTATTCGGGCGATCATAAAATAAAATACCGGGACTGCTTTACAAGGCGCCGTTTTTTCAGTATAATAGGCCAATATCCGCAGAAGCGGCAGATGAGAGCGGCTGGATGATTCCCTCCGGAAGTCTGCCAGAAAGGAAGAAAGCCTGTGAAACGAAACGTATTTCTGGAAAACGGTAAAGAGCTGGATTTGTCTGATTATATGAAATTTGGCAAAGAGGAGCGGAGAATTCTGGGAAGCGAGATTCCGATCATGGTATATCGTCTTATGGAATTTTCCCTTCGGGAGGAGATAATCAGCCAATGTGGAAAAGAAAAACAAATTGAAATTTTCAGAAAGGCAGGGCGCAGAGCCGGTACATATATTGCACAGCATCTGCTGGATCTGTCGCTGCCCTTTAATGAATTTATCGCGCAGCTCCAGGCGCGCATCGAGGAGATGAAGATGGGAATTCTGCGGGTAGAGGCGCAGGATGGAAAGGAGAAAAAGCTTATCCTGACCGTTTCTGAGGATGCAGACTGTTCCGGTATGCCGCTTTTGGGAGAGGCGGTGTGCAATTATGATGAAGGCCTGATTGCAGGCATTCTGTCTGCATACAGCAACGTGACGTGTCAGGCGGTTGAGGTGGACTGCTGGGGCACGGGCTCACGCGTCTGCCGGTTTCGGGTTGAAGCTTTAAAAAAGGAAGGCTGGCAGGCAGATGGAGAATAGGGCAGTAGAAGCGGGGCAGACAAGGGAAGAGAGGAATTGCGGCCTTCTTTTTGACTATTTAAAAGATATTTTGTATGGCGGGGATGTTCAGACGCTGTCTGTGGACGAGCTGGATGAGCCGTACAGGCGTTTGGGAGCGGGACTCCAGTTCCTGGAAGAGGCGGTGAAAGAAATGCTGCGCTATTCCGGGGAGATTTCAAGAGGAAACCTGTCAGGGCAGTATCCGCCCAGGGATAATTTTTTATGTGATAATTTAAAGAACATAAGTTCTGTTTTGAATCATTTAACCTGGCAGGCCGCCCAAGTGGCTTCGGGCGATTATTCCCAGCGCGTTTCCGGCCTGGGAGAATTTTCGGATGCCTTTAATACCATGACAGGACAGTTAAAGGAGCGGGAGCGTCTGTTAAAGAAAGAACGGGACGAGGTTGAAAAAAGAGCGGTTGTCATAAAACAGTATAATGAATTCCTGATGGAGCTGATTAATAAGCGCAATGAGTGGATTCTGGTTGTTGACACAGAGACAAAAGAGATTGTTTACTGCAATAAAAGAAAGGGGGAGGAAGAGACGGATCCTTCCCTCTGTAAATATCACCTCTCTTTTTGTGAACAGCTTCGGAACTGGGCAAGATGCGATGAGAAGACTCGTGAGATAACTGACGATAAAAAACATGTTTATGAAATCAATACGTTTCCGGTTGAATGGATGGAACATAAATCGTTTGTATATGTCATATCAGATGTTACAGAGCAGAAGAGACAGGCAGAGAAGCTTGCCATGAAGGCATATCATGATCCGATGACAGGAATCAGAAACCGGTTTTATTATGAAGAGCACATGAACAAGATTTTGCAGACGGGCGAGGAGGCGGCATACTGCTTCCTGGATCTGGACGGGTTAAAAACGGTGAATGACCAGTTTGGACATCTGGAGGGGGATCGGTATATCCAATCATTTGTCGCCATTATCCAGAAAAATATACGAAGCAGCGATGAGTTTGCCAGAATCGGAGGGGATGAATTCGCTGTGATACTTTACCGGTGCAGCGGGCAGTTGGCACGGAAGAAGCTTTCACAGGCTCTTCATGAATTTTCAGAAAAAGGCAGCGGAGATTATATTTCCAGCTTCAGCTACGGCGTTGTGGAGATCGGTGGATCCGCGCCCCGATATTCATTGGATGAGCTCACACAGATCGCAGATGAGCAAATGTATCTCTGTAAACGGAAAAATAAAGAAAAGTACCATATACAAATGCGGTGATTTTCGCTTATTTTTTGACGGATTGCGGCGCAGGTAATAGACAAGAGAAGCATGCCGCTAACATAAAGGCGTTTTGGATGATTCTAAACGCCTTTGCTTTAATGCATCATTGCTTATAAGAATTCATTTGCCGTCGCCATTCCTCGATGTTGCCGCTTTATGGAGAGCAAAATTGGAAATAATATAGTAAATAACAGCATTTTCCGGTGTTGAGTTGTGTCAGGACAATATGGCGGTATTCATGACTGAAGACAACGCGGCGCTGGATCAAAGTGGAACTATGGGTGATTTGTAAAAAACAGGAAAAAAAGTTAAAAACAGGGTTGACTTTTCCCTGAGAGTTTGCTATTATAATACTCGCCTTGAAAAACAGGAAACCAAATTAGACAGGAAAACCTGAAAAGAGACAAAAAAAGTTAAAAAAGTTGTTGACAAACACAGAAACATATGATAGACTATAAAAGTTGCTGAGAGAGACAACAACACAGAACCTTGAAAACTGAACAGTATGTAAAACCCTGAAAATTCTTAAGACAAAAGGCTTCTGGTTAAGCCTT
>QXXC01000036.1 GCA_009911305.1 Clostridiaceae bacterium | reverse complement strand
TGTCAGTCATTAAATACAATATAGCAGATTTTCTCCCTGATGCAAAGATATCAAATCATGCGTTTACCGTGGGCCTCTTATGATTGGCATATAATATAAAGCAAGATGGTGCCAGTCATCCCTAACATCCTTCTGCCTTCTGAATCGTTCGCTGCAAACGACAGCATACAGGACTCATGGCTTACCAGTAACGTAGCCGGCAGGAGTTTTTATATCCATAAGGAACCCGTAGAAAACCGCCGGCGCTTAGCGAGGTCTTTTCGGGCTGAGTGTCCGCTGCGCTTTTCTCCGAGCGGGAGCGGGGTTCTGTTGGATATAAAAACTCCTGCCGGCGGCCCTTTCACGCGAACAATCAATAGTTACGGCTCCCCCCACCTGCCGCGCCGCGCCCACAAACCATTCATTCCCCTGAACCCGCTTGACTCTGCAATAACTATAGACTTTAAGACAGAATCTGTGATAAACTATGCAAAAGGAGGAAGATTCGGATGGAGGAAAACAGGCTTACTGAGGGGAATATAGCCGCGGCGCTGTTTCGGTTTGCCGCGCCTTTTCTGATTGCGAATGTGCTGCAGTCCCTCTACGGTGCTGCGGATTTGTTTGTGGTGGGGAAATACGGCACAGCAGCGAGTGTGGCGGCGGTATCGACAGGGACGCAGGTGACGCAGATCATTACGAGCCTTGCCACAGGTCTGACGCTGGGCGGGACGATCCTGGTGGGGCAGTACATGGGAGGCAGGGATTATAAGCGGGTAAAGGAGATGATCGGGACGACGTTTACGGTGTTTGCGGCGGCGGCCCTTGTCCTGACCGTGCTTCTGCTGGCGTTTAAGGAGCCGCTTCTGACGCTCCTGGACACGCCTGCGCAGTCTTTTGCGCTTACGGATACATATGTGACGATCTGCGGGCTTGGCACGATTTTTATCTGCGGTTATAATGCGATCAGCGCGGTCCTGCGGGGATACGGGGATTCGGCGCGGCCCATGTTATTTGTGGGGCTTGCCTGCGCGCTCAATATTGCGCTTGATATTTTGTTTGTGAAATATCTGGCAATGGATGTGGCGGGCACGGCCCTGGCGACGGTTCTTTCGCAGGCGTTCAGCATGGCGGTTTCGGCCGTGTATCTGAAGCGATCGCATTTTATATTTGATTTCAGGCTTAAGAGCTTTCGCCCGGTGGGGGCTCTGGCCAGGGAGCTGGCAGGAGTGGGGATCCCGATTTCGTTTCAGGAAATGCTGATCCGGATCTCGTTTTTATACCTGACGGCAGTGATGAACCGGTGCGGCGTTTATGCGGCGGCCGTGGTGGGGATTGGCAGTAAGTATGATGTGTTTGCGATGCTGACGGCGACCTCCATGGCGAATGCGCTGGCCGCGTTTACCGCGCAGAATATGGGGGCGGGAAGGCAGGACAGGGCGCGGGCGTCCCTCTGGTACGGGCTGGGCTTTGCGCTGTCTGTATCTCTCCTGTTCTGGGGCTTTGCGCAGTGGCGTCCGGATCTCATGATCCGCGTGTTTTCCGCTGATCCGGATGTGATCGCGGCCGGCGTCCCGTTTTTCCGCTCCTGCAGCTACGATTACGTGCTGGTTACGATCGTATTCTGTCTGAACGGCTATTTGAACGGGCGTCAGAAAACGGTCTGGACCATGATGAGCTCCGCAGCGGGCGCTCTGGCGCTGCGGATCCCTCTGGTTTACGTATTCGGGCGGTATTTTGCGGATGATCTGGGGATGCTCGGGAGCATCGCGCCGGCCGTGTCGGGAATTATGGCCTGCTATACGCTGCTCTATGTGTGGCATGAGGGGAGACGGGCGGCCGCCGGCCGGTGAGGCGTCTGGGGTGTTCTGGATCGGCGCCGGCGCGCGGTTATGGCGCGTAGATTTTGGATTATGCAGGGAGAATTTGTTTATGGAAGAGACATGTTTCATCCGGCCGGAGCCGGAGGATTACCGGGAATGGCCCGAGGAGGATCTTTGGGAGCTGTTTTCTGATTTAGCTCTGCGGATTGGGCCTGCGGATCAGGCGGCCTTTGAGCGGTGCGGCCTGCGCTGGAGCAGGGTGGCAAAGCCTCTGGGAAGCCTTGGCGCGCTGGAAAGGGATATACAGAAGCTCGCGGCCATTTCCGGTACGGAGAACGTACGGCTGAGGAAGAAGGCGCTGGTTGTGTTCTGTGCGGACAACGGCGTGGTCGAGGAGGGCGTGACGCAGACGGGGCAGGAGGTCACGGCTGTGGTGACAGCCAATTTTACCAGGGGGGAGAGCTGCTCATGCCTGATGGCGGGCGTGGCGGGCGCGGATGTATTTCCGGTGGATATCGGCGTGGCCTGTGAGCTGGGGCCTCTGGGGGACCGCTTTCCGCTGATCGACCGGAAGATACGAAACGGCTGCGGGAATTTTACGAAGGGGCCTGCCATGACGAGGCGGGAGGCGCTGGCTGCGGTTCTGACGGGCATGGATATGGCGCGCGCGCTGAAGGAGGCGGGGTATGACATCGTGGCCGCGGGCGAGATGGGGATTGGGAATACCACGGCCAGCAGCGCGGTGACGGCGGCTCTTTTATCCGCGGATCCGGAGAAGACGACGGGCCGGGGGGCGGGCCTTAGCAGCGAGGGGCTTTGCAGGAAGATTGACGCGGTGAAAAGGGGGCTTTTGCTGAACGGTCCGGATCCGGGGGACGGCCTTGGAACCATCCGGAAGGTGGGCGGCTTTGATCTGGCGGGGCTGTGCGGCCTCTGCCTGGGAGGCGCGGCGTACCGTATCCCGGTGGTGCTGGACGGATTTATTTCAGCGGCCGCGGCCGCGGCTGCCAGGGCCCTGGACCGCCATGTTCCGGAATATCTGCTGGCGTCCCACGTGTCGGCCGAGCCGGCGGGAGAGCGGTTACTGCGCTTTCTGGGGCTTGAGCCGGCGATCCGGGCCGGATTCTGCCTGGGAGAGGGAAGCGGGGCGCTGACCCTGTTTCCGCTTCTTGATATGGCGCTGGAGGTTTACAGCCGGATGCGCACATTTGAGGAGATTCAGATTGAGGAGTACCGGCCGTTATAGAGAGAGAAACGCGGATTTGAAACGGAAGGGGATTGCGGCATGCAGTATCTGATTACAGGCGGGAGCGGGAGCGGGAAATCGGAGTATGCGGAAGAGCTTTCGCTGTCTCTTAACGGAGAACGGCGGATTTATCTGGCTACGATGCGGATCTGGAACGAGGAGGGCCGGGCCCGCGTACAGCGTCACACAAGGATGCGGTCCGGCAAGGGCTTTTTGACAGTGGAGCGCAGCGCGGATCTGGCGTCCTTTCTGCTGTCTGAGCTTCCATTCGCAAAAAAATGGGGGCAGGCGGATGTGATCCTCCTGGAATGCATGTCCAATCTGGCTGTCAATGAGTTTTACGACCGGGAGGAAGGCGCAGGAGAGCGGATTCTAAGAGGCATTCATGGCCTGAGAGCACAGTGCCGGGATCTGGTGATTGTGACAAATGAAGTGTTTTCGGACGGTATGGCGTATGATGAGGAGACAAGACGGTACGCGTCTCTTTTGGCTGGCCTGAACCGGGAGCTGGCCAGGGATTCCGATGTGGTCACGGAAGTGGTGTTCGGGATTCCGACAGCGGTGAAGCGGCAGATGCAGACATGAAAAAGGGGGAAACAGACAGATGGATCTCTTAGGCAGCCTTGCTATCGCATTCTCCATGTATTCCCGCATCCCGATGCCCCGGACGGAATGGACAAAGAGGCGGATGCGGTATGCGATGTGTTTTTTTCCTCTGATTGGACTGGTGATCGGGGGCCTTCAGGCATTGCTTCTCACGGCGCTCCGGCGTCTGGGCGCAGGAGATGCCTGTACAGGGCTTCTGGGGGCGTGCCTGCCGCTTGCGGTGACGGGAGGGATCCACATGGACGGCTTCCTTGACACAACGGACGCCCTGCGCTCCTATGGGGATCGGGAGAAGAAGCTTGCGATTTTAAAGGATCCTCATACGGGCGCGTTTGCGATCATCGGGGCAGGGGCTTACCTCCTCGTGTATGCCGCGGCCTGCTCGGAGCTGTCCGGGCGCGCCGCAGGGCTGTTCGGGGCGTGCTTTGTGCTGGAGCGCGCGCTGAGCGGATGGTCGGTGGCGTGTTTTCCCAAGGCCAAAAAGGACGGGCTGGCAGCGGAATTTTCCCGCGCGGCCGAAAAGCGGGCGCTGTGCGCGTGTATGATACTTTATGCGGCCCTTTCATGCGGGTGGCTTCTGTGGTTCGGCGCATGGGAAGGGCTTGGCTGCATAGGTGTTGCGCTGCTGACCTTCTTGTCGTATTACAGGACGGCAGTGCGGGAGTTTGGCGGGATGACAGGCGATCTGGCCGGCTGGTTTCTGCAGCGGTGCGAGCGGAATACAGCGGCTTTTCTGGCGTTTTGCTGCCTTGCCGGACTGGAGCGTGTCTGAGACATCCGGCAGAGGGCGCACGTAAAACGCGCTCTGGAAGGGAGATGGAGATGAAACTGGTAGTCGGAGGAAGGGCGCAGGGGAAGACGGAATTTGCCCGTGCGCTGGCAGGTACGCGGGAAGAGGGCGGGCAGGAAAGCCCGCAGACGGGCGCAGCGGCGGACGGCCGGACGGATGATATGGAGGCGGCCATGCGGGCGGCGGTGATTCTCCATGTGGAGGTCTATGTCCGGCGTCTGATGGAGCGGGGGGAGGATCCGTTTGCCTTTGCGGAGCGTCTTTTGAGGGAGAACCCGGGGGCAGTGGCCTGCGCTGACGAGATTGGCTGCGGTATCGTGCCGGCGGATGCGTTTTTAAGGGAATACCGGGAGACGGCCGGGAGAGTGTGCCAGAGGCTGGCGGCCGGCTCGGATGAGGTTTACCGGGTGATATGCGGCATTGGAAAACGGATCAAGTGAGGGATGAACATATGTTTGATTATGTTTCTTCGATTGCGGCAGGTGTTGTCCTGGACCGCGCGTTTGGCGACCCCCATGGCCTGCCGCATCCGGTCCGGGCAGTGGGACGGCTTATCGAGCGGTCGGAGCGGTTTATCAGGCGGGTTTTTCCGGATACAAGGGGCGGGCAGCTTTGGGGCGGCGCGCTGCTGGTTCTGCTGGTGTGTATGGCCGTCTGGGGATGCGCGGCAGGGCTTTGCGCGCTGGCCGGGCGCGCGGGCGCATGGGCGCTTTGGGCGGCGCGGGCGCTTCTTTCCTATTATCTTCTGGCGGCCCGTTCGCTGAGGGATGAGAGCGGGCTGGTATACGAATATTTAAAAAAGGGCGATACAGAGGGCGCGCGGCGCGCGGTTTCCATGATTGTGGGGCGCGACACGCAGCGGCTTGAGGGGGAAGAGATTGCCAGGGCGGCGGTGGAGACGGTGGCGGAAAATACGTCGGACGGCGTGATTGCGCCTCTCTTTTATCTGTTCCTTGGCGGGCCGGCGCTCGGGTGGCTCTATAAGGCTGTGAATACCATGGATTCCATGGTGGGCTACCGCAATGAGCGGTACCTGTATTTTGGCCGCGCGGCGGCCCGTCTGGATGACGCGGCAAATATGCTTCCCTCCAGGCTGTCCGCTCTTTTTATGGCGCTTGCCGCCTTTCTTCTGGGCTTTGACGCAAGAGGGGCTGTCCGGATATGGAGACGCGATCGCAGAAAGCATAAGAGCCCGAATTCGGCGCAGACAGAGGCGGCCTGCGCCGGGGCGCTGGGAGTGCGGCTTGGCGGGGATGCCTGGTATTTCGGGCTCCTTCATAAAAAGCCGTGGATCGGGGATGCGATCCGGCCCCTGGAATATGAGGATATCGAGCGCGCGGGCCGTCTGATGTACAGGACGGAAGACGTGGCGCTGGCGGCGGGTATGGGCGTCTGCCTGTGCGCGGCGCTTTTGGCGGGGCTGGCGTAAGGGGCTGGCTGTCCGGGCGGTTATCGACAGGAAGCGGGAAGGGCGGATGGCCCGGATCGCCTGAATGAGCGGGGAGGTTTGCAGATTGGAATATCGTCATGGAGGGGATATATACGGGACGGATGAGATTTTGCTCGATTTTTCGGTGAATACGAATCCGTTTGGGATGCCGGAGGGGATCCGGAAGGCGGTGATTGCCTCCAGCGATAGCTGGGAGCGCTATCCGGACAGCCTGTGCAGGAAGCTGCGGCAGGGGCTGGCGGATTACTACGGCATGAGAGGCGGTCAGTGGGATTGCGGGGATTTTATCTGCGGGAACGGGGCGTCGGATCTGTTTTATACCATGGCGCTGGCTCTGCGGCCCCGCCGGGCGATCCTTACAGCCCCGTCGTTTGCGGAATATGAGAGGGCGCTCCGCCTTGGCGGGTGCGGGATCGAGTGGTATGCGACGTGCGAGGCGCAGGGATTTTCGCCGGAGGCGGAGGAGGACGCCTTTTTTTCGTTTGTGGAGAGGACGGACGGGCTTTCGCTCGTGATGCTTGGGAACCCGAATAACCCGAACGGGCTGGCGGTGTCCCTGGAATGGCTTTCCCGTCTGGCGGACATCTGCCGGGAAAAGGGAGCGCTGCTGGCAGTGGATGAGTGCTTTAACTGGTTTGTGCCGGAACGGGAGCGGTATTCGGCGCTGGCGCTTTTGGGGCGGGAGGAGGAGCGCTTTGCCCATGTGCTGGTGTTCCAGGCGTTTACGAAGATTTATGCGATTCCGGGCCTGCGGGCAGGCTATGCGGTCTGCAAGGACCATGCGGTTTTGCGGAAAATGGAGGAGAGCCGCCAGCCGTGGAGCCTTTCCGCCCCGGCGGAGGCAGCGGCGCTGGCGGCGCTTAAGGAGGATGCATATGCCGGGTGGACGGCCAGGGAGACAGCGATCCTCCGGGAGGAGCTGGCGGCCGGGCTGCGGAGGCTGGGCTTTGCGGTGTATCCTTCCGCGGCGAATTACCTTCTTTTCCGGAGACGGGACGCGGTGGATTATGCCGCTTATTTAAGGAAACGGGGGATCCTGATCCGCTCCTGTGCGAATTATCAGGGGCTTGGGGAGGGATATTACCGGGTTTCGGTGCGAAGGCGAAAGGAAAATGAGGCGCTTCTTCGCTGCCTCCGGGAGGCGGTAAAGGGCGCAGGCAGCGGCTCAGACAGAGCGGATAAACAGGATGTGAGGAGATAAACCATGGCAAAGGCGATTATGGTGCAGGGGACGATGTCCAGCGCGGGGAAAAGCTTTCTGGCAGCCGGGCTGTGCCGGATTTTTATGCAGGACGGGTACAGGACCGCTCCGTTTAAGTCCCAGAATATGGCGCTGAATTCGTATATTACAGGGGAAGGGCTGGAGATGGGCAGGGCGCAGGCCGTTCAGGCGGAGGCGGCGGGGACCGAGCCTGTGGCGGACATGAATCCGATCCTGCTCAAGCCCTGCAGCGATACGGGCTCGCAGGTGATTGTCCGCGGGACTGCGCGGGGGGTGATGAACGCCAGGGAATATTTCCGGAGGAAAAAGGAACTGATCCCGGTTATTCTGGAGTCGTACCGCCGTCTCGACGCGGCGTATGACGTGATTGTCATCGAGGGGGCCGGCAGCCCGGCGGAGATTAATTTAAAGCAGGATGATATTGTGAATATGGGGCTTGCCAGGCTTTTAGATGTTCCTGTGCTCCTGGCAGGGGACATTGACCGCGGCGGGGTGTTTGCACAGCTCTACGGAACGGCGGCGCTTCTGACTGAGGAGGAGAGGGCCATGGTAAAGGGGCTTGTGATCAATAAGTTCCGCGGCGATCCGGCGATCCTTGCGCCCGGCGTTGAGATGCTTGAGGGGCTCACGGGGATTCCCGTTATGGGCGTGGTTCCCTATATGGATGTGGATCTGGAGGATGAGGACAGCTTAAGCGGCCGCCTGGCCGGGGCGGGGGAAAGGGCCTCTGCGGCGGCGGTGGATATCGCGGTGATCCGCTTTCCAAGGCTTTCTAATTTTACGGATTTTCATGTATTTTCCACGATTCAGGGAGTCTGCGTGCGGTATGTGGATCGCGCGGCGGATTTGAAGAGCCCGGATCTGATCATCCTGCCCGGGACGAAAAATACCATGGAGGATCTGCTGTGGATGCGCGCAAACGGGCTGGAGGCGGCGGTTTTAAAGGAAGCTTCGCGGGAAACGCCGATCTGGGGGATTTGCGGCGGCTATCAGATGATGGGAGGGCGTCTGTCAGATGAGGACGGCGCGGAGAGCGGCGGGCCGGGCCGCACGCTTTGCGGGATGGGCCTGCTTTTGGGAGCGACCCGCTTTGTCCCTGAAAAAACGAGGACCAGGGTCCGCGGCTGTTTTGGGGCTGTGCCCGGGATCTTTTCGGGGCTTTCGGGCATGGCGGTGGAAGGGTATGAGATTCATATGGGGCAGACGGTGTATACAGAGAGGGAAGGGGAGAATGCGCGGCCGCTTGTCCGGATTGCGGAGTATACAGCCGGCGGCCCGGCGGCGGGGATGTGCGCAGAGACGCCGGAAGGGCTTTGCCGGGAGAATCTGTACGGGACGTACCTGCACGGTATTTTTGACGCTCCGGGCGTGGCTGTGGAGCTGGTAAATGCGCTTTTGAAGCGGAAGGGCTGCGGCGCGGCTCATCATGCGGAATGCGTCCTGGACTATGGGACATACCGCGGGATGCAGTATGACAGGCTTGCCGCGGCTTTGAGAGAACATCTGGATATGGAGGCGGTTTACCGGATCCTGGAGGGAAAAACTGTGTAGAGGCGCGGCTGCGGCGGCAGCCGGGAAAGGACGGCATATATGACAGAAAGAGGCATGAGGCGCGTGGAGGAGCTTTCACCTTCGGAGATCGAGGCGCGCAGCATGGAGATCATCACGCAGGAGCTGGCGGCCCGGGGAGGAAGACCGGTTTCGCCGGAGGAAGAGCTGGTGGTTAAACGCGTGATCCACACGACAGCGGATTTTGATTTTGCAGACCACCTGATTTTCTCGGACGGGGCGGTGAGGAAGGCCCTGGATGCGCTTCGGGGCGGGGCGTGTATTGTCACGGACACGAATATGGCCAGGGCCGGGATTAACCGGCGTTCGCTGGAGGCCCTGGGAGGGGAGCTTTACTGTTTTATGGCAGACGGGGATGTGGCTGAGCAGGCCAGGCGGACGGGAACAACCCGGGCGCGCGCTGCGATGGATAAGGCGGCGGGGCTTGGAAGGGACTGTATTTTCGCGATTGGGAATGCGCCGACGGCTCTTTTGCGGCTCTATGAGCTGGTGGAAGAAGGGACGCTTTCCCCGAAGCTGATCATCGGGGTTCCGGTGGGATTTGTGAACGTGGAGGCGGCCAAGGAACGGATCGCGTCCCTTACACATACGCCGTATATTGTGGCAATGGGGCGAAAGGGCGGGAGCGCGGTGGCGGCGGCGGTGTGCAATGCGCTTTTATATCAGATTTGCAGGAAATGACCTCTAGAGCGTGTTTGAAAAATCATTCCCGCCATCTGCACGCCCCACTTTGCGGCATATTTGTGCCAAATTCACTTAACGCAGCCCACTGCGCCGCGTTCATTTGGCCCAAATCTCCCACAAAGTGGAACGCACATCTGGCAGAAAGCATTTTTCAAACACGCTCTAAAAAAGGATCCCGCGACGGGGATCCTTTTTTCAAACACGCTTTAGCAGCAGAATCCGCCGCCGCCGCCGTTGCCGCAGCAGCAGCACAGGATGATGATCCAGATGAGCCAGTCGCAGCCGCCCCCGAATCCACCGCCGCCGCATCCACAGTTGCAGCCGCAGTTATGTTCAAAGCATCCGCCGCTGCATCCACCGCCGAATCCGCCGCAGCAAAGTAAGATGAGAACAAGGAAAATCATATTGCAGCCGCAGCCGCCTCCATTTGTCTCACATCCGCATCCGCAATTTGTTGCCGCTACATCACTCATATTCAGTTCCTCCAGATTTTCTTTACACTCCATCATATGCCCGCCTGCTTGCCACTGTTTCCTTATTTTTTATTATTTTGGCAGAATGCGGATTGAATGTCAGGGAGAATCGTGTATAATGGGAGGATGGGCGCATCCCATAATACATGCAGAAAGGGAGTTTACATGATTTTAGACAGGAATAATATGAAACGGCTTATGCTGCTGATTTTTTATACGATTGTGCTGCTGGCGCTGGCGCTTAAGCCGGAGCGGGCGCTCGCCGCTTTTTTATGGGCGTTTGGCCTTCTGGCCCCGTTTTTGTGCGGGGCGGCGATTGCCTTTGTGCTGAATGTGCCCATGCGGTTCATTGAGAGCCTGCTTTCAGGCGGGAAGGCCGCGCGGGAAGGGAGCTTTAAACGGCCGCTCAGCCTTGTCATCACCCTGGCTTTCGTGTCGTTTGCGCTGGGGATCGTGTTTTTTCTTTTGTACCCGGAGCTTGCGGATACCTTTCGGAGCCTGGGGGAAATGATTCCGCAGTTTTTTCTGAACCTGCAGGTGTTTCTGGAGGAGAAATTCGCGCGTGAGCCGGAGATCCTGGAGTTTATCTCCGTCATGTGGGAGGAGATTAACTGGAAATCCATGCTGGAGCAGATCGGCGGCTTTGTCACCACAGGGGCGGGCAGCGTGCTCTCCTCGGCGTTTAATGCGGCGGCCTCGATTGCCAGCGGCCTGACAGCCTTTGGCATCGCGTTTATTTTTGCCATCTACATTCTCCTCCAGAAGGAGAGGCTTGCCAGGCAGTTCAAGAAGCTGTTTTATGCCTATTTTCCGGAGCGGACCGTGAATGAATGGCTCCGGATCGGACGGATGGCGGAGCAGACGTTTTCTAAGTTTCTGGCGGGGCAGTGCATGGAGGCTGTGATTCTCGGAACCATGTTTTTTATCGCGCTGAGCCTCTTAAAGCTTCCGTATGCGCTGCTGATAGGCGTTCTGATCGCATTTACGGCGCTGATCCCGGTGTTTGGGGCCTTTATCGGCTGCGCGGTGGGGACGTTTCTCACGCTGGTGGTGAACCCGGTTCAGGCCGTGTGGTTTGTGATCGTATTTTTCGTCCTGCAGCAGATTGAGGGGAACCTCATTTATCCGCATGTCGTGGGAAATTCCGTGGGCCTGCCCTCGATATGGGTGCTGGCCGCGGTATCCATCGGAGGAAGCATGCTGGGGATTCTGGGGATGCTGGTGTTCATTCCCCTCGCCTCCGTCGCGTATGCCCTTGTGCGTGAGGATGCGGATCGGCGTCTGAAGAAAAAAGCGTCCAGGCCGGCTCCACAGACAGGAAAATGAGGCGGCGCGGGAGGCAAAAGACGGGCTGAGAGCGGATGGGATGAAACGGCCTGAGAGGCGGCAAAAAAGACGGCTGAGCAGACGTGCCCACTGTCTCCGCTCACAGAAACGGGCGGAAACAGGGCGTTTGTCTGACTCAACCGTCTAAGGGAAAAGGATCGGCCGGCCCTGCCGGTAAGGCAGAGGCCGTTTATTCACCCTGATACATGAACTGGATCAGGCGGTCGATGTCTTCCTTGTCGTAGGCCACCAGCTCCAGCTCTTTTATGTATCCATTGGAGAAAACGTTCGCCAGGGAAAGATACTGCGACAGCTTGGATTTTAAGTTGATGCGGTCGCCCTCTGAGGAGACGAGCTCAACGGTTCCCCTGCACTGATCCACTACCTTGAAAAATTTATCTACATCTTCGATATGCTGTATTTTCATTTTGATATCCTCCTTACATTCAGGCCCCTTCGCCGCGGGAAAATCCGGCGAAACAGGTTAATCTTTTAACAATTCGTATTATATCATGGGACAGTCCGGGGATACAAGAATCACATTTCCTAAAAAAATCCCGGAAATACGGGCGCGGAATGTGGAAAAAACAGAGATTGGTTTAAAAATATGTGTATTCCCGTATCAAAATGAATAAGGATGCCGTGATTCAGGGCAGGAAGGGAGCTGGGAGGTATGGCGTATTTTCCGCTTTTTATGGATATGAGCAGGCGTCGGGTTCTGATTGTGGGCGGCGGCGGCGTGGCGCTGCGTCGGATCCGCGTGCTGGAGGAATTTGGGGCGGAGCTTGTGGTGGCGGCAGAGGATGCCAGGGAGGAGATTGTGCGCATGGCGGCAGAGGGGCGGCTGACGCTGGTGCGGGGGGCGTATCAGGACTGCCGCGCGCGGGCGCTTGAGATGGGCCCTTTTTTTCTGGTGCTGGCCGCTACCGGGGACGGGGAGGCGGACGCTCTGGCGGAGGCGGACGGACGGGACATGGGCGCGCTTGTGAATGTTGCGGGCGATCGGAGCCGGTGTGATTTTTATTTTCCCGGGATTGCGAGAAAGGGCGATCTGACGGTGGGGATCACGGGACAGGGAAGGGATCACGCGGGGGTCGCGAAGGCGGCGCAGGCGGTGCGGGAGCTTTTGGAAGGGTCAGAGGAAGAAAGGAATACAGAGGAATGAAGATGCAGATCCGTGTGGGAAGCCGGGAAAGCGCGCTTGCCGTGGCACAGTCGAGGCTGGTGATGGAGGAGATAAAAAGGACGGTTTCGGGGGCGGAGCTGAGCCTGCTGACCATGAAGACAACCGGGGATAAAATTTTGGACCGCTCTCTGGAGCAGATTGGCGGAAAGGGGCTTTTTGTAAAAGAGCTTGACCGGGCGCTGCGGGAAGGGCGCTGCGATTTGGCGGTGCATTCCTTAAAGGACATGCCGATGGAGGAGTCAGAGGAGCTTCCGATCCTGGCGTATTCCAAGCGGGAGGATCGCAGGGACGTCCTGGTGCTGCGAAAGGGCTTATCCTCGCTTCCTCCTTATCCGGTGATCGGGACCTCCAGCAGACGCCGCCGCCTTCAGGCGGGCATCCTGTTCCCGGGCGCAAGATTTGAGATGTGCAGGGGAAACTTGGCGACCAGGCTTCAAAAGCTGGACAGCGGGGCGTTTGACGCCCTGATCCTGGCGGCCGCGGGCTTAAAACGCATAGGGTACGCGGATCGGATTTCCCGCTATTTTACAGTTGAGGAGATGATTCCGGCAGCCGGACAGGGGATCCTGGCCGTTCAGGGGCGGGCGGGGGAGAATGCGTTTGTCCTGGAGGCAGTGGACTGCCCGGCATCAAGAGTGATGGCAAAGGCGGAGCGGGCCTTTGTGCGCGCCGTGGGAGGGGGATGCTCTTCCCCGGCGGCGGCGGCGGCCGTGCTCTCTGCGGGCGATCTTCCCGGGGACAGGAGCATGACCTTATTTGGGCTGTATTATGAGGAGGAGACGGGACGCTGGAGGACCGGGAGCCTTGAGGGCGCATGGGAGGAGGCGGAGGAGCTTGGAAGGCGTCTGGCCGCGCTGCTTTCCCGGGATGACGGATAACCGTATGGATGATGGAAGAAACGGAAAGACGATGTCTGCCGTTTCCTGTAATATTTTATAGAAGAGCGGGAGAGTGGGCAATATGAGGAAGGAATATCCTGAGAAGGTCTATCTGGTAGGAGCCGGGCCCGGCGATCCGGGGCTGATGAGCGTAAAGGGGCTTGCGGTTTTGCGGGAGGCGGATGTTGTGGTGTATGACGCTCTGGCCGGGGATGCGGTTTTGGGCTGGATTCCGGAGGGGGCGCGGCGGATCGATGTGGGAAAGCGAAGCGGCAGGCATTCCTGCAGCCAGGAACAGATCAATGAAATCCTGTGCAGGGAGGGGAGGCGCGGCGGAACCGTTGTGCGCTTAAAGGGGGGCGATCCCTTTGTCTTCGGCCGGGGCGGGGAGGAGGCCGGGGCGCTTCATGAGGCCGGGATTCCCTTTGAGGCTGTGCCGGGCGTCACCTCAGCAACAGCAGTTCTGGCCTATGCGGGCATTCCGGCGACTCACCGGGGCGTATCGTCCTCCCTGCATGTCATGACGGGCCGCAGAAGGGACGGGGAGGCGGATCCCACAGATTATGAGGCCCTGGTCCGGGCCGGGGGGACCGATATTTTTCTGATGGGCGTTTCCGAGGCAAAGCGCATCTGCCAGGGGCTTTTGCAGGCCGGCATGGAGCGGACGGTTCCGGCGGCCTTCATACAGGAGGGAACCACGGCCTCTCAGAAAACAGTGATCTCCACCCTGGAGCATGTGGTCCGCGACGCAGAGCGGGCCGGAATCCATGCGCCCGCGATCCTGGCCGTGGGAGAGGCCTGTGCGATGAGGAAGGCGTGCGCATGGGCGGAGGCGCGCCCTCTGCACGGGGCGAGGATTATCGTGACCCGGCCGCGCGGCCGCGCAGACCGGATGGCGTCTCTTTTGCGGGCGGACGGCGCGGAGGTCTTAAGCCTGCCTGCGATTCAGACAAAACGAAGGCGGGGGGAGCAGGAAAAGGCCGCGCTCTCCCGCGTGCTTCTGAGGCTTTCGGAGTTTGACTGGCTGGTGTTTACAAGCCCCTCCGGCGCGGCGTATTTCTTTGATGAAATGAGGGAGCGGCGGATGGATCTGCGGGTGTTAAACGGAAGGCGGATCGCGGTGATCGGGCCCGCGACGGGAGAGGAATTTGAGAAACGGGGGATTTTTCCGGATTATATGCCGTCCTGTTATTATGCGCGCGATCTGGGCGAGGGGCTCTGCAAAGAGGCGTCCCCCGGGAGCCGCATCCTGCTTTTGCGGGCGGGAGAGGGCTCTGAGGCGCTTACTGAGGCGCTTACACACGGCGGACTGGCATATGAGGACGCGGCGCTCTACGACACCCGCACCGCGCCGACGCCGCCCGTTCTGGAACGCGCCTGCGCTCTTTTAAGAGAGGGACGGGTAGATTTTGTGACCTTTACGAGCGCTTCCACGGTGAGAGGGTTTTTGGAAATGACAGAAGGGACTGCCAGAGGATTTACGGCTGTGTGCATCGGAGAAGAGACCGCCAGGGCCGCGAAAGCGGCCGGCATGGAGGCTGTCTGCAGCGAGGTTCCCGGAGTGGAGAGCATGACAGCATGTATAAAGGAGCGGTTTTGCCGGAAAGGACTCTGACAGAACGTCCGGATCCGTCCGCCGTGTCATCCGCCTGCAAAGGCTGCGGGGATGACAACGGCGGATGGATGGATTCAGGGCCCGGCGCTTTTTCGGATATCCTCTAAAAGCAGGGCGCTTACGCGCAGGCCGCCCCGTCCCCGTCCAAGGCAGATGCCCGGCTTATTGCTTCCGTGGAAATCCGAGCCGCCTGTGGGGAGCAGGCCAAAGCGCCGGCACAGCTCCTTAAGCCGCAGGCTGTCGTTCTGGGTGTGGGAGGAATAGTATACCTCGATCCCCATGAGCCCCATTTCCTTAAGCTCTTGTATCATGGCCTGTGTTTTGTTCCAGCCGAGCCGGTACTGGACGGGATGCGCCAGGGCGGGGAAGCCGCCGGCCTTCCGGATCAGGCGGATGGCCTTGTCTGGATCAAATGCCTTTTTCTGAGGGCAGTATTTTTTTCCGTGGTCGAGATAGCGGTGAAAGGCCTGATCCATGCTGGAGACGCAGCCCTTTTTGACAAGAGCCCTGGCAAAATGGGCCCTTGTGATGACCTGGCCCGGAGCGCCCTGCTCCAGATCCCCTTGTGTGAGGGGAAAGCCGTCCCTCTGAAAGAGGGCGAGTATCTCGTCATTGCGCCGTGCGCGGTCTGCCCGGAGCTGCCCCAGGGCCTCCCGGAGCGTCCGGGACTCAGGATTTACATACAGGCCCAGGATATGGATCTCACATCCCTCATAGAGAGCCGAGAGCTCTGTGCCGGGGATGACTTCCAGGGGCGTGTGCTTCGCTGCGTCCACGGCCTCCCTGACGCCGTCCGTGGTATCGTGATCCGTGAGGGCATAGGCCGAAAGGCCTGTCTCAAGCGCGAGGGCCGTGACGGCGGCGGGAGCGAGCGTTCCGTCCGAAGCGTCGGAATGCACGTGCAAATCAATCAATTCCATGGTTTACCTCATTATAATCTTCTTGGACTCTGCATGTACCCTGCAGTCTGCCTCCTTCTCCACAACCTCCAGCTCGCAGCCGTCGATATTGATATGCGTTCCCGGAAACATCTCGTCGCAGCAGATGCTTTCGGGCCGGTTGACATGGATCCGTTTCTCCAGATCCTCCAGCTCCTGCATCTTGTTTTTCAACGTCCTGTCATACATTTTGCGCTTTTCAATGAGCTTCTGGTATTCCTCCCACTGATCGCCGCGCTGATTGCTGACGCCGGCCGCCTTCATATAGGAAATACTTTTGCGCGCCTGTTCGCGGTTCTCGCGAATCGTATCCAGTTCCCTGGTCAGGGAAGCTCTCTGCTTGTCGAGCCTGACGCCGAAACCCAAGGTAACGCAGTTGATACAGCCGGAAATATTGCCGATCTTTTTGGCGTAGATGGATCGGCCTGCCGTGACATCGCCGCCGAAGAGCAGCCCTCTGCCCATCAGCGCATAGACGGATCCCTCCTCGCTGATGGCGGTGCTGTTCGTAATCACTTCTGCATAGATATCCTCGCCGGCGACGGCAAGGCAGTTTTCCATGATGACGCACTGGATCTGCCGTCTGGCTTCCACCTGCGTCCCCGGAGCGCCCTTGATATCCCCGTTTACCCGGATCGTTCCGCCGGCCAGGATCTTGCCGCCCCTGACATCGCCGTTGATAATAATATCCCCGGTGGCCGCCACGCTTTCCCCGTCCTCGAGATCTCCGTAAATGAGCAGGGAGCCCTCATAATTCTGATCATTCATATCAACGCCGGAGTCCTTTTCCAGGACATGGTGGCTGCGGACAGAAAAATCGTCTCCATCCATCATCAGGATTCCGTTGGAGTCCGAGCACAGAATGGATCCGTCCTCTGAGAGGCTGGTATTCTCACCCTGGGGCACATATGCGGGCTGCCCTCTTTTTGCGTAGAGCGCGCGCCCTGAAACGTCGAATCCGTCCTGCGCTTCCACAGGCGGCTTGATGCGGCAGATAATGTCGCCCTTGCGGATCGTTTCGATCGCGTGCTGTTTTCGGAAATCCAGCCCGGAGAGAGCCTGATTCTCATCCAGCTCCAGCGTCTGCTCCAGCCCGCGGCTGTACATTTCCTCCAGCTCCCCGTCCCTGCCGTCCTGCGGCTGCGTTCCCTGCGCAATCTGGAGGATGCGAAGATACTTTCGTTCTTCTCCCAGAGCCTGTACCGCTTCCATGTCGATACCGGCGCTGATGCCCTCATAGCGCATATCTTCCATAAACTGCTCTGTATTGATCTCCTTTCCGCCGTTGAGCGGCGGAAGAACACAGGCATATGCCGTCATGTGATCCGCTGAAACATGAAAGAGAGATAATGCGTCCACCGGCAGTGTCTCAGACGCCTGCCCGTCCTTCTGCGCCCGGGCCTGCTGTTTTTCCACATGCTTTCTTGCAGACCGCTCCAGAGCCAGGCAGAAGGTATGGATATCGTCCTTTTTATCAGATTCCGGGCCGAAATCGTTTCGCGAATGGCTGCGGATTTCCTCTGTCATGTTTTTAACCTGGTTTAAACCGCTCTCGCTGATGACACTGGCAGCCGGTTCCGGTTTTTTCCGGACAATGGTTTCACTTTTTTTGGCTGTTTCGTTCTTTTTGTTAAAAAAATCAAAAATTGCCATATTGCCTTCCCCCTCCTGTCACAATATTTATGTGTATAGTTCTATTTTATGATAAAAAAGGGCCGGAGGCAATAGTTTTGTGCGATTTGCCGGAAAGTTTTCCCATCCCGGCCGGAGAGAGGCGCAGCTCCCCCAGCTTTTGCAAAATCTCCTGCGCTTTCAGGAGCATAGCGGAGCAGTCCCTGTATTTCTTTCTCTGATCCTGATAAAACAGGGACGGCGTACCGCCCCCGCTGAATTTCAGCGCCCCTTTGTATTCGCTGATCAGAGCCGGCATACGCGCAGCGTCGAGGCCGGCCTGCGCGCGCAGGCTCAGTGTGATTTCCTGGCGGTTGATATTGACCTCCGTGATGTCAGCCTGATGGGCCATGGCCTTGATGCGGGCGATGAGCAGGAGGTTTTCCACAGGCCCCGGGATATCGCCGAAGCGGTCAATGAGCTCATCCTGCATGTCGGAGTATTCGTCCTGGTTTTCGATGCCGGAGATCCGCTTGTATATATCGAGCTTCTGGTACTCATTGCGGATGTAGGAGGCAGGGATGTAGGCGTCAATGTTGCAGTCCACCACGGTTTCAAAGTCTTCGGTGTGTTCACCTTTGAGGGCGAGGACGGCCTCATTTAAGAGCTTGCAGTACAGATCATAACCGATGGCCTCCATGTGGCCGTGCTGCTCGGCGCCCAGGAGGTTTCCGGCGCCCCGCAGCTCCAAATCGCGCATGGCGATCTTGATGCCGCTGCCCAGCTCCGTGAATTCCCGGATGGCCTGGAGGCGCTTTTCAGCCTCCTCGCGCAGGAGCTTATCGCGGCGGTACATCAGGAAGGCGTAGGAGGTGCGGCTGGACCGCCCCACGCGTCCGCGGATCTGGTAGAGCTGGGAGAGGCCCAGGCGGTCCGCGTCGTGGATGATAATCGTGTTGGCATTGGGGATATCAAGGCCGGTTTCGATGATCGTTGTGGATACCAGGACGTCGATGTCGCCGCTCACGAAATCCAGCATAATGCGTTCCAGCTCGTGCTCGCGCATCTGGCCGTGGGCGAAGACGACGCTGGCCTCCGGGACCAGGGACGCCACGCGGCCCGCAATCTCGTCGATATGGCCCACGCGGTTATAGACATAGTAGACCTGTCCGCCGCGGGCCAGCTCCCGGTGGATGGCCTCGCGCACCATCTCGTCATTGTACTCCATGACATACGTCTGAATGGGCAGGCGATCCACGGGCGGCTCCTCTAAGACGCTCATGTCGCGGATGCCGATGAGGCTCATATGGAGCGTGCGGGGGATGGGGGTGGCGGTCAGGGTCAGTACATCCACATTTTCCTTCAGCTTCTTGATCCGTTCCTTGTGCGTCACGCCAAAGCGCTGCTCCTCATCGATGATCAGAAGGCCTAAGTTTTTAAATTCCACATCCTTTGAGAGAACCCGGTGCGTGCCGATGAGCACGTCCACAAGGCCTTTTTTCAGATCCGCGAGGGTCTTTTTCTGCTCCTTCTGTGTGCGGAAGCGCGAGAGCATATCGACCCGGACCGGGAAGTCCTTCATGCGCTGTACAAAGGTGTTGTAATGCTGCTGGGCGAGGATGGTGGTGGGGACGAGATAGACCACCTGGCGGCTCTCCTGCACGGCTTTAAAGGCGGCGCGCAGGGCAATCTCCGTCTTTCCGTAGCCGACATCGCCGCAAATCAGGCGATCCATGATCTTTGTGCTCTCCATGTCGCGCTTCGCAGCCTCGATGGCCTCAAGCTGATCCTCCGTCTCCTCAAAGGGGAACATCTCCTCAAATTCCTTTTGCCATATCGTGTCAGGCCCGTACTGATAGCCCTGGCTTTTCTGGCGGGCGGCGTAGAGCTCCACAAGATCCTTTGCGATCTCGCGGACCGCGCCGCGCACGCGCTTCTTGGTTTTGTTCCATTCCGCGGTTCCCAGCTTATTGAGCTTTGGCGGCTTTGCGTCGGAGCCGGCGTATTTCTGGATTCCCTCAAGGCGCGTGGCGGGCAGGTAGAGGTTCCCCCCGTCCTGATACTCGATTTTGATGTAATCCTTTGTGATCCGATCGCGCTCGATCTTTTCAATGCCGCGGTAAATACCGAGGCCGTGGTTTTCATGCACGACAAAATCGCCCACGGACAGATCCGAAAAGCTCTGGATTTTCTTTCCCTGGTAGGCGTGCTTTCTGCGTTTTTTGTTCTGGCTGCCTGCGCCGAACATGTCCCCCTCGGTGATCACCACAAATTTGATCAGCGGGTACTCAAAGCCGCGGTGGAGGTTTCCGTATGCGACCATGATTTCACCTGGCTGAACGTGTATCTGGCCTTCGTCGGGACAGAACGCCTTCAGATCGTATTCCCTCAGATCGCCGGCCAGGCGGCTGGCGCGGGTGCGGGAGGCGGAGAGGAGGACAACCCGGTATTTCTCCTTTTTCCACCTGGCCAGATCCCCGATGAGAAGCTCAAAGGCGTTCTGGTAGGAGTGGACGGATTTGACGGATATGTCGTATTTTTTCTGGACGGATATGCCGGGAAGGCGCTGCTTGAGGCCGAGCATGAGAAGCGCGCGCTTTTTCATGGACATGGCGAGCACAGCCTTTAAGGTGAAGAGAAAATCGGTCTGTCCCGGGAGGAGGTAGCCGTTTTCCAGCCGGTGGGACATGCTTTCCCGGAATTCCTGCTCTATGACCTCCCCCTTTTCCTTTAAGCGGAGCGGCTCGTCGAGAAAGACGGTGAGCCGATCCTCCGGGAAATACTGGACAAAGGACACGGTCTCTTTGCAGAAATACCGGATAAAGCTTCCCAGCCCGCGCAGCCTTAAGCCCTCCTTTAAGCCGTCGAGGATCTCGCGGATCGAGGAGTCGATGCGGTGGGCCGCCTCGGTTTTCATCTGCTCCCGCAGGGCCTTTACATAGCGGGCCCTTTCAGCCTCGATGGCGGCGGCGCCGTTTTCGATGGCAGCGGGAGTCAGGACGAGCTCCGTGGCCGGATAGATGACCGTCTGCTCAAGCTGTTCAACGGATCTCTGGCTTTCAGGGTCAAAGGCGCGGATGGAATCGATTTCATCCCCCCACAGCTCGATGCGGACCGGCGTTTCCTCTGTGAGCGGGAAAATGTCGATGATCCCGCCGCGGACAGAAAACTGGCCGCTTCCGTCAACCTGGGCGACCTTTTCATATCCGAGCTTTGTCAGGGAGAGCTGGAGAGCGGGAACGTCGAGCGCCTGGCCGTTTTCGAGGCAGACGCGGCTTTCCATAAGCGTCTCAAGGGGAAGCAGGCAGTCCATCAGGCCGTCTATGGTGGCGACAATGACGCCGCCCGCGCCCTCAAAGATGCGGCGGATGACCTGCATCCTCTGGCGGGTCAGAAGATTGCCCTGGATGTCGGAGCTGTAAAATAAGAGATCCCTGGACGGGTACAGGTACGTATCCGGGCAGAAGCAGCGGCAGTCGTCGCAGATTTCCCTCGCCTTCTGCTCATCATAGGTGATCACCAGCTTCCAGGGCGTAAGTCCCGAGAGCTCGGAGATTAGGTGGGCCTTCTGGGAATCAATGCAGCCGCTTAAGAGGACGGGGCCCAGGCCCCCTGTGAGATCCTGCTTAAGCTCCTGAAATTCGACCAGCTCATCCATTGGGTTTGCAAAAATCCTTCCCATGTCACTCCTCTTTCTGCCCGGTTGTTTCCGGCTTCGGTTTCCGGGCCGCTCCGTTAAAATGATTCATTGCCGCGCTGATTCCCTCTGTGATCATGGAAACAGCGGCCGCCGCTCCGTCTGTAAAGGCTGTATCCATGCGTTCAAGTTCGTCTCTGGAAAAATGGCCCAGCACATAGTCCGCCAGATCCATGCGCTCCGGCTTTGCTCCGACCCCGATGCGGATGCGGGGAAAGTCCTGGGAGCCTAAGCAGGCGATAATGCTCTTGATTCCGTTGTGCCCGCCCGCGCTTCCCTTTCCCCGCACGCGCAGCATCCCAGGCTCCAGGCTGATATCGTCATAAATGACGATGAGCTGTCCCGGCTCTGCCTTATAGTAGTCCATGACCGAGCGGATGCTTTCGCCGCTTGCATTCATGAAAGTCTGCGGCTTTACGAGGAGGACGCGGCTTCCTTCGATAAAGCCCTTTCCGATCAGGGCTTTGTGGGCGTGTTCGGTAATGTCAATGCCGCAGCGGGCGGCCAGCTTGTCAAGCGCCATGAAGCCGGCGTTGTGGCGGGTGTGTTCATATGGTCTGCCCGGATTTCCCAGGCCAGCTATTATATACATATTATCGGATCTCCGTTTCATTCCTGTTTGGGTTAAATGTTTGGACATGACTTAAGCGTTAGCCGCAGTAAGATGGGCTAACGCTTCGCATTTATGTTATTTTAGCAGGGTTTGGGGGAGATGTAAAGGGATTTGCGGGTATTGTGGAAAATAAAAGCATGTTTCAGGCACTTATCACCTGGATCGTGAAGAATGGGAGGAATACAGGCAGGATATAGTCAATCATTATGGCGTCTGGTCAGAGTTTTGCAGGAAGGCGGTTCGGGAAGAAATGACGGATTTCGCGTATCTGAAGGAGGACGGCACGGTGCAGAAGACCGTTTATGGGGGGCGGCTGACGGCTGTGGGAAATTTTGGCGATGATCGGTATGTGTATGAAAAAACAGAGATTCCGCCGCATTCTGTGCTGATAGAGGATGAGGCAGGGCGGATGGTTTATACGCCGTCTCTGGAAGAGGGGCGCCGATAGCGCCCGCAAACGGCAGAGCAAAACCAAATCCTCCTTGACATCCGCCGCGAAAGTTTTTATAATACTTACTACAAAAGCCAATCAACTTGGCACATGCAGAAAAAGGCAGAGAAGAGAAGAAGTAGCGGTCTGAACAGGGCGGACAGAAAGCGGCCGGGAGATGAGAGGCGCGCGCACCGCAGACGGGTGAATACATCTCGGAGCCGCGCACCCAAAGGCGCAGGAACGCGCCCGGCAGGCTGCGACGCAGGGCATACGTTATCATGCCAGAGTACCGGGGATTTAAGCGTCCCGGGACTTGATGAGGCAGGCTGTGCGAGCAGCCTGTGAAAAAAGGTGGTAACACGGGCGAAGACCCCGTCCTTGGCGAAAAGGACAGGGTCTTTTTTTACGGGAAAAACCCGCATATGATAAGGAAGGAGAAGCAACCATGCAGATTTACGAGGAGCTGATCGCGAGAGGGCTGATCGCGCAGGTGACAAACGAGGATGAGATAAAAAAGATGGTCAATGAGGGAAAGGCCACGTTTTATATTGGCTTTGATCCCACGGCGGACAGCCTTCACGTCGGCCACTTTATGGCGCTCTGCCTGATGAAGCGCCTGCAGATGGCGGGCAACCGGCCGATCGCCCTGCTGGGAGGCGGGACCGGCATGATCGGGGATCCGTCCGGCAGAACGGATATGCGCCAGATGATGACCGTTGAGACGATTCAGCACAACTGCGACTGCTTTAAAGAGCAGATGAGCCGGTTTATCGATTTTTCGGACGGCAAGGCCCTGATGGTCAACAATGCGGAGTGGCTGATGGATCTGAATTATGTGCAGCTTCTGCGCGAGGTGGGGCCGCACTTCAGTGTAAACCGCATGCTGACAGCAGAGTGCTATAAGCAGAGGATGGAGCGGGGATTGAGCTTCCTGGAATTTAACTACATGATCATGCAGAGCTATGATTTCTATATGCTGTTCCAGAACTATGGCTGCAATATGCAGTTCGGCGGGGATGATCAGTGGAGCAATATGCTCGGCGGAACGGAGCTGATCCGCAGAAAGCTCGGGAAGGACGCCCACGCCATGACCATCACCCTGCTGCTGAATTCAGAGGGAAAGAAGATGGGCAAAACCCAGTCCGGCGCGGTATGGCTGGATCCGAACAAGACGTCGCCCTTTGAGTTTTACCAGTATTGGAGAAATGTGGCGGACGCGGATGTGCTGAAATGCTTACGCATGCTGACCTTCCTTCCGCTGGAGCAGATCGACGAGATGGATCAGTGGGAGGGAAGCCAGCTCAATACGGCCAAGGAAATCCTGGCATTTGAGCTGACAGGCCTGGTACACGGACAGGAGGAGGCAAATAAGGCGAAGGAAGCGGCCAAAGCGATCTTCACCGGCGGCAGCGCGGCTGATATGCCGACCGCAAAGCTGGGGGAAGACGATTTTAACGGGGACGAGATTGATCTGCTGGCTATTCTCCAGAAATCCGGGCTGGCCCCGTCCAGATCCGAGGCGAGGCGGAACGTAGAACAGGGCGGCGTCAGCGTGGACGGCGCGCAGGTGAAGGACATCAGGGCCGTTTACACCAAAGCCCAGCTCTCCGGAGACGGGATCGTGGTGAAACGGGGAAAGAAGAATTTTAAGAGAATTGTCCTGAAATAAAATCAGGGGCCTGCGGACAGCGGGCCCTGTTTACCCGGCGATTCATGCAGGGCCGCGCAAGGTCAGCCGCCGAGCGTGACGTCCTGCTTTGCATACCAGCGCAGCGCGTCCATCAGGTGTTCGGTGCGAAAATCAGGCCAGTAATCATCCACAACATAGAAATCAGCGTAGGCGGACTGGATGGGCAGAAACCCGGACAGCCGCCTTCTTCCGCCCCAGCGGATGATGAGATCCACCCTGGGAAGGCCGGCTGTGCGCAGGGCGGGGCCGATGGCGCCCTTTTTCATTCCCAGATCCCATTCCAGGCTGTAATTGACCAGAAAATTGATATTCATACGCCCGTCCCCGAACACGCGGCGCGTGGTGTAGGGCAAAAGCTCCGGCGGAAAGCTGGCGGAACCGGCGTTTCCGAGAACCAGAAGCGCTGCGTCCTCGTGGGAAAGAACCTCCACGGCTTTGACGCAGGCGTTTGTAAAGGCGCGCCGCTGCGCGACGGGCCGTTTCGCATTGTCCGCCGTGAAGCCGTAAAAGGACATTTCCCGGATTCCCAGATCGCGGCAGGCCCGGTACAGCGTAAGGCCTGGGGAAATGCCCCTGTCGTATCCGTCCTGTTTATGAAGCCCCTGCCCGACAGCCCATCTCCGGTTGCCGTCAGGGATGATTCCGATGTGATTTGGCAGTCTCATGTGATCCTCCGTGTACAGCAGGGGGTACCCCCTTTGTTTGCTAATAGTATAAGCGGAAATGGGAAATTTATACAAAGGACAGCCGTTATCTGGAGACATACGATTCGCCCCCAAAGTGAAGAGAAAGGTTTTGATAAAGAAAGCCAGAGCAAAAGACATTCCTGCCTTTTGCCCTGGCTTTTGCTTTTGCGAATGCAAAACGCGCCCTGTCTCTGTGGCTGACCCACAAAAAGTCCTGAATCAATTTGTGGTTGGCGACAATTGAACGGGCTGTTTCAAACTTGCTATAATAACATTAAATCAAGTGGACAGCAGAGCAAACGTGTAAAAAGCAAAGGAGGAGCTACTATGAAGAAAGGGAGACGACTGACAGGTATGTTATTAGCGGCGTCCATGGCAGTGATGCTTTTGGCCGGATGCGGCGGGACAGCCGCAGCGCCGGAGGAAAGCGGCGCTGTCCGGACGTCTGACAAGACGGAAGAAGCCAGTTGTATTAAAATTGGAGTTTCCGGTACGCCGGATCTGGATCCGGCGATTGTGAATACAGGCTCAAGCTTAATTGCGGCTGTCAATCTTTATGATACGCTTGTATTTCCTTCTGCCGAAGAGGAGTCCGGCGTTGCCCCCAGGGCGGCAGAGGACTGGACCGTCAGCGACGACGGCCTGCAGTATACATTTCATTTAAAGCAGGGGATCCGATTCCATAATGGAGAGGAGATGAAGGCTTCCGACGTCGCCTATTCCATGGATCGTCTTCTGACAATCGGCGAGGGATATGCCTATATCTTTTCCAATTACCTGGAGCCGGGTTCCACCGTGGCGGTGGACGATTACACCGTAGAGTTTCATTTAAAACGGGCCTACGGCCCATTCCTGAATGCCTTAGTCCGCCTGTTTATTGTCAGTGAGAAGGAGGTCAGGGAGAATACCGAGGCCGCCGGCAGTTACGGTGAGAACGGGGATTACGGAAGAAGCTATCTCCTGACCCATGACGCCGGCTCGGGCGCTTATAAGGCGGTGGAACTGGTACAGCAGGATTACTTCTATGCAGAGTGGAATCCGGACTGGTTTATGGGCTGGGATAATGAGAAAGCCCCCAGGGCCTTTAAACAGATGGCGATTACAGAAGCCACGACCGTCCGTACCATGATGAACAACAGAGAGCTGGATATCACAGATACCTGGCAGAGTGTGGAGACATTAAATGCATTGTGCAGGATCGACGGCGTTTCCCTCGCGAAGTATAGTAATGGCCTGGAGTACAATGCTTATATGAACACCCAGGCGCCTCCGCTGGATGATGTGAACTTCCGCCGCGCGGTGAGCTGCCTGATTGACTATGACACCATCTGTCATTCGATCCTGCTTGACTCTGTCAAAGCAACCAGCCCGGCGCCGTCCGGCGTGTTAGGGCATGTTGAGACGAACACCCTGTCCTATGATATTGAGAAGGCAAAGGAGTATATCGCCGCATCCGGCTATGCGGACAACTATGCGGATTATCCGATTGAGATTGTCGTCAATTCCGACGTGGCGGATTTAGAGAAAATTGCGCTGATGATTCAGTCCGCTGCGCAGCAGGCCGGGGTAACGATTACCATTTCCAAGGCGCCGTGGGTATCTCTGATTGACAAAATGGGCTCTGTAGAGAGCTCGCCTCAGATGACCCTTATAAACTCAGCCCCGCCTTTTGACGATGCCGGTATCTACTTACAGAGCCGTTACAGCAATGCGACGCAGGGAACCTGGGAGAATGGAGAGTGGCTTGCGGATTCTGCGGTAAACGATAGGATCAACGATGCGCTGCAGACGGTTGATACAGCAGAGCGCCTGGATAAATATGCAGAGATCCAGAATTATATTGTGGATGAGGTATGTCCCAGCGCATGGCTTTGCGATCTGACTGAGCGGTGCGCATACCAGAGCTCTTATATCAAATGGCCCTTTGCAGAGCAGGGCGGCATTCCTCAGTGCGTCAATGGATACAGCCAGCTTTATTCGGAATTCGAGTATACCCCGTAACCGTTTAAGCGGCGGGGAATACGGCGCGGAAATCAGTCATCCCGTTTCCGCGCCCGTTAAAAGACAGTCAGCGAGGTGGTAATGGAGTGATTAAGTATATAATAAAACGACTGTTGATGGGCATCCTGGTGTTATTTGGAACCTCCATCCTGATCTTTACGATTGCCCGTGTCGTTCCGGGCGATGTAGCGACTATTGCATTGGGAAGCCGCGCCACGGAGGCAGCCAAAGAGGCGCTGCGCCAGGAGATGAACCTTTATGATCCGCTTCCGGTTCAATATGTGAAATGGCTCCAAGGCGCGCTTTTGGGCAATTTCGGGAATTCGTTTGTCACGAAGAGGCCTGTTTCCATGGATGTGGCGCAGTTTCTTCCGGCTACGCTGGAGCTGGTTATCGTCTCAGGGATTTTTATGATTTTTGGAACCTTTCTTCTGGGGATCCTGGCAGGAAAGTATAAAAATACATGGGTAGACGGCCTGATACGGATTCTGTCCTATATAGGAGTGGCTCTCCCCGCATTTGTAGCAGGAATCCTGCTCCTTCTGCTTTTTGGTTACAAGCTGCAGGCCATTCCGGTGCTGGGGCGTCTGAGCACATCTCTTGCAGCGCCGGATAAGATTACAGGGTTTTATGTGCTGGATGCGCTCCTGGCAGGGAAGTTTCAGGCAGCCTGGGATGCATTTTTACATCTTCTTTTGCCGGCGCTTTCCCTTGCAATCGGGCCCGTGGTGCAGGATGCGCGAATCCTGCGCTCATCCCTGGTCGATAATTCGGCCAAGGAGTACATGACGGTTTCCACAGGACACGGCCTGCCGCCGAACCTTCTGATTCGGAAATATTTGCTGAAGCCGTCTGCAACCTCCGCTATTACAACAATGGGTATGGACTTTGCGTCTCTCCTTGGAAATGCATTTCTGGTGGAGCAGATTTTTAACTGGCCCGGCATTTCACGATACGGTATCAATGCGATGTTATACAAGGATTTAAATGCGATTTGCGCGGTCGTAATCCTTATCGGGATCACGTTCTTCTTTGTGAACCTGGCTGTGGATCTGATGGTCGCTGCGCTGGATCCGAGAATGAGGAAAGGAGGAAGCAAATGAGCCATTCACCTGAAGCGAAGACGGCGCGCAGAGCCCTGCTTTCTCCGTCGGCCAAAGAAAATTGGAAGATTTACAGATACAAATTCAGCCGGAACAAATTATCTGTATTCGGACTTATACTGGTATTAATTTCCGTCTTCTTTGCGATTTTTGCAAAGGTTATTGTTCCGCATCCGGAGAGCATCGGCAGTTTTGTGGATTACGCAAATGCCAGCCTTCCTCCGGGGCCGGGATACTGGTTCGGTACGGATCAGATGGGAAGGGATGTATTTTCAAGGGTAATTTTCAGCTTCCGCGGCGCTTTGATTATGAGCGTGGCCGTCCTTGTGATTTCCGTTCCTGCAGGCACGGTTCTGGGCCTGATTGCAGGATACTATCATGGAACGAAAATTGATGCGGTCATTATGAGGATCTCGGATGTGTTCCTTTCCGTTCCGTCTCTGATTCTGGCGCTTTGCGTGGCCTCGATTCTGGAGCCGAACATGATGAACTCCATGTTAGCTGTTACAATTATGTGGTGGCCCTGGTATACGAGGCTGGTATACGGCCAGGCCTCTTCCATATCGGAAGAATACTTTGTGAAGAATGCGGAGCTGATCGGCGCTTCCAGGGCGCATATTCTGTTTAAAGAGATCCTTCCCAACTGTCTTTCGCCGATCTTTACGAAAATGGCGCTGGATGTGGGATGGGTTATCCTGATGGGCGCTTCCCTAAGCTTCGTCGGACTCGGCGAGCAGCCGCCGACCCCTGCGTTCGGACAGATGATCTCGGACGGCGCGTCCTTAATGCCGGATATCTGGTGGCTGACGGTTTTCCCGGCAGCGGGTATTGCCTTTATGATTCTGGGATTCAACTTCCTGGGGGACGGCATCCGCGACATGTTTGATAAGGGAGGGCACTGAGAATGAAAGAAACGATTTTAAATATCGAAGACCTCTCGATTTGGTACCGCACGTACCGCGGTTATTCCAGGGTGGTTGACCATATCCATTTACAGGTGGGAAAGGGAGAAAAAATAGGCCTTGTCGGCGAGTCTGGCTGTGGTAAGACTACGACCATGAAGACGGTTATGGGAGTGCTGGGAAACGATAAGATCCATGTGCCGAACGGGAAGATTGAGTTCCGGGGAAAGAATGTCCTTACGATGAAGCAGCCGGAGCTGCTTAAGCTTCGGAGGACCGGAACGTCTATGATTTCACAATCGCCGATGTCCGCGCTGAACCCGGTCTTTACCATCGGGCAGCAGCTTACGGATATCATCAAATATTCCGGCCTCTATAAGAAAAATGATAAGAAGGCCATCGAGCAGGCGGCCCATGAGGCGCTTACAAGCGTCATGCTCTCGGATCCGGAGCGCATCATGGCCAGCTATCCCCATCAGCTTTCCGGCGGTATGAGACAGCGTGTCTGTATTGCTTCCGCGCTGGTGACGCCCAAGGATCTGCTGATTGCAGACGAGCCGTGTACGGCCCTTGACGTGACCATTCAGGATCAGATTCATCATCTGCTGCGGGTGCTGGCAGAGGAGAAGAAGCGCTCCCTGATCATGATTACCCATTCCCTTGGTGTGGCGAGAGAACTGGTTGATCGGATTTACATCATGTACGGCGGTCATATTGTTGAGACCTGCCGGACGGAGGATTTGTTTCAGTCGCCGTCCCATCCATACACCCAGGGCCTTCTCTCCTGTGTGCCGCGGCTTTCCGGCGGCGGGCTGTCGGCCGGCATCTACGGCTACGTTCCGGATTATGTGAATCCGCCAGAGGGCTGCCGTTTCTGCCCGCGATGTCCCCACGCCGGAAAGGAGTGCAGGACAAAGAGGCCGCCGATGGTGGAGATTGGACCGGAACACAGGGTAGCCTGCTTTTGCTATGCGAAAGGAGAACCGAAGAAGGAGGAAGCGGAGTAATGGGAAATGAATTATTAGCCGCCAGAAATCTAAAGCAGTATTTCCCGATTGGAAAGAATCGCTTTGTCCGGGCTGTGGACGGTGTGGATTTCTCTGTCAATGAAGGCGAAGTCATGGGCCTGGTGGGAGAGTCCGGTTCAGGAAAAAGTACGATTGCCTACACGATTATGGGCATGTATACCCAGACAGACGGGGAGCTCCTTTTTAACGGGACAAGTATAACAAATAAGACAAAGGGGCGGAGCAGGGAGTTTCGCCGGGACGTGCAGATTGTATTCCAGGATCCGGGCTCTTCCCTGAATCCCTATCAGGATGTGAGGCAGATTTTAAGCCTTCCGCTCCGTGTTCATCATGTGGCGCCCAAAGACGGCATTGACGATAAGATTCGGGAGATTCTTAAGATGGTGGAGCTGCCGCCGGATTTCATGTACAAGACGCCGGGCGCGATCGGCGGCGGAGAGCGCCAGCTTGTCTCGATTGCCCGCGCGCTCTGCAGCAACCCGAAATTTATCATCCTTGATGAGCCGACGTCTTCCCTCGATGTTTCCATTCAGGCAAAAATTCTGAATATGTTAATGAAGCTGAAGGAAGAACGGAAACTGACCTATCTGTTTATTACCCATGATATGGGCGTTATGCGGAATGTATCCACCAAGATTGCCATCATGTATCTGGGAAAAATCTGTGAGATAGCGCCGACCAGGACCTTCTACGAGGCGCCGCTCCATCCCTATACACAGATGCTTTTATCCGCGATTCCGGTTATTTCACCGGAGGAAGAGGCCTTAAAGCCCAGGAGGATAAAGAGCGAGGGGGAAATTCCTTCGCCGGTCAATATTCCCAGGGGGTGCAGCTTCCATACAAGGTGCGCCTTTAAGAAGCCGATCTGTATGGAGGAGGATCCGGCGATGCGGGAGGTGGAGCCGGGACATTTCGTCCGCTGTCATTTATGTGAAGCATGATAAAAGAAGATTCAAAAGCCCCATGCGTTTGGGGCTTACGAATAAATGAAACCATTGTCCAGGAGACAATAGAATGGAGGAAAGTATGTTAGAATATGAAGTTCTGGATGCCTGTCTGAAGCTGCTGCGGGATATGTTTATGCTGAAACCGGGGGAGACGATCGCTATCACGACGGACACCATGTCCAATGAGGAGATCGTGGAAGCGACGGCGCAGGCGGCGGTGATTCTGGGAGCAAAGCCCCTGATCTTTAAGATCGCCGCCCCGGAAGGCGCCAAGGCCGGCGATAAAGACATGCCGATGAAAGCGCTGATTGACGGTATCAAGGCCTGCGATGCCTGGGTAGAGTTTAACTACAAGCTGATCTTTTACTCCACGGTTTACGATAAGATTACGGAGGATCCCAACAACCGTCCCAGATATATGAATCAGAACGGCGTCCATCCGGAATTGCTAGTCCGCAACATCGGTAAGGTAGACAATATCCTTTTGAACAAGTTTATCCAGGGATTTTCTGATTACTGCGAGGCCGGACGCCACATGCGCTTTACGACGCCGGCCGGCACGGATCTGGAGTGCGATAACGAGCCCGGACGCGCTTATGTTACGGCGGACGGCTTCGTCTATAAGAATGACATCAAAATGTTTCCCGGACAGATTAGCTGGTCGCCCAATTTTGAGAGCGTCAACGGCGTGCTTGTGGTGGACGGAACCTTATCTCCGCCGATCGGCGCGCTGCAGAGCCCGGTTAAATTTACCATTGAAAAGGGCTACATCAAGAACATCGAAGGCGGCAGAGATGCGGATAATTTCCGCCAGTGGCTGGAGAGCTTCGATGATCCCAATATGTTCCTGATGGCCCACAGCGGCCTTGGCTTTGGGCCGATGGCACAGTTAAACGGCGATATCGTAGAGGATGAGCGGGTATGGGGCTGCACGGAATGGGGGATTGGAAATGTAGGCCCGCAGCTTGTGTCTGAGATGGAAACAGGAATTGCGGCGGCTTCCCATTCAGATGGCATCTGCTTAAACTGCAGCCTGTGGATTGACGGCGTACAGGTTCTGGATGAAGGAAAGGTGGTCGGCCCTACAGAGGAGTTTGTAGAGCTTGCAAGGCAGCTGGGGCACTAAGGGACTGTCGAGGTATGCGATGGATATAAAAAGGTTAAAGGCGCTGATATCGGAAAAAAAGGAACAGATGGCGGCTGATATGATGGAGATGAGCCGTATCCCCGCGGTAAATCCCAGGATGGGAGGCGCCGGGGAGTATGCCAGAATGCAGTGGATCATGCGCTGGTTTGATAAGCGGCAGATTCCCTACGAGGTGTATGAGGTTCCGGATCAACATGTCAAAGAAGGCGTGCGCCTCAATGTGGTTGTAACCATTCCGGGAGCCAGGACAAAAGACCAATCATTATGGTTTATCAGCCATGTAGATACAGTGGGCCCCGGCGATCTGGATGCATGGGAGACGGATCCCTTTACGCCGGTTGAAAAGGACGGAAGGATTTATGGCCTGGGATGCGAGGACAACAGCCAGTCAGTTATCACGACCATGGCCGCCTGCGAGGTACTGTTCGCAGAACAGATTCAGATCGACAGAAACATCCGTTTCTACTATGCCTCCGATGAGGAAACCGGCAGTGAGTTTGGCATGAAAGCCCTGCTTTTAAAGGGACTGTTCCGGCCGGGGGATGAAGCCATCGTCCCGGACGGAGGCAGCCCGGACGGTTCCTTTGTGGAGATTGCGGAGAAATCGCAGGTTTGGCTGAAATTTACCGTAAACGGAAAAACCGCGCATGCGGCGATGCCGCATCTTGGCATCAATGCGTGTTATATTGGAATGAAATTCGGCGTGGAGCTTGAGGACTCTTTAAAAGCGAAATTTGACAGGGAAGATCCGATGTTTCATCCGCCCATGTCAACCTTTGAACTGACTCAGAAATTTGCCAATGTGGAAAGCCCCAACGTGATGCCGGGAAAAGACAGCTTCTGCATGGACATGCGGGTGCTGCCGGATATTCCCGTCGATGAGGTCATGGGCCATATTTACGGGCTGATCGGCAAATACGAAAAACAGTATGCCGGAATTACGATTGAAACAGAATTCTTAACGAGGACCGATGCGCCTGCGCCGACCCCGCCGCAGAGCCGGGTGGCAGTCAATCTGGTTGAGGCGATTAAAGAGACGGGAACCGAGGCCTATTCCGGCGGCATTGGCGGCGGCACCTGCGGCGCTGTCCTGCGGGCGAAGCATATTCCGGCGGTCATATGGGCGACATTGGATGATATGTGCCATACGCCCAATGAGTACGTGGTGATTGACAACATGGTCCGGGACGCCGGTATCTATTTATCCGTACTCTCGCGGTATGAGCCGTAAGGAAAAGGAATGCAAAATAACAGGAGGTACATACATGTATGAATTTGAGCTGACGAATGCATGCTATAAGCTGCTTCATGAGATGTTTGATTTAAAAGCGGGAGAATCCCTGGCGATCACATGTGATACAGAGTCCAATATGGATGTTGTCAATGCGACGGCCAAAGCGGCCTTTGCATTGGGGGCAAAGCCTCTGGTGCTTAAGATGCCCGCGCCGGGAGACTGCGGGAAAGCCGGAGATATAGATATGCCCATCGAACCGCTTGTAAAGGCAATTAAGGGCTGCGAGGCCTGGGTGGAGTATAATAACAAGTGGATTTTCTATTCCACTGCATACGATAAGATTGTGGAGGATCCGGAGGATCGCCCCCGTTATATGAACCTGTGCGGTGTGAGCCCGGAGGTGATGATCCGCAACATCGGCAAGGTGGATAACCATCTTCTGACAAAGTTCATCATGGCTGTCTCTGATTTCTGCGAGGCGGGCCGGCATTTTGTCATTACCTCTCCGGCCGGCATGCGCTTAGAGTGCGATAACGAACCGGGAAGAACATACGTGACAGCCGACGGCCATGTCCGCAAGGGCGAGATCAAGATGTTCCCCGGCCAGATTAGCTGGTCTCCGAACTTTGGAAGCATCAATGGAACCATCGTGGTAGACGGAACCATCACGCCGCCCCTTGGAGCGGTAAAGGATCCCATTACCTTTACAGTTGAAAACGGATACGTTGTGAAAATCGAGGGCGCCGGAACGGATGCAAAGAGATATGCAGACTGGATGAAGTCCTTTAACGACAGGCAGATGTACCTGGTGGCCCACGGCAGCTTTGGTTTTGGCCCGAACGCGCTGTTAAATGGCGATATCGTGGAAGATGAGCGCGTATGGGGCTGTACGGAATGGGGATTTGGAAATGTCGGTCCCCAGCTTGTGTCCGACATTCCCGGCGGCATACCGGCTGCCACGCATTCAGACGGCATCTGCTTAAACTGCAGTGTGTGGGTGGACGGCGTACAGATTCTGGACGAGGGAAGGGTCGTTGGGCCGACACCCGAGATTGTGGAAATGGCGCATCAGTTAGGCCACTGATAAAAGGAGAGTCAGCAAAGGGACGCCCGTTATGGGCGTCTCTTTTGCCGCAGGCCCGCGCAGGAGGCGGGAAGGGGGCAAAATACCTTTTGCCCCCAACATCATTATATGGAGGTACAATGATACATGATAAGCGTCATCGATTTGCTGAAGCTCCCATCCATGAAAGAAGGATACATAGCCGCCGGAGGAAGCGGGATTTATCATGTAATTCGCCGTTTTGAAATTTTAGAGGAGACTTATCCGTCCGTCGTCCGGTTTCTGGATGAAGGGACGTTTTATGTGACCAGCTTCTGGAACCTGGCGGATGACAAAGAGAGCCGCATCCATCTGATTGAGGCAATGATCGAGCACGGATGCGCCGGTATCGGAATCATGCCCGGAGGGTATCTGAATAACGAGATTGACAGGGAAATCCTGCAGTTGGGAAATGAGTACGATTTCCCTGTTGTGTATATCCCCGTGTCCGTCCGCTGGGGCGATCTGGTAGCGGAATACAGTGTGATTTCCAATAACAATATCGAGGCCATGGAGAGGAGATGGCTGGAGCTGGCGCTGGGAATCTTTGTTGATTTTCATCTGGGGAATGATCCGGGCGTGCTCTGTGAAAGGATGAGTGAGACACTGCGCCTTCCGGTTGTGCTCAGCGCGGTCACGGTTTACAGCCACGGAACAAAAGGGCTCAATGTGGCGGCGCTCACTTCCAGAATTCAGAATATCCGTCAGAACGGCGGCAAAGCGATTCAGTCCCCTATGATCATCCGGGCGGATATATCCCGGATCGCCGTGCTCTATTTTGGAGAACACAGCATGATCGCCTGCTGTCCGGCCAGGGAGGGGATTCAGGATAACATTTTGCAGCTATATCATCAGATGGCCCCCTTTGCCGTCCGGGAGCTGGACAACATGATTTCCCGCAGCAAAAAGATCAGGAAAATTGAGGTGAATGTGCCGTATTACGGCAATGCCAGGGTATATATCGCCGTGCTCCGCTTTGACAACTATGAAAAAACAAAACATGCCATGGACAAAAAGTATATTCTGTACGAGAGCAATCCCTATCAGAAATACTGTATTCTACTGATTCCGGAGGAGGAAGAGAACACGAGCTCGGTATATGAAGCATACTGCAACATGATAGAGACCGGGCAGCCGGATCTCTTTCTCTTTTCCCAGGGAAAATACAGGCAGAAAAACCTGCAGAGGGAGGTTTCCCGCATAAAAAACCTAATTCACTCCCTTTTATTCCTGAAGGGATGCTACAGTATCGATGAGCTCTCCCTGATTTATATGATGAGCAGCGCGCCCAGGGCGCAGGATGTCTTTGTCTATTCTGCAGGGCAGCTCCAGACAAAGCCGTCGGCGGAAGTAAAGACGTTTTTACATACCCTGCGGCTGTACCTGGTTCTGCACAGCATCAAAGACGTGTCGCTGCTCATGGGGATTCATGTGAATTCGGTAAAATACCGGATGGAAAAGGCCATGCAGTATTTAGAGATGGACAGTGATTTGCCGCTCAATGAGATCGCATCCCTGAATGTGCTGATGCATGTGGAGAGGCTGGCGGCGGAGATACGGTAACGTGTTTTTAAAGTTGATTTTTTGCCATTCCAATGCTATGCTTAAAAAAACACTTTTATAAAGCACAGGAGTTGAAATGGACAAAAAGAAGATAACGAACATGGAAGTGAAGAGGAAGAACCGCAATGATGTATTCCGCTATATATGCAGGAGCGGGATCGTATCGAACCCGGATATTTCCTACGCTTTAAAGCTGAGCCTGCCGACAGCGACGCAGCTCACAAAGGAACTGATGGAAAAGGGCCTGATCGAAGAAAAGGGTGAGCTTCAGTCAACGGGGGGAAGGCGGGCCAAGGCGCTGGCTCTGTCTGACAGCGCGGGCAGGGCGGCCGGCCTGGATATCACGAAAAACCACATCAGCCTGGTGGCCGCGGATCTGGCGGGCCGGATCGTGAAGTACGGGCGCATCTTCCTGCCGTATGAGGCGGGAGAGGGGTATTATCAGGAGGTGAACCGAAGGCTGGAGGCATTTCTTACCGAAAGCGGATGCAGACAGGAAACGATCCTTGGCCTTGGCATATCGTTTCCGGGAATTATCGATTTAAGGGAGGAAATGGTCGCGGACTCCCACATCCTTGGCGTGAAATCCCTGCCGTTTTCTTCAATCAGCCGTCATTTTCCATATTCCTGCCATTTTGTCAATGATGCAAACGCAGGGGCCTGTGCGCAGGGGTTCGGCCAGGAGAATCCGGAGCGCTTTTATTATCTGTCCCTGAGCGATACAGTAGGGGGCGCGGTTTACCTTGACGGCAGGCTGGAGCAGGGAAAAAATTTCCGCTGCGGGGAAGCGGGGCATATGACCATCTTCCCGGACGGAGAGCCATGCTACTGCGGGAAAAAGGGCTGCCTGGACGCCTACTGCTCGGCAAAGCGCCTGTCCGGCCCGGCGGACAGTAAGCTGGAGGATTTTTTCAGCAGACTGGATCAGGGCGGGAGGGAGGAGGGAGCGCTCTGGGAGAACTATACCTCCTGCCTGGCCGTAGCGGTGAACAATATCCATATGCTGCTGGACTGTGATATCGTCCTGGGCGGGTATGTGGGAAGCTGCATGGGAGAACATATCCGGGACATCCGGGATAAAGCCGCGGCGAGGAATACGTTCGGGGAGGACAGTTCATTTGTAAAAGCCTGCCGGCACAGGACAGAGGCAGCGGCATTGGGCGCTTCCCTGAAGGTGATTGAGACATTTATCGAACAGATATGAGAAGGCGCCAACCGTGGAATGTTTAGAGATTTCAGAGATGAAGTCTCTTTTTTTTGTGTAATTTTTCCAAAAAGGACAGTGCAATTTTGTGGAAAATGTCAAATATTTAAAAATATCTTTATTTATATTGACAAACCTGTGCATCTGACATAAAATAAAAAACATAATAAAACTATTTAATAAAGTATATATTAAATAAAACAATAAAGAGGAGGAACAATCATATGAAGGGAACCATGAAAACAGCCGTGATGCTGGGGATCGGGAAGATGGGATTTGAGGAGCGGGAGATTCCGACGCCGAAGGATGACGAGGTTCTGGTTAAATTGGAGTATGTTGGTATCTGCGGCAGCGATCTGCACTACTATGAGACCGGGGCGATCGGAGATTATGTGGTCAAGCCACCGTTTGTGCTGGGACATGAGCCGGGGGGAACCGTGGTCGAGGTGGGCAGGAATGTAACGCATCTGAAGGCCGGCGACAGGGTGGCCCTGGAACCGGGAAAGACCTGCGGACATTGTGAATTCTGCCGGACCGGGCGCTACAATCTCTGCCCGGATGTGGTATTTTTCGCAACGCCGCCGGTGGACGGGGTATTCCAGGAATATGTGGCACACGAGGCGGCCCTGTGCTTTAAGCTCCCGGATCATGTCAGCACCATGGAAGGGGCGCTGATAGAACCTCTGGCCGTCGGTTTCCATGCCGCCATGCAGGGCGGCGCGGCGGCCGGGCAGACGGCGGTCGTGATGGGCGCGGGCTGCATCGGCCTGGTAACGATGATGGCCTTAAAGGCCATGGGCGTTTCCAGAGTGTATGTGGCTGACATCATGGAAAAACGGCTGGAGAAGGCCATGGAGCTGGGTGCGGACGGGGTAATCAACGCCGGCCGGACCGATGCGGTGGAAGAGGTGAGGCGGCTGACAGGAGGAAAGGGCTGCGATCTGGCGGTGGAGACAGCGGGGACACAGGCCACGACGGTGCAGACCATCCATATGGCCAAAAAAGGGGCGACGATTGTGCTGGTGGGGTACAGCAAGAGCGGTGAGATGACGCTGCCGATGAGCCTTGCGCTGGATAAGGAGCTGACCTTTAAAACCGTATTCCGTTACCGCCATATCTACCCAATGGCCATTGATGCCGTTGCGGCGGGGAAGGTGAATTTAAAAGGCATTGTGACCGATATATTTGATCTTGACGACGCGCAGAAAGCCATGGATTACAGTGTCAGCAATAAGGCGGACATCGTCAAGGCCGTTATTCGTATTCAATAAGTAGCAAACGCGTCGGAGCGGATGAAGGAAGCAGACACAGCGGGCGTCTGACAGCGGGAAATCCCGGAATGCGGCAGCCAGTACGCCGCTGCGCCGGAAAGGCGTCCGCAGAACAGGAGGGTATCATGGAGCAGAAGAATACGGATGTAAAGGTGCCGTTGATCAGCAAGATCGCTTACGGCATGGGGGATGTGGGATGCAATTTTAGCTGGATGTTTGTCGGAAACTTCCTGATGATTTTTTATACGGATGTATTCGGGATCGGTATGGGGGCAGTGGCAGGACTGATGCTGTTCTCCCGGTTCTGGGATGCGGTCAATGACCCGATCATCGGGGGACTGACGGACAAGACGCATACGAGATGGGGAAGATACCGCCCATGGCTGCTGATAGCAGCGCCGTTTACGGCGGCGGTGCTGATTCTGACCTTTTGGGCGCATCCGGGCTGGCCGTCGTCGGCAAAGATTGTGTATATGGCAGTGACATACTGTATCCTTGTATTGGGCTATACGTGCGTCAATATCCCCTACGGGACGCTGTGCGGCGCGATGACCCAGAATATAGAAGAGCGGGCAAAGATCAACACATTCCGTTCGGTCAGCGCCATGATCGCCATAGGTATCATCAATATTATAACGGTTCCCCTGATCTCGGCGCTCGGCCATGGAGATGACAGGCAGGGATATCTGCTGATCGCGGTTCTTTACGGATGTATTTTTGCAGCGTGCCATATATTCTGCTTTGCCAGGACAAAAGAAGTCGTGGAAACGCCGGAAAAGGAGAAGACCACGCTGAAGATCCAGTTGTCCGCAGTTGCAAAGAACCGGCCGTATATGATCGCAGTGGCGGGCCAGTTCCTGTTTGGGGTGACGCTTTACGGAAGGAACGCGGATGCGCTGTATTACTTTACATATGTGGAAGGGAACCAGGCGCTGTTCAGCACATACTCCCTGTTTATTATCATACCGTCCATTATCGGCGCGGCGTGTTTTCCCATTGTGTTCCGCATGACGAATAACAAAGGGCGCGCGGCCTCCATATTTGCCCTGCTGACAGGCATCAGCATGTTCTGTATGTATTTCTTTACAGCCAGCGGCTCGCCGGTTATGTTTTACCTGTTTTCCTGCCTGTCGCAGTTTTTCTTTTCCGGCTTTAACACAGCGATCTACGCCATCGTGCCGGACTGCGTGGAATACGGCGAATGGAAAACGGGCCTGCGCAATGACGGCTTCCAGTACGCCTTCATTTCACTGGGCAACAAGATCGGAATGGCAATCGGAACATCCGCCCTGGCGGGAATCCTTGGGGCATTCGGGTATGCGGCCAACCAACAGCAGAACCCGGCCGTGCTGGCCGTGATCCGCCATGCCTTCACAACCGTTCCCGGCATACTGTGGGTTGCGACGGCTGTGGTCCTGTATTTTTACCGTCTGAACAAAAAGGCGTATAACCAGATCGTGAAAGAAATACAGGAGCGCAAGGAAAAGGACGCCGGCAAAGCCGAACCATCATAAATCCGGTTTCCGGAAATCGATTGCAGAATGATCCTATCCGCACGGGCGGCAGTTTGTCCCGGAGGAACCGGCACATCCAGGTTCTTGTATACCTGGAAATAAAGGTATCCTACCAGTGTCACAGCAGACTTTTGATAGGATGGTCAAAGGATCGGGTGTTCCAGATGCCGGAACACGAAAGGCTGCGGAAAGCTGTAAGAACGGTTACGGTCCGCGAACCGGCTGCTGTTTAGCCGGTCCGTGAACCGCAGCACGCTTTTCGATACACACAAACCACAGAGAACGAGGTTTGGCGCCGCTCCCTTCGGGATGCAAAAATCAGGGGTTCTCTTTTGTAAATTCTATATAGTACGTTTCAGCCTGGCTTTCCGTTAAATGGTAATGCTTCTGTAATTTTGCAAGGGTTTTCTCTTTTGGAATTTTTTCCTCCATGTGGTCAGCGATCAATATTTGGATTCCCTCCGTTCTCGCTTCCGCCTTGCCCTCTGCTTTGCCCTCTGCTTTGCCTTCTGCCCTGCCTTCCTCCCGTCCCCGTTGTTCCGCTTCAAGGATCCCCTGGTTATAGTCCAGTATCGCTTTTTCACGCGCTTCATATTCGAGCCGCTTTTCCCTGTCCTGGCTGATCACCTGCAGGTGTTTA
>QXXC01000035.1 GCA_009911305.1 Clostridiaceae bacterium | reverse complement strand
TGAGATGGCGGCGCTGTATAATACTGCAAACAGGCCGCTCCGGATCAGGTTCGCCCATAAGAAACGGAAAGAAGGCCTGACAATATCTGACATTGCACTGTTGCTGCATTCGTCTCCCACAACCATCCGAAAATATCTTGCCATTCCAGAGGAAGAGATTCCAGAGGACAGGGCAGCCTCCCGGGAAAGGCAGCACCGGCTGGCGCTGCAGCAGAAACAGCAGGAAGTTGATGAAGCCAGAAAACTGGCGCGGGAGGGATATCCGATTGGACAGATTGCCGCCATGATGCACCATACATGTAAGACCATACAGAATTACCTGAACCCCAGCTATCGCGTTACAGATGGACATTACAATGCACGGATTCCCGGCAAACTGGCACCCTATGAGAAAGATGTCATAGAACTCCGGAGCCGGGGGCTTACATATCCCCAGATCCATAAGATTCTTTGTGAAAAAGGGTATACCGGAAGTGTTGCGTCCCTTAGAATGTTTATGCAAAAAGAAAGGTCCCGGATGCGGGAGCAGGAGGAGCAGGACAACCCCCAGTCTGAATTCATTCAGAGGAAATCCCTATGCCAGTTGATTTATAAGAAACTGGAAAATGTCGCAACAATCACTGCTGGCCAGTATAAGCAGGCATTGGAAACGTATCCATTGCTAAGCCCCCTTTATTCCCTGGTGAAAGAATTCCACACTGCAATATTTTCCAAAAAACCCGAGAAATTAGACACATGGATAGAGTCTGCCAAGAAGCATGATATACCTGAACTGCAGTCATTCGTGGAGGGGATATTGAAAGATTCAACAGCCATCAAAAATGGAATTATCTTTCCTTATAACAATGGTTTGGCAGAGGGAAGCGTGAATAAAATCAAGGTAATAAAACGGATTATGTATGGCAGAAACAGCTTTGATCTGTTAAAAGCCAAAGTACTGTTTCATGAACTTTTTTACGTTGAATTCAACTAAGAGTGGAAAGAACCTATCTACCGTTTACTTTACCTAAAGGCGAGGGTTTTAACCCCATTATACAGACAATAAAAAAGCGGAAATGACCATCTGCCAAATCCCTGGCGTCCATGGATTTCCATGAACCATAGCCATTCCCGCTCTTAAAGAGAAAGTCATCCCTTTTACATAAAAAAGCCAGTAAACCACTGCCCGGAGGGCATAATGGTACTACTGGCACAAAAATACAAACTTAACAGCGTGTGCAATGCGGAAAGTTCTCCGCATACAGCCTGAACGGGCTGCATTTCCCTTACGGGTTACGCACAAAAATCAATTACAAGGACAGTTTAGTACAAGATATTGATTTAGTCAAGTTGTTGATACTATATATAGTGTTTTATAAATAACCAACAAAAGAAAATGCGCTCACACCTTTAGCCAGTTCGAGATTGTAAATATCTTCTGGCTCTTTACATCAATCATTGCACTCATGTTAAACACTGATAACAAAAGATTCGTTATAATACGGAATCAAAGTATCATGTGTCATAAATTTCATTCCTTCTGATTTTGCCTGCGCAAGCAAAATCCTGTCAAAAGGATCTTTATGCGGTGGAGCATCCTTTGGCCTTACCAAAGATTCCAGCTCAGCCACATGTTTATTAAATACAGGCAGCGAGACAAAACCATTCTCTTCACATCCTTTCTCCAGGTATTTCCCACTAAATAAAAATGTTTCCGGATGTGCCATATGCTTGATTGTAATCTCCCACACGGAAGCGGTACTGTAATAGATTTCATTGTTCTCGTCAAGTATCATTGCCCTGGCTGTATTCGACAATTCCTCCGAATCCAGTACTGCCCATATTGCAATATGTGATCCAGCAAAATCTTCATCAACCATCCACCTCAAATAATCTGGCTATTTCATCATTGCACTCGTCTATATCATGACCATCCGCAATAAATTTCTGCCCTTTCATACTTCCAAGCCTGCGTTTTTTGCCCTGTGTGACAACGCCATAATTTATACTCACACTCCTTGACTCTGATGGCAGCACAAAGCGCTGTATCATATCAAGAATAAAGCGCAGGCTGTCATCCGAAAGTCCTTCCAGAGATTGTGTAATCTGATTCTGCAATGTTGACATAACAGACACCACCTTTCTACATGATTTAGAAAACATATATCTGATTAAATCTTTACCTTCTGTCACGGTTTTATTATACTAAAGAAACCGCTTTTTATCAAGAATATCCAAATTAACATTACAATGGTATGGATGGTTGTATAAAAATACTGGCATGAAAAATATTATTGCTGCTCCAGGCAGCCTTTCCTTTATCTTACAGAACTTCCATATCAAACAAACTTAATTGCACTGGCTGCTCCCTTCTCTCTTTCTCTTTTTCCAGGCGCATCTGTTCCAGTTCTGCGATCCGTTCCTCTCCCAGCCATTTATCCGCATGGCGCCGGTCTGCACTGAATTTTTCCAGACTTTCATATCCGTTCTCCAACAGTTTCTTTTCCAGACGCCTGACCGCAGACTCCCGCGCCTGCCGCCGTCTCTCCCTTTTATTCTCAGAATCCCTTTTTTCCATATCAGAAGCATGCACGATCTGGATTCCGTTCCGTATATCCTCCAGGTCCTGCATCAGATCCCGGCTCTCCCTGCGTTCCGCACGGACATTCTGGATCTCAAAGGAAAAATACCTGCCGTGGTATTCAGAGAAAAACAGCTGCGTAAAATAATGTCTCCGAACTTTCTCCCTTATCCGATCCTGGCAGAGCCTGGCGCATATCTTACCGATATCCATGCTCACCGGATGGTCAAAGAGCTTTTTCCCCTTGATGATCCGGGTATCCACCTGTCCTTCAAACAGTGTGCCGTTCAAGTCATTTCTGAGATAAGATATCTTCACATCATAAAATACATTCCCCTTTTTCTTATCCAGCTCATGCCCCAGGACCGGGCACATCCCTGCACATCTGCTTGATCCGCAATAATAAGGGTCATAGTTCATTTCCCATTCCAGGGTATCCCGGTTGAACCTCATATGCTCACGGCAGACTCGTCCATTTTTCTGCAGCCTGAAGCTGACCTCCTGTCTCCGTATCTCATCATCATGCAGCTTCAGGATATGCTCTACGCTTCCTTCATAGCAGTATTCCTCTTTCGTCATATGAACCTCACACTCATACCTGAGTACCGTATTCTCCTGAAGATATTCATGTTTCAGCTTACATCCTTTCTTTTCATAGGGGCAACGGATGGTAGCCATATCGTTTTCAAAGGTCCACTCAATCCCCATATAGCTCATGTTGCTGTGACACTGGAGTCCTTTGCACTGCAGGCCGCAGGGCGTCCTGAAAGTCTGTTCAAAGATCCACCAGCGTTCATAGGTAAACCCTCCATCATAATTATCAAGGGTTTTCTCCTGCCACATGGGAACATCAACCCTTACATAGTCCGGATGATTGTCCACGGTATAGCCTTCCTCCAGCAGCCGCTTTGTCAGCGCATTGTATTCCTCATGTTCCTTTTCTCTCATTCCATTCCTCCTTACAGCCCCTGGCATGGGCGCATCCCAAAATAGTCTTCCATACGGTTCCGCAGCCTCTCCGCTGACATATCATATTCCCTGGCGATACAGGATTCGCAGCACGGGTATTTGTATGCCAGGGTTTTCGATAACCGGGCATCCCAGCTGTTTAACTGCCTGCCACATTTGTTACAATCCTGATCCAGCCACCTTGCTTTCTGCAACCGTTCTTCACCTTCCTTTCTTCCTTGTTCATGTTGTCCTATCCCTATAAACCTTCCGGTTTTCAGGCAGCAAAAAAGCAGGAATGACTCTCTGATATTCCTGTTGTCCATAAATTCCTATGAACCAGTGTCATTCCTGCTCTAAAAAGAGATGATTAAATTTTCTAAAACAAAAACCAGCGGTATATCACCACAGGGCGTAGTGATACTGCTGGCACGGTCATACAAACTTAACAGCGTGTGCAATGCGGAACCGATGTCGCATACAGGCGTTTCCGACTGTATCTCCCTAAAAGGATTCGCACAAAAATCAATTACAAGTGAAGTGTAATACAATATATAGAAGCAGTCAATATTCTAAAACAATATATAGTATTCAAAAAAATAAAAATTTACAAACCTTGCAGAATTATCAGATTTCCAGCCTGTTTTATTATTGTATAGGTCATTAAAGAAGAGATGCCATAGGAACGTACATTGACAATTTCATAGCATGGTACTGGGAGTCATACAGGTGCATGGGACAGGTCTGCCGTAAAAAGCCAGCCCCTGCTTGATCGTTGCACAGCACGGCCTGAAAATACGCGGCGGAAACCCCGGCGCAGGAAGCGGCCCAGGGCACCATGCGGAACCAAACATATTTTTTAGAATTAGAACGTCTTGTTTTTATTTTTTTGTTGAAGTGGCTGGCCTTGATTTCGTAAGATATATAGGTAAGGAACCGTAGGCTCTTTCCAGCCACGCAGAAAGGAGGTCACTGTGGCTGAACATACAGACAATATCCCGAAAGCCGATCCGGAAAAAAGGAGTTATTCTGTTGCAGAAGCGGCAGAGATACTTGGCGTCAGCAAACGCTCCGTATACAATCTCTGCGCTGCGGAAGCTTTCAAAACGGTACGCATCGGAAAGAAACTGCGTATCTCCAGAAGATCCTTTGATGAGTGGCTTGACGGGAGCCGTGAAACGTAAAAGGAAAGGAGCCTGCATATATGGCATCAATTCAAAAAAGAGGAAAAAAACATGCTGTCGTCTATACCTATACAGACCAGGAAGGACAGAAAAGACAGAAATGGGAAACATTCAACACCAAGGCGGAGGCTCGGAAAAGAAAATCTGCCGTGGAAGCCGAACTTGATAACGGGACTTTTATCCCACCCAATACAACAACAGTGGAAAGCTTCTTAAATGAGTTTGTGGAACTTTATGGAGAAAAGCGATGGGGTCTTTCGATCTATGCCAGCAATACGGCGCTGATCAACAACTACATCAATCCGCTGATCGGAAACCTTGTTGTCCAGGACATCAACAAAAGGACTGTGGATAAATATATCCAGCAGCTACAGAAAACAGCCCCTGTGAACACTCCGTACCGACATGCAAAAACAGAGTATGTGACGCCATGCACCATCGAAAAGATCATAAAGCTCCTCCGATGCGCTTTCCATCAGGCGGTCCGGTGGGATATGATCGGCAAAAACCCGTTTGAGGATGCCGACCTGCCAAAGCGGGAAAAGAAAGTCCGGGCCATCTGGACAGCGGATATCATCCGTCAAGCTCTTGACAGCTGCCAGGACGGGAAACTCTACATTGCGATCAATCTGGCCTTTGCCTGCTCCATGCGAATGGGGGAGATTACCGGTCTGACCTGGGACTGCCTCCACATCGCAGATGAAGACATTGCAAACGATAACGCATATGTATGGATTGAAAAGGAACTTACCCGTGTTGACCAGAGGGCGATTGACGCACTTGGGGAAAAGGATATCCTTTTTGTATTCCCCAGGCTGATGGGCGGCAAATCATCCACCAGGCTTGTCCTGAAAAAGCCGAAGACAGAAAGCAGCATCCGTAAGGTGTGGCTTCCCAAAACCCTTGCCCTTATCCTGCGCGACTGGAAGGAAAAGCAGGACAGGCTGAAGGAGTTCATGGGGCCGGACTATACAGACTACAATCTGGTACTGGCTCAGGAAACGGGAAGGCCCTGCGAGGACCGCATCATTGGCAACCAGTTTGAACGCCTTAAAAAGTCTGTCGGCCTGCCCAATGTAGTATTCCATTCCCTGCGTCACTCCAGCACGACCTACAAGCTGAAACTGAACAAAGGGGATCTCAAAGCTACCCAGGGAGATACCGGTCATGCACAGATTGACATGATCACGGAAATCTATGCGCATATCCTGGACGAAGACCGCAAGATCAACGCACAGAAATTCGAGACAGCTTTTTACTCCAACCCCGATATGCGCCCCGTGGAGCGCAGCTTCCAGGGAGAGGAAAGCGGTTCCGTGCCCAACCCGGACGTTATGATGAAACATCTGGAATCTTCCCCGCAGGCGATGGACGCTTTCACCCAGAAATTCATCGAGCAATATGGCGACCAGATCATGACGCAGCTTGCAAAAAAGATGCTCGGTGCATGAGACGGCACAGGATAACATGGGATGCAACGGGAGTACATAACGGGACATCTTATTGAACAAAAAATGTTCAATAAGCGAGGATTAGCAGAATGATTAGCAGACCTTGTTTTTCCCGCCAGGGGATTCGATTCCTTTTAAGACTTCCCCCACAGGCGGCAGGTCGAAAATACAGCCATGAAAGGAGGTTATGTTGGAATCCCTGAAGGAACAAAAATGCCGCAACCCTTGAAGTTACGGCATTCCAGCGTCCCCGAGAAGATTTGAACTTCCGACCCCACGCTTAGGAGGCGTGTGCTCTATCCAGCTGAGCTACGAGGACTCAAACGATATAAGTTTATAAAAAGAGCAGTTTCACCTTCCAAAACTCTCATACCCAGATATTAAAAGGCAGATATACTCCCTCCAAGTTATTTAAAACTCTTTCATTTCACAAACTCAACTAAACCGATATCGAAACTATTATAATCTATTTTCCAAAATAAAGCAAGCAAAATTTAAAAAATCGCCACAAAATCGCTACAAAAATCGCTGCCAATCACTACAAAAATGCCCCCCACAAATCCACCACATCCTCAACAACCCACGAATCTTCAAATTCTCCGTTCTCTGAAGTTTGCAGTTCCCATCATCCATATTTTCCCTTTAAACCGCCTCCCCGGAATCGGTTCTCCCAGAAGATCCATTTTATTAATCCCAATCCGAAAATACAGATCATTGCATTCCAGCTTCATATCATAAATCTCTTCTCCGGTAATTCTGTTTTTCTTCAGCTCAACCTCCATAATCTCTCCCAATATAGAATACTGATCGCACTCAATCCCACTGGGCATAAAACAAGTATCCACAATCGAATAAATATCCTCCTTCACGACCCTGCGCGAAGCCTGCGAATAGAGGTCAATATCTTCAATCGTCAGAGACTCCATGGCATCCTCATCCCCATTTTTGGCGGCCTCCAACAGATTATCTCTGTTCCGCGACGCCACCTTTGCCTTTTCGATCTGCCTTGCAGTCTTATTGACGGGCAAAAGCACCTTTCCATATACCGAAAAAGCCGACAGACTGGCAGACTCCACCTTAGCCCTGCTGTCTCCCTTCATCAGTCTTTCCCGATACTCGATCGGGTTCAGCAGATAAAAAATAAGGGAAATACCCACCTTATATTCATCCAGAAGGCCCGCGTAGGTTTCCTTTTCCGTATGGCGCTGAATCGAACAGTCAGCCTTTGATGTCACTTCTTTATTGGTTAAATACGGATAATAGTATTCTATCTCCAGCTCATCCCTGTCGTCCAGCTCTCCATACATCGCGATACCGATTCCATCCGCAATTTCAGTTTTTAACTCATAAATACTCGTCTCCCTGTCAATCTGGAAACACTTGGAGCAGCGCGCCTCCTTTGCAAGGCAGCGGAGCAATATATTGATATCTCTTTTTTTCTGATACATGCTGAACCCTGCAGCACGCAAAAATTTATGCATTCTCTTTTTCACCCTCTATCAAAAATTTCCGTTTCTTCTGTATTATATACGTTCCCCGAAAATTTTGTTATCTCCATTTACATCGGTCTGCATACAGACAAACAGGATTCTATCAAAGCGCCCCTGTTCTGTTTAATGATATCCCAGCGCTTTCTCCAGGGCCTCCTTTTCTTCATTTCCCAGTAAAATCTCCGTCTTTCCCTCAACGACATCCTTCATATATAAATAACACCCCTCCCGGCTGTGAACGGAATTTAAAATCAGCCCGGAGTTATGATCATCCAAAAGCGCAATAACAAAGCTCAAATTGCCTCCCATACCCTTAAAAGCATTATATCTGACAATTCCCGTTTTCTGGTACCCGGCCTTAACCTGCTTCTCCATCGCGTGAATCATATCTTTACTTTCATTATCCTCGTCGCGCAGATACACAGCCTCATCCATCAAATCCAGAATCGTATCCTCCAGCGTCTCAGCGTCCTTCCCTCTCATAAAAAGGTCATATCTCCGGTACAGCCTTTTATATTGTAAAAAGCAAATAATGGTCGTTATAAATGATATGAGTGTCAAACATGCCAAGCCGGCTATTATATAAGCGGGATCAAATCCCAGCATATCTAAAATACTGCTATTTCCCATCTTTTGTCCCCATTTCCAGTTTTCTAATTACAAATTTCATCGCAGCCATTCTCACAGCTCCTTCTACATCGTTCTTAATCTGTTATTGCCCTATCGACTGGATCAGATCTACGATTCGCTCCAGCTCGGCAGACGAATAATACTCTATTTCAATTCTTCCCTTATTTTTATCTTTTTTATTGATAACTACCTTAGTTCCCATGACATTTTTTAGCTTGTCTTCCAGATCCTGGTAAAAGATGCTCAGATCTTTTTCTTCCGGTTTTTCTTCCTTTTGTACAGGCGGTTTCGTTAATAATTTAACTAATTTTTCCGTTTCTCTGACACTCAAACGGTTATTCATCACCTTCATAGCCACCTGATGCTGCTGATCTCCATCCTCCAGGGCCAGCAGCGTCCTTGCATGTCCGCCTGTGATCTGATTTAAAATCAGCATTTGCTGAACCCGCTCGTCCAGTTTCAGGAGACGCATGCTGTTTGTGACGGTCGCTCTGTTTTTGGAAACACGGACTGCCACCTCCTCCTGCTTTAATCCGAATTCCTGGATCAGCATTTGATAAGCTCTGGCCTCCTCGATTGGATTCAAATCCTCTCTCTGCACGTTTTCAATCAGGGCAATTTCCATTGTCTGCTGCTTTGTATACTCGCGGATAATCACAGGAATTTCCTTAAGGCCTGCCAGCTTCGCGGCCCGCCAGCGGCGTTCTCCTGCAATCAATTCATAATGATCCTCTTTTTTCTTCACCAATACCGGCTGAAGCACTCCATATGATTTAATCGAAGCCGCTAACTCCAATAACTGCTCCTCGTCAAACATTTTTCTGGGCTGGCTGCTGTTCGGTTCGATCAGAGAAATATTGATAACCTTCTCTTTTTCAACCTCAATTACCTTTACTTCCTGCTTTGCCTGCTGCGCACTCTCCCCATTTAACTCCGCGTCAGAATTGATCGGTGTACCTTCCTCTTTTACGACCGGAGTTTTATTATCCGTATATTCTTCTCCGAAAAGAGCTCCCAATCCTTTACCAAGTCCAGTTCTTTTTGACATCATATCCTCCATCTTCCGGTTCTGTATGGCTTCCTACTGTGTTGTTATGAATTGAAGGTTAAATTGCACAGGCAATGAAAACGTTACGCTTCACACACCATCCAATGCGAGGTGTTTCTTGTGAGTGCAGCATAGCAAACGTCCCAGACAGCGGGCTCCTTTAGCTTAACGGCACGAAACCGCATTTTTTCGCTTTGTGTGTATGGCAAAGCGTATTACCGTGACGCAGCCAGGCAGAGTTGTGAACCATAACAAAAAAACGCATGTTTCTGCCATTGCCTAAACGAAATCATGATTAAAGATCCGCCTATCTGCTGATTACCTCAGCAGCCAACAGGCGATAATTCTCTGCACCTGCTGATTTGCTGTCATAGATATTGATCGGCATACCATGGCTGGGAGCCTCAGCGAGGCGAACATTTCTGGGGATGATCGTTTTATATATTTTCTCATTCAAATTATTCTTAACATTCTCCACTACTTCAAGAGACAGATTTGTCCTGGCATCATACATCGTGAAAACAACGCCCTCCATCTCCAGAGACGGATTCATCTTTCTTCTTACCAGATTGATGGTCCGCATAACCTGGCTCAAACCTTCCAGTGCATAATATTCGCACTGAATGGGAACCAGTACCGTATTTGCTGCGACCAATGCATTGATCGTGAGCAGACTGAGCGACGGCGGGCAGTCTATAATAATAAAATCATACATCCCCCGTATCCGTTGCAGCTTTTTTTTCAGTACCAGTTCTTTTCCGTCCACGTCCAAAAGTTCAATCTCCGCGCCAGATAAATTTGAGTCAGAAGGAAGAACATCTAAATTATCATGTACATTTCTCTGAAGACATTCCTCAAACGAACAGTCGCCCAACATCATTTCATATACCGTATCATCGATTTGCCCTTTCTCCAGGCCCAGTCCGCTCGTAGCATTTCCCTGCGGATCAAAGTCAATAGTTAAGACCTTTTGACCAGCCTCTGCCAGACAGGCAGACAGATTGATCGCAGTTGTCGTCTTACCAACTCCGCCCTTTTGATTCGCAATCGCAATTGTACGTCCCATGATGTTTCCTTTCTTTTTTCATATGCTTTTCATTACTATACATGGCCTGGGCAGAATATTATTCTCTCTGACAAATATTCTAATATCTCACCCATCTGATTCTTCCCTGCTTTTGCACAAAGAACGCCTTTCGGAATATCTGTGAACATTACTTAGTATAACACACTTGAATCCTCTTTGCATATATGTTTTACAGAAAAAAACAAAAATGTTTGTTACAATCCACAGGGCGGAGAAAACCGGATAGAAACAGACGTCAAGGTCGCTTGTAAGACTGTTTTATCAAGTTTTCCCCGTCTGGTATCTTCCCGGTGCTTCTTGTCTTTTCCGAGATGGATATGAAACTGTTACCCATGAACCGTTACCAATGTTTCACGTGAAACATTGGTAAACTTTTTGTTATGATTCACACGCCAGTCAATGCAGGCTTTTTTATGAGTACAGCCAATCAGAAACCACAGACAGTGAACCCTCTTGGATTAATTCAAAACACAGCAGCGCCAAACCATATTCCTTTACCGTTTGTTTGCATCAAAAAACGTGTTACCGGGCACAGCCCGGCAGGTGTAAACAATAACATATTTTCAAATCCACTGTAAGAATTTCTTAATGTATTGTTATTTAAAATAATGATATAATAATAAAATGGATGATTTTTCTATTTTACAACGCCGTTTAGAGCAGCTAAAATACGAGACGTCTTCTGCCCATACAGCTTCTCTAAACCTTTTACTATTTTATGATTAACAGCCAAAACTGCATCACATGATGTTGGGGTCAAAAGGTATTTTGCCCCCTTTTAAACCACGATACCCCTTACAAGGAGGCCTGATGTATGAATAAAAAAAATAAACTCATGACACTGCTCTCTCTTCTGACCGCCGGAACCGCCTCGATTGCTTTGATGAATAAATGGGTTCAGTTATCCGCTGTACAAAAGAATCTTATGGATGAGCCGGACTCTCTCTGTTTTAAATGGCGTCTGGGAAATATCCATTATACCAAATCCGGAAACGGAAAACCAATTCTTTTAATTCATGACTTAAATGCTTCCTCCAGCGGATATGAATATCATCTTTTAACAGATAGGCTTAGCCGCCGCTATACCGTGTATACACTCGATCTGCTTGGCTGCGGACGCTCTGACAAACCAGCTCTTACTTATACAAGCTATCTCTTTGTACAGTTAATCTGTGACTTTATCAAATCAGAGATTGGCCGCCGGACCGATCTGATCGTTTCCGGAGAATCCTCTTCCTTTGTCATTATGGCCTGTAACCACTCTCCAGAATTGTTTGGACGGCTCATGCTGGTCAATCCGAATAGCTTTGACAAATGTATGCAGATTCCGGGAAAGCATACGAAATTTCTGAAACTGCTCCTGGATCTTCCTGTTATCGGAACTTTACTCTATCAAATCATACACAGCTACAGTATGACAGAAAGACGCTTTCACGAAGAATATTTTTATAACCCGTATTCTGTAAAACCCACCTATATTGACCATTATTATGAATCTGCCTACTTAGGAGATTCCCCAAAAGCAATTTTTTCCAGTTTGGAGTGCAGATACACAAACTGCAATATACGCAATGCCCTTAAAAAAATTGACAACAGCATTTACATTGTAGGCGGAAGCGAAGAACCTGAAATTGAGCAAACGATCCGGGACTATCAATCACTGAACTCTGCGATAGAATCATCGGTTATTACCAAAACCAGACATCTGCCCCAATTGGAGACACCGGACAAGCTGTTAGACCTCATTCATATTTTCTTTGCCTAGAGCGTGTTTGATCCTCAGACTTTGATTCGTGTTCACTGTTTACCGCGCCATACACCACAAAGCCATTGACATGTAAAGCATAACAAGTGATTATAAAAGGCGTGCTATGGATATGAAACAGATATACTCTATCCATCAAATATCCATAGCACGCCTTCCAATGTCAATTCAATCCGCCGCCTGACACTCAAACGCTATTTTAACGGCTCCTTTGAAGGCAGTCCGGATCTCCGGGGATACTTTTTATTGATATTGGATATCTTCTTTATTTTGATCAAACTTCTCTCATCCGAGTTCGGCAGCTCAAATGATATGATTTTCTCTATCTCGCCCGACAGTTTTTTGATTGCCCCTTTTCCGCCGTTTAATTCTTCTTCAATCCTTCCAGACTTATATGACACAAAATATCCGCCTGGTTTGACAAAGGGCATACAGTATTCTGCCAATGTAGATATATTAGCAACCGCACGTGAAACACACAAGTCAAATGTTTCACGTGAAACATTTTCTCTCGCATAGTCCTCTGCTCTTCCGTGAACAGCTCTTATTCCTCTCAATTCTATATGCGCAATCAATTCATCTAAAAACTTCACTCGCTTGTTTAATGAGTCAAGCAATGTCACCTCTAATTCCGGAAAGGCTATCTTAAGCGGAATTCCCGGAAATCCAGCTCCTGTTCCGACATCGATCAAGGTATATGAAACATGCTCTATATCTTCTACCGCCTTTTTCAAAGCCAGGCTGTCTATAAAATGCTTTGTCACCACTTCTCTCATTTCTGTAATGGCCGTCAAATTCATCATTTTATTCCAGTGAATCAAACACTTGTAATACTGATAAAATTGCTCTATCTGACAATCTGTCAGCTCCAGATCCATCTGACACAATTCATCTTTCATCTGCATTACGAATTCATCTCGATTTTCGCTCATCTGTCTTCACCTGACTCCCCTTTCACTTCCTTCCTCTGCCCTGCTCCTCTTCTGTTCTGCTCCAGATAAACCATTAAAACAGAAATGTCCGCCGGTGAAACGCCTGATATTCTTGACGCCTGTCCAATATTTTCCGGTTTAAGAAGATTTAGCTTCTGCACCGCTTCTCTGCGGAGGCTCTTTACCTTTGAATAATCAAAGTCCTCCTCCAGCTTTTTTCCTTCCATTTTCTTAAACTGCGCAACCTGCTGTGTCTGCCTCCGTATATATCCCTCATACTTAATATTGATATTAATCTGCTCAGCCACCTCTTCAGGCAAATCAGGGCGCTCGGGATCAAGACATTCCAACACCGTATAATTCAGCTCCGGCCTGCGTATCAATTCTGCCATCGACGTTCCTGTCTTCAGAGGAACACTCCCGTGAAGTTCCAGAAATGTTTGAACCTCTGCTGAAGCTCCCACACGCTTTTTTTCCAGACGATCCATCTCCGCCCTGATTGTATGTTCCTTCCATATCACGCGCTCAAGCTGCGCATCGCTGATCAGTCCGATCTCATGTCCGATCCGTGAAAGGCGGAGATCCGCATTATCTTGGCGCAAAAGCAGGCGGTACTCTGCCCTGGATGTCATCATCCGGTATGGTTCATGACTCTCCTTTGTAACCAAATCATCGATCAAAACTCCGATATACGCCTGTGATCGATCCAAAATGATCGGTTCCAGCCCTTTCATCTTCCGTGCCGCATTCACACCCGCCATAAAGCCCTGTACTGCCGCCTCTTCATAACCGGAACTCCCATTAAACTGTCCTCCGCTGAACAAGCCCTCAATTTCCTTAAATTCCAGCGAAAGCTTAAGCTGTCTGGCATCAATACAGTCATATTCAATCGCATATGCATTTCTGACAATCTTCACCTGTTCAAGCCCTGGAACCGTGCGGTACATCGCAAACTGTACATCCTCCGGCAGAGAACTCGACATACCTCCCAGATACATCTCATTCGTATAAATTCCTTCCGGTTCAACAAAAACCTGGTGCCGATCCTTATCAGGAAATTTCACCACCTTATCCTCTATAGACGGGCAGTATCTCGGGCCTGTTCCCTCAATCGCACCGGAAAACAGCGGCGATCGATCAAGATTTTTGCGGATCACCTCATGTGTCCTCTCATTCGTATAGGTAAGCCAGCAGGACACCTGTTCCTTCTGCACGGATTCCGGGTCTGTGGAAAAGGAAAAGGGAACCACTCTCTCATCCCCAAACTGTTCCTCCATCTTCGTAAAATCAATACTCCTCCTGTCCACCCGCGCCGGCGTCCCTGTCTTAAAGCGATACATGCGGATTCCCAGCGCTTTTAAAGAATCCGTCAGATGATTTGCCGCCTGCAGGCCGTTCGGTCCGGTCGGATTGCTCACATCTCCATAGATGCATCTGGCTCTTAAATACGTCCCTGTCGCAAGCACCACTGCGCTGCACGGATAGACAGCGCCGGAAAAGGTTTTCACCCCTGTCACACGTTTTTCCCTGGTTAATATCTCGCATACCTCGGCCTGACGGATCGTTAAATGCTCCGTATTCTCCAGAGTTCTGCGCATCTGCCCCGTATACTCCCGCTTGTCTGCCTGTGCGCGCAGCGAGTGAACCGCCGGCCCTTTGGACTGGTTCAGCATTTTTGACTGAATAAATGTCCTGTCAATATTTTTTCCCATCTCACCGCCCAGCGCGTCCAGCTCACGGACCAAATGCCCCTTTGAGCTGCCCCCGATATTCGGATTACACGGCATCAGTGCAATACTGTCCACGCTGACCGTAAACATTATCGTCTCAAGTCCCAGCCTGGCCGCCGCCAGAGCTGCCTCACACCCCGCATGACCGGCCCCCACCACCACAATATCATATTTCTCTGTCAAATAAGGCACGATACAATCCCTCTTTTCTTAAAGCCAACACAAATCATTCATTTTCTAATCAGCCGCCGCTTTCTTCGGAACGGCTCCCATCTTTTCTGTCACTCCGGAAGCCGTTCATTTTCCCATACAAAAGCGGCTGAAAATCTCATTTACCAGATCATCCTCCAGCGCCTCGCCGATGATTGTTCCCAGCCTCTCATATGCATCCATCAAATCAATCGAAAAAAAGTCCTCCGGCATCTGATCCAAAATACTTCTCTCAACCAGCTCCAGGCTTTTGAGGGCCCCTTCCACAGCCGTCTTATGGCGCATATTTGTGAGAATCACCTCATCATTCCAGTCAATCTCACCCTTGAAAAAAAGCCCCTCCATCCGCTCTCCCAGCTCCTCTAAGCCCTTTGATTCCTTCACCGAGATCAAAAGCACCGCATGTCCCGTCTGCTCTTCCAGCTCTTCCCGCGTCACGATCAAATCCAAGTCCGTTTTATTCAGCAAAACAAGCGCCTTTTTGCCCTCAAGAAGGCGGATAATCATCTGATCGCTCTCATCCAGAGGACGCGTGCCGTCCACCACATACAGGATCAAATCTGCATCGTCCGCAGCCTGCCTCGCTTTCTCCACTCCGATCCTCTCCACAACATCCTCTGTATCGCGGATCCCAGCCGTATCGATCAGGCGGAGGCTGATGTCGCGTATGCGGATCGATTCCTCCAGAACATCACGCGTTGTTCCCGGAATTTCGGTCACAATCGCCCGATCCGCTCCCGACAGCGCATTCAGAAGCGACGATTTCCCGGCATTCGGCTTTCCCAAAATAACGGTTTTGATCCCCTCTGTAAGAATACGGCCGCTGTCAAAGGTCTCCAGCATCCGCGCAAGCTCCCTCCTCATCGCACAGATTGTCTCCAGGAGGCGCGCCGCATAGCCGTCAAGCGAAATATTCTCCGGATCGTCCAGTGCAGATTCAAGAAACGCAATCTCATAGAGAAGCTTCTCGCGCAGCTCCTTCACCCTGCGCGACACGGATCCTCCCAACTGGCTCACGGAGCTCTTTAATGAATACTCATTTTTTGACCGGATTACATCCATCACAGCCTCAGCCTGCGACAGATCAATCCTGCCATTCAAAAATGCGCGCTTCGTAAATTCTCCCGGCTCTGCCAGCCTGGCCCCGCACCGGAGCGCTGCCTCCAAAATACGCTTCATCACCAGCACACCGCCATGGCAGTCAATTTCAACCGTATCCTCAGCCGTATAGCTGTGGGGAGCCCGCATAACAAGCGCAAGGGCCTCATCGATCATTTCATCCGGATCCCATACCGTACCATAGTGAACCGTATAACCTTTTTGCCCGCTTAACCTCTTATCTCCGCTTTTTGTCCGGAAGATCTGATCCCCGATATGCAGAGCCTCATCCCCGCTGATCCGAATAATCCCAATCCCCGAATTTGTAACCGCTGTCGCAATCGCGGCAATCGTATCTGATCCCATCATCTGAAAACCTCAATATCATATCAAATTCGCTTTCCCATAAGAAAAACGGCAGGAATACCGAAGTATTCCCGCTGTCTCATTTCCTGCCTCTATCCATCTATCGATCCGTCTTCTCCGTCCGCTCTCTTCTTCCCTCTCTCTTCAGGGAAATAATTACGTGGCGGAAGGGTTCCTCGCCGTCGCTTCTTGTCACCACATACCGATCATTCTGAAGCGCCGCATGGATAATCCTTCTCTCATACGGATTCATCGGTTCCAGCGAAACCGAACGCTTCGTTCGTTTTACCTTGTAGGCAATATTCTTAGCCAGCGTTTCCAGCGTCTCCTTCCTTCTCTCACGGTAATTCTCCGTATCCAGCTTGACGCGGATATAATCGCCGGCATTTGCCTTATTCACCATCAGGCTTACAAGATACTGCAGAGAATCAAGGGTTTGTCCCCTCTTACCGATCAAAATCCCCATATCTCCGCCTGAAAGATTAATGCACAGCTCCTTTTCCTCAGCCTTGTACTCCAGATCAATCTGCACCGTCATACTCATTGCGTCAAAAATCTGCGTCAAAAACTCCACAGCGCGATCCTCAAGCGTCTCCTTCTTCTTAGCCTGAATCACAGCCGGCTTTGAGCCAATTCCCAGGAAACCGGCGCTCCCCTTTTCGATTACCTCATACTCCAGCTTATCGCTCGTAATCTCCAATTCGATCAATGCCTTTGTTACTGCCTCTTCCACGGTCTTTGCGGTAACTTTAATCATATCCATTCTGGCATCCTCCTGCTTACTTGTGCTTCTCATTAAACTTCTGCACCATCCTAGCCTTTGAGGCAATGCTTCCCGGCTTCGGATCTGAATTGTAGAACTCATTCGACTCCTGAATCTGCTTATCCCGCTTACTCATCTTCTCTTCCATCAAAAGCTTATCCTTCTCTTCCTGAGACTGGATCGACTTTAAGCTCGTTGTGGCATTCTGATTCAGTTTTGCAGGGGGAAGCCCCTTCTTTGCCCGCTTCTGGTTCATCTTCTCCACGTTCTTTTTGATCATCTCATCCAGATCGATCTTATCCATATAAGAATTCACCGCAAGCTGCTGTACAATCTGCAGAACACCCTGTCCCACCCAGTAAATACCGATCGCCGCCGGCAGAGTGAAACAAAAGACAACGGACATGAGAGGCATGGTAATCAGCATACTGTTCATCATCGAAGCGCCCGGCGCGTCCGGATCAATCGTCTGCGTGCTGCTCATCATCTTCGCGGAAAACCACTGCGTAAGCCCGGCCAGAATCGGGATCACCCACGCAACAGAAATCGTCGTAAACCCGGTAAACGGCGCGCTCGCGAGATTGATCCCAAAAAACGAGTTCATCTGCTCGATCTTATCCGCGTTCACTGCAATCACATCGGCAATCTGAGGAAACAGTCCCTCAAGCGTCTCCCATTTTTCCGGCGTAAACTTATATAACATATCGACAATCTTGTCCAGATTGGTAAAGTCAACCTTATCGACCGCCATATTGACGCCCTCAGCCAGCTCTGCAATCTTATTGACAAAATCCGGCTGATCCTTCAAAGGATTCGCTACATTGTCAAAAAACACCCGAACCGAAGGTACATAAGCCGGAATATTATAAATCACACGATAAAGAGCCAGAATAATCGGAAATTGAATCAGCATCGGCAGACAGCCAGCCGTCGGACTCGATCCAAACTTATCATATACAGCCTGCATCTCCATCCTCTGCTTGGTCATCGACGTCTGATCCGTCTTCCCCCTGTACTTCTTCTGAATCGCCATGATCTCCGGATTCATCACAGACATCAGCTTCGACGACTTCTGCTGCTTGATCGTTAAAGGAAACAGCAAAAGCTTCGTAATAATCGTAAACAAAATAATGCAAAGGCCAATGTTCATGATTCCCATATTACTCGTGATCCGGAATAAAAAATCCATAATATACCCGAATAAACTGGCAATCGGCCCCATAATCGACCCGGCCTTAGTTGCAATTACAAATTCCAATGAATTACCTCCTATCCTCTACGGAACTGGATCATAACCGCCTTCTGCAAACGGATGGCAGCGAAAAATCCGCTTACAGGCCAAAATCATACCCTTTACAGCGCCATACTTCATCACTGCCTCAACGGCGTATTGAGAGCAGGTAGGCGTGTACTTGCAGTGAGGTCCTGTCAATGGGGAAATAAACTTCTGATATCCCCGAATCATACTAATTATGATTTTCTTCATCAATATTCTCACTTCGATTCTCTAAAATGTTATGAAGTCCGCATAAGTGCAGATATGCACGTTCGATATTTTTGAATCCTGCCTCTTTGGCAGCGGCTCTCGCCACCACCACGATATCCAATCCATCTCTTACTATGTCCTTATTCAGCCGAAAGCTTTCTCTGATTAAACGTGTAATGTGGTGACGCACCACACTGTTGCCAACCTTCTTACTGACGGAAATCCCAATCCGGGAATCCGCCCTCCCCGTATCCAGCACATACATAACCAGAAGCTTATCAGCAAATGATCGCCCCGTTCTGTAAACCTTCTGAAAATCCCCGTTCTTTTTGATCGAATTAAAACGCTTCATCCGCTCTCCTCATGCTGCGGTCCGCAATAACGGCAAACCAAAACGGGCCATATACAATTAGCCATATCAAATCATGTCGGGCTCAAACGATGTTTTAGCCCCTCTGATACCGGATTGCTCCGCACATTGCGTTCCCGCAACCCTCAAAAACATTCCAAATCCGCCCTGATCGGGCTGCTTTTTCATAGTTTTAGCGGATCCCAAGCTCAAAAATCCTCCTGCAAGCAGGCTTACATCGGATTTTCAGCCTTCTGATCCCGGCATCATAAAATACAGTAACAAAAAGGCCACAATTCACATTGCGGCCCAGGTTCATCAAGCAGACAATCTTGCTCTTCCTTTTGCTCTTCTCGCAGCCAGAACTTTTCTACCGCCTGCGCTGCTCATCCTGGCTCTGAAGCCGTGAACTTTCGATCTCTGCCTTTTCTTTGGCTGATATGTCATCTTCATAATAAAACACCTCCTCGTCCTCAAAAATTGAAAGAGAAATCATCTCAACATAGTTAGACTATTCTAAGATTAAATATCTCCTCAATTATATAGAAGAAACACGGTTACGTCAATAGAAAATCGATATTTTTTCTCTAAATCATGGCGCAGCATCGTGTTGCACAATTATCACAGAAAAAAAGCCGCCCGGGCCACATTACAGGCAGCCCAAACATCCGCGAAAACCTCCCCCTCCTTACCACCCGCACAAAACCGGCTGTGGATTACAAAAACCCTTATCTTATCAGCATTTAAACACCTTATTCACAGCATTTCCTCTATTTATCCACAAAGTGGGGATAACTTGTGGATAAATGGTTGATTTTTACCTGAACAACCCCCAGATTGTTCACATTATAATCCGAAACCTGCTGATTTATCAATATTTTTCCATGTGGACATCCCCACCCCCACTTATACACATTCCCCGCATATTCCCCTGAATCCCGCCTCCTCTCCCCAAAATTTATCCACAATCATCCTAAATACCATATCTCCCCCCTTCCCACCCCAAAAAATCCATTTCCCACCCCAAATTCCCGCTAATTTACCCCCCCCCTAATAAAAACCGCCTTCCCCAAAGCCCGCCAGCAACGTAGCCCTTTGCATGTTCTATATCCATAAAGAACCCGTAGAAAACCGCCGGCACTTAGCGAGGTCTTTTCGAGCTTAGTGTCCGCTGCGCTTTTCTCCGAGCGAAAGCGGGGTTCCTTATGGATATAGAACATGCAAAGGGCGGCCCCCTCACGCCCCCTCACGCCCCCTCACCCCCACAAACTTATCCACAATCTTTTTCATCTTTTAATTGAAAAATCGATCCATTTCATGTACAATAAATACTAGATTGGGTAAATTTGCAATTTTACCCGTTTACATTCCCATGATACAAAAAATCCCTCCGGGGCAGGACTAAACTGCGGAGGAAAAGCTTCATGCCGCGCACATACCGCCCGCCGCAGGCGAACATCCTGCATAGCAGGATTCTTTTTATCAGGAGACTTACTACTATGTTAGAAAAAATCAAGAGCAAATGGGAAGACATCCTTTTGCATATCAAAGAAGAACACGAGCTGACCGATGTCTCATTCAAAACCTGGCTGCTTCCGACGCAGCCCTGGGCCATGAAAGGAGGCGCCCTGCAGATCCTGGTGCCGGATGTCCATTTTCTCGGCTACATCAAGAAAAAATACGGATTTCTTCTGCAGATCACAATCGAAGAGCTGACCGGGATCGAGTGCGAGCTGGAATTTGTGACGCTTGAGCAGGCGGGTGAAACCGCGCAGCCGGCTGATAAAAAGAAAGCGGCCGGCCGCCAGCCGGAGACGAACCGCCAGCTCATCCAGGATGCGAATTTAAATCCCCGCTACACCTTTGACTCCTTTGTCGTGGGCGCAAATAATAACCTGGCGCATGCCGCTTCCTTAGCCGTGGCGGAATCGCCGGGCGAGATCTACAATCCTCTTTTTATTTACGGCGGCGTGGGACTTGGAAAAACACACCTGATGCATTCGATCGGCCATTTTGTACTGAAAAATAACCAGAAGGCCAAGGTTCTCTATGTGACCAGCGAGAAGTTTACCAACGAACTGATCGATGCGATCCGCAATAAAAATAATATTTCCACCACGGAATTCAGGGAAAAGTACCGGAACAACGATGTCCTTCTGATCGATGATATCCAGTTCATTATAGGAAAGGAAAGCACGCAGGAAGAATTTTTCCATACCTTCAACTCTCTTTATGAGGCGAAAAAACAGATCATTATCTCCTCAGATAAGCCTCCCAAAGAGATTGAAACGCTGGAAGAGCGGCTGCGCTCCCGTTTTGAATGGGGCCTTACCGTGGATATCCAGTCTCCTGATTATGAGACGCGCATGGCCATCCTGCGCAAAAAGGAGGAGCTTGAAGGGTATAATATTGACAATGAAGTCATTAAATATATTGCCACCAACATCAAATCCAATATCCGTGAGCTTGAGGGCGCGCTCACCAAGATCGTAGCTCTCTCCAAGCTGGACAAGACGGATATCACCATCGAGCTCGCAGAAGAGGCCTTAAAGGATCTCATCTCTCCGGGCGGTGTCAGGGAAGTGACGCCGGAGCTGATTATCCAGGTCGTTTCCGATCATTTTGGCATCACGCCTCTGGATATCGCTTCCCAGAAGAGAACCAAGGATGTCGTCTTCCCGCGCCAGATCGCGATGTATTTATGCCGCACCATGACAGACACTCCGCTCCAGACGATTGGCAAATATCTGGGCGGGAGGGATCACACGACGATTATACATGGCCACGATAAGATCCTTGCGGACATGGGTAAGAACGAATCCCTGCGCAATACGATAGAGATTTTGAAAAAGAAGATTAATCCACAATAATCGGTGGATAACCGGGTTAAAATTTGTGGATAACCAGGTGGGACCTTATGTTGTTTCTCAGCTTGTGGATAATCCTCAAGTTATTCTTAAGTCCCGGACCGCTTTTACACAGGTATTTCTACACAGACAAGCCTGTTATTTCCAGCGGTTTGAAGACTTATTCACCAATCCACAGCCCCTACTACGATTGCTACGAAATGTATTTATATATTTCTTTCCCTTCACATTGTTTTTGAGCAAAGGAGTTATCAACAATTATGAAGCTTTCATTTGAAAAGGATAATTTACTGAATGGTATCAATATCGTTCTGAAGGCGGTTCCGTCAAAAACGACGATGCCGATTCTGGACTGCATCCTGATCGATGCCGCGTCGGACGAGATCCGCCTGACCGGCAATGATACGGAGCTGGGGATCGAGACAAAGGTAGACGGAAGTATCTTGGAGCACGGAAAGATCGCACTCGACGCAAAGCTTTTTTCTGATATCATTCGTAAGCTCTCAAGCGAGGATTCCCAGATCACCATCGAGTCTGACGAGTCGCTTAACACGGTCATCACATGTGAGAAATCCGTATTCCGGATTCAGGGAAAGGACGGCGAAGAATTTTCCTATATTCCCCATATTGAGAGGGACAACTATATCTGCCTCTCCCAATTTACCCTCAAAGAAGTGATCCGGCAGACGATATTTTCCATCTCTCCGAATGACAGCAATAAGATGATGACCGGCGAGCTGGCGGAGGTACATGACAATGAGTTAAAGCTCGTCTCCCTGGACGGGCACCGCATGTCCATCCGCAAAGTGATCCTGAAAGATCACTATAATGATATAAAAGTTATTATTCCTGGCAAAACTCTCAGTGAAATCAGCAAGATCCTCTCAGGGGACAGTGAATCCGAGGTGCTGATGTTCTTTACCGAGAACCACGTCATGTTTGAGTTCGACGATACGGTGGTCGTGTCGCGTCTGATCGAAGGGGAATATTTCCGGATCAGCCAGATGCTGTCCAGCGACTATGAGACCAAAGTAGTGGTCAATAAGCGCTCCTTTCTTGACGCTATCGAGCGCGCGAGCATACTGGTACGGGAAAATGATAAAAAACCGATCATCATACAGATCTCAGAGGAAGGCATGGCCCTGAAGATGAATTCCACCTTCGGCACCATGAACGCAGAGATAGGGATCACAAAATTCGGAAAAGACCTAATGATTGGCTTTAATCCGAAGTTTTTGATCGATGCGCTTCGTATTATAGACGACGAGGAAGTTTCACTCTATATGATGAACCCCAAATCCCCCTGCTTTATCCGGGATGACGAGGAGAATTATACGTATCTGATCCTTCCGGTGAATTTTAACGCGGCATCCATATAATGCCTGCCAGAACAGAATGGGAGAAATCATGGAAACGATCAAATTAAGAGACGAATTCATTAAGCTGGGCCAGGCTTTAAAGGCCGCCGGCTTAGTGGACAGCGGCGCGCAGGCAAAGGCCGTCATTTTGGACGGCCTTGTAAAGGTCAACGGAGAGACAGCGTGCCAGAGGGGAAAAAAGCTCTTTGACGGGGACGAGCTGTGCTATAACGGCCAGACGGTTAAAATTATCAGATAAAGGACGCCTCCCATGGTTATAAAATCAATTGAGCTTATGAATTACAGGAATTACAGGGAATTACATATGGATTTTGACCAGGGGATCAACGTTCTGCATGGAGACAATGCCCAGGGAAAGACGAATATCCTGGAATCTATCTATGTCTGCGCCACGACGAAATCCCACCGGGGAAGCAGAGATCGGGAGATCATCGAGTTCGGGGAGGATGAATCCCATATCAAGATGAACCTCCTAAAAGAAGGCGTTCCGCACCGGATCGATATGCATCTGAAAAAAAATAAGCCCAAGGGCGTTGCGGTCAACGGTATACCGATCCGCAGGGCGAGCGAGCTGTTTGGCGTGATCAATGTGGTTTTTTTCTCCCCTGAGGATTTAAACCTCATTAAAAACGGCCCCGGCGAACGGCGCAGGTTTATCGATCTGGAGCTCTGCCAGCTCAATAAGCTCTATGTACATTCCCTCTCCCAGTACAATAAGATTGTGCTGCAGAGAAATAAGCTTTTAAAGGATATAGGCTTCCGGCCGGAATACGAGGAAATGCTGGATATATGGGACGAGCAGATGATTTCCTATGGATGCGAGATCATCCGGGTCCGCAGGGATTTTATTTCTCAGCTCAATCAATTGATTCAGGACATTCACTTCCATCTGTCGGGCAAACGCGAGGAGCTCGTGCTCCGCTACTTTCCCAATACAAGCGAAGATGAGCTGGGGGACGCTCTGAAGAAAAGCCGTTTTCAGGATAAAAAACAGAAGACGACGCTGACAGGCCCCCACAGAGACGATATAGGATTTTATGTAAATAAAATTGACATCCGAAAATTTGGTTCCCAGGGACAACAGAGGACAGCCGCGCTGTCTTTGAAGCTGGCTGAGATTGAACTGGTGAAAAAGCTGGTGCGCGATTATCCGGTGCTTTTGCTGGACGACGTGCTGTCAGAGCTTGACTCTGACCGGCAGAAGCGCCTTTTATCCGGGATCAGCCATATCCAGACCATCATTACGTGTACGGGACTGGATGATTTCGTAAGCCACAGCTTTCAGATTGATCGAATCTTTAAGGTCATAAACGGCACGGTAGAAGACGGAAACAGTTAAGAAGGAGGAACGTATGGGTTCAGAATATAACGCGGAACAGATCCAGATTTTAGAGGGATTAGAGGCGGTCAGAAAAAGACCCGGAATGTATATCGGCAGTACGTCTGTAAGGGGCCTCCATCATCTTGTATACGAGATCGTAGACAATTCGGTGGACGAGGCGCTGGCCGGCTTTTGCGATCAGATAGAGGTTCAGATAAATGAAGATAATTCCATTACCGTAGTAGATGACGGCCGCGGCATACCGGTCGATATTCAGAAAAAGGCGGGCCTCCCGGCTGTCGAAGTCGTATTTACTGTCCTGCACGCAGGAGGAAAATTCGGCGGCGGCGGATATAAGGTTTCCGGCGGCCTCCACGGCGTGGGGGCGTCGGTCGTAAACGCTCTCTCCGAGTGGCTGGAGGTCGAGATCTATAAAGACGGAAGGGTCTACAAACAGCGTTATGAAAAGGGAAAAACCATGTATCCCCTGCGTGTGGAGGGAAGCTGTCCTCCTGAAAAGCACGGCACCAAAGTAACCTTCCTTCCGGATAAAGGCATCTTTGAGGAAACGATCTACGATTACGATACACTAAAGGTGCGTTTACGGGAGACGGCCTTCCTGACCAGGGCGCTTAAAATCACGCTCACAGACGACCGTGAAAATAAAAAGAGCAAGACATTCCACTACGAGGGGGGGATCAAGGAGTTCGTCACCTACTTGAATAAGAGCAGCCAGATCCTTTACGATCCGGTCATCTACTGCGAGGGACTGAGGGACAAGGTAAGCGTGGAGGTTGCCATGCAGCACAATGACTCCTACACGGAAAATATCTATACCTTTGTCAACAACATCAATACGCCTGAGGGGGGCACACATCTCGCAGGCTTTAAGAGCGCCCTGACCAAGACATTTAACGACTATGCCAAAAAGAACAAGCTGTTAAAGGAAAATGAGCCGCCCTTAAGCGGAGAGGACATCCGCGAGGGGATCACAGCCATCATCAGCGTCAAGATCGAAGAACCGCAGTTCGAGGGCCAGACCAAGCAAAAACTGGGAAACAGCGAGGCCCGGACCGCGGTGGACGCGGTGGTCAGTGAACAGCTCACCTATTTTCTGGAGCAGAATCCGTCCGTTGCCAAGATCATCTGCGAGAAATCGATTCTTGCCAAGCGCGCCAGAGACGCCGCCCGGAAAGCCCGGGAGATGACCAGGAGAAAATCGGCCTTAGACGGCATGGCGCTGCCCGGAAAACTGGCAGACTGCTCGGATAAGAACCCGGAAAACTGTGAGATCTACATTGTAGAGGGAGATTCCGCCGGAGGCTCCGCCAAGGAGGCGAGGAACAAATCAAACCAGGCGATCCTGCCCCTGCGCGGAAAGATCCTCAATGTAGAAAAGGCCAGGCTTGACAGAATTTTCGGGAATGCGGAGATACGCGCCATGATCACCGCCTTCGGCACCGGGATCCATGAGGATTTTGATATCAGCAAACTGCGGTACAACAAGATCATTATCATGACAGATGCCGATGTGGACGGCGCGCATATCAGCACGCTTTTACTCACCTTCCTGTACCGCTTTATGCCGGAGCTGATCCGCCAGGGCCATGTCTATCTGGCGCAGCCGCCGCTCTATAAGGTGGAGAAAAACCGGCAGATCTGGTACGCATATGACGATGACGAGCTGAACAGCATTTTAAAGGAGATCGGACGCGATACGAACAACAAGATTCAGCGCTACAAGGGCCTGGGAGAGATGGACGCGGAGCAGCTCTGGGAAACCACCATGGATCCCGAACGGCGCGTTCTGCTGCGCGTTTTGATCGACAGCGAGACCGCCTCTGAGGTGGATCTGACCTTTGCCACCCTGATGGGCGATCAGGTAGAGCCGAGACGTGAATTTATAGAAGCGAATGCAAAATATGTGACGAATCTTGATATATAAGGAGAAAATATGGAACCAAATGTATTTGACAAAATTCACGACATAGATTTGAAAAAGACGATGGAAAAGTCTTATATCGACTATGCCATGAGCGTCATTGCCGCCCGGGCGCTTCCCGATGTGCGGGACGGCTTAAAGCCCGTGCAGCGCAGGGTGCTGTACTCCATGATCGAGCTGAACAACGGCCCGGACAAGCCGCACCGCAAATCGGCCCGTATCGTCGGCGATACCATGGGTAAATATCATCCCCATGGAGACAGCTCGATCTATGGGGCATTGGTCAATATGGCCCAGAAGTGGGCCACCCGCTATCCCTTAGTGGACGGTCACGGCAATTTCGGCTCCGTGGACGGCGACGGCGCGGCCGCCATGCGTTATACAGAGGCCAGGCTGAGCAAGATTTCCATGGAGATGCTGGCTGATATCAATAAAGACACCGTTGACTTCATGCCGAACTTTGATGAGACGGAAAAGGAGCCCACTGTACTGCCCTCCCGCTATCCGAACCTGCTGGTAAACGGCGCTACGGGCATCGCGGTCGGCATGGCGACCAATATTCCGCCGCACAACTTAAGAGAGGTCGTACAGGCCGTTGTCAAGCTCATCGACAACCGCATCGAGGAGGATCGCCCGACCTCAATCGAGGAGCTGATGGAGATCGTAAAGGGCCCGGATTTCCCGACCGGCGCGACGATTCTCGGAAGGGCCGGGATCGAAGAGGCCTACCGCACCGGGCGCGGCAAGATCCGCGTGCGCGCCGTGTATAATATCGAGACTCTGGCCAATGGAAAAAGCCGTATCTTAGTGACAGAGCTCCCCTACCTGGTCAACAAAGCGCGTCTGATCGAAAAGATCGCGGAGCTGGTCAAGGACAAAAAAGTGGATGGGATCACGGATCTGCGCGATGAATCGAACCGTGAGGGCATGCGGATCTGCATTGAGCTGCGACGCGATGTCAATGCCAATGTCATCATGAACCGCCTCTTAAAGCACACGCAGCTCCAGGACACATTCGGTGTGATTATGCTGGCCCTGGTCAATAACCAGCCAAGGGTTTTGAACCTCCAGCAGATGCTGGAATATTACTTAAAGCATCAGGAAGACGTCGTTACCAGAAGGATCCGATACGATTTAAACAAGGCCGAGGAACGCGCCCATATCCTGGAGGGACTCCTGAAGGCCCTGGATCACATCGACGAGGTGATCCGTATTATCCGCGGATCCGCCAATGTAGCGGCTGCCAAGACGCAGTTGATGGAGCGGTTTGCTCTTACGGACGCACAGGCCCAGGCGATCGTGGATATGCGTCTGAGAGCGCTCACCGGTCTGGAACGGGAGAAGCTGGAAAAGGAATATAAGGAATTACAGGAAAAGATTGCGGAATTAAAGGCCATCCTGGCAGATGAGAAAAAGCTTCTCGGCGTGATCCGCGAGGAGATCATGCTCATCTCCGATAAATACGGGGACGACAGGAGAACCGGCATCGGCTTTGATGAATACGATATGTCCGCCGAGGATCTGATCCCGGACGAGGATATCGTGGTGGCCATGACGAACTTCGGCTATATCAAGCGGATGTCAAGCGACAATTTCAAGAGCCAGAACCGCGGCGGCAAGGGCATCAAGGGCATGCAGACCATCGAGGAGGATTACATCGAGGATCTCCTGATGACGACCACCCATCATTATGTGATGTTCTTTACCAACACCGGCCGCGTGTACCGTCTAAAGGGCTACGAGATTCCAGAGGCGGGACGGACCGCGAGGGGGACGGCGATCGTCAATCTCCTCCAGCTCATGCCCGGAGAAAAGATCACCGCGATTATCACCATGAAGGAATTTGACAACGATAAATTCCTGTTCATGGCCACAAAATGCGGCATGGTCAAAAAAACCTCCCTGCGGGAATACGAGAATGTAAGGAAAAACGGCCTTCAGGCCATTGTGCTCCGGGAAAATGACGAGCTGATCGAAGTAAAAACCACGGACGACACAGAGGAAATCTTCCTTGTCACCAGAAAGGGCATGTGCATCCGCTTCAAAGAAACCGATGTGCGGATCACGGGCCGCGTCTCCATGGGCGTGATCGGCATGAAATTTGAGCCGGACGACGAGGTGATCGGCATGCAGATGACAAGCCAGGGAGAATCTCTTTTAGTCGTATCGGAGCTCGGCTACGGAAAACGGACGCCCATCGAGGAATTTACGGTCCAGAACCGCGGCGGCAAAGGGATCCGCTGCTATAAGATCATCGACAAGACAGGCCCTCTGGTAGGCGCCAAGCTGGTGGATCATAACCGTGAAATCATGCTGATCACGAACGAAGGGATCATCATCAAGATGGCGGTCAACGATATCTCCATCATCGGCCGCAATACATCCGGCGTCAAGCTCATGAGCATTGATTCCGAATCCGGCATAGCGGTCGCCAGCATTGCAAAGGTGAGAGAAAGCGATAACCAGAAGGATGAGCTTGCGGAAGAAGCGGAAGAAGAGGTCAGTCCCGTATGAGAACAATAGAGACAAAAGAGATTACAAGGCACATTAAGGAAATGTGTATCGAAGCGAATCACTACCTTTCTGATGATATGCAGGAGGTATTTAAGAAATCAGCGCAGACGGAAGCTTCGCCGCTGGGCCGCCAGATTTTAAGACAGCTTGAAGAAAATCTGGAGATAGCGGCAAATGATATGATACCAATCTGCCAGGATACAGGCATGGCCGTCATCTTTATCAAAGTGGGCCAGGAGGTACATATCGAGGGCGGTTCTCTGGCTGAGGCAATCCATCAGGGCGTGCGCGAGGGCTACACGGAAGGCTTTCTGCGCAAATCTGTGGTAAAGGATCCGATTTACCGGGAAAATACAAAGGATAACACGCCGGCTGTCATCCACTATGAGATCACAGAAGGGGACAGGGTGGATATAACCGTGGCTCCCAAGGGCTTTGGAAGTGAAAATATGAGCCGGATCTTTATGCTCAAGCCTGCGGACGGGATGGAGGGCGTAAAAGAAGCGATCCTGACAGCCGTCCGGGAGGCGGGGCCTAATGCGTGCCCTCCCATGGTTGTGGGCGTCGGTATCGGGGGTACGTTTGAAAAATGCGCCCTGATGGCCAAACACGCCCTTACGAGAAACCTTAAGGAAGAGCGCCAGGAGGGGTATGTCCGGGATCTGGAGGAGGAAATGCTTCAGACGATCAACCGCCTGGGAATCGGCCCCGGAGGGCTGGGAGGCGTGACGACGGCGATGGCGGTCAATATCGAGACGTATCCGACGCATATTGCAGGGCTGCCTGTGGCAGTTAATATTTGCTGTCATGTGAACAGGCATGTGCACAGAGTTATTTAGATGCGTGCAGATGATTCCGTGTGATGCTTTGCTTCCGGAGATTTATAACAGGTGGGTGAGAGGAAAAGATGGAAAAAAGAATCAATGCGCCGATTGAAAAAGAGGCGGCAAGAAGCTTAAGGGCAGGGGATTTTGTATATATTGACGGAACGATCTATACGGCGCGCGATGCGGCGCACAAGCGGATGCTCGAAGCGCTGGAAAAGGGGGAGACGCTGCCCATCGATATGGAAGGGACCGTGATTTATTATATGGGGCCCTCTCCTGCCCGGGAGGGGCGTCCGATTGGATCCGCAGGCCCTACTACGGCCAGCCGTATGGATAAATATACGCCAACACTGCTTGATATGGGTATGGGCGCTATGATCGGGAAAGGAAAACGGAGTCCGCAAGTCGTGGAAGGGATTGTGAGGAATGGAGCGGTATACCTTGCGGCTATCGGAGGCGCAGGGGCGCTTCTTTCAAAATGTATACGCGAATCGGAGATCGTCGCTTATGAGGATCTTGGTACGGAGGCGATACGAAAGCTGACAGTGGAGGGATTTCCGGCGATTGTAGTGATCGATTCGGAGGGGAATAATCTTTATGAGACGGCTCTGGAGGAATACAGAACGTTGTGAAGATATTGCTTTTATAAGATGTTTCAGACACGCTCTGGCGCTGGCGGTCCCCTCATGTCCTGCACACACGTATACCATAAACGCAATAGAAAAAGCTGTCTTTGGGAATTCATATCCCAAAAGGCAGCTTTTTATCTTATCTTCTTATGCTCTTTTACTCATCTTCTGTGTTTTATATTCCGTCGTTTCCTGAGCAGCCACTGTCTGATAGGTGGCTTTTCCTCTGGAATAGGATTCATAGTGTACTTCCTCAGGATGTATGTCAGCTATTGGATCCGTATGAGGACGGGGGGCGGCTCCTTCCCCCGGTTTGGCTTTAGGAGCGGAACCGGCGATGGCGGCAGCGGCCACGAAATCTGTTATGTCAGTCTCTTCTGAGTTCCCCTCCGGCTTTTTCGTATCTTCAGCCTTGGGAAGCTCAGGCGCAGCCGGCGCTTTTTCTTCCTGTGGAGTCTGGACACTTTCTTCCAGTTTTTCCATTTCCTGTTTCATGGCTTCTTTTACCTCCGCGTCAGTGGGAAGACTGTGGTACGCATTGCTTTGCACAAAGGCCCTCTCTGCTTTGTTAACGGCGTTGAGTTTTGCGTTTTCATGGAGAAGAAGCTCCATCTTCTTTCCTTCCGGAATGTTCGGATCATTTGCAATGGCGCCTACCTTTACCATAGTGCTGCCAAGATGCAGTGATTTGAGGCGCTGCACATCTTCCTTTGTCTTGCAGTTTTTCAGGGAACGCTCATAGCCGGCTTTTGCATCCTGGATTTCCTTTGCCTTCTGATACGCAGCCGGATCTTCTCTTTGAAGATAGTCCATCTCGTCCTGAGTGAGCTTTTTTCCCGCCCTTAGTTTATTGAGGATCGCTTCCTTGCCGGAACTTTTCTGATTCTGCTCTTTTATGTCGTTCAGACGCCTTAAAATCGGATCTTCCTCTTCGGTTTTCTGCGTGTATGATTTATCTTCCTGCTTTGAATTCCATTTCATCTGCAGCTTCATCATATTCGCATAAGCGCCGGTTGTGCCTGAAAACATATTAAAATTAATCAAATAGGGCACCTCCTTACTATATGGTAAACACGGACAGCCTGTTATGGAGTCAGGCCGTCCATGTAATACAGACGTACCCAAATCCAGCCGGAGTTTTCCTGCCAAAGCATTTTCAAACACGCTCTAAAGCTGGATATCCGGCGGATCCGGGCTGTTTAACACATAGTCAAAGCTGGATTTTTTCGACTGTTCAAGGTGATATGCCATTTTATCAGCGGCCTCCTTCCAGTTTTTCCGGAGACAGGGGCCTGTGATGTCCAAGTGCTCCTGAAAGGTAGCGGCCAGTCTCCTGGCAGAGACATCACCGGTCAGATTGCGGAAACGCTGATTCTGGGCCCATATCTGGCTGTAGCTGTGACAGATATAGGTATTGGGACAGGCATTCACGATCATTAAGTGAAATTCTGAATCCAGTTCATAAAAGTAAGCATTGTTATGGAAATATTCGCTGTCTGGTTTTGTCTGAAGAAAAATATCATGAAGCTCAGTCAGCCGCTTCTCCGGAAGCAGGGCTCCGTAATGCAGAAGAATATAGGGCTCATAGAGCAGCCTCATCTCGAAAATCATATTGATATCATTGACAGACAGCGGAGTCACCATAATTCCGCGTTTGGGCCGTATCTCAATCAATCCCTCCTGCTCCAGCCGGCTTAAGGCGTCACGGACAGGCGTACGGCTTAAGTGCAGCTCTTCAGTCAGACGTTCCTCGTTCAAAAAAATTCCCGGCGCGTACTCGCAGGTAATGATTTTATGTCGTATGGCAGTATAAGCCAGGGTTTTTAAGTTGGTTTTAGTCATAACAGGCCCTTTCCGAGCTGCGGTAAAGCAGATTTTGATTGTTATAAAAAGCTTACCATAATCACCCTTTTTTTTCAAGTCAATGCGGTGGTGCAAATGGTATTAAGTTTAAGCGGAGCGGGGGTCTGTTGGATATAGAACCTGCCTCTGGCGGCCCTTTCTGAATACTCATACCATACAGCGATAAAACTATGCATAATAACCAAAAACTAAAAGCCCTATTTATAAAAATCTCACAAATCATACTCGGAATTGAAGGTTATTATTGACAGAAATAACACAAACGTATATAATCTGATGTATACAACAAAGAATACATCAAAGAATACAATACATATCGTAAAGCGGATCAAACATCGAACACAAGCAGGCAATACTTTTAAATGACGAAAGAATTGCGATTTACAGTCTCCCAGTTCCTGACCGTAAACGCTTCTGTATATTTTCAGACACCACAATTAAGGAGGAATACACCATGAAAGCAATGTACATCAACGCTCCCGGAAAAGTGGAGATCCAGGATGTTGAGATGCCTGTAAGAAAAAAAGGGGAGGTTTTGCTCAAGCTTCTGTACGGCGGCATATGCGGCAGCGACTTAGGCTCTTATCGCGGAACCTTCGCCTATTTTGACTACCCCAGGATTCCGGGACACGAGTTTTCCGCGGAGGTGATCGAGGCGGACGAAGGAAACGAGCAGGGGATCAGGCCCGGTATGATTGTAACATGCAATCCGTATTTTAACTGCGGCCACTGCTATTCCTGCTCTCACGGAACCGTGAATGCATGTATGGACAACCAGACCATGGGGTGCCAGCGGGACGGCGCATTCCAGGAGTATATCACGATGCCGATCGAGCGCGTGTATGACGGCAAAGGCATGGATGCAAAGACGCTTGCGGCGATTGAGCCGTTCTGTATCAGCTATCACGGGGTCAGCCGTGCGGACGTGAAGGACGGGGACCGGGTTCTGGTCGTAGGCGCGGGGACCATCGGCGTTCTGGCAGCGATTGCGGCAAAGGCAAAAGGCGCGTGTGTGTACATATCCGATGTCTCTGCCGGAAAACTTGAGATGGCAAAGGAATTTGGCGTTGACGGGACAATCCTCAACGATTCCCCCGGGAATTTTGAAAAGAGAGTTTCGGAGATCACGGATGGAAACGGCTTTGACGTTACGATCGAGGCGGTGGGCCTTCCGTCCACGTTCCAGAACTGCATCGACGCCGCCTGCTTTGGAGGCCGGATGGTTCTGATCGGTGTGGGAAAAAAGAACCTGGATTTCAATTTTACGCTGATTCAGAAAAAGGAGCTGAATGTCTATGGCTCCAGGAATGCGCTGAAAAAGGATTTTCTTGAGCTCATTGATCTTGTAAATGCAGGAAAAGCGCCGTTGGAGAAGATTATCACAAATGTTTACCCGTTTGACGATGCGGCGAAAGCATTTGAAGATTTTGCGGGCAATCCGGGCGATATGTTAAAGGTTGTGTTCGATTTTTCCCTGATCGGGAAATAAACGAAGCAATAGATATGAGGATTTCAATCATTAAAAAGGGAGGAAAACGATTATGAAACTGAAAAAGATGGTAGCTTTAACGCTTGCAGGAGTGATGGCGGCCAGCCTGTCCGCGTGCGGCGGAGGCGGAGGAAGCGCTGCTCCGGAGACGAAAGCGGCGGAAGGAGGAGAAGCTCCCGCCGAGGGAGGCGCTGATGCGGCGGCTTCCGATACATCCGGCGCTGATATTGTTCTGCAGGTTGCATTTGAGAATTCCGCTTCCGAGCCGGTTGGCGAGGGCTGGAAAAAGGCGCAGGAGATCATTAAAGAGAAGTCCGGCGGCACGATGGCGATTGAGATTTATCCGGATTCCCAGCTTGGGGACAAGTCCTCTCTGATCGATTCCATGCTTTTGGGAGAGAATGTATGCACACTGGCTGACGGCGCATTCTATGCGGATTACGGGGTACCGGATTTTGGTATCGTGTTTGGGCCGTTTTTGTTCGACAGTTGGGATCAGTGCTGGACGCTGGTCGAGTCTGACTGGTATAAGGAACAGTGCGCGAAGCTGGAGGAAAAGGGCCTTAAGATCCTTGCCTCGAACTGGATTTACGGTGAGAGGCACACTCTGACGACAACACCGGTTAATACGGTGGAGGACATGCAGGGCTTAAAGATCCGCGTGCCGTCCAATGAGATTCAGTCCAAGGGCTTTGATGTGCTGGGAGCAACATCCACAGGCATGGCGCTTGGCGATGTATACCAGGCCTTACAGACCAAGACCATTGACGGAGCCGAGAACCCGCTTGCAACCCTGTACGGGAGAAAGCTTCACGAGGTTGCGCAGTATTTGATTCTTGACGGACATGTAAAGAACTTTACAACATGGGTATGTTCTGCCGACTGGTTCAACAGTCTGACCGAGGAACAGCAGACCTGGCTGATTGAGACAGCCGAGGAAGCCGGCGCGTACAACAATGAGGTTCAGCAGGCGGCTGAGGCCGACTATCTGCAGAAGATGAAGGACGAGGGCGTGACGGTCGTAGAGCCGTCGGAAGAGGTTCTGGCAGGCTTTAAGGAGAAGGCGCAGCCGTTTTATGAGATGGATTTCGGATGGACCGACGGTCTTTATGACACAGTGAGAAAGGCCATGGGAGCAAATTAAAACGCAGCTTAATGTACCGGAAGGAAGCCGGGGACGCCCCAAAAGCTCAATGTCCGCGCGCCGGCCTTAAAATGGGCGGCGCGGGAAAATGAGCCGGCAGGGAGATCCCCGTCTCCTGACGGCGCCAGTATTAGGAGAGATGTATGGAAAAGAAACAGAACAGGGCAGTATCCATTCTCATGAATCTGGATATAGCGATTGCCTCTGTCATCCTTGCCATTCTGATTGTCCTTACCTTTGCCGGCGTTATATGGCGCTATATTTTCAGCAACCCATTTACCTGGCTTGAGGAAGTGCAGACCTCCTGCATGGTATGGATTGTTTTCGCAGCGGCCGGCGCGGCGTTTCGGACCGGAAACCATGTGGCAATTGAGATGATAGTGGATATGATGCCTCAAAAGCTGCAGAAAATCATGGATCTCGTGATTTCTGTCGTAGTGGTGGTTGTAATCGGATATCTCTTTGTACAAAGCATCGGTTTTATCCAGGTGTTTATAAAGAGCGGACGTTCCACAAGCATGTTAAAGATTCCTTTCGCCGGAGTCTATGGAATCGCGATCGTTTCTTATATCGATATGATTCTCAGTTATTTCTACAGTGTGATCAAAGGCGTAAAATCAGAGGCAAAGGAGGCGGCAAGCAGCAATGAGTGATGTTTTAGTATTGGCGGCGGTTGTAATGCTCGTCCTTTTGTTCTTAAAGGTGCCTGTATATATCGCTGTCCTCGGCGGCTCGATGGTTTACTTTGTCATGAATCCGGATATCAATTCCGTTGTATTTGCCCAGCAGGCGATCATCGGTACGGAGAAGATATCGCTGATGGCGATCCCATTCTTTGTATGCGCAGGTATTTTTATGAACTATACAGGCGTGACAAAGCGAATCATGGATTTCTGCGAAGTTGTGACCGGCCGCCTGCCGGGCGGGCTGGCGCAGGTAAACGTTCTCCTTTCCACCGTTATGGGCGGCCTTTCCGGCTCGAATATCGCCGATGCGGCGATGGAGTCAAAGATGATGGTTCCGGAAATGACAAAAAAGGGGTTCTCCCTGGAGTTTTCCAGCGTGGTGACAGCGGCTTCATCCATGATTACACCTCTCATTCCGCCGGGAATCGCAATGATTCTCTACGGATGTATCGCAAATGTATCGATTGGCAAGCTGTTTATCTCCGGCTTTGGCGTGGGAGGCCTTCTGTGCATCACCATGATGATCCTGGTCGGCGTCATTTCAAAAAAACGCGGCTATGGTATTCTGTCCACAGAAAAGCTGACAGGAGTCCGCTTCTGGAAGTCCTTAAAACCGGCTATCCTGCCTCTTCTGCTCCCGATCATCATCATCGGCGGCATCCGGATCGGTATTTTTACAGCCACAGAAGCCGGAGCGGTTGCGATCCTCTATGCAGCATTCTTAGGGTTCCTTTACAGGGAAATGCACATCGCGGATATCATACAGGGCTTAAAGGAAACAGTTGCGACCACGGCCTCGATCATGCTGATCGTTTCCGCAGCCTCCGTTTTCTCCTGGATTCTTACAAAAGAGAGAGTTCCGCAGATGCTGACCGAGTGGATGCTGGCCAATATCCACAGCAAATATATTTTCCTGATTGTTGTAAACATATTTCTTCTGCTGGTGGGTATGTTTATAGAAGGAAACGCGTCCATGATCATCCTCGTGCCTCTTCTCGCCCCGATCGCGGCGCAGTATGGGATCAATGAGATTCAGTTCGCGATGATCTATATCTTTAACAACGCAATCGGCGCATTATCACCGCCGATGGGCACACTGATGTTCGTAACATGCTCCATTACAAAATGTAAGACAGCGGCATTTATCAAAGAAGCGATTCCATTCTATATCCTTCTGGCCGTAAATCTTCTGCTTCTTACCTGGTTTGAACCATTTACCACATTTCTGGTAAATCTGTTCTATTAAAAATGAAACATGCAGTCATTACGGCAGAGGATGCTCCGTTGCAACCGGACGCCTCTGCCGTCATTCCTGTAAGTGAATTAAAGGAGGAACACGCTATGGCGGGAAAAGAAAATGTCATTCAGTTTGGCGAAGGCGGCTTTCTGCGCGGCTTTGTCGATTATTTTTTCCAGAAACTAAAGGATAAAGGCTTATTCGACGGCTCTGTGGTCATCGTGCAGCCCATAGCAAAGGGCATGTGCGAGATGCTGATGAAGCAGAATTGCGAATACAATCTCTTTCTGCGCGGGATCGATAATGGCCAGGTGGTCGATGATCACACACATATTGACATCATTTCCAGGTGCGTGAATCCATATGAGGATTTTGACGCGTATATGAAGCTGGCTGAAAATCCCGATTTCCGGTTCATCGTTTCCAATACAACCGAGGCAGGCATTGAATATGTCCCTGACAATCGCTTTACCGACGCCCCGGCCGTATCATTTCCGGGAAAACTGACACAGCTTCTGTACAAGCGCTTCAAGCTGGGACTCAAAGGCTTTATCGTCTTATCATGCGAGCTCATTGACCACAACGGCGAGGAGCTTTTAAAATGCTGCTTACAGTACGCGAAACAGTGGGAGCTCGGCGAAGACTTCGAGCGCTGGCTGAGAGAAGAAAACGATTTCTGCTCCACACTTGTGGATCGCATCGTGACCGGCTTCCCGCGCGACGAGCATGCCGCGCTTTGCGAACGGATCGGAGAGCAGGACAATATGATGGATACTGCGGAGATCTTCCATCTCTGGGTAATCCAGGGCCATCATGAGGATGAACTTCCCCTGCAGAAGGCAGGCTATAACGTAGTCTGGACTGACAACGTGGATCCGTACAAAAAGAGAAAGGTGCGCATCTTAAACGGCGCTCACACCTCCATGGTTCTTGGCGCGCGCCTCTACGGCCTCGAAACGGTCGGGGAATGCTTAAAAGATGAAAAGGTTTCCGCTCTTTTAAAGAAGTGTATTTTTGAGGAGATCATCCCCACCATCGGCGATACGCAGGATAACCGCGCCTTCGGGGCAGCCGTGCTGGAACGCTTCTCGAATCCGTTTATCCGGCATCTGCTCTTATCCATTGCCCTCAACTCCGTATCCAAGTTCAGGGCAAGAGTTCTGCCCACGATTCTGGAGTACAAAGAGCAGTTCGGCAGATATCCGCAGTCGCTCGTATTCTCCCTTGCGGCCCTGATTTCATTCTACCGAACCGATGAATCAGACGACGGCGAGGAGATCATGCAGTATATGAAAACAGCTCCTGTATCAGATATCTTAAAGAGGGAAGACTACTGGGGAGAGGATCTGAGCGCTTTGTTACCTGACGTTGAAAAATGGGTTCAGATCATTCAGACAGAAGGCATGGATAAGGCATACGACGCCATCCTTGCAGCAGAGGGTTAATATGCAGGATTTTATAAGGATCAATCAAAATGATAAGGTGGCCGTGGCTCTAAAGCCTCTGGCCGCCGGCCTTGCGCTCTCCGTGGATCAGAAGGAGCTTATTCTGACAGAGGAGATCCCGCAGGGGCACAAATTCGCGCTCTGCGCCATAAAAAAAGACGAACCGGTCATAAAATACGGTTTTCGCATCGGATATGCCAAAGAAGACATCGCTCCCGGCGCGTGGGTTCACGTCCATAACCTGCGCACTGCGCTCGGCGACGTGCTGGAATATAAATACGAGCCCGAGCCATGTTCTCTGGAAAAAACAGAGCCCGCCTCCTTCATGGGCTATAAGCGGGCCGACGGGAAAACAGGCGTGCGCAACGAAATATGGATTCTTCCCACAGTCGGCTGCGTCAATTCCGTGGCAAAGTCCATTGAGACAGCCGCAAAGGCCCGCTTTTCCCTGGGAGGAGGAGTGGAAGACATCATAGCCTTCGCGCACCCCTACGGCTGTTCCCAGATGGGAGACGATCAGGAAAATACAAGAAAAGTTTTCGCAGACATCATCCATCACCCAAACGCCGCCGGCGTGCTGGTGCTTGGCCTTGGCTGCGAAAACAGCAATATACCAGTGCTTATGGACTACATCGGAGACTATGATCCAGACCGGATCAAATTCCTGCAGTGCCAGGATGTGGAAGATGAGACAGAAGAGGCGCTGCGGTTAATCGCAGAGATCTGTGAGACAGCCTCCGGGGATCAGAGACAGCCCTGCGACGCATCGGAGCTGATCATCGGCATGAAGTGCGGCGGATCCGACGGGCTGTCCGGCATCACGGCCAACCCCACAGTCGGCGCATTTTCCGATCTCCTGATCAGCAAGGGCGGCACAACGATTCTGACCGAAGTCCCCGAAATGTTCGGCGCCGAAACAATTCTCATGAACCGCTGTAAGGATAAAGAAACCTTTGAAAAGACCGTCAGCCTGATCAATGATTTCAAAAATTACTTCATCCGCCACGATCAGACGATCTACGAGAATCCTTCGCCCGGAAACAAAAAAGGCGGTATCTCCACACTGGAGGACAAATCCCTGGGCTGCACGCAGAAATCCGGTTTGGCGCCGGTATGCGGCGTCCTGCAGTATGCAGAGCGGGTAAAAGAAAAAGGATTAAACCTCCTGTCCGCTCCCGGCAATGATCTGGTAGCCTCCACCGCCCTGGCCGTATCAGGCGCTCAGATCGTCCTGTTCACCACCGGGCGGGGAACCCCGTTTGCGACACTCGTGCCCACCATGAAAATCTCCTCAAACTCAAAGCTGGCGGGTTATAAATCGGGCTGGATTGACTTCAATGCAGGGGAAATGGTTGAGGATAAATCGGGTGAAGAGGTGGCAAAGGCGCTGTTTGAATATGTGTTAAAGGTGGCCTCCGGGGAGAAGGTGAAGGCAGAGGCAGCAGGCTTTCATGATATTGCGATATTTAAGCAGGGGGTAACGCTTTAAAGAATAAGCACTAAAAAGAGAGCCGCACAGGGGACGCCGGAGCCAGTTTCTATCATCCAAACAAAACCCACGCTTTCTACGCTGCTTCCGGCGTTCTCTGTACGGCTGCTGCAAACTTTGTCCCTGATAATAAGGGGTTACACTGCAGAGAAAAAAATATGGAAAATAATTAAAAATGTGCTTGACAACAAAGATCATGTCTAGTATAATCATCCTTGCATCTGCGATAAACAAGTATTGCAGATGAATTAAATATCTTTTTAAGAACTGCGGAGAAATACTCAAGAGGCCGAAGAGGCGCCCCTGCTAAGGGTGTAGGTCGGGCAACCGGCGCGAGGGTTCAAATCCCTCTTTCTCCGTTCCTTTTCTGAGGATACCTTATGATTGATAAATCAAGCATTTATAGGATGCTTCAGAAAAGAAAAATAACTTAAAATAATGCTTGACACATTATGAAAGTTATGATAAAATCATAAAGCTGTCGAAAAGAAACGAAAAAGCGACTTGAAAAAATAAGAAAAAACTGTTGACAAACAGAAAAACTTATGATAAACTATAAAAGTTGCTGCGAAAGACAGCGGACAAGAACCTTGAAAACTGAACAGTATGTAAAACCCTGAAAATTCTTAAGACAAAAGGCTTCTGGTTAAGCCTT
>QXXC01000034.1 GCA_009911305.1 Clostridiaceae bacterium | reverse complement strand
ATATAACTATACGGGGTCGAAATAAATTCGCCACTCCTCCTTCCGTGCTCTGTAGTGTATTGCTATTCCTATCTTCCCTTAACAAGAGCATACAGAAACACAACAAATAAAATGGGCTGTCAACCTTACACAAAACACCGCTTCCGCTAAAAAACGGAGCGGTGTTTTTGTCTGGCTTCTGGTCACTGTGACCAGAAGCACCCCGCCTATTCTCCTCGTTCCGTCCACGGAGGCTCTGCTGGATTATCCCCCGTCGCCGCGCCACCCATAGCACAACCGGGGCAGCCTGTCAAGGGCAAAGCCGCCGCTGCGCGGCGGTGCTCCGCACCCTTGACTGGCTGTCCCGGTTGTGCTACCGCCCAAGGCGCGACGGGGGATATATCCTCCAGAGCCGCCCCCTTTCCCTGGATAGGGAAAGGGCGGGGGAATAGGGTCGAACCGCTTCCCCTCAAACCGCTGTCTTTTCACGCCTGATATGTGGACAATTAGCAGTTTCAAAGCCTTGCCCCGCAAGGGTTTCCGGCCCTGATTTTATGGGGGTTGGTATAGTATCATTCCCCACCCCCGATTTAACGAAATACTATCAACATTTGAATTTATGGGAGGTATCTATGAACGGTAAAAAATCAGCACTTTGCGGCCCTAAAAGTCAGTCAACAGTCGTTGCAGGAAAGAAACGTATTCGGAGTACATCGGTTTGTGTTTGGCTGTCCCAGGATGAACAGGTAAAAATCCGGGAGCGTATGGCGGATGTGGGTATCCGCAATCTTTCGGCCTATATGCGGAAAATGGCCCTTAACGGCTATGTACTCCATGTTGACCTTGCTCCCGTTAAGGAAATCGCTTCCTTGCAAAGGCGGTGTGCAAATAATCTCAATCAGATTGCTGTCCGGGTAAATACCCAAGGCGGAGTTTACCCCGACGAAATCAAAGCGCTGCAAAAAGATTATATGGATTTGTGGGAACCGCTCTCCGAACTGCTGGAGAGACTTTCGGAGGTAGTGGCGCTGTAAGCGCGTAAGGCCCAGATGCACCAGCGACGGGGCCGCAGACAGGGGAGCTTCTGGTCACGGTGACCAGAAGCTTCCGGCGGGTTTGGGGGCACCCCAACAAGCATTTTCGCAAGGCGAAAATCGCAAGTGTTATACACTTGCCCTGCTTGCCAAGAGTGTGTTCACTGGAAATGCAGCCAAAAATAGGAACAGCGATTTTGCTATGCAATAATCTTCCCTTGACATAGGCAAGAGGAAATGTTACAATCCATATTGCGAACATAAATAACGAATATTCGTAATGCAAAATCGTAAGAAAGGAGAAAAGATCTATGCCATCAAAACCCGTTCTTTCAGACGCCGATAGAAAGGCAATCCGAAAGAGGCTGGGGGAACTGTGCGAGGAGTGCTGGATTGCACACGGTTACAAAAAGACCAGCATCAAAAATCTGTGTGACAATGCAGGCATCTCCATCGGCACATTTTACACGCTATACCCCACAAAAGAAGATTTGTTTTCGGAAACCATTGAGCGCATCGAAAAGAGGCTGACCGAGAAAGTCCTTGCCATCAACAGGAGCAGTCAAACCAAGGAGGGGTTTGCTCAGTCCATGAAAGAACTGTTCCGGGAGTATGACAGCAAGCCATTTTTGTATAATGTCAACACACCGGATTTTCAGTCTTTTGTGACAAAGCTCCCAGAGGAAACCATTCAAAAAATCAAGTTTGACAGCTTTGAATTTTTCAAGCAGGCTGTCCAGGCCGCAGACCTCACCTTGAAGATTGAACCGTCCCAGGCATACGGGATTTTGAGTGCGCTGCTGTCAACGATCAACGCAAAGGAAACGCTTGCTGTTACCTGTGACTATTTCGCCGTCTTTGACCGTATGGCGGATATTCTTGTAAGCAGTATCTTTGAGTAAAGGAGCTTTCATGGAAACATTCGAGTACAAAACCGTCACTGTGGACTGTAAGGACATGGAACACTCCCAGGACGCGCTGACTGCGCAATTAAACCGCTGGGGCAAAGAGGGCTGGGAACTGGTGTCCTCCCTCACCCACCCCTACCTGGGCAGCTCGCAGTATTCCCTTGTGGGCCTTGCCTACCGGGTCACGCTGATTTTCAAGCGTCTGAACCAATCCAGGGAGGCGGCGCAGGCATGACCTATGCAGTTGAAGCCCGCCACCTGTCCAAGACCATTGACGGCAGCCCCATACTGAACGATATAACTATGAGTGTGAAACAGGGCGAGATTTACGGATTTTTAGGCGCAAACGGCGCAGGGAAAACCTCGCTGATGAAAACCCTCTATCACATCATCACCCCGGACACCGGAACGATTACCCTTTTGGGGGAGCGTGTTGAAAAGGGAAACCACCCTGTTTTCTCCCGGATTGGGAGCCTCATCGAAAGCCCTGTTTTTTATCAGCATTTAAGCGCCCGCGAAAATCTGGAGCTGCATTGCGACTACATGGGCGCAGGCCATGAACGTATCGGGGAAACGCTGGCGATGCTGGGCCTCTCGGACACAGGCGGTAAGGCGGTGGGGAAGTTTTCTTTGGGTATGAAACAGCGGCTTGCCCTCGCAAGGGCCTTTCTGACAAGGCCGGAGCTGCTCATTCTGGACGAACCAATCAACGGTTTAGACCCCCAGGGTATTCTTGAAGTCCGGGAACTTCTCCGGCAAATCAACCGGGAGTACCACACAAGCATTTTAATCTCCAGTCATATCCTGGACGAACTATCCAAAATTGCGGACACCATCGGTATCATAGACCACGGCTCCATGCTTGCGGAAATATCCATGGCGGAGATTGTGAAAAAGGGCATGAACCTTGAAACCTACTATCTGGAATTGCTGGGAGGGAGTAAAAACGGTGCTAAACCTCATTAAGCTGGAATTGAAAAGGGTTTCTCTCAAATCACATTTCATCGGACTGCTGGCCGCAAATATCGTGATTGCCCTGTTGAGTGCGTTTACATCCTCGCTCTTGAAGGCAGGCAGCGGGGTCGCTGTGACCGGCCTGCCGCCCGCGCAGTTGGATACATTGACGCTGGCAATCATGCTTGTGCGGGCTACGCTGATTGTTTGGGAGGCAGTCTTGATTTCAGTATTTATCGTGGAAGAATACCGAAACAAAACGATAAACCTGCTCTTTACCTATCCTGTCCAGCGCGGAAAATTGATTGCTGTGAAAATCATTTTGATATGCGGCGTCATGCTCCTGTTTCACGAGCTGTCCGGCGTTTTTCAATTTGCCAGCTTGTCCCTTGCAAGCAAGTATTTCCTCTTTGTCACCGTCAGCCCCGCAAATCTGATGACACAAGCCATCACAGCTTTGTCGGCTGTTCTGCTGGGTCTGCTCCCGCTCTATATCGGCATGATAAAGAAGTCCACGATTGCGACCATCGTTTCATCTTTTGCAATCGCCGCCATCGTTTCCAATTCCCAGGGCAGCGGCGCGGGACTGATGTCCATTCCGATTGCGGCTATCGTGTTTGGCGTGATCGGTGCGGGCTTTTCCGCAATCACTGTCCGCAAAATGGTTTCTTCTGATTTGAGCAACTGACAGAAAGGAGGCGGCTATATGAATTATCCCATTCCCAGCTTTATCCCCGTTCCCGGTGCGGAAACGATGCAGATTATCTCAATCGTTTCGCTGATTGTCGGCATCTGCATTACGGTCGTGGGGGTGCTTTTCCTGTTCTTGAATAAGAGAAAAGGGAAAGAGAAGAACACGCTTGCATGGATTTTGATTTGTGTCGGCGTACTGCTCATAGCCAATCATGGCATACAACTGATTTTCAGGAGGTAAGACAATGGTAAAAGAAGTCAATCACGCCTGCGAAAAGCTGAATGAAAAGCTGGGGATTTCGGTATCGCTCCCTAACCCCAAAAAGAAAACGCTGAAAGCGGCCTCGGTGTGCAATTTCGCTGTCGGCGTTGGCCTGGTCGTGGCGGGCGTTGTGTTCCCGTCCAAGTGGTGCGCTGTGCTGGGTGGCCTCGGCATTATCAGCAGCGTTGTACTGCGCCACGAAAGCGGCGGCAGGAAAGATGAACAGTGATACCGCCAAGGGGAGTTTTGAATGGCTGCTATGCCCTGTGTGCGGCAGTAAGACCCGTATCAAAATGCGTTCCGATACGCAGCTGATAAACTTCCCCTTGTTCTGCCCCAAATGCCGGAAAGAAACGCTTATTCATGTAGAAAAATTCAATGTTTCTGTTATCACAGAGCCAGACGCACAGACGCAGAGCCGATAACACGCAGATGTAAAATGCGGTTATCGGCTCTTTCATTTAGAAAGATACGGCAACCGATTAGGAGGTTACGTCGTGTCTTTCTATATTTCCCGTCCCCCTGACCTGTTAAAAAAAGCCCTCCCCCTCTGACGGGTAGCCCTATCCCTAACCGCGAAAATTGTAATATTCAGTCGCCCCGACACGTCCGTATGGCCTTGCGTCATGCGGACGTGTTTCTGTTCTGGAACTTCTGGTCACCGTGTCCAGAGGATTGCTGCCGCTCCCCGCCCCTCCATTTCGATCTGTCCCTTTCCGCCAACATCGAAATGGAGGTTACTTATGACAACCATCAAATTAAACCGCTACTATCCCCACCTGACCGAAAATATCACCCTGGAAGTCTCCGACGAAATCGCCGTCGTTCTCTCCACCGGGGGCCGTCAGTGTGACAGCTACAAACGCCGCAAGCGGGAGCATAACGAGTGCTCCCTGGACGTTGACCCTGGCTTTGAGCCGGATGTGATGTTTCCGCCCCTGACCCCGGAGGAGATCATTCTGAACCAGGAAAACCGCTCTATCCTCTATGCCGCCCTTGACCAGCTCCCGCCCATCCAGGCCCGGAGAGTGTACGCCCACTACATTCTGGGCAAGAAAAAATCCGAGATTGCCAGGGCCGAAAATGTGGTGGAAAGCTCCATTTGCGACAGTATCCGCCGAGGCTTGAAAAATCTCTCTGAAATTCTGAAAAATTTTTACAGGTAGGGAGCAACAAACGGCCCTTTTTCCGCCTGATAGGTAAGGAGGCTTATACACTCTTTCAAGGACAACTGAATATACAGTATTCCAGGCACAAAACCTGCGTGAATAGCGACGAAAGGCGCACCGCCAGGACAGCCCGCTTGAGGAGGTGACAGAAGCGGGCCGAGCGATCAGCGCGAACCTTTGACCCGGCTCTGGCAAGCCGGGCGCGACGACAGCGCAGGAGATAATGAAACTTGCTCACGCCCTCCCATGGACTTGCGGGGGAGCTTCGCATTACTGCGGAGTTATGACAGCCGGAGCCACCGGCGGCCTGGGGTGCTCCCCTGTGCCGGGGCGCGTGGCAAATACGGCGCAATTATAGATTGAAATGGAGTTATCCTCGCTGGGCTTCTGGTCACCGTGACCAGAGGTGGGGCAAGGTTGAAAGACAGCACTTTTCTGGTGCTGTCTTTCTGCGTTTTCCCACATCCTTGTGCCTTGGGGCTGTCTTTGGTATAATATATTTGTAAAGGTTGACAGCTCCATTTCCCGACAGGAAAGGAGCTATCATGGAAAACCGTATCGACGCGATCTACGCCAGACAGTCTGTGGACCGCAAGGACAGTATCAGTATTGAAAGTCAAATCGAGTTTTGCAAGTACGAGTTAAGGGGTGGGAACCACAAGGATTATCAAGATAAGGGCTATTCCGGGAAGAATACGGACAGGCCAAAATTCCAGGAGCTTTTAGCCGACATTCGACAAGGCTTAATTCGCCGGGTGGTGGTTTACAAGTTGGACCGTATCAGCCGCTCCATTCTGGACTTCGCCACCATGATGGAGTTGTTCCAGGAATACAACGTGGAGTTCGTTTCCTCCACGGAAAAGTTTGATACCTCCACGCCAATGGGCCGGGCCATGCTGAACATCTGCATTGTGTTTGCCCAACTGGAACGCGAGACAATCCAGAAGCGGGTGACCGACGCTTACTATTCCCGGTGCCAGCGTGGTTTCCACATGAGCGGTGCCGCTCCGTTCGGCTTCAAGCTGGAGCCTACTACCATTCAAGGCATCCGCACGAAAATGATGATCCCGGACCCTGCCACAGCAAACATCGCCCGGCTGATGTTCGAGATGTACGCCGAGCCGTCTACGTCGTTCGGAGATATTGCCCGGTACTTTGCGGAAAATAACATTCTGATTTACGGCAAGGAGTTGAAACGGGGCTTTATTTCTCAACTACTCCGCAATCCAATTTACGCCCAGGCGGACCTGGAACTGTATGAGTTTTTCAAGGGTCAAGGCGCAGTGGTGGTCAACGATGCGGCAGACTTCGCCGGGACAAACGGCTGCTATCTCTACCAGGGCCGGGACGTGCAGGAGCGAAAAAACAAGGACCTGCGCGGGCAAATCCTTGTGCTGGCCCCCAGTGAGGGTATTGTCCCCGCTGATACATGGCTGCGGTGTCGGAAAAAGCTGCTGGCAAATATCACATTCCAGGGTGGGCGAAAAGCGCGGAATACCTGGCTGGCCGGGAAAATCAAGTGCGGGCGATGTGGATATGCCCTTATGAGCGTAGGTAATCCGACGGGGACGCAGTATCTTCGCTGCTCCAAGCGGGCCGACAACAAAAGCTGTGCGGGCTGCGGAACGCTTCGGACGGCGGAGTTTGAACAATTCGTCTATGGAGAAATGGTAAAGAAGCTCTCCGAATTTCAAACCCTGACCGCCAAGGCAACGACTGTCAATCCCAAACTGACCGCTTTGAATGTGGAGTTGGCCCAAGTGGAGGATGAAATTGAAAAACTGCTGAATACCCTGACCGGAGCTAATGCGGTTCTGCTGTCCTATGCCAACGGCAAAATCGAGGCGCTGGACGCCAACCGGCAACGGCTTATCAAGGAAATTGCAGCACTGAACGCTGAAACGATTTCCCCGCAGAAAGTTGAGTTTCTGTCTGCCCACCTGGACAACTGGGACACGATTGATTTTGACGACCGGCGGAGGGTGACGGACATTATTCTCTCTCAAGTCCAGGCTACCAACGACCGAGTCTCTTTTGAGTGGAAAATCTGAACGCTTTTATAATCTGCGCCTTATATAACGGCTTGTGTGCCCTTGTTAAGCGTTGCTAAGGCTATTATAAACAAAATGGAGGGGGGGACACAACAAGCTTTTTCATGTCTTGTTTGTGCCTTGAGCGAAGCGAAAGGAATGATAAAAACTATGAACTACGATTATGCAAAGATAGCTAAAGAAGTCATTCAGGCCGTCGGCGGGTCGGAGAACATCAAATCTGCCGCCCATTGTGCAACCCGCCTGCGTCTCATTGTCGCAGACCTCTCTCTGGCTGACGATGAAACCGTTGGCGAAATCGATGCAGTGAAAGGAACCTTTTTCACAGCCGGACAGTACCAGATCATCTTCGGTACCGGCCATGTCAACCGGGTCTATGAGCAAATCATTCAACTGGGTATTGCCGAGACCACTGCAAGTGAAGCAAAGGAAGCAAAAATGGATGGCAAAAATCAGGTGCAAAAAGCTATCCGTACGTTTGGAGATGTATTTGTCCCGGTCATCCCTGCCCTGGTAGCCACCGGTCTGTTCCTTGGTTTAAAGGGCGCTTTACTGAATGACAACTTCCTGGCTCTATTCGGTATGAGCGGCGCTGATATTCCGCAAACCTTCCAGGTCCTGGTAGATGTGCTCTCCGGCACTACTATAGCAGACAATAAATAGCTCATAGTTTTGCATTTACGCCATTTATTGATAATCCGTTGATAAAGCAATACAAATATTATGAGTTGCTTTATGAACGATGTACTACGTTTGCTTTTCTGCCCGCGATTGTGTGCTGGTCCACGTTCCGCGTATTCGGCGGTTCTCCTGTGCTGGGGCTGATTCTGGGACTGATGCTGGTGAACGGCTCCCTGCCAAATGCCTACTCTGTGGCAGACCTCTCCAGCGGCGTAACGCCCCTTATGCTTCTGGGCTTTATTCCTATCGTTGGTTATCAGGGAAGCATTCTGCCCGCCTTTGTAGCCGGTGTGATAGGCAGTAAGCTGGAAAAGAAGCTGCGGAAAACAGTTCCGGCAGTTTTTGACTTTATGATCACGCCCTTTCTGGTACTGTTTGTTATGCTGGTTCTCTCCCTGCTGGTAATCGGGCTGCTCCTGCACGCGCTGGAAAATATCCTGTTAGTCATCGTAGAGCATGCGCTCGAGCTTCCCCTGGGCATCGGTGGTCTGGTAGTCGGCTTCTTCTGGTCCATCATCACCCTTACAGGCGTCCATCATATCTTCAATATGTTGGAAATCAGCTTATTGGCCAGCACTGGTTTTAACCCTTTCAATGCGATTTTATGTATGTGCGGCTTTTCCTCTGCCGGCGTATGTCTCGCCATCTCTGTAAAAGCCAGGAAAAAAGAAATCCGCGCCATCGGTCCCAGCGCTACCGTATCTGCCCTGCTGGGTATCGGTGAACCCGCCCTGTTCGGCGTCATCCTGCGTTATGGCATGAAGCCATTTCTCCTGAGCTGTTCCATCAATGGCATAGCCGGTATGATCGCCATGCTGCTTGGCATGAAAGGTACCGGCAACGGCATAACCACCATTCCCGGCCTGCTGCTGTACATATACTCTCCTTCCCAGTTGGCCATGTATGCGGCGCTTGCCCTCGCTACCTTCGCCAGCGCGTTCTGCCTGTGCTGGTTCTTCGCAGTACCTCCGGAGGTCATGGAAGCCGACAGCGCCAAAGCAACTAAAAAAGAGGCTCCGGCCCCTGCTCCAATCCCCTTTCCGGATGTGGTGGGCGCTGTAGCTCAGGGAACCTTCGTTCCCATGGAAGAAATTCCCGACCCGACATTTTCCCAGGGTGTCCTTGGAATATGCTGCGGCATCAATCCGGAGGCGGGAAATGTCTATTCCCCTATGGACGGCACCATCAGCCAGCTTGCCGATACATTGCATGCTGTAGGTATTGAGGCAGAAGGTGTAGAATTGCTCATCCATGTGGGCATAGATACCGTGGAAATGAAAGGGGATGGCTTTAAAAGCTACGTCAAAGAAGGGCAGACCGTAAAAAAAGGCGACCTTCTCCTGACTATGGATTTGAAAAAAATCAAGGCGGCCGGTCATCCTTCCATCATTATGGTAGCCGTTACGAATTCCGATGATCTGGCATCTGTCGAAGCGGCAGCCTCCGGTCAGCTCATGCCAGGCGACCAACTGATGCGCCTGAAAGTATAATACTGCGTTCCATTTATTTCTGCGGACAGCGGTTCTGACATCAGCAGCGCTTGTTCAGAGCGTGTCTGAAACATGCTTTCTGCCTGATGTGCCTGCACAAAGATCTGACTGATTTACATCACACTCAGACACACTCTAGAGAAAGCCACCCTTCCTGGGTGGCTCTTCCATTCTTGACAACGGCAGTAGTCTGGAATAAAATATCCCTATACAGATTGCAAATATGACAAAATTCCGTGTCAGAAATGGTCTGGCACAACCATAAACCGCCCATGAAGAAAGGAGATATTACCGTGGTCAGTATGCAGGATATCGCCGACAAAGCAGGAGTCTCCAGAGTCACTGTCTCCAGAGTTCTCTCTAACCACCCTTCCGTGAAGGCAGAGACGCGGCAAAAGGTGCTTTACTGGGTCAAAGAACTGGATTATGAACCTAATCTCATTGCCCAAAGCCTGGCAGGAAACCGGACGAACATCATTGGCCTGCTGGTTCCGGAGATTGCCTACCCTTTTTTCAGTGAAATTATAGAATCCATAGAAAACCAGGCATTCTATGAGGGGTACAGTGTGATTATCTGCAATACACACCGCAGTCTGGACAAAGAAAAAAATATTCTCGCCCAGCTCCGCCAGCGTAAAGTGGATGGTGTGATCGCCGTCCCGGTTTCTACGAAGCGGAGCCTGCCTGCCTATCAGCGCCTGCAGGTTCCGGCAGTGATGATCACCAAACAGATGGAAGGATTCAGCAGCGTATATATCTCCCATTATAACGGAGGCCAACAGATCGCCAGGCATTTTTTGAATATGGGGTTTCAGAAAATAGGATATATCGGCCCCACCAGGGAATCCACCTCCGCCCTGAAATACGCCGGTTTTCAGCAATATCTGTCTGCCAACCAGATAAATCTGACCGATGTGATCGAATGTCCGGCGCCGGAGAATATGAACGCCAGCCTGGTCTATAAGCTGGTAAAGCAATACGCAGAACGTTCAGGACTGCACTGCGAGGCATATCTGGCAAACGATGACATCACTGCCTGTGAAGCCATCACTGCTTTCCGTGAGCTGGGGTATGCAATTCCACAGGACATCGCTATCGCCGGCTTCGATAATTCCCTGCTGGCCAAGGAAATCAACCCCAAGCTCACCGCTCTGGCACAGCCCCTGGATGAGATTGGGAAAAAATCTGTCGAAATCCTGCTGGATCAGATAAACAATAACACCGAGCCATGTATGTATGAATTAGAGTCCCGTGTCATCGCAAGAGAATCTACAATCCGCTTTGTACTGTCAGACGGCAAATTGAGAAAGACAAAAGCAGCAGATTCATTCCCGCTGTGAAGATGTGGCTGCGCAGTCCGCATCCCCTTTCGGGCGCCACAACCGCTCGCAGCGGAGCATAAAGGTATCCTCCAGAGCGCCTCAGAAGACAACTGCCTGCGGCAGGAGCGAAGAACCATTTCCTCCCGCCCCGGTCCGGCGCCTGTTATGCCTTTATCACGTGCTTCTCCATAACAAAATTTGTAAGAAGCACGCCCCGGCGTTCCACCCGCTGCTCTTTTACGGTCCTGTACCCTCTTTTTTCAAAAAACGGCCGCGCCGTAATGGAGGCATGCGTCACGATCTTCCCCTGAGCCATCTCCTCCAGCTTATCGCAGATAGCAGCCGCAACGCCTTTGCCCTGATAATCCTTATGGACATACAGCCGGTCAAGATACCCTGTTTTATCTATGTCGCCAAAGCCTGTTATCACGCCGCCGCTTCTGGCAACGATGCTGTAATGTCCCAGAAATGACTGATTCCATCGTTCCAGATCCATCGCCCCGTCTGCCCAGGCGTCCAACTGCTCCTCTGTATAATCCCTAGAGCGTGTTTGAAAAATGCTTTCTGCCAGATGTGCGTTCCGCTTTGTGGGAGATTTGGGCCAAATGAACGCGGCGCAGTGGGCTGCGTTAAGTGAATTTGGCTCAAATATGCCGCAAAGTGGGGCGTGCAGATGGCGGGAATGATGTTTCAAACACGCTCTAGCGTTGATCGTATGTACGGTATCATAAAACAAGTCTGCCAGCTCCCTGCAGTCAGCCGGCCGGTATCCGGTGATCCTCATTGTCTGTCTCCTCCTATAACGCCTTTTCAGGACACGCTTTCACACACTCATGGCACAAAATACATTCCGTCCCGTTTTTGCGTTTCCTTGAAGGATCCGTCATGTCAACATCCATCGGGCAAACCCGCCTGCACCTGCCGCAGGAAATACATTTACTCTCATCACATTTCACGCGCAGCAGAGAAAAATACGACATGGGCTTCAAAAACACCGCCACGGGACATATATATTTACAAAACGCGCGGTTATCCTTCAGCGCAAAGGCCAGCGCAATCCCAATGATGTAATACAGAGCATTGCCGATCAGGAATGACAGGAACATCATCCGCTCCATATCGTTCACCCCCGCCAGAAATAAAGCGCTGACAAACAGGAATGACAGCGCAAAGGTAAGATACCTCACCCACCCCCATTCCTTCCTGGGGCGCTGCATCATTTTATACGGAAGCAGATCAAGAATCATGGCCGTCCAGCAGGCGTACCCGCACCACCCCCGCCCGAAAACCAGGGGGCCGGCTATCTTTGCCACAGCATAGTGAATGGTCGCCGCCTCAAAAACACCGGTAAACAGATAGTACCAGAATCCCTCAATCTGCATATTTTCCCTGCAGATCAGGCCAAGATAGACCAGCATATAGGTCCCGACCAGAAACTGCGCGACCCTGCGCGCGTGCTGATACCGAAGCTGAAATAAAAGTATTCCCGCCGCGACGGACGTCCCGATATAGCTGAAATTGAATACATAAAACCGCTCTCCCGTCAAAAGCCAGAGCGCAACGGCCACCGCCTCAAAAATCAGCCACATCATGGCAGGCAGAACAAATTGTTTGATTCCTCCTGATTCTCTCATAACGGCTCCCTCCTCCTTAACAGATTCATCCGGCGCACCTGGCAGGCCAGACGGGACAGATGACGCAGACATTTTGGCCTTTTCTAAATTCATTGTGCTCTGATTCTGATATAATAACCAAACTCTTATTCTCTTTACGGGATACGATTACTGGCTCCAAAATCCCTTCCGCATAATAATGACCTTTTTTCATTCCTTTTTCAGGGCTATTTCCAATAATTCTGCTGCTATCTGAGCTGACCGTACCCTCATCAAATTGTCCCATATATCCTCTTTGCCAAGGAGATTCATTCCGCCATGCCAGACAAGTTCATCATCCAGGACAGCAAAGTGCTCTTCCACCTCTTCCTTTATGATAACATGAATACCGCTTTCCAACATGGTATCAATAAGCCTTTGGCAAAATTCCGGACTGCCATACGCAATATTCTGCGGTTCTGTTGTTATCACTGTAACTTTACAGCCCGCTTCTTGCCTTGCTTTCACAAGATACAGGAACCGTTCTACCTTGTCTCTGGTAATCTCCGGGCTTGACACCATGATCTGTCTCTCGGATTCTACGATATCCTGTTCAAATACATCCATATAGCTGCCGCTGTCATAAATCGCATTCACACTCTGCTTTGCCAAAACACCGTTTGTAATCAGCTCAAATCCTGTCCTCTTATAGGTGCGAAGCCTCTTTATATACATATTGTCAAAAACCCGGATATGAGAATCGATATAGTCATAGACAACCGCTTCCGCCTTTCCCTCATAATCACGGTTTAACCTCCCAATATACTGCTCCAGCCTTCCCTCAAAGGATACCGGGGCCGTCAACATAAGGGTATCAAGTCTTGGATAATCGAATCCCTCACCGATCTTTTGTCCTGTTGCCACCAAAATCAGGCTCTCATCCTTTGAAACCGCTTTCAGAGATTGCCTTATGGATGAATTCTCTTTATCACTGTTATCTCCATAAAAGAGAAACACATGGTCTGCATCCTTCTGTAAATTCTCATACAAATATTTCGCCTGTTCCTTATATTTGGTCAGAATAACCGGCGTTCTTCCATCCTTAACACAGGCTCTTGTATCTTCAAGAATCATATCATTCCTTACTGCACTATTGCTAATCAATGTATAAGCGGCATTGATATCTTCTCTGTTCTCTCTTGTATCCATCACCCTTGTATATCTCGGATACACATAATGACCGATTCCCTGCTCCACAGCCCGTTCTTTTGCGGTATAGCTGTGCCTGATCGGCCCCAGCAGCATATGGATAATCTTTTCCAAATTATCGCCCCGCTTTGGAGTTGCGGTTACACCATAAACATATCTTGCATTTATTTTTTGCAAAACTCCAACTGCAGTTGCAGAACCTGCGTGATGGCATTCATCCATAATGACCATTCCATAGGAGTTGATTTGTTTATTGAATTTCCCTTTGCTGTACATCGAGCCAACCATAGCCACATCAATGATTCCGGTAAGAGCATCCTTATTTCCAGATAAGATTCCAATCGCGCTGTGTCTTCTTTTCTCACGCCCCGTTTTCGTTTTATAAAGAGGCGGTTCTTCATCTATTATCAGAAACTTATTCAGTTCTTCTACCCACTGTTCCAGCAGATCCTTACTTTGCAGCAGGATGAGAGTATTCACTTTTCGTTTTGATATCAGATAACTGCAGACCACCGTTTTGCCGAACGCGGTAGCTGCGCTTAAAATGCCATGATCCTGCGCAAGAAGTCTGTGCGCTGCCAGATCCTGCTGTGTTTTTAAATCTCCACGAAAGGATACCCGGATTGGTCTTCCCTTTTCTCTTTGATCTTCTATTTCATATTCAATCCCTGCTTCTTTTGCGGACAAAACCAGATTTTCTCTCAGGCCACGGGGAATAGCGATGTAGCCATCCACATCTTTTCCCATATACACAGAGCTGAAATTATTATAGTTTGAATAACCTAATCGTTTGTTCTTATAAAATATGGGATTATCAAAAGCCGCCATACTCCTGATCTGGTTCAGAAGCCTGGGCATCAGATTAAGAGTATCAACATATGGGCGTTATATATTAGGAAAACAAGCAAACGGAATTGTTTTAGGTTAGGGGGTCAGCCAGCGGCCCCCGTAATCATAGGGGAATTGAGCTCAATATATTCTGCTATACGGCGGAACTCGTCAGCGTATTTGAATTTCACGCTGATATTGCCGCCCTCGTAAACCTTAATGTGGTCGATCAGCTCGCCTAAAATTTCCCGTGTCAGCTTGTCAATGTTCCGGTATTTGAGAAATGCGGTAAGGCATGGGCTTTCCGCATCTACACCATTTTCCAGTTGCTCCTGCTCCGCCGTCAGCGTTTGCATAATGCGTGTGAGGGACTCAATCTGCTGTTCATAGTCCTCGCTCATGTGGCGGTAATCGTTGCGGGTAATTTCCCCGTCTTTCCAGTCTTGATAAAGGGCCTGCTTGTATCGCATGATTTTAGCAAGCTCTTTTTCTTTTGCAGCGATGGTATCTTCCAGCCGCTTTGACTTGCTCTTTTTCAGAGGTGCGGAGTTGATACGGGCAACAAACTCGGAATAGGTAAGTGCCAGATGCACCTGTTGCTGGATCGCAAACAGCACTCCAGCCTCAAGTCGGTCACTTTTAATCGAGTGCATGGTGCAAGCCTTTTTTGACAGGCTTTTATAAGTCCCGCATTGATAATATACATAAATCCCTTTGGATGCGATCCGGGACATCGCCCGGCCACAATCGGCACATTTCAGAAAACCACTGAACAGGTAAAGCTGTTTAGCTTTTGGAGCGGTGCGGGTATCCCGTTTGAGGAGGCTCTGCACCTTTGCAAAGGTTTCCCGGTCTATAATGGCCTCGTGGGTATTCTCCACGATAAACCATTCTTCCTCTGGCACTTTTTCTTGAATGTGGATTTTATAGCTTTTCACCCGCTGGCGGCCTTGTACCATATCCCCCACATAAACACGGTTTTTTAAGATCGTGTCTATGGTGATCGTGCTCCACATAGGATTGCCCTGGGCGTTGGGGGCGTTGTACTTGAGCCCTTGCTGTTGCTTATAGGCTGTGGGACAAAGTGTCCCGTGGTCGTTCAAGTAATAGGTGATCCCCCGTTTGTTCATGCCGGACAGGAACAAAGCAAAAATGCTTTTTACCACTTCGGCGGCCTCGGGATCAACCAACAAGGCGTGTTTGTCATTCGGGTCTTTCACATAGCCATAGGGGGCATACGAGCCGATAAACTCACCGTTGCGGCGTTTCATATCAAATACCTGCCGGATTTTCTTTGAGGTCTGGTAGCAGTATTGATCGTTCATTACATTCGTGATCGGCACGATAATGTTTGATACGCTGTCCGGGTTGCGGTAGCTGTCCACACCCTCCGCCAAGCTGATAAACCGTACATTCAGCCGGACAAAAAGATTTTCAATCAGGTTCCCGGCATCGGTATAGTTACGGGAAAGGCGGGACAGGTCTTTGACAATCACACAGTTGATCCTGCCGCTATACACATCGGCCAGGAGCCGCTGGAAATCTTCACGGTCAGTATCCGTCCCGGTTTTGCCGTCATCCACATACACATCCTGTTCGGTTCCGTCATGGAACTCGTCCAGATGGGTCTGGTGGTATTGTTCCAAAAGCCGCCGCTGGTTGATAACGCTGTTGCTTTCGTCCCGGCCACGGAGTAAATCTTCTTTGGAGAGCCGGATATATTTACCCAGCCTCCAGCGCATTGCATTGTATGAAGTAGGGGCGCTGGCGCTTATTGTCCCCCGGTTTGCTGTTCTTGCCATTTGTCCTCCTTCCCTATCACATTACATCTATATTATACCTCTGCTGGGGAGGGACAACAAGGATGCCTTTGTATGGGACACTTTGTCTCGAAGTTGCAGAGGGGCCGCAACCGAAGTTACAGCCCGCTTTTTTGCCGGAGAAAAAATGCGGTGAGCAGTTCCTGGAGGGAGGGCCCCTCGTCCGCAAACTCCAGCTTAATCACCATATCGCCCAAACGGAAACAATACGGATTTTTGAAATGCTCCAACATACGCTGGGCCCGGGTTTCCTTGGGGAGCATCGGATCGAAAGTAAAACCGCTTGCGTCTGCAAGGGTTTCCTTATCTACTGCGCCGATGTCAACGCTTTTCATTTGTTCAATTTCCTGTGCAGTTAATCTCACGGTAAAACCTCCTCCTCCAAAACAGGGTTAAATCGCCTCCCGCTCATAGTGGGGAAACGCAAGAGGACGGCACCCAAACGGTGCCGCCCTCTTGCCTCACTCCACCTCGGGACATTTTGTCTCGAAGTCAATAGGGGCTTTTCTGATAATGGGCCTCAGCCTCATCCAAAGATACAAAATCGAACAGCTCATAGAGCTCGGCCATGATACGGCGGATGTCCTGGTCGGCAAAGCCGCAGTTCTCCATCGCCATAATTACATAGCCACGGCAAGCGCCGTTGCTCCACGGTTCAGATAACAGAGCCGCCAATTCTGCGGGATCGTAACTCATAGACTGTACCTCGCTTTCCTAAAATTGAGGGAACGCCGCCCTCATTTTCTTGACCCGTTCAAAGACAAACTTTATTCGGGGCGGCGCTCCCACGCAGGCAAGAGGGCGGCCCGGAGGGACAGGCGGCCAGCCTGTCCTGCGGCGGATCGTGGCCCTGGGTTGGCTGTCCCATTTGCGGCGCTGGTGTTGTTCGCTCGTTCCTCCGTGGAGAAAGTCACAGCGCACCCGCCGCCCGGCTCCCCGTATGTTGCTCGGGGCCGCTCCTGTTGTTCTGCGGAGAAAGAAAACCTCCTCTCATAAACCGAGACATTTTTTCTTCATTTCCAAGTGGGCAAAATGAAAAAATTAAAAAGTTTTTTTCATGCGCTCAAGCCCACGCTTGATGGACTGCCGGACAGACTCCTCATGTACGCCCTCGGCCTCAGCAATTTCCTTGATGCTCTTTCCGAGGATGATGTGGGCATCGATCCTCCGGCCCTGGATTTCCGGCAGAGAATTGAGGGCGTTCCACAGACGGCAGAACAGCTCCATCCGCTCCAAGAGTTCCTGGGGCGTGGGCTCATGCAGGCAGGCGGAATATTCAATCCCGTCCTCACAATCCAGAGAATACTGCGCCTTGTGCCGGGAAAGCCGCCGCTGGTAAGCCATTTCGTGACGGGCATCAGCCAGAAATACCTCGGCCACCTCGTCAGAAACCTCAATAAACTAATCCTGCGTGTACCAATAATAAAAATCTTTCAGATTGATTGTAGTCATAATTAAACCTCCGTTTCGGTGTTGGGTGGATGTGTGACCGAAACGGGGGCGGTGGGGAACGGCATCCCGGGGAGCTACACCGCACCTCGGGACACTTTGTCTCGAAGTGCGGATAACAAAAAACGCCCGCATGACATAAAGCCATGCAGACGCACGAAATAATATATTCATTTATGTACTGTTTATTTTCATATCCATAGCCAGACTGCTCCGGGGGAGGGGCTAAACTTTTTTTAACTGGTGGAGCTTACGGGGACTATAAAATATGAAAATGGACACAGCAATACCTCCAAGGCACCGCCGTGTCCTCAAAAAAAGGTGACTTTAACGCACCCTCCGTATTCTCATTTTTCAAAAGAAAACGGCGGTTTGAAATTTGTTTTTTCAAAACCGCCGTAAGGCTCCTGTATTGTGTTTAGGCGCATAAATACTCAGCCGCCGAAACAACGGTTTTTTTATTTCCCGTTGGGCGGACTACTTCAAATTGTTCTATGCTTCTTGGATTTGCCTTTTATGCTGACTGATATAATTTCGTATATTCCCCCAAGATGTTCTATAAATGGCGATAAGTTTTTTTACCAATATAACCTACGACTAATATTGCGGCTGTGGTTAAAAACATTATAGCTGGAAGATAATTTATAAATTTTTCATATAGAAAGCCATGGAACAAAACTCCTATGGGTAGAGCAACACTTACTATTGCTGAATAAAAGGACATTATACGACCTAACATATCATCGGGTACATTCTGTTGAATGGCTGACATAATAAAAATCCCCGCTATGCTTGCACTTATGAAAACAACAATGCTAATAATTACAAATATGATATAGGTCAAGTTTGCAGAAAAATTGAATAAAAGGCTACTGCCAAAAACTGCTATTGATATTCCCATAATCCAAAACAGCCGATAGATTTTGTCCGTTTTGAATTTATTAGCAATCGCTCCGGCGATTATCCCGCCTATCAGTCCGGCAGCTCCCATAAAAGCCTGTGACAGACCATTTAACGCAGAGCTTAAATTAAGTACAACTCGAATTATGAATGGTGCGCCTGTTGTAATTAAGGGCTGTATCAAGAAAACAAACACAGCATTTAGGAGGATTGCCTTGAATACATATATTTGTTTTGATGTTAGGAAATAGAAACTTTCACCCAAGTCCTTTTTTATTGTGTGTAGCGGGTTGCTAATTGGGGTCAATGTGATCTTCGGTATTTTTACGAACGCCTCAAGGATAGCGGCAGAGAAAAAGCAAATGGCACATCCCCAAAAGATAATTCGTACACCCTGCAAAGTTGTCTTTCCGACTACACTATAAAGCAGTCCCGCTAATAATGGCCCAATCAGATTAGCAAGCATATTTATTTGACTAACGATAGCATTGGACTGTATAAGGTAGGTTTTTTCTTGAATGAGTGGTATGCTTGATTGTACGACAGGAGTTTCAAAAGAAGATACAATCGCCAATCCTACCATGATAACCGTTATCAAAATAAGTATATTGGAAAACGATAGTGAAAGCACTAATAGGACAGCCATAATACCATACAGGCCATCTAAGGTAATCATAAGATTTCTCTTATTATTGCGATCTGCTATAATACCAGCGATAAGAGATAAAAAAACAGGTGGTAGGTAACTTATTGCTGTAATTATTCCAAATAAAGCGGCAGAGCTGGTTAAATCAAGTATCAACAACGACACAGTAAATTTGAGTAAAACAGTTCCAAACATTGATAAAGCCTGCCCTATTATCAAAAGTATAAAATTCCGGTTTAATGCTTTTGTTTTCATACCCTACCCCTTAAAGTTTTTCCTCTATTATAAAAAGAAAAGCCTGACAACGGTTGTCAGGCTTTCAAAATCTCTATATAGGCTTTACATGATTATTTCTAACATAGTTGCAATATCCTCGGTTGCCATTGTTACTTTTGATTTTTCAATCAGTATGTTTCCCCCTGTCATTATATAAGACGGCATGACTCTAATGCCCTCATAATAGATTTTGCTGCTCCGCAATTTGTAGGTAGAAACAGATGGAATAGCATTTTTCTTTGTTGCTTTTTTCGTAATCATGTTAAAGGCTTTCTTTGCAACATCACCCATAAGCATAATAACCTTTATATTGGGGAATAGAGAAAGTTCTTTTTCCAAATAGGGCAAACTTTTTTCAATGCTACTCTTATCAATAGCATATTCTGTCTTAGGTGTTTTTACGGCATTTGTGATATAGACACCAATTTTCAATATGTCTTGTATAGAGTTAGTCTCTGCTCCTGCCCCTTGAAAAAGAGGGATAGTGCTTTTCAAATAATCAGCATCGGGAGTTCCATAAAAATCCTGCACTGGGTCAGAGGGGACAACTTCATTTATCATAATTGCCTTGATTGTAAGCGGGTCAATATCAATGTCGTTCAGATATATGCCGCTTGCTATACCGATTTTCGTTTCAAGTTCTTTCTTAATATTCATAGCTTTACTCTCCTGTATGGTGATTTCTTGCAGCCTCATGCTTTGCTTTCAATGTTTGACGAATAGACTTTGGCTGAATTATTGTTACTCTGTCTCCGAATGACATAAGGAAATCATATAGCCAATTATTTTCTGGCAGGGTGAGCTTAACCGTATATTTGTTCTCATGCTTTGTAATAGTTGCATCGTCCAGCGTATCAAATAGCCTATACCCAACATCTAAAGTAAATTCCAATTCTAAATCTATTAAATCTCCAATTTCCTCCGGCACTGGAAAAACGGAATGATATTGGTATGTATCTGTTTTTCGTTCAAAATGTACTTCGGTTAAAATTAGTTTTTTTATTCTTGAAAGACGAAACAATCTGTTTTCACTTCTTGACACACAAAAAGCATATAAATACCATGCCTTATCTTTGAAAACCAATTTGTAAGGATATACATTTCGTTTACTGCTATCCCCGGTAGAATTATAATAATCAAATGTGATTTCACGGTTTTCAAATATAGCTTGTTTTAGAAGTCTAAACAATCTGTTTTCACTTTCCGCAACACTCCCCCAACGAGAAAAATCCACATCAATCCAATCGGTTAAACCAATTTGAAAAATCGCACCGAGTTTGCTCAAAACGGTATCCACCTCTGGATATTGAACGGCAGACAAACTTTGTAAACTGGATAGTATCTCCAACTTTTCACTATCCGAAAAAAAGGATTTGTTGAGGATATGATCATCAAGAAATCGTATACCGCCGTTTCTTCCAGTTGTAACATAGATAGGAATACCTGCGCTACTTATAGCATCTACATCACGATAAATTGTGCGAACAGAAACTTCAAATTTTTTTGCCAATTCTGGAGCAGTAGCGTGCCCTTTATCCAGTAAGTAATACAAAATTCTAAACAGTCTGCTTTCCTGCAACATATCACCCCCCATGCCTAATCATACTATAATAACCATGACAATGCCATGTCAAGGTTGTTCTTATATTATACTACTTAATTTCGCTTATATCAATCATAAGGTGAAATTAAATAGTCAACAGCATGAAAATAAAAATCGTTCAAATAATATCACATGAAATGTAAAATTACATTAGGTGATGTTATGAAGTTAGAGCAAGACAAACGGCGGTTTGATTTTCACGATATAGGACGGGCCATCAAGAGGGCTCGGGAGGCCAGCGGGATGACACAGGAGCAACTGGCCTATATTGTTGACCGCTCCCCACGCACGATCATGTATAATGAGAATGACGGCCAGCACCCAAGCCTTAATACTTTTTATCAACTGGTCACAATGTTTGACATATCAGTGGATCAGTATTTTTATCCGTCCCAAAACGCAGACAGCGAGTGCAGAAAACGCATTGATGCCATGCTGGGCTCTCTGGACGAAAGAGAATTGAAAATTGTAGAGGCCACCATCCAAGCGATGAAAGCCGCCAAGGAAACGGAGGATGCGTAAGAAAGCGTGACCTCCGTTTTTGCGCCATGTAGCGGGATCGCACGAAACGGCAAGCAGGGCAGGTGTGGCCACACCTGCTATTTTTGCCGGGCCGCTGGCCCCGCAAAAATGCTTGTTGGGGAGCTCCCCAAACCCGCTGGACTTCGGGACAAAGTGTCCCAAAGTCCCGGCGCTATGCGCCTGTTGTCTGCGGCCTGTCGCTATCGCTCCTGGGCCTTATTTTCCCGCCCGTCCGTTACGCCGAGCAGATGATCAATATTCGCTTTGACCGCCACGGCCTGCCGCATATCTGCCTGGGCCTTGCGGTACTCGGCATAGAGGGCTTTTTTCTTTCCCGCCAGCTCCTGGCGGGCCTTTTTCATATCCGCCATTTTCGGGAGTTTCTCCCCGGCCAAAAGCTCGTTGAGCGCCGCCTTTGCCGCCCGATAATCGGAAAGCTCTGCCTCGTGCTGGGCCAGATATTTTTTACTGTACCGGGCCGCCTTGTAGCCATCGAAAACGGGCCGGGTCTTGGCATACTCCACCGTTGCCGCCATAAGCCCGGCTGTCTTTTCGAGGGCCGCCTCCGTTTCCCGCAGTTCCCTGGAGAGAGCATGAAAACGCTCCACCGCCGCCTCGGTGCTGGCCACCATCGTTTCATAGTCCATAAGGTCATGCTCCCGCAGATACTGGAGGGCGGCGGCCATCTGTTTGAGGTTGTAAACCTTGGCCCACCGTTCATAGGCCGGGCCCTTGCCCTGGGCCATGCGCTGTTGAATATCTATGATCAGATTGACACGCCGGGCCGGAGCCGGGGCCTCGTCTGCCAGTACCGGGATGGGCCGCTCCCCGGCAATCACTGCCCGGATGTCTCCGAGATCAAAACCGTCCCCGAGGGTGGAGGAACGCAGGCGGGTGGGTTTCTCCTGGCCGGGAGCAAGAAAGGAAATCGCGCCGCCCCGCCCATGCTTTACCGCAAAGCCGAACTCTTCCATAAGCCGGAGGAACGCCGCAAAGTCGGCGGGCTTTTGCTCCAGAGCGGCAACGATGGCCTGCCGTACCCTCTGCTGTGCGGACGGGGGCCGCTCCCCGATCCACTGCCCGTAATGCAGGAAACGGCCCTTGCTATGGAGTTTTGGATGCTGGATCACGGACAGGTCATTTTCCAGACATACCCGGTCAGAGAGCCGCCGCAGAGCCCCCGCCGACCTCCAGAAGTCCCGGAATTTCCGGGTGTAGTCCAGCGAGATCGGATTGTAATAAATGTGGTTATGGATGTGTTTTTTATCCGTATGGGTGGCAACGAAAAAAGCGTGTTTGCCCTTTGTCCAGCGCATGGCCGTTTCATAGCCTACCCGGTTTGCCTCCTCCGGGGTAATCTCCCCGGGGGCAAAGGACTGGCGGATCTGATAGCAGAGCACATCCGCCTCCCGCTTTTGTTCCCGGCCCGTGACAACCTTATACTTTGCCTTGGAGAGCAGGAACTCGGCATCGGCGGTCTGGTGGTCGCACTCATAGGCGGAAATAAACTCGCCGCCCTGGGTTTTCTCCGGGTTCTTCCCATAGTCCAAACGGTCTTTCAGAGACTGCCCAATGGTTTCCCCCTTGCTGATATGGTGAGTAATTAGTCTGGTGGTTGCCGTAAATATCCCTCCTCTCCATAAACGGTTTTCGCCACCTCGGGACACTTTGTCCCGAAGTCGAGAAAAACGGGGAGCGGCATACGCCACTCCCCGGAGAAATTAAAGCTCCACCACGGCGGTGAGCTTTTTTAACAGATCGGACAGCGGCCCCCACAGGGCCTCATAGTCCTTTTTCAGAGCGGCGATCTCCTCGGGATAAATCCCGCCATAGGTGTTGGCCTGGATCGCCACTTGATTGAGATTGTTTGAGCACCGCCGCTGGAGCGATACCAGCTCTCGGACGGGCGAGAGGTCAACATGGAGCACATACCCGTTGAGGGCCATTTTCCGCATATATGCCCCCATATTGCGGATGCCCGCCTCGTCCATGCGTTCTTGAATAAGAGCCTGCTCTTCCTCGGATACCATCACATGGAGATGGACAGGACGGCGGCGCTTTTTCATCGCTCCTCCCGATCCCGGCCACGGCGGGGGTTGGGCGGCTCCAGTACCTTATCCAGAGCTTTTTCCTTTGCCAGCGTCCCGGCCTCACGCATCTGCTCGGCAATCGGGCGGGGCCTGTCGGGATTGCCGGGAGCGGGGCGCAGCTCATAATCCACCGCCTGTTTTTCCGTCAAAGGCCGGGTGTAGGTCAGATGCCCCCAAGCCGGAAATGCGCCACCCTCCACAGGGATGCGCTGATCGTAGTTGACGATCTCATCCGGGGCATTGTGGGGCGGCTTGGGAAATGTCCCGATGTCCACAGGCCGCTGGGTGGAATAATACTTGTAAAGGCCGGGGGCCTCGGTCTGCACGATCTCCACATGGTAAAGCCGCTGGTAGTCCCGCACCCGGGCTGAAAAGTCCTTTTCCATAGCGGCCAGATCGTTGCCGTAATGTCCCCATTCATACTGCCGCTGGCCGTTCTTATCATCATAACAGGCCCATGTGACATAAGGGGATGGGGCCGTAGGATGATGCCCCAGCGCAAAGCCCCTGCCGTTTTCCAGCATTACAGCCTTCAAAATGGAATAGCCTTGATTTTTGTCCATAGTACCTCCTTCCAGAAAGCCGGGACTTCGGGACACTTTGTCCCAAAGTCCCAGCGAATAGATGTTGACAGCATTTCGGCCTTTGGAGAGCGGGACATAGAATCCTATTGCCCGTCTCAAAAAGGGCCTGTAAAAGCCTTGCTACAAGCGGGTTTTCAGGGGCCTAATTGTCAACAGTCCGGCCCCGCTTTTTCCGCATATATTCCCGCTGTTGGCGGCGGTGGGCTTTTAAGGCGCACGCCTCCGAACAGTACGCCTGCCGCCTGTCCGGGGCCACGGCCCCGCCACATACCGGGCAGAGCTTGAAATCCGGCTTGGGGCCCTCGGTCAAAAGGGCCGCCTCCAGCGCCGGATCAAGGGGCAGGACGGCCTCCCGGAAATAGCGGCAAAAACTCCCCGTCCAGCATTTGCCGAACATATAGCACTCGCACTCCAGCGGCAGGCATCCATATTCCCGGTCATAGTTGGCGCACCATTTCACCACAAGGGAGCGGATGGCCGCTTTTTCCTGCCGGGTCAGCTCACGGCCCACGGCCTCACCTCCCGCCAGCCGGGGCCTGCAAAAGCTCCTTATAGCAGGACACACACCGGATGCCCCGCCAGTAGGCACAGCCACGGCAGGCGGAGCCTTTGGGCGGCCTGCTCACGGCAGGAGCCTGCGGCCGGGGGCGCTCCTTCATCATTCGTTCAAAGGGGCTGTTTGTAAAATTCATTCCTCGCCCTCCATTTCCTCGGGTTCGTCCTCGTCCCAGGGCGGCATATCGTCCCCAACCTCATAGTCCTCCAGCTCGTCCCCGTAGTCCTCCTCGGGCCCGGCGGCCTTTTCCTGTTTGGGGCGGTAAACCTTAAAGTACCAGCCGGCTCCGCCGCCGACTACCGCAAGGGCCAGAATGATAAGGAGCGTCCCGGCGTTGCCCTTTTTCTCCGGCTCGGGCTCTGGCTCCTCCACCGGGTCAGCCACGGGCTCCGGCTCCACCCCCACGCATTTCCCCATATTCACAGAACAAACCGGGCAGTCGGTATTGACGGCCCCCGCCACACATTTCTCAGCGCAGGAGCAGACCGCCGCCTCCGCCCCCGCTGCCTCGGCAGCGGCCAGCAGGTCGGCCTCGTCCACCATGTTCAAAAAGTAGGTTTCATACTGCTCGCCCTCCTCGTCCACGGGCTTATCATAGTCGATGACAAGATAAAAGGTGGCCCCGCCCCTGGCCTGGACGGTGATAAACTGCTTGTTGGTGTGCTCGTCATAAAGGAGATCACGGGTCACAAGGTTTCCCTCCTCGGAAAACCCCTCGCCCGGCGTGACCGTGGGCTCGGCAGGCTCCTCCGTGGCGGCGGGCTCCGCCGGGTCAAGCCCCTCCCATTCCTCGCCGCCCCCGGCATAGGCCGTTGTGCTCAATCCGCATAAAAGAACAGCGGCGCAAAACGCCGCTGTCAAAATTTGAAATCGTTTCATAGATTAGTTTTCCTCCTTTTTCTCGGGCTCCGACTTCGGGACACTTTGTCCCAAAGCGCCGCCTTTCAGCTTTTCAAACAGGAGCGGGAGCTGGTCAAGGGGGATGCTCATGCCCCGCACGATGTCCACGATCTCGCTGTTTTCCGCCTCCAGTTTCTTTTGTTCCAGCTCCTTGAGCCGGGCCTGCTGTTCACTGATTTTGGCCTTGACCTTATCAATCTCGGCCTGGATTTTCATGCTTTTCGCTGTTGCCATAAATACCTCCAATCATGGTAAACGCCCGTAGGCGTAGAAATGAGACTGCCAGTAGCTTGTATTCAAATTTGCGTAGCCGATGGGATCTCCACAGTGGAGCATCCGCCCATCCCCCACATAAATCCCCACATGGCTCACGCCCGGGGTATTGTAGGTGCCCTTAAAAAATACAAGGTCGCCGGGCCTGGGGGAGCCCACCGGGGTACAGATGTTGTAAAGCCCCTGTGCCCCCAGACGGCCCACATTCCAGCCCGAATGGTTGATAACCCAGGACACAAAGCCGGAGCAGTCAAAGGAAGTGGCCGGGCTGGAGCCGCCCCACACATAAGGGTAGCCGATGTATTTCTCGGCCTCGGTCAGTATGGCGGCAAAGGTTTCATCGTCCAGATATTCCGGGGGCACCTCATAGCCGCCACCAGGCTGGCCCGTGATGTATCTGTTTACATAGGGCGAGTCGGGGAACAGGTCGGGGCGGTTGCCAAGGGTAGACATATAGATGGCGTACCGGGATAGCTGATCCTCGCCCATAAGGGAAACGGGCAGATGGGATAAATCCGCATTTTCCAGCGTGACATAGCAGATGTAATAATTGTAGGGAACCTCCACATCGTAATCGTTGCCTTCGCTGTCGGTGCGGGTTTCCGTCCGGTAGCGCACCTCCACCACCACTTCCTCGGTGAGAATGTACTGGCGGTCAAAGAGCGTTTGCAGAGTGCCCTCCACCTGGGGGAGCGTCCACTGGCCCTCATGGAGCGAACACAAAATAGAAAGCAGTACATAGGGATCATGCTCGATCCCGTCCAGGTCGAAGTGGTACTCGTCATAATCGTGGGTGGCCTCGTAGGTATCAAGATAGCGCCCCAGCTCCGCCTCCAAACCGCAGTAGGAGGCCTCAGCCCCCAGCATATCCCCATCCTCGCAAGGGTAGGTGCTGGCCCCGACAGCCCCGGCCCCGGCGTTCCCCAGCATTACCAGCGAGGACGAGCAGGACTGCATCATAAAAACAAGCAGGACGCAGACAAGGGCGATCAGGGAGCCGATGGGATGGCGTTTCACAAAGCCTGCCGCCTTTGCCGCCAGCTTTTCCGTGGCGGCGGCAGTTTTCCCGGCGGCCTTTGTACCATGCTTGGCGGCCTCTCTTGCCTGCTTTTGGTATTGCTTTCTCAGCCGCTGTTTCTGCCAGTAGCGTTTGAGGGCGCTTTTCGCAAGCTCCGGGTGTTCCTGGGCGGCGGTGTGGAAATGATAGTCCGCCTTGGCCTTGATAAACTTCGCCTCGGCCCGGCTCACCGCTTTTGCCGGGTGCTCCCGGATTTTGCGCTTTACAAACCGGGAGCCATACCGCAGGCCGGACTCGCCCACAAGCTCGGAGCGGTGGGCCCCCTCGGTTCCCACATTTTCCTGCTCCACCTCAAAAATCTTGCCATGCACAAAGCCGTGGACAGAGCCCCCGGCCACACGGCCCGCCCGTTTCACCGGGCCGGGCTTTTTGGGCGGTTTCTGTTTTGCCAGCTTTTCCCTGGCGGCCCCCAGCTTTTCCCCTTGTTTTTCCATGCGGAGCTTGCTGGCGGCGGCCTGTTCCTGCTGGCTTTTCTGTCTGAATTTGGACTTGGGAGACTTTGGGACATTTTGTCCCGAAGTTCCCTCAGCCGTTGCCCCAGACTGCTTTTCAGAGCAAGCCCCAAAAGCAGAACCGCCCGGATCGGCGGCCCCGCCCCCGGGGTCAGTGCGGCCTGTCTGCGCCCAGGGCTTTTGGCGTGGTTTACTCGATTTTCGTTTCATTTCTCATATCCTCCGGGCGGGTGGTCAGCAGGTTGTAGATCTCCCCCTTGGGGAAACGGTCAATAAACGGGATGGTCACATTCCCGTAAAACAGCAGGCCCTCGCCGGAATTAGAGTGGGTAATGTAGGAAAGCTGGTGCTCGGAAATACCGAGCTGTCTGGCCAGAATTGCCCGGTCGCTCTGGGCCTGGGACAGCAGGATCATAAAATCCGTGTTGTCCAGAATGTTCTCGATCTCCCGGCTGGCCAAAAGGTCTTTCACATTCTGGGTTAAAGCACTCGGGACACAGCCCTTTTTGCGGAGCATCTTCCACACCGCCACAAAGTAGCTGGCGGTCAGCGGGTCACGGAGCAGGACATGGAACTCGTCAAAGTAGCACCAGGTCGCCACGCCCTCCCGGAAGTTGGTATCTACCGCCTGGGAGACAAACTCGTTTGTGATGTGCATGGCGATTTTGCGGAGATTTTCTCCCATGTTTTTCAGGACAACGCACACCACCCGGCTGTCCGTCTTTACATTCGTGGGGTGGTTAAAAAGGTTTAAGGAGCCTGTGCAGTAGAGCTCCAGCGCCGTTGCCACACGCCGGGCCTCGGGCTCCGGCTGTTTTAGGAGCTCCTCATACAAATCCTGCAAAAGCGGGGTTTTCGTATTCTCCAGCCCCAGCGCCTGCTCCCGGTACACCAGCCGCACACAGCGGTCAACCACCGTTTTCTCAATGGGTTGCAGGCCCTCCTTGCCGCCCACCACCAGCTCGCAGAGGGAAAGAAGAAAATCCGCTTTCATGGAAAGGGGGCTCTCTCCGGCGGTCATGTTGAGCTCCACATCCATCGGGTTTAAGTGGTGGGGGCTGTCCGGGGCAATCTCGATCACCTGCCCTCCCAGCCGTTTCACCAGCGGGGCATACTCGCCCATCGGGTCAACAATGATAATCCGATCCTGGGGAATGGTAAGAAAAACATTTAAGAGCTCCCTTTTTGCCGCAAAGGATTTCCCCGAGCCGGTGGAGCCCAGATACATCCCGTTGGCCGACTTCAATTTTTTCCGGTCAGCCATGATGACATTGTGGGAAAGGGCGTTCATGCCGTAGTAGAGGGCCTGCCCGTCCATCCGCAGCTCCCTTGTCATAAAGGGGATAAAGATCGCCGTGGAGCTGGTGGTCATGCCCCGCTTAATTTCCACCTCGTTCACGCCGAGGGCCAGCGAGGACACAAAGCCCTGTTCCTGTTGCCAGTCCAGCCGCTTTAAGGCGCAGTTGTATTTCTGGGCGATGCCGCCCACGGTAAACACATCATTTTCCAGCCGCTGGCGGGTGGGGGCAAGGTTCACCACCGTAAAGGTCAGGAGGAACATCCTCTCGTTGCGGGACTGGAGGTCGGCAAGGAGATCGGCGGCGTCCTTGGAAAAGGTAATGAGGTCAGGCGGCAGAATGTCGGGGTCATATCCGGCCCGGACAGCTTTCCGCTGTTCCTCTACCTTCATTTTTCCAATGTCGGAGAGTTTTCCTTTAATGGTTTTAATGGCCTTGAGCTGATCCACCGTCTGGATATGGAGGGTCACGGTCATTTCCGCATCCAGCTCCAAAATCTCCGCCAGCAGTTTATCCGAAAGCTCGGACGCTAAAATCTGCAAGTAGGACACGGCCCCCCAATACTGGCCCACCCGGAATAAGCGGGACTGCCGAAAGTCAAAGCTGTCCGGGGCAATAAAATCCTTCGTGTTCAGTCCCGTCTGCGGGATGTCCTTCCACGAAAAGCGAAACGGCTCCCGGCTCCCCGGGTGCATCTGGCTGTGGAGTAGGGCCAGCCTTGCCCGCCCGTCCATCGGCTCCGAGGGAACGCCCATCCGCTTAAAGTTCCCCATCACATCGGCCTCCACACGCTCCAGACGGGGCCGGGCCTCAGCGATCCCCTCGGCAGGTATGCCAAAGGTGATATATTTGGAGCGTTCAATGCCGTTGTTGGAACGGGCGATCTGGTTTTTTAACATCCCGGTAAATTCCTCCCGGACGCTGTTAAAATCATCGTCCGCCTGGGGGATGTTCACCTTGTAGCGGCCTCGGAAGTGGGAGCGGCGGTTGATAAAGGAAAGCTGGAACGGCAGAGAGCTGTCAAAATAGTTGAGGAATGAGCTCCAGCCGCTAAAGATTGCCGTCTGATCCTCGGTGCTTGCCACGGAATAATTGATGTCCTCATATTCCACGGTTTTCGTATAGAGCCCGCCGGGGAGCTTGCACACGCCGTCCGGGTGCATGGAAATATAAGGGATAGACTGCTGGGCGGAGATGGCCGCCCGACCCTTACCCTTTGCGGCTTTTCGCCCGCTTTTTTGTTTTGTTGTCTGCAATCGCATCCTCCTTTCTCACAGCGCCCCGCCCGGTAAAGGGGGCGTAAATGTTTTCTGTCTGGTAGGGCCTTATCCCGGGGCGGGTAAACCGGGCCCGGATGATGTTCTTCACCACCTTTTCAAAGGGGAGCCCGTCTTTTTCATACATAGCCAGCAAAAACGCCGGGAGCATGATCACCAGCATGGCAAACATGGCCCCGGTGTTGCCGATGGAGCCACGGGCCAGAAGATAGGACGGGATGCCCACCGCCGCCGCAGAGCCGAAACAGACAAGCTGGCGTTTGGTGAGGTTAAAGGCCATTTTGGTTTTGATCTTCGATAAATCGTTGGGTACATTCACATAGGACACGAATGAGCCTCCTTTCCAGCCCCGGCCACTTCGGGACACTTTGTCCCAAAGTCCGGGAGCGTGCTTGCGACTTCATTTCCCCACACATCCCAGCCGGGCGGCGTCTGCCTTGCGAACAGCTCCACACGGGGCAGATCGCCCATGAGGGCAACAATCTTTTCCCGGGCCTCGTCCGGCTTTTTGCTGTGGGCCTCTATGGGGGAAATAATAAACTGATGGATATTCGCCGCCTGCCGTTTGGGGTGGCCCCTGGTAGCCAGCAGGCAGATTTCTGCGTTTCCCCTTGTCCAAAAGCCCAGCCCGTAAAACCAGCTATCCGCTTTTTTGTTCTTTTTCAGCCAGACAAAGGCCACGCTTTTATAGGTAAAGCCCCATTCCTTAATGAGCCGCAGAGCCTCGGGGAGCTGGGGGAAAGTAGCCCACAAAAAAAGTGCGCTGTCCCGGGCGGCCAGATCTGCCACCGGGAGCGTACATAACTCGTCAATCGTCATTGTGGGGTAGTGCCGCTCCGCCGCACCTTGCAGGCCCTTTTGGGCGTACCGCCAGGGGGGATCGGCGTAAATGATAGAATAGTCTCCGATAGTTACACTCCTTTCTGCCCGGCTTTTACCGCCTCCCCCGCCAGCCGGATGCGCTCCGTGGCCGGGGCATAGAAAGCCGGGGCGGTTTCAAAGCAGACAAAGCGGCGGCCCGTGTTGATGGCGGCCACGGCGGTGGTGGCGGAGCCAGCGCAGATGTCGGCAACGATTTCCCCGGGCCGGGTATAGGTCTTGATGAGATACTCGCACAGCTCCACAGGTTTCTGCGTGGGGTGGACGGTGCGCTGTACGGAAGAAAAGGTCAAAAGGTTTCCGGGAAAGCGCAGGCCGTCCTCCGAGCCACTGCTGGAACGCAGGAATTTTCCATAGTTGGGGCTGTTGCTCCCCTCACGGGAAATTTTCTTATAGGGCTTGCCCTGTTCAAACTGCGGATCGTAATAGGGGAGCTTTTGATAGAATACCAAAATATTCTCCGTCCGCTTTAAGGGGGCCCGCCTTGCGTTGAGGAATCCGGTACACCGGCTCTTGTACCATACCCACTCATAGCGGAGCATGGAGAGGTTGGAGGCCCCCAGCACCTTGTCATAGGGGCATTGTGCGAAAAAAAGCACAGCCCCCTCCGGCTTGACCGCCCATCTCACCGCCTCCCAGAGCTCCGGGAGGGGGAGCGGCACATCCCAAAAGTTCCGGGTAGTGCCATAGGGCGGATCGGTCAAAAGCATATCCACCGAGTACCGGGGGAGGGAGCGCAGGCCCTCGATGCCGTCCATAAGGAACAGCCCCTCTGGGCAGGCCGGGAGCTTTGGGACACTTTGTCCCGAAGTTTTCTCAGCGGTCATCCCGGGCCTCCTTTTTCTTTGCCGGGGCAGACCGGGCGGCGTTTTCCTTTCCCGCCTCCTTTGCGGCCTGGGCCATCTGCTCCCTTATCGGGGCGGGACGCACCGCCTCGGCTCTTGCGATCAGCTTTTCCACCGCCACATGGTATGCCTGGACTCCCGCCGCATTGATCCGCTCCTGGGTGGCCCGGTCTGGAATCCGCACCGTGGAGCGGTAGCCCGTCCTGCTGGTGGGATCGGGCTTTGAGGGAGCCCCTAAAAAAATCCCGTTCTTCCCGTCCACCACCTTAAAATCATCGATCACCACGCCGCCGATATTGACGCTGGCAAAGCCGATCAATTTCCCCTGTGGCTCAATAGGCCGCACCGATACCTCAATGGGAACCGCCTCCTTCAGCATGGCGTCCGTCCTCATTTTCACGGCCTCGTCTATGGTTACGCCTTTGACCTCGGCCAGCTCCGCAATCGGGGCCTCAAAAAGCCAGCGCCGCTCCTCGGCGGCGATCTGTTCCGGGGTCAGTATTACATCTTTACTCAGTCCTGTTTCCTCCTTTCCGGGCGTGGGTATGACAGCCCCGCCCTTATAGTCATAGCCTGCCGCATGGATTGCGGACAGGGTTTCCGCTGATACTCGGCCTTCCAAAAGCAAGTCGGTATCAGCCATAAACGCCAGCGTGTCCCGCTGGGTAAATTCCTCCGGGAGCTTGCCGTTCCATGTCCGGCGCATTTCCCCATCCGGGCCCGGTTTATAACGGGCGGGGGCCCGCCTTGGCATATCCCGCCTCCTTTCCGGCCTTGGGACAAAGTGTCCCGAAGTCCTGCTTAATGCGCCCCGAAAATGCGCTGGGCGATGCCGCCCGTCTTAAAGAGCATAAAGCATAAGAGAACCGTATAGCCAACGGTTCCCCAGATTGCCCCGATGGGGTCGCCGCTGGTGGCAATCCCCTGGACGAGCACCGCATAAATAGCGACACACACTAAAATGAGCATCCCTTGAAAGCCCACGGCGAACAGGGATTTTAAGTAGTTCTGCCCTGTACCGCCAAGCTCCCGGTTGGCAAGGGTAGCCACGGGGAGGGGCGCTAAACTGGTCAGCAAATATATTTCTATCATTCTGCCATACACCAGAACAAAAATGATAATCCCCATGACCTGCATGGTTACGCCGATCAGCGAGGACTGGAGCCACAGGCCCAAAAGCGGGCCCAAGTCCATCCCCTCCAGCGTGGTTTCCAATGCAGCCAGCATATCCGGGGTAATGTCTGTAGAGCCCTGGATCAGCCCCGCCGCCCTGGAGATGGCGCTCTGGGACACATCGAACACGGCCATCACAATGTTAAAGGTGTTGGAAAGAATGAGGATGGCACAAGCGGTTTTGAATACCCACTTGTAGATATTCGCCACATCAAACTCGTGCATATTGTTTTTTTCCAAAAGCATCTGTATCAGCTCATAGGTGGCAACAAAGGTCAGCACCAGCCCGGCAATCGGTAAAATCACCGTTTCGGAAAGCTGGCGGATGAGGGAGAAAACCCCGGCGTTCCATGCCGCCGGGGTCGTCCCTACCTGTACCGCAATCTCTCCGACTTTGGCATTGACGGTATCAAAGAGCCCCGAGAGGTTCCCCATAATTCCGTCAATCAACAGCTCCTTCAGCCAGTCCGTGAGCCAGTCGGTGAGAAAATCCATAGGCCCTCCTTAGAACAGGCCGGACAGCAGAGGGATCAGCGTGGTGCCGATCACGATGATGCCGCCGCCAGCCATGAGCTGTTTCATGCCCTGGCTTTTGGAGCCGGGGTTGTCCGAGCCGTAGCCCTCCAGAAGATTGACTACACCCCATACGCCAAGGCCAGCGCCGAGGGCGATCACAAGGGTCTGCAAAGTGGTGATAGCGGATGCGAAAAATGCCATATAGTCCTCCATTTCTCCGGGATATTCCCGGCCATGAAAAAAGCCGCCATTTCTGGCGGCAGTTACCGACTTCGGGACACTTTGTCCCAAAGCCCATTTATGCAAAGGCATCCGGGTCGTCAATATCGTCATAGTTGAGGATGTCCTCGTCCTCGCCTGTGAGCCCATTGTCCTCCACGGACACCTTATACACCTCGCATAGTTCCTCCGGCCCGGGCCGCCTGCGGCGGTTGATGAGCCTGTCGAGGTCAAAGGCGTTTTTAATTTTATCGGCCTCAGCCGTGTATTTGTAGTTGGGGTGCTTTTTCAAATCATATTTGGGGGAGAAAAACGGGGGCAGGCCCCGTAACTGCAAAATGCACTTGTCCCCCGGCATGGTTGCCAGTTCCGCCGGGGTCATCAGCTCCCGGCCCAGCCGCTGGTTGTTCTGGCTGTAGCTTTCCGACTGGCCACGGGAGCGGCTGTCGGTCTGCATACTGATCGTAGCCTTTCCCAGCCAGTTTTCCGATATTTCCTTAATGGTGCTGGCCTCCCGGCCTCCGAGGAAGATCACGCTGTCCATATTTCCCAAAATCGTCTCAGCGTGTTTGTCGTAAATGGCCTTGCACTGCGCCAATTGCTGGTAAAAGAGGGTCAGCGACACCTCCCGGGAGCGGATCACCGCCACGATTTTTTCAAGCTGGGGCACCTGCCCCGTGTTGGCGGCCTCGTCCCACAGCACCCGCACATGGTGGGGCAGGCGGCCCCCGTGGACATTGTCGGCCCGCTCACACAGGAGATTGAACATCTGTGAAAAAGCCAGGGCCACAAGAAAGTTATAGGTCTGGGTGGTGTCCGAGATAATAAAGAACACCGCCGTTTTCCGATCTCCGATGCGGTCAAGCTCCAGCTCGTCATAGGACATAATCTCCCGGAGCTGGGGGATGTCAAAGGGCGCAAGCCTGGCCCCGCAGGAAATCAAAATGCTTTTTGCCGTCTTGCCGCTGGCCAGCTTGTACTTTTTGTACTGCTTGACGGCGAAACAATCCGGCTTTCTCTTTTCCAGCCCGGAAAACATATAGTCCACGGCGTTCATAAATTCCTCGTCATCCTCTTTGACCTCCATCCCGGAAATCATATCCACCAGAGTGTTCATGTTCCGATCCTCGGCGGGGCCCTCGAAAATGATATAGGCGATCAAAGCGCAGTAGAGCAAAGTTTCCGATTTTGTCCAGAACGGGTCGCCCTCCTTGCCCTCGCCCTTGGTGTTGGAAATGAGGGCATCCACAAATTTAAGGATGTCGGCCTCGTTCTTGATATAGGCCAGCGGGTTATAGTGCATGGATTTTGAAAAATCGATGCTGTTGAATACCTTGACCTTATACCCCTTTTTCTTTTGGAGAAAAGCGCCCACCTGGGACAGCACCCCGCCCTTGGGATCGACCACCACGAAAGAGGAATGAGCCTGGAGCAGTTGGGGCGTGAGCCAGAACCGGGTTTTTCCCGAGCCGGACGAGCCGATTACGCAACAGTTCAAGTTGCGGGCGTTGGCCGGGATCTTAGGCCGGGTATTCATGGTGAGAAATTCCGTCCCGGTCAGAATGACATTGTTTTCAAACTTTGGATCGACAAAGGGCTTGATGTCTTTTTCCGTCCCCCACCGGGCCGATCCATACTCTTCATCCCGGCGGAATTTTTTAGCGTTTTTGCTTTTTACATAGATCAGCAGACGGAACGCCGCCGCCCCCACAATGCCGATCAGCCAGTCAAAGGGATTGACTCCCGGGGCGAAGTCGGCAAAGGCCGGGCCGATGGTCTGGCCCAGCCCGATCAATTTGTGGGCGAAATCCGTACCCGCCGCCAGCCGGTAGGCTGTCCCGATTTTCAGGCAGGCCCACAGTATAAACAGGTAGGGAATGTTGGGTATCAAATATTTTTTTATGCTATCTGTCCTCACGGGCCGCCTCCTTTACTCGTTCTTTTGCCCGGGGCTTTTCCACCGCAAGCCGCTCCGCCGCCTGTTTCAGTTGCTCCCGGATAGGGATGCGTCTGGATTTTGACTGCGTGAGCAGTTTCCGGGAATAGCTTTCAAAGCAGGCGGTAACAGCGTCCGCCTGTCCTGCCTTAAAAAACAGCAGATATTTGTCCGGCCCGGTTTTATAAAAGGCATAGTCCACATTGAAACGGCGGGCCATGCGGTCAAAAAGCCTGGGAGCCTCCACCTCGATGCTGTTTATATTTTCTCCGTGGGCCATGAGCTTTTTCACGCTCTGCCTGCCGTGGGGCCTTTGGGCCGCCCGGTGCCGTTTGGCGATCTGGCTCCCAGCCGCCTGGAGCACATAAGCCAGTCCCCGGGCCGTCAGCTTGCCAGCCCGGACAGAGATTGCTATGGAGCTCCGGGAAATTTCTTCATCAATCAGTTACACCGCCTCCTTTCTCCGCTTTGGGACAAAATGTCTCGAAGTGCTTTGTCAGCGTTCCTCCCGGCCTTTTTCGGTCAGCCGCCGAAAGCCCTCTTTCGAGGAACCGTCAATCACATCCTTGTAGGCGGCCATCTGCTCCCGGATAGAAAGCTGGGGATAAGAAAATACTTTATGCTCGGCGGGAATGTCCTGGGGGCCGTGATAATATTCCCTAAAGTCTCCGCTGGTCTGAACCACATAGCCGCCTGGGGCCATATGGCCGCCCTCGTTGATGGAGATGTCCCTGCCGTATGCCTCATAGTCGAAATAGTCTTTCAGTTCTTTCGGGATCGGCAAGTCCTCCGCCCAATAACGGCCCAAGTCCTCCTCATTTTCAATCTCCGGATAAAATTCAAAGCAATCCAGATTTTGCGTCAGATTGATAATATCCGCCACACTGGAGGTATGCGCCCCCGTATGGAGCACTGCCTCAAATTTTTCAAGCTCCCCTTGATCGAGTTCCGAGAGCAGGCAGGCCAGATGGTTAAGCTCGTCCAGATTTTCATATTCACTCAGACAGTCATAGAGCCCCAGCACATCGCCGTCAAAGCTGGTAATAAAAAATTCTTCATACCGTATGCCGTCCACGCCGATATGTTTCAACAGCGCCTGCACCTCCTGGGGGCTGGTGGGAAATTCCAGTGTTTCTCCCACCAGCTCCCCCTCGTTGTATTTGCCGAGGTTGGTAATATAAGCCTCAAACAAGGATGCCATCAGCGTTTGCCCTGGCCCTTGACGGTCAAAATGCCCTCAAGGGTGGTGGCGGTAATCCCCAGCCGCTGGGCCACGGCAATATCATTTTTCATGGCCTCGGTCATGCTGTGGCCGCATACCACCAGCACACGGGAGCGGCGGAGCAGGTCACGGCCAATGTCAATGCCGCTTTTATGCTCCTCGGGTACTGCGTCATTGAGGAACAGCGGCAGGTAGAGGGCGGGGCAGATCGGGGCAAAGCCCGCCTCATATACGGCCCGGCAATACTGGGCCGCCAGTTCTGCGTTTTCACTGTCGCCGCCAAACCATGCGGCGGTAATGTATGCAAGGGGTCGTTTCATAAGTAAAAACCTCCGTTCTATAATAAAATCGTTCAACCCTAACCCCCCGCCCTTTCCCAATCATGGGAAAGGGGGCGGCTCTGGAGGATATACCCCCCGCCGCTTGGCCGGAGATAGCACAGCCGGGGCAGGCCGTAAAGGGCAAGCCGCCGCAAGCGGCGGGGCCGTTGGCCCCCTTGACGGCCCGCTCCCGACTGCGCTTTTTTATCCCCGGCGACGGGGGATATATACCACCAGAGCCATCGCAGAGGGGCAGAGCCCCTCGGGACAAAATGTCTCGAAGTAGTTACTTGTCTTTTTCCATTTTCTTCGGGGCCTTTGCCAGCTCGGGCGGCTGTTTCTGTTTCCACTCGTCCAGCAGGCCGATGATCTGCTCTTTCATTTTGGCCGGAGTGACCTCCTTGCCGAAATACTTTTCCAGTTCAGCGGTTGAAATAATCACGCCTCGATCCTCCTTTTTCTTTTCTGATAAGATACCGTCAATCACATCGCCGTTGAGCTTGCCCTCTTGATCCAGCTCCCGGAGCTTTTTCGCCTGGGCCACCGAGGGGGACGCCTGCTCCCCGTCAATGGAAACAGCGATCAGCCTTTGGTTTTTGGGCCGGATATAGGAGAGCTCCACGGCAGGCATAAAGCCCATCTTTTTATCGTCCACCTTGTCCAGCAGTTCCGGCACAAGGGAGTTGAGCCGCAGATAGCGCATGACTTTTTTATAATTCATGTCATGGGCCTCGCCCACGATCTCCACGGAACGCTTGCCAATGTCGCCCTCGGCCACATTTTTCAGCCGCCCGCCCTGGTGCTTGATGTCCTCCACTTCCAAATCCAGTAGGGCGGCCAGTTCGCTGGGGAGCGTCTGATCCCTCTGCTTGTTGCTGTCCTTCATGGCCTGGACAGCCTCGTGGTCGCTCATATCCCGGACGATAAAGGGCATTTCCGAAAGCCCGGCCAGTTCACTGCCACGGCAGCGGCGGTGGCCCGCCACAATCTCATAGCCTTTTCCGTCCTTTTCCGGGCGGGCAAGGCCCGGCACCATCACGCCGTTTGCCTTAATGGATGCCACCGTCTCCTGCATTTTGGCATCGTCCCGCACCTTGAACGGATGGGGCCGGAATGTATGGAACGGATGCATCTCGGAAAGTTTCAGATACATGAGCTTGCCCTCCTCCACCGGGCGGGGAGGGGCGGCTGGCCTGGGCGGAGCCTGCTCCGGGGCGGCGGCCTTCTTTTCGGGAGCAGTTTTCCCAGCCTTTGGGGGCGTTTGAGCGTCCGGAGCCTTCCCGTCACTTCGGGACACTTTGTCTCGCTTGGACGGCTGGGCCTCGCCGGGGGCCGCTTTGTCAGCCTTGGGCGGGCGGCCCTTGCGGGGCTTTGCCGCCTCCTTGCCAGCGGGCTCCGCTTTATCCTCCTTCGGGGAACGGCCACGGCGGGACTTTTTCTGTTCGCCAGCGGCAGGCTGTTCCGCCTCACCGGGAGCCTGCTCCTTTGCGGGGGCATCCCCGGCTTTCTCTACCTCAGCCCGGGCCGCCTTTCGCTTTTCGCCCATGAGCTCATTGATCTGCTCAAAGGACACTACCACATCGCCGGGAGCGGGCTTTGCGGGCCCGGCCTGTTCCTGCCGAGGTGTAGGAGCGGCGGCCTGTTCGGGAGCCGGGGCCTGGGGCTGGCCAGCCGTTACAGACTCGGGAGCCTCCGGGATTTTTTTCTCACCGGGGCCCGTGTTCAATTTGTCATCTGCCATTCATTAACCTCCTTTTCGTTAAAGTTACACAAATTTCAGGCTTAAATTTCTGTAATTATTTTTTGCCTCCTTCCCGTCTATCCACACAAAAAAGCCGCCCGGTTTTGATGGCCGGACGGCCTTTCAGCGTAATGTGATAGATCAAATATTATTTTTGTTGTTGGTAGGCTCCGAAAAGCCTTGTATTTGCGGTTTTCCTAATTTATATGGCCCTTATATCCCATCGCCCAGTACAATGTGCATTTTTCCTACAACATCAGACTTTACAAAACCGTCTTTTTTCTTCCATGGCTTCGGTCTGTTCTGCAGCGTTACAGCAGCAGGAATCCCCGTTGTCTGTGACAATTCTTCCTGCCGCTTTGCCATAAGACGTTCTATATCTTCGATTCTAAGCTTCTCTGTTTGATTGAACAGAACGTCCCATTGATCCGGATATGCATTCCAATTTTTATCCACAAAAGCGCTGTTGCCATTTTTAAGCGCCCTTCCCTGCAAGGGCAGCGCAATCAGATTTCCGATATCGCCTGCCACATCCTGAGAGGGATACATTCGGTCATAATAATGGAAGGATTTTAAATTGATAGATTCGGAGCCTTTATCCAATAACAAAAATCCAAAATTCCTTGCCAATGACGCGGATATGGGGTTCTTAAATAGAATCCACACATGGGCCCCTCTTCCTGACCGGGATCTTTCTACCAACGGTGTAATGCCATTGAGCTCACATATCCTCCTGAGAGCATCCACCTCATCATGCCACTCCTCATCCACATTTGCGAAATCCGTCTGTTCCGCGCCTTTTTCATGGTTATCAAAATCAAATACAATAAACCGGCATGTGCCATCTGCAAGAAGGGGATATACCCCTAACACATCAGAACCATCTTCTTTCAGCCCGCGCAAATGACTTATGATTTTCTCAGGCGTAAGCTTTGTCCACTCCCTGTTCTCACATGCCCCGCAGCTTTGCTTCCTGCCCTGCTGCTTGGGGCAAAGGCGGTTATTCCAGCGGTTATTACACTGTGGAAAATATCCGCCCCTTACTCCTCTTTTGGCATATACATCGGTTCTGCCCCAGAACATGGAAAAATATCGGTTTGCCAGATCCTTAGTAATATATTGAGCAAGAATACGTCCGCCCTGATCCGGATCATATTCCCGGATGTTTTCTATTTTTTCCGCAAATACATTTTCTGTATCATATGGAATATTGGCCTTATCCAGATGTTCTTTCAGTCTTTTGTTTTCATCCTGAAGGCTTCGCACTAATTTACGGAGGGAATCCAGATTATATGCTTCAATATTCATGAAATTAATACCTTGTAATGTGTTTATATTTGCCGCATAGCTGTTACATAAATCGCCACTCGCCACGGCTCTCTCTATCCGATAGCTGATAATTTAAACATTTATACAAACTCTGTTTCTCATACCCAATCTTCTGCTTTTACCCGTTTACTCTGACAAATTCCCTTGTATGACTGCTTACCAATCATTTTGGCTGTTGTCATAATGATCTGCCTTCCTGCCGCTGCAATACTTATATATAATATATACCATGACATATATCAGATCAACTCTTGTAGCATAAGATCATGATACCAGGGTCAAAATGTCTAAAATCCGATGCAAGCTTGCTTGCAAGAGAATTTTTGAATGTTTTTGAGGATTGCGGGAGTACAACGTACGGAGCAATCCGGTATCAGAGGGGTCATTTGCTGTGCAAAAAAATGGAAGTCTCCCCCTATATGAGTACATTAGGAATGATTTTCATACCCGAAATATGTTTTCCTTCACTCCGAACTTTTTTTGATTTTGGTCCGGAAATCAGTTATAATATATTATACCAGATATATTTTATAAAAGTGAGTGATTTTTTTAGATAATGGGCTGAAAGCCTTATAAAAAGAGCTGAAGATTACGGGACGTTATACCGCCTGAAAGGAGGATAAATATCATGGCAGATTTTCTGATGAGGCCCAAAATTGACTACGCGTTTAAAGAGATCATGATGGATGAACAGGCGCGGATCGGCTTCCTATCCGCTGTCCTGAAACTCAACCCGGCAGATGTCCGAAAAACAGAACTGCTGAATACCAATTTAAGGAAGCTTCACGA
>QXXC01000033.1 GCA_009911305.1 Clostridiaceae bacterium | reverse complement strand
AGTCTACATAATATCGGCAAAAATGGAGTCCAAATGGGCTCCATTTTGTCTTCGCAAGTGGCAAACTCGGGGCATAGCACAGGAATCAAAAAAAATCAAGCGTTTTAAATATATTTTTCCGCCGCCAGAACGGCCGCCCCGGCCGGCGGCAGCTCGATCTCCAGGATTCCTCCCTCGACCCCAAATTCCACTATGCCGGCGTTATACCCCTCTTCATACGTCAGCATCACGCGCTTAACCTTCTCAAAATCCGTTATGCCAATCTTCCACACAGGAATCCGGAAAATCCGCACATCCTGGCACGTATTTACCGCTGTCACAACACGGCTCTCCCTGGTCTCCTTTCCCGCCGGCTGAAAACGTCCGTAGGCGATCATCCCCGGCTCCTCCAGAAGCTCGATCAGCGAACCCGTGCGCAGGGCGGGATTGCGCCTGCGGATTCCCGTCATATAGCGGTGAAATTCAATCAGCTCCAGATCTTCATTTCCCCACGGATACGTCCGTCGGTTATCGGGATCCGTCCATCCGCACACGCCCGCCTCATCCCCGTAATAGAGCGTCGGGCACCCGGGCCACGTCATCTGCATCACCACGCCCTGACGAAAAATGCCGTAATGGATCCCCTGGCCCGCCGCTTCGGATCCCCTGGTGTTCAACCGGCCCACCGTCCGGTTCGTCCTGGTCAGGAAACGGGAATGATCGTGATTGGAGAGCTGGTTCATGGCGCACATCAGCGACGGTGTCTGCATCCGGCACATATGATACCGCATGGTGTCAAAAAAGGCGCGCCCATTGCCGTACAGGCCCTCATCAGCCTTATCGCTGTGCTTCTCCATCCCGGTCAGGAACCAGGAAACCGGCTCCATAAACGCATCGTAATTCATGACGGTATCCCACTGATCGCCCTCCAGCCACGCGGACGCGTCCCCGTAGTGCTCCGCAATAATCACCGCCTCCGGGTTGGCCGATTTCACCGCATTTCGGAAATCCCGCCAGAACTGATGGTTAAAATCCGGCGTATAGCCCAGATCCGCGGCAACGTCCAGGCGCCATCCGTCTGCATTAAACGGCGGCGACACCCATTTCCTTGCGATGTCCAAAATATACTGGCGCAGCTTGTCCGATCCCTCATAATTCAGCTTGGGCAGGGTAGAATGGCCCCACCACCCGTCATAGCTGTCATTAAACGGCCATCCCTGCTCATTATTGAATTTAAAAAAATTCCGGTAAGGGCTGTCGGCGCCCACATACGCCCCGCTCGAATACCCGCCCTCATGCTGGTAAATCAGCTCCGCATCCATCCATTTATTAAATGAACCGCAGTGATTGAATACCCCGTCCACGATCACGCGGATGCCCTTTTCATGGGCCGCCTCTATGAAACGCGCAAAAAACTGATCGCTGGCCGTCAGATTCTCCTCATCCGCGGTCCTGCACGCATATTTTTCCGCATTAAAATTGTCCGGCGCCCCCGGATCCACAAGGCCTTCCCGATCGTTTCGTATCACGCCGTAATGAGGATCCACATGATCATAATCCTGGCAGTCATACTTATGGTTCGACGGCGAGACAAACACCGGATTTAAATAAATCGCATCCACCTTGAGCCCCTTGAGATAGCTGAGCTTGTTCCAGATACCCCTGATATCGCCGCCGTAGAAACGCCCCACATCCAGCTCCGCCGGCAGCGCGTTCCAGTCCTCCACGTGCTCCACGGGCCTGTCCAGGTAAATATATTCATTTGTCTCCACATCATTCGTCGGATCTCCGTTGCAGAACCGATCCACATAGATCTGGTACATCACCGCCCCCCTGCTCCATTTCGGAACATGGAAGCCCGGCGTCAGACGGAACGCATAATTCCTCTGCGCCTCCTCCACCACGCCAAGGCGGTTATAAAAACAAATCTCCTCCCCGCTGTCCACGCGGAAAAAATACTGCATCTGCCCGCGCCCTGCCACAAGCCTGCACACATAATAGTCAAACAGGCTGTCGCTGTGGCTGTACTCCATATCGCGTTCCCTTAAACGATCCTGGCTGTCATACTCTATCAGATAAACCGCATCCGCATCGCCGCGCCCGGTACGGAAGTAAAACGCCGCCTCCTGCCCGGCATCCGCCTCCGCGGGGCTGCGGTAATTCTCTGTCTCATCGCAAAATAATGCTTCTCTGTTCATAAATCATTTCGTTCCTTTTAAGTCTTTTTGTCACTGATACATATTCTAACGACTCTCTGGCAAATATACAACCGGATTTTATAATTTTATTGAATTCTTACAAAACCGATTCTATTTCAGGGCTGAACCGGGCAGACATTACAACATGATTCCGCCTTCCCGCACCCGGCCGCGGCCAGCTCCTCAGGAAATCCTCCCAAGTAAAAAGGCCAGCGGGGTAGCTGGCCTTTTTAGGAGAAGGTATCTCGTTTTTATGGGGTGTAGCAAAAACTATATAATGTATTGGGGGGGGTTACGTCTATTATAATAGCACAGAGCGCAGAAAAAGTCTGCACAAACATCCGTGAATTTCAGGTCTGTTTTTGTGCAAATTCGGATATGGCCTTTCGGGGCCCCCGCCATATCACCCGTTATCCTGCACAAACAATGCCTCAAATTCCTCTCTGCCTATCTTTTCCTTTTCCATCAGCAGGCTGCTGCACGAATGAAGCACGTCCTCATGCTTTAAGATAATCTCCTTTGCCTTTTCGTGGCATTCGTCAATGATCCGCTTGATTTCACTGTCAATCGCGCCGGCCACCTGCTCGCCGTAGCTCCTGGCCTGAGCCAGATCACGGCCGATAAATACTTCATTGTCGCCGCTGCCGTAGTTGATCATGCCGATCCGATCCGACATCCCATACTCCGTCACCATGGCCCTGGCGACAGCCGTCGCCTGCTTGATATCCTGTGACGCGCCGGTGGTGATATCGTCAAAAATAATCTCCTCTGCAATACGGCCGCCCAGGGATACCATGATATTCTGAAGCATCCTGCCTCTTGTCATGTGCGTATCCTCCCGCTCCGGCAGCGGCATCGTGTACCCGGCCCCCATGCCGGTGGGGATGATGGATACCGTGTGCACCGGTCCCACATCCGGGAGGACATGGAACAGGATCGCGTGGCCCGCCTCATGGTAGGCCGTGATCCGCTTATCCTTTTCCGTAACAACCCGGCTGCGCTTTTCCGTACCGATTCCCACCTTAATAAATGCCTTCTCGATATCGCCCTGCACCAGGAATTTTCTCCCTGCCCGGGCCGCATTGATCGCGGACTCATTCATCAGGTTCTCCAGATCCGCCCCGGTAAAGCCGGATGTGGTCTGGGCCACCCGGTGCAGATCCACATCGTCTCCCAGCGGCTTCTGCTTTGTGTGCACGCCCAGAATCTCCTCGCGCCCTTTTACATCCGGCTTTCCCACCGCCACCTTGCGGTCAAAACGGCCCGGGCGCAGGATGGCGGGATCCAGGATATCGACGCGGTTCGTCGCAGCCATGACGATTATCCCTTCATTGGAGCTGAAGCCGTCCATCTCCACCAGAAGCTGGTTTAAGGTCTGCTCACGCTCGTCGTGGCTGCCGCCCATACCGGTTCCCCTCTGGCGCGCCACAGCGTCGATCTCATCGATAAATACGATACAGGGCGCGTTCTTTTTTGCATCCTCGAACAGATCGCGGACGCGGGACGCCCCGACGCCGACAAACATTTCCACAAAATCAGAGCCTGAAATAAAGAGAAACGGCGCCCCCGCCTCCCCGGCCACGGCCCTGGCAAGCATGGTCTTACCTGTGCCGGGAGGGCCCACCAGAAGCACGCCCTTGGGGATCCTGGCCCCAACGCCTGTGTACTTCTGAGGATTCTTCAGGAAATCCACAATCTCCTTCAGCTCCTCTTTTTCCTCCTGAAGGCCCGCCACACTCTTAAAGTCCACATCGCTGGACCGGCTCAGCCTCGCGCGGCTTCTCCCGAAATTCATCATCCTCGTATTGGCGCCGTTTCCGGAGCGCGCATTCATGAAGAGGAACAAAAAGATCAGGACTCCGGCCGACAGGGCGATCGGAAGAATCAGCGACAGGAAATAATTCTCCTGCACAATCCCTTCTGTACTATAGCTGATTCCCGCCTCGCGCAGCGCCATCTCCACTTCCCTGATATCCAGCACATGGAAGCTCTCCCGCTCCCCCGTACTCATATAAATCTCCACCTCGCCTGTGGGAATCTCCCGGTTCGGGCTCAGCCTCGCCCCTGCAATCGCGCCGTTTTCAAGGTAAACCATAAACTCAGGAAAGCTTAAATGGGCATCCTGGCTCACGCCCTGATTGCGCGATGTAAATAGCATAAAGAGGAGCAGGGCCAGGATTAGTAGCCCCAGCCCCCCTCCGAATGACTGTCTCTGCCTCAACTGACTTCCTCCTTCAATACTTCGTAACAGCCGGTCGTGTACTGACACGCAAAACTGCTATACCTCCACTACGCCGATATACGGCAGATTCCTGTATTTCTGATCGTAATCCAGCCCATAGCCGACCACAAACTCATCCGGGATCGTGAAACAGGTATATTTTACCTCCACCTCTTTCCTGACTCTGCGCTCCGGCTTGTCAAGCAGCGTGCACAGCTCGATGCTCTTCGGATTCCTTTTGTTTAAAATCTCTATCAGATATGACAGCGTCCGCCCGGAATCAATGATGTCCTCCACAATAATGACATCCTTGCCCTCCAGAGGCTCGTCCAGATCCTTGATAATCCGCACCGCGCCGCTGGACTGCGTGCCGGAGCCATAGCTGGAAACCGACATAAAGTCCAGGGAAACCGACAAATCCAGCCGTTTTGCCAGCTCGCAGGTGAAGAACACGCCGCCCTTCAGAACACACAGCAGATGGACGTGCCGCCCGGCATAGTCCCTGCTTATCTCTGCCGCCACCTCACTGATCCGCCGCGTCACCTCTTCCTCGGTCAGCAATACCTTAATCTTATCAGCCACTGCTTTCTCCTCCGTCTAATCTCGCCTGTAAAATGGTTTTCGTTTCCCCTGTTATCTTATAGTATTCACTGATCCGATGGCCCACAATCCATAAAATATGACTTCCGTCAGCCAGGAGAAGCGTCCTCTCCCGCTGCTCCCGCGGAATCTTCTCATCAATCATAAAAGACTTGACCGTCTTCCTTCCTCCGGAGGGCAGCATAAAATAATCGCCCGGACAGCGGAATCTGACAGATAACGTATCCTTTATTTTATCATAATCAAACCATTTCGTATACTGGTTTTTCGGAAAATCAACCGGATTTTTACACGGGAAAACCTCCAGGCAGATAGCCGGCCGGATTTCCCCGTCCGCATCCGCTGCAAAATCCGTACCGCGCCGGGCCGTCTCCCGCCGCCTGATGCACAGCCGCCCATACTCCGTCTGAGCCAGAAAACCGTTCGGCAGCGCCGCCGTCTTCCCTGTCCCCCGGTCTGCCAGAGACAGGATATCCTCAATATGGCGGGCTGTCAGATCCTTCAGCGGGCAGCCTGCAAGCCGCAGCAGCCCGCGTATAATATAGCCCCTGCGGATTTCCTCGCACTCCATGAGCTCCTTTATGGAAATACCGTCTCCTGCGGCACTGTCGCCTCTCCCGGCGCGGGCCGCCAGCCACTCATCCGCCTGCTTTTCAAAATAGGCGTCCGCCTGCCGGATCCGCTTCCCCGCCTGCAGGATATGGGGAATGGCCGCTGTGTTGATCCGCTCCTCCATCAGAGGCAGGATTTCGTTGCGCAGACAGTTGCGCGTGTAGATATTCTCCCGGTTGCTGGAGTCTTCCACCCAGGAAATCCCCTGTTCCGAAAGGAATTCCCGGATTGCCCCGCTCTTTGCCCACAAAAGAGGCCGGATCACGCGCCCCCTCGCAGGCTCAATGCCGCCGAGCCCCTTTAAACCGCTCCCGCGCAGAAGGTTGTGGAGAATCGTCTCCGCATTGTCATCGGCGTGATGGGCCGTGGCAATGCGCGCGCGCAGGCAGGCCCCTGTTCCCGCTGCCTGTCCTTCATCCCCCGGCGCTTTTGTCTCCCACTCCCGGGCTTCCTCCTCAAAGATACGGTATCTGGCCATCCTGCCCGCCTCCTCCAGGGAAACGCCCTTCTCTGACGCCTCGCGCGGCGCGTCAATCCGCGCCACGCGGCAGGGGATCCGAAGCTTCTCACACAGCCGCGCGCAAAAAGACGCATCCCGATCCGCCTCGCTGCCCCGGATGCCGTGATGCACGTGAACCGCCCTGAGACGGATTCCCAGTGTTTCCTCCAGGCTGTGCAGCAGGATCAGCAGACATACAGAATCCGCCCCGCCTGAAAGGCCCGCCACTACCCCGTCCCCCGGAGCAGTCATCTGATTCTCCCGCATATAATCAAGCGTCTGCCTTTGAAAGGCGTATCCCTGTAACATATGTTCCGATTTCACTCCACGATCGTCTTTCGTCATTTCCATTCCCATCTTTTTCTGAATACCCGCAGCCGGACACTTATGTATCCGTCAAAGCCCCTGAAACCGTTTATCTCTCAAAAATACCGCCCACAAGCACGGTCATATCGTCCCCCGGCCTGTCCTGGAAGGAAGCGGCAAAGTCCAGGATCCGATCCGCCATCTCCTGCGGATTCCCGTTTCCGGATCCCTCCAGAAACTCCTTCAGCGTTTCCTCCTTATTCTCCCCCGGCAGCGCCTCCAGTATGCCGTCGCTGACCATGATGATCCGGTCATTATCCCACAGCTTCCTGGACAAAAGCGTCGGCTCCACGCATTTGAGCACACCCATGGGGAGATTGCCTGACTCCATGATCTCAACCCCGTCGCGGCACAGGACAAAGGTGGGAACCGCCCCCAGCTTCATGGCCTCCATCACGCCCGTGTACAGATCCACGCAGCACAGATCCAGGGTGGCCGGATTCTGCTCGGTCCCGGCCAGCAAAAGCACGGTATTTACAAGCTTAAGCGCCGAGCGGGCTGAAAACCCGGTTTCCAGGAGCTGTTCCGTCAGCTCCACCACCTTGCCGCTGTCCTCGCTGGCCAGCATCCCGCTCCCCATCCCGTCCGAAAGGCTCATGATCACCTGGCGGGGCAGGCCCTCATGAAAGGTAAAATTATCGCCTGACACCAGCTCCCCGCCCTTTGCCGCCTTCGCCACCCCGTGCAGCATCCTGTACTTCCCTTCCTCCACAAAGCGGAAGGTGGCTGAATTTCTGGTAATGATATTCTTACTGTCCCTGGCCGGCGTCCACCGGCTGCCGTCTGTCGCCCTTCCCACCAGGCCGGCGGCGTCCCGCGCGGTCATGCACCTCCCGTTCACGCTGCGCAGCGTCAGGAAGGCCTCCTTCTGCTCATTCTCGTACTCCAGGATCAGGAGGTTCTCCACCCTGATATGGCAGCGGCGGAACAGATACCGGATCGACTCCTCCCATGTCCCCGTGATATCCGTGGCATGCTCCATCTGCCCCGAAAATTCCTCCAGAATCGCCGCCAGCTCCCGAAACTGCACAATCACCGTGTCCCGGCTCTCCAGAAAGCGGTTCTTCCAGGACAGGTTCATGGTCGCCCTGCCCAGATTCCGGTTTAAGTGCAGGATATATTCATCCTTTTTCCGGCATGCCTCCCGGAAAAGCCGGGGCATGTCCTCCATGTCGATTTTTCCCTTCTGTTCAAACGACCGGAGAAGATAATACAGATAATAGCTCTCCTCCCTGCGGCTCCCGCAATATAAATTGCACCGTGTGCACTCGCCGCACACAGCCGCCGCGGCTGTCTGCATGGCCGCCAGCCCGTCGTCCCTGGTCAGACGCCCGCCTCCTCCGATCTCGTCCGCAAAAGCCTGCGCAAGCCCGCTTAAAGACATGGCCATATCCTTCAGCCGCTTTGCCGTGTACACGTTCACATCCGCCATGTCTCTATGTAAGCTCTTCTTTCTAAGCACAAAAAATCCCTCCTAACCTGCATAGAGTCATTATATACAGGGTGGAGAGAAATATTTGTCAAATCAATTAAACCTCCCTCCGGAATCGAACGACAGATTCCGAAACGATCTGCGTTTCTTAGCCCTTCTTACTTCTTTTCCGACGGCTTTAACAGTATCTCATCCTTATTCACCAGGCCAAGCTTCTCCTTGGCCACTTTTTCTATGTATTCCTTGGTCTGCACATAAATGCGGTACTCTTCAAGCTCCTCGGCGCGCGCCTCCTCGGCCGCAACCCGGGCAGCCAGCTCCTCCTCCCGGTAACGGTAATCCTCATCCTTCTGCCTCAATTCTATTCCCTTCAAATGTACGGCAGCCGCCAGGCTCATCACAACCAGTGTGACACCCATGAGTGCCATGCGGTTGTTCAAGCGTTCTTTCTTCTTTTTACGAATCCTTCTGTTTTCCCGCATGCTCTCAGGTTCCTGTCCCTTTCTCATTCGGCCCCATATTCACACTGCCCGGCCGCTTCTGCTTTACCCGTTCCTCCCGTTCAGACCTCCTTTTGCGCCGCATTCTTTTCTTCATTGTAAAATATTTTGCCGCTTTTTTCAACAGCTTTCTGTAAATCCGGCTGACTGTGACATTATACGCCGTCATGCCCAGCAGGACGCCGCCGATTGCATACCAGCGCAAAATCCCGTCATTCTGGTAAAACAGCAGCAAAAAGGTCGCGCCGCTTGACAGCAGCCAATAGCCTGCGTCCTCCAGGCCTGTCCACAGAGTCCCGTGTGGAATCAGAGCCCGGAACAGCCGGAGCCCGTCATATGCAATCATCAGGCCAATCCCTACAGCCAGGCTCGCCGCAAGAAGAAGCGTCTCATAATAAATCGCACCGCTCATCCCGCCGCCCTCTCACTTAAACAGCCTTCCAAACAGGGATTCCCCTGATTTCCGGTAGCTGTCATTGGAAGAATAGGCAAAGCTGTCAAAGCTCCCCTCAATATCCACCTCTCCCTTTTCCAGGCTCAGGCGGCTCACATGCAGGCTTTTTCCTTTGATCGTCAGAAGCCCCATATCCGTGTCCAGGATAATCTGGTTTTCGTCAAAGGAAACCACATCCTGAATTCCGGTCACGCCGCCTGTCCCGCGGTTCAGAATCTCCAGCCTGTGGGGCCGCCGGTTCAGCTTTTCATCCATACAAAAAACCTCCTGACATATCTAACTATAGTTAAATATATTAGGAGGCGGTTCGCTTTATGAATAATCAGACGCCATGGATCCTGTAAAGTTACACGGACAGCAGCCTACAAATAGCGGTAAAGCTCCTTTGCCTCATCCTTTTTCACAGTCTCAGCCACATCAAGGATCTCGGCTTTCACTGTCCTTGCCCCAAACCGAATCTCCAGGACATCCCCTTCCCTGACGGCGAGAGAGGCCTTGGCCGGCTTTCCGTTGACCAGGACGCGGCCGGCATCGCACGCTTCATTCGCCACGGTCCTGCGCTTAATCAGGCGCGAAACCTTTAAAAATTTATCTAATCTCATTATTCGTTTATCATATCCTTTAACGCTTTGCCCGGTTTGAATTTCGGCGACTTGGAGGCAGCGATCGGCATCGTCTCGCCGGTCTTCGGGTTCCTGCCCTCTCTGGCTGCCCGCTCCGCTACCTCAAATGTGCCGAAGCCAACCAACTGAATCTTACCGCCATTTGCTAATTCCTCAGAAACAGCCTCCGTAAAAGCCTTGATTGCCTTCTCCGCATCCTTCTTAGAGAGCTCTGCTTTTTCTGCCACGGCTGCGATTAATTCTGTCCTATTCATTACGATATTCCTCCTATAATCTTTTCACCTAAATCTTTCGTCTTGTCTGCATGCTCGCAATCTTACCTTACATTTATATACATTTCTTTGTATTTTGTCAAGGTCTTTTGCTCTTTTACTCAGAATTTATATAGCAATTAACTGCGGTTCATACAGAAGTATTGCGGCTCTCTCACAATGAACCGCAGCCGGGATTTTTTCCGTAAATAACATTGAGAATTGTGTGATCGAAAATCGAGCAGGGAAGATTGTTCCCTGCTCGCTGCGCTTCTTCATTTGCGCCCTCACGGCGCGTCCCATATTCGATTGTAAGCTTATTTGCTTGCCGCCGCATAAACGTATCCGTCCATGGATCCGTTCTGCTCCCAGTAATCAAAGCGTTTGTTGATCTCCTCATGGGTGTCCTGGCAGATAGACGGAAGGCTGGTTCCCCACTGCGCCCCGGCCTGCTGGAAGCCTTTCTCCACAGCGGCGCGCATCTCGGAAAGCTTTGAAGAATCTCCGCCTGACAAGGATACGCACATATCCACGATACGGGTTGCCACTGCGTTTACGCCCCACTCGCCGTCCTCAGAGATTGCCTGCTGAGCGGCCAGCTTCTGCTCCGGCGTTACGGTTAAATCGGAAAACAGATCAGCGCTGAGTCCATTCGACGCTAATTTTGCCTTCTTAGCCTGGCTGGTCAGCATGCCGTCCAACATCCTTGTAAAGGACGCCATCTGCTGATCCTGGATCTGCTTAAGCTGAGTCGAGCTCAGACGCTTCTGAGTCGGCTCATAAGTATCAACATCAGGGGTCTTCGCGGTAGAAGTGCTCTCTGCCTTTCCCTCTGTCTTTTTCTCCTCTGCAGCCGCTTTCACAGTATCCACAGACGAATATCCGCCTGCCACTCCGTAGCTGCCTGAATTGATAAGATTGATCGCTGACATTCAAATCCTCCTTTCATATCCCAAGGCGCGCGTTGCGTCAGCCGGACAAACCGCGCCGACGCTACACGCCTCACCTATTAAGAATTTCGGCGTTTTCCCACAGAACATAAGCATTCCTTTACATTTTATGCAAAATAAGGATTCTCAGACGTATGTCAGTTCATGCAGCTCATTCGACAGAGCTGCATGAAAAGAGAGCCTGCATAACAGGCTCTCTTTCAGATATCGGTTTCATATGTGATATTAATACTTGTCTCCGCCTGCTGATGCATAAGAGGGAGCACTGTACGTACTTTCAGCGGCTAAATCCACCATCGGAGCCGACGCCGGCGCGGGAGATGGAGATGGCGCGGATGCAAAGCTTGACATACCCGAAGACATGCCGCCGTCTCCGATCTTGAACTGGCTGACCAGATTCTTTAAGATCTGCGCCTGGCCGGACAGCTCCTCGCTGGCTGCCGCGCTCTGCTCGGCAGTTGCGGAGTTCGTCTGTACCACGCTGGAGATCTGATCGATGCCAAGCGTTACCTGCTTAACTGCATCCGCCTGTTCCTTGCTGGCAGACGAAATATTCTCAATCGTTGATGCGACCTCAGCCACTCCGGATACGACCTGGCCCAGAGCCTCTGCCGTCTCGTTCGCGATCCTGGTTCCTCTCTCCACTGCCTGAAGCGTATTCTCAATCAGCGTGGAGGTATTCTTTGAAGCATCCGCGGACTTGCCTGCCAGGTTGCGCACCTCGTCGGCAACAACTGCAAAGCCTTTGCCCGCCGCGCCCGCCCTCGCAGCCTCTACCGCTGCGTTCAGAGCCAGAATGTTTGTCTGGAATGCGATATCCTCAATAGATTTTACAATCTTGCCAATCTCACCGGAGGTGTTGCTGATATCCGACATGGCGGACAGCATCTCCTGCATGCGCCTGCTGCTCTCGCCGGCCTGATCTCTTACCTGATCAGACTGGGTGCTCGCAGAATGCGCATTCTCTGCATTATTTCCGATATTGCTGGAAATCTCGTTAATCGTAGCCGCCAGCTCCTCAACAGAGGAAGCCTGCTCCGTAGCGCCCTGCGAAAGAGCCTGCGCGCCGGAGGATACCTGATCCGCGCCGGAGGATACCTGATCCGCGGACTGGTTAATCTGGGACATAGTGCTCTTCAGGTTCTCACGAAGCTTGTTCATACATAAGAGAAGGGATTTATACTCGCCCCGGTACTTATCGCCCATCTTGCTCGCAACCGTAAAGTCGCCGTCGCCAAGGCCGGTCAGCATATAATCCACATCGCTGATAACATCCTGCAGGAACTGAAGCACGGCGCGCAGGCTGTCAGCCAGGCGGCCCATCTCATCCGTAGCCTGATACTTGACATCAAGCTTGAGCTCGCCGCTCTCCATCCGCTTCATCACGTCTTCGAGCTCCCGTACCGGGCCGACAACGGAACGAATCAGCGTCAGCGCCATGATAACCGCAAACACGATCGCCATGATGCACAGCACAAACGCAACCGCCATCTGAATCTTCCGGCTTGTCATGGCCGCATTATAATTGGTGTCCGCAATTTCGTTCTGCTGGTTTGTGAACTGGAGCACGATATCACCGGCCTCCACGGCGAGCGGGTTATACTTATCAATCAAAAGCTCCTGCGCCTCGGTATTTGACAATACCGTGTTCTCCTTGCACAGCTCGGTGATCTGCTGTCTGTAAGAGCCTGCCTCCTCCAGCTTGGTCCTGAAGCTGTTCAGGAGGCTGATGTCGCCGTCAAAATTGCTCTGGAACCAGCTCATCTCGCTGTTGATCGCATCCAGATTTGCCTGCGCTTCATTAAGAAGGTCATTCGTGGCGCCCGTATCGGGTTCGACGGTGGCCAGCGTAACATTCTTTACCGCCGACTGGAGCTGGACGCGCATATTACGGGCGCGCATGGTAGCCTCATGCCGTAAAGAGTAGAATGTGGTATACTTATTCGCAATGTTGCTCATACCTGACATCGTAAATATCAGGGCAATCAGAAAACACAGGATTACGACGCCCAGGCTGACCGTAATCTTTTTTCTCATATTCAGATTTTTCATCGTTCCCATCCTCTTTCAAAATTTCGTTTTACCAGACCCCCGTCTGCTATGCGTATACATCTAATGCGTGAAAGCTGGGCGCTGCCATTTCAATCATGTCCATTATTTCCTGCCCCTGTATCTCAGCCAGATCCTGCGTCTTGGCCATCAGCGCCATGTTTACATCAACCATCATCCGCGACGTGCTCATAGCCATGCCCAGGGAAGCGATACTCATAACATCCATTCTCTGTCCTCCTGTCTTTATAGTTTTGCCGTGCGCCCCTCCGTTCAAAAACAAGCTGCTTTCTCAGCGTACAGAGGCCCATTGTTTTTATATATATCGACAAATGTATTCCGGATTGTAAGTCTTTTAAAACATTTTTTCAGGATTTTTTTTGAAAACATGCTTTTTTAAGCCTCAAACAAAAAAAGAACTCTTATATTTTTCTTTTTTTTGTCGATATACAGATACAGGATTGTAATGAAAACTTTAAAAAGGCGGTGCTAATATAATGGATAATGGTATGGAAAGCATGCTGGATACGTATCTGTATGAAACGAATTCTCTTCTGGACCGGCTCGACGAGATGCTGGTTGCGGATGAAAAGGCCGGGGACTTTTCATCTGATGATGTAAACGAAATTTTCCGCATCATGCACACGATCAAGGGGTCCTCCGCCATGATGGAGTTCGGCGCCCTTGCAACAGTCACGCATCACATTGAAGATCTCTTCTTTTACATACGTGATACGGGGATCGATTCCCTGAGCCAGGAGCATAAAAAAGAACTGTTTAACCTGATGTTCCGTTCCGAGGACTATCTGCGCGGGGAGATCTCCAAGATTGAGAATGGCGAGCCTTTGATTGAGAACATTGATGATTTTGCAAACGATATCAATATCTTCCTTAAAAAGATCAGCGGTGATTCCGGGCAGGATGAAACGGCCGGGAACGATGTTCCCGCTGCCGATTCCGTTTCCAGGGATGTGTCCCTTCCAGACGATCCCGGCGCAGAGTGTTTCCTGCACGTGTTCCTTGACAGCGGCGTGGGCATGGAAAATCTGCGCGCCTATATGGTAGCCAACGCCGTCAGGGAATGCGGCATCGACTTCCGCTATTATCCCCAGGACATGGAGAGCAACAGCGCTGCCTCCCAGGAGATCATTGAAAACGGCTTCTTCTTTGCCTTTGACTCCCAGGACGCCGCCTCTCAGGCTGTGGATATCCTGAAATCACAGAACCATATCAGCTCCTACGAGATTGTGACTCCGGAAGTTCCCGAGCCCCCGAAGGAAGCTCCCGCCGTCGTACCCGCCCCGGCTGCAGGTCCCGCGGTTCCGGCCGCGCCCGCTCCCGTGACGGGCGCAGCTCAGGCAAAGCCCGCCGCTCAGGTAAAGACGGGCGCGCCTGTCAAGCAGAGCCTGATCAGCGTCAATCTGTCAAAGCTGGACGCGCTTATGGCGATTGTGGGTGAGATTGTAATTACAGAATCGATGGTAACAGCCTCTCCGGAGCTTCAGCTTCTCCCGAGAGACAGCTATGATAATTTTATGAAGTCAGGCCGTCAGTTGCGCAAGCTGACCGACGATCTGCAGGATATCGCCATGTCGCTCCGGATGGTTCCCATCTCCGGCGTGTTCCAGAAGATGAACCGCATCGTGCGCGATATGAAGCAGAGCCTGAATAAGGACGTGCGCCTCACGATCATCGGAGAGGACACCGAGGTGGATAAGAACATCGTGGACAGCATTCAGGATCCGATCATGCATCTTGTCCGCAACAGTATGGATCACGGCATTGAGGAGACGGCCCAGGAGCGTATCGACGCGGGCAAGGATCCGCAGGGCGAGCTGATTCTCTCGGCCTCCCATACGAGCAGCGAGGTTATTATTTCCATATCCGACGACGGCTATGGCATGGATCCCGACAAGCTGCTGGCAAAAGCGCGCGATAAGGGGCTTCTCGTAAAGCCGGAGAGCGAATATACTCAGAAGGAAGCCCTCTCGCTCATCATGCTTCCCGGCTTTTCCACGAACCAGGCCGTTACGGAATATTCCGGCCGCGGCGTGGGCATGGACGTGGTAAAGAGGAACGTGGAATCCATCGGCGGCATGGTGTCCATCACCAGCGAGGTGGGAGTCGGCACGACGATGACCTTAAAAATCCCCCTGACCCTGGCGATTGTGGACGGCATGAAGGTAACGGTGGGCAGCTCTATCTTTACTATCCCCATCGCGAATATCCGCCAGTCCTTTAAGGTGACTCCGGAGCAGATTATCCGCGATGAGAACGGAAATGAGATGATGGAATGCCTTGACAACTTCTATCCCATCATCCGTCTCCATGAGTTCTACCACCTTGATACGGAGGTTCTGTCCATGGAGGAAGGCATTGTGATGTGGGTAGAAGCCAGCGACCGCTCCTACTGCCTGTTTGTGGATGACTTAATCGGCGAGCAGCAGGTGGTTGTAAAGCCGCTCCCCGTATTCTTAAATCCCTTTAATTTAAAGAATTACGGCATTTCCGGATGTACGATCCTGGGCGACGGAAATATCAGTATTATTCTTGATGTGCTTAGCCTGCATACCGCAGCGATTGAAAACGTATAAATGGAGGAATGAATCATGTCAGAACAAGTGATGAATCAGAATGAAAATGAGACTCGGCAGGTTCAGGAAGAGTCCTCCTCCGTGGAGCGCTGCCTCACATTTGAATCAGCCGGACTGGTGCTGTTTTTGAGCACAAACTATGTGATTGAGATTATCAACGGTTATCCCATCACATATCTGCCCCTGCTTCCCCCCTATATCAAGGGGATCATCAATCTGAGGGGACAGATACTCCCTGTTGTCGATATCCGCATCTGTATGGGGCAGTCGGATATGGCGGACTCCTCCGGCGATGCTTCCGGCCAGAGCTGCATCATTGTAATTGATGTGGATTCCCTTCCCATGGGGATCATTGTGGATTCGGTCCGTCAGGTTATGGATATCGACTTGCAGGATGTGCGCCCGATTCCTGTAAAACGCCAGCAGAAGCTGCTGGACGGCATGGTAACTTTAAATGACGGCAGCGTGCTTATGTCCTTTGACTGCCACGCTCTCGCGGAATGCCGCTATTAAATACGGCCTATCCCAGCCATTACAGCCCGGATCGGGCCGTAATGGCTGTACTGCGCTGTAAATGCCGGGCGGTTGCGAACCGTTGCAATATTAAGTTCATACGATAGGAGTGAAGACGATCTATGTTGACCTTAAGTGATGCGGATTTCCAGAGATTATATACGTACATCAAGACTAATTATGGTATTGACTTAAGTAAAAAGAAATCCCTGATTGTGAGCCGTCTCTCCAACACGCTCAAGGCGGGCGGCTATACCAGCTTTTCCCAGTACATTGACGATGTGATTTCCGGCAGGGATAAGGATATGGTCACTTCCATGCTGAACAAACTGACCACGAATTATACCTATTTCCTGCGCGAGGAAAACCATTTTAAATACCTGTGGGATACGGTTCTGCCCATGCTCTCCCAGAAGCATGCGAGGGATAAGTCGCTCTCTATCTGGAGCGCCGGCTGTTCCTCCGGCGAGGAGCCGTACACCATTTCCATGTACCTCAAGGAGTTTTTCGGGGCGCAGGCCGGAGCGTGGGATACGAGGATCCTGGCTACGGATATCTCTCAGCAGATCCTGAACACTGCGCAGAACCCGAAATATCAGGAGGACAGTCTTTCCCGCCTCCCGGGCGCCTGGAAGCAGAAATATTTTGTAAAAGACGGGACCTCCTACCGGCTGGCGGATTCCATCCGGCAAAACGTTATTTTCCGGACTTTTAATCTGATGCAGCCCATCCAGTTCCGCAGGCCCTTTGACTTGATTTTCTGCCGGAACGTAATGATTTATTTTGACCAGCCCACCAAGGACGCTCTTGTCAAGCGCTTTTATAACGCTACCGTTCCGGGCGGATTTTTATTCATCGGACACTCTGAGGGGCTTAACAAGGCGGACTGCCCCTATCATTACATTATGCCTGCCATTTATCAGAAAAAGGTCTGATACGTCGCTGCGCCGACCATTTACTGCTGAAATTTATACAAACATCAGAGCGCGGCAGCCGTCCGCCCCGCAGCCCCCGCCGGGTTTACGGGGCAGACGGCTGAATCGTAACTTATTAAGAAAGAGGGTTTTCCTATGCAGAAAAAAATCAAAGTAATGGTAATTGATGATTCTGTTGTATTCCGAACATGGCTGATACAGAACATTTCGCGGGATCCCCGCTTTGAGATCATTGGTTTTGCAATTAATGCCTTTGACGCCAAGAATAAAATACCGGTTTTAAAGCCCGATGTAGTTACCCTGGATATTGAGATGCCCGGGATGTCCGGCATTGATTTCCTGAAGGAATTTCTTCCGACTTACCCGCTCCCGGTTATCCTCGTCTCGTCCTTAAACGTAAGAGTATTTGACGCGCTGTCCGCCGGAGCCGTCGATTTCGTGCGCAAACCGGACGCGGAGAGCAATATGCAGAAGGATGCATTTTTAGCGAAGATTCTGGCAAAGCTGACCGTTGCCTCTGCCTCGCATGTCCGTCTCTCCGGTTCGCTTCCTGCGCAGCCGACGGCCGGAACCGGCGCGCCGGCGCGCAGAGGCGTCAGTTCCGGGCTTCCGGGAAGCGCGGCTGCGGGCGCTGCCGGAGCACGGGCGCTGGCTCCCTCCAAGTTCAGCCCCGCTGCAAATGAGAAGATCATCGCGATCGGCGCTTCCACGGGCGGCACGGAGGCAATTCTTGAAGTTGTCCGCCAGTTTCCGGCCAATATGCCCGGGGTTGTCATCACCCAGCATATGCCCGCAGGCTTTACCGCCATGTATGCGGAGCGCTTAAACCGCCTCTGCAAGATGGAAGTCCGCGAGGCAAAGAACGGCGACCGGGTGCAGCCCGGACTGGCCCTTTTAGCTCCCGGCGGCCTCCAGATGCGCGTCGTGCGCATCGGCATGGGCTATGCGGTGCAGTGCGTCGCCGGGGACAAGGTCAACGGCCACTGCCCGTCCGTGGATGTTCTCTTTGATTCGGTCGCAAATCTCGTTAAGGATAAGGCTATCGGCGTAATCCTCACCGGCATGGGAGCCGACGGCGCCGCAGGACTTCTTCGCATGCGCAAAAACGGCGCTTACACCATCGGACAGGACAGAGAAAGCTGCGTCGTATACGGTATGCCCATGGAAGCATATAAAATCGGGGCTGTCTGCATGCAGTCCTCCTTAAGCGCGATTCCGCAGGCGGTATTTGCTAAGTTATGATAAACAAAACCCAACCTACCGGCTCTGGCAGGCCAGCATCAGGAAAAAAGACGGTACGTCATGCCGCTCCCAAAGCCGCGTCCGCATCCGGCGGCCGCTGGCTGGCAGCCACTGTAGTGACAGGGGCTGTCGTGTCGGCACTCACTGTCATGATCAGCCTGCTCGCCTACTTTCAGCCTGTCATCTTCACGAATCCTTCGGAATGGAAGCCTGTCGCATGGGTTCGCGGGGTGATAAGTGAAAAAAAGCAGGAGGCAGAGACAGCGGATTCGCAGGCGCACAGGGAGTCAGCCGGCGACGGAGGCGGGGCTGCGGATATATCTGCTGAAAACAGGCCCGACCTCTCTCCCGGGGAGGTTCAGCCGATCGAACTGGGAGAGCTTTCTGAGCTGGACATGGAATCCTTTCCCACAGAGGAAGGCACCATGTATTCCGCGGTGCTCGACACCTCGTTGGGGCCCATGGTCTACTACAGCCAGGGCGATGTCAGGTGGGCCGATTATCTCTACGGCGGAGCGGATCCCATGAAAAAATACGGCTGCGGCCCTTCGGCCACAGCCATGCTGATCAGCAGCTTTTCCTCAATGGGAGCGGATGTGACTCCCATCGAGATAGCCGACTGGTCTGCTGCCAACGGCTACTACGCTGCGCAGGGAGGTTCTTACCACAGCCTTATCCCCAAGTCTCTTGAAGCCTATGGGTTAAAGGTGGAAAGCGTCCAGGACCGCTCTCCCGCACATGTGCAGGAGCTTCTGCGATCCGGACACGTCCTTGTGGCTCTTATGGGAAAAGGCGCCCTGACGAATAACGGTCATTTTATTCTTATCACAAGATCTCTGGAGGACGGCTATGTCTCCATCGCCGATCCGAACCGGTATGAGAACTGCAAAAAAAGCTGGGAGCTGAATACGCTCCTGGCTGAGCTAAAGAGAAGCTATGACAGCGGCGGACCGCTTTGGGCGGTGAGCCTGGCGGAATGAAAGATGTTTTTTTCTTTCCGCATATGATATAATTTTTCTGTCACCAGCGATCAGTGAATCTTTTTTGTTGAGATATTCAGAGGAGAACTATGGCAAATATTGCACTTATCATAGCAGGCGGCTCGGGCGCGCGCATGCATCAGAATATACCAAAGCAGTTTTTAACCGTGAATGAGAAGCCGGTGATTGTCTATACCCTGGAGGCATTCCAGAACCATGCGGATATCGACGCGATCAGTGTGGTCTGTATTGAGGGCTGGGAGTCAATCCTCAGGGCTTATGCCAATCAGTTTAATATCACAAAACTGACTTCTGTTGTAACCGGCGGAAAAAACGGGCAGGATTCCATACGCAATGGTGTCTTTGATCTGGAAAAACGCTATACCGCGAATGATATTGTTCTGATCCATGACGCGATCCGGCCCATGGTGTCATCCGAAATTATATCTGACTGTATTGTAAAAACACAGCTATACGGATGCGGCATCGCGACCGTTCCGTGCGCAGAAGCCATGATGATCACAGAGGACGGAATCATCTCTGCCGGAAGCTATCCCCGCGATCAACTGAAGCGGACCCAGACTCCCCAGGGTTTTCTCTTAGGAGGAATCTGCAGCCTGCACCGAAGGGCTCTGGAGGCCGGAATTACCAATTCAGTCGCCTCCTGCACACTTATGATCGAGATGGGGGAACAGGTGTATTTCTCCGCCGGATCCGAAAAGAATATCAAGCTCACAACCGTGGATGACATCGATATCTTTAAAGCGCTCCTGAACACGCAGCGGGCGGAGTGGATCAAGCGGTAGAGCGTGTCTGAAAAATTCTTTTGAAGCGTTAGTCCTGCGGCCCGGCGCTGCAGGGCAGATGGGGCAGCATGTTATCATAAAAGGGGCAATCAGATTGAATCTATACAACAGCAGCACGTATCTCATGGATTTGAAAACAGCAGCCGGATGTGTCCCCGGCATGGAACGGCTTGGCGGGGCATCGGTGCTTGTAACAGGGGCGACAGGCACCATCGGCTCTTTTATCGTCGATATGCTGCGCGCATATATACAGGAGCAGGGAACAGGCGGGCAGGTGATTGCCGCCGGGCGGAGCAGGGACAGGCTCGCCGGGCGGTTCGGCCCTGAGACGGATATACTGCATTTTGTCCGTTATGACCTTATGGAGCCAATTGATTTTGACATTAAGGCTGACTATATTATTCATGCGGCCGGAAATGCGCACCCGGCTGCGTTTAACGGCGATCCGGTGGGAACGATTATGGGAAATATAGACAGTACCTTTCATCTCCTGGAATACGGCAGGGCGCATGGGACAAAGCGCTTCCTTTATGTCTCGTCCGGAGAGGTATACGGCCAGGGGGATATGCGGTGCGATTCTTTTGACGAGTCCTGCAGCGGCTCTCTTGACACCACTTCCCCCCGCTCCTGCTACCCATCCAGTAAGCGGGCGGCGGAAACCCTGTGCGCGTCCTATACGAAGCAGCATGGCCTTGAGACTGTCATCGTCCGCCCATGCCATACCTACGGGCCCGGAATCACGGACAGCGATAACCGGGCAAACGTGCAGTTTATGCGGAATGTATTAAATGACGAGGACATCGTCCTCAAAAGCGCAGGGACGCAGATGCGCTCCTACTGTTATGTTGCAGACTGCGCCAGCGCTATCCTGACCGTCCTTCTCAACGGTATGAGCGGTGAAGCCTATAACAGCGCCAATCGGGACGCGCGGGTTACGATTGCTGATTTTGCAAAAGCAGTGGCTCATGCCGCCGGGAAGAGCGTCCGCTTTGCAGAGCCGACCGCCGCCGAGCTGGCGGATCGGACGCCGATCCCCAGGCAGGTCTTAAGCAGTGAAAAGCTCGAGAGCCTGGGATGGCGCGGCTGCTATGACGTCGCGTCAGGGGTGCGCCATACGCTGGACATACTGCTTGGGAAATGAACAGATTTAAAGCCGGATCTATGATCCGGCTGTCTCCTTGTCAATACAAACCATCTTTACATTTTCGCTGCGGTATCGCTCCTGAATCTCCTCCAGTGTAATATCAATCAGCCTGACGCAGGACGCCTCCCCGGGGCCGACCCGTTTTTCCGGAGGCGGAAGCTGCATGTAATCCCCATAGCAGAGACTCAAATATCTGTCATAGTCAGCAAGCACGGAAAACATCATCCCTTCAAATTCCATCTGTATATAGCGGTCAAAGCAGGCGGACGGAAACCCGTAATAGCATGCCTGCCTGGGATTTGGATAGGTCGTGTGGCAGACAAGCTCCGTTCTTTTACGGTTTATGAGAGCAGCGATGCGGTTTCTGAACCGGAAAACGGCATCAGCGGGGATCAGCCTGTACAAGAGTCCATACCACATACGCATGATACCCGCCTCTTCGGTCTTCCTGCCCAGCTCCGCATACAGCAGCTTGCGGATGCAGAAATGGACTCCGTGATGCAAACGCCGCAGGAACGGATGATCCGGCACGTTATCATCTGCAAATATGTCGATACACACGCCTGTTTTGTACTTCATATGTTCCTGGTTTACCCTGACAAATTCCGTCCCCCTGCGCCGGAGCTTTGCATATCCCCAGCGGTAATGAGGATCGGTCCGGTGTTCCTGCAGAAAAAAGCGCTCTGTATCAAGATCCTTCTTGCAGGCGCGGTAAAACTTTGCGTACTCATGACGCGTGAATACGACATCCGCGTCATCATCCCACGGAATGAAACCCTTATGGCGGACCGCTCCCAGCATGGTCCCCCCGTCAAGCGAATAGTGAATCTTATATTTCCTGCAGAGCCGATCCACCTCAACCAGCATCTCAAGCTCAATTAGCTGCAGGGTTCTCAGATCATCTCCGGATAAAATGACTTTTTCCATAATCTTGCTCTCTTTCGGTACCTTACATTCTGGACTGCCGCGCTGCCAATGCACAGCAGCAATTATATTATAACAACAGACTCTTTTTAAAGCAATATTATTTTCCATACACAGAAAATGGTTAATATTAACCCGCTTTTTGACGATATACTATTAATGGCGTGACAGTCCCTGACATTTACGGGCTGTTATTATGGATGCCTGTCAGGAGGTACTACACATGCAATTTCCCGATTCCTTTTTTGAAGATGAGGTAAGAGACGGTTTCTATGTGCCCGCGATCATGAAACGCTCCTGGGCCGCCGAGCTGGAGGTCTTAAACGAGGTTGCGAAGGTCTGCGAAAAGCACAATATCCGCTGGTTCGCTGATTTCGGCACGATGCTGGGAGCCGTGCGCCACGGCGGCTTTATCCCGTGGGACGATGATGTGGATATCACGATGCTGCGCGAGGATTACAACCGTTTTGTCGCTATCGCGGAAAAGGAATTGCCGAAGGGCTATTATGTGCCTCAGAACTCGCCGGATGAATACCGCTCCCTCACCAGGGTGTGCAACGGGCAAAATATCCGCGTCGATAAGGAGCGCATGGAAACTTATCATGGCTTTCCTTTTGTGGCGGGTATTGATGTGTTCGCCCTGGATTATATCGCGCCGGATCCGGAGGACGAAGAATTCCGCAAAAGCCTCTGCCTGATCGTCTATCATGCCGCGCTGACAATCAACGAGGAAAATCAGGATACAGAGGAGATGCAGGCCCAGGTTGCAGGCATTGAGGAGCTTCTCTCCGTAAAGCTTGACCGGAGCCGCTCCCTGAAAAATCAGCTCTACGATCTGCGTGAAAGCCTGTTTTCCATGTATACGGCAGAGGAGGCGAACGAGATCGCGCGTATGCCGAGCTGGGTCTTCAACCGCTCGCGCAAGTATCCCGCATCACTGTACCGTGATACGGTTCTGTTTCCCTTTGAAGGCATGATGCTCCCGATAGCGGTGGAATATGATCACGCCCTGCGTATTAAGTACGGCGATTACATGACATTCAGCCGTTACGGCGGCGACCACGATTATCCGGGTTACAAGACACAGGAGGAACAGCTCCTGGCCGCGCTTGACGGGAGCGGGCCGATCCCGTTCCGGTATGAGTTTTCTCCTGATGATTTAGAGGGAGCCGGCAGGCCGCAGGCGAAGAAGGAAAAAAGCAGGGAAGAGGATGGCAGACGCAGGGAAATCGTGTTCCTTCCCTTTAAGGCATCCGCCTGGGCAGCTTTAGAGCCCTGGTGGAAGGAGGCAGGCAGGCTTTCAGACTGTGATGTGTATGTGATTCCGGTTCCGTATTATTACCGGAACTTTGACGGAAGCTTCCGCGACATGCGCTATGAAGGAGGGGAGTTTCCGGATGATGTGCCGGTCACGGATTATAACAGCTATGATTTTGCCGTTCGCCAGCCGGACATGATTGTGATTCAGAACCCATACGACGAATATAATCTCACAACCAGCGTTCACCCGTTTTTTTATGCCCGGAACTTGAGGCAGTTTACAGAGCGCCTGGTCTATATCCCCTGGTTTCAGCAGGATGATGCGGCGTTTGACAGCCCGCAGGCGCAGAAAAACATGAAATATCATGCGGCCATGCCCGGCGTTGTCCTTGCCGACAGGGTGTACGTACAGCCCGGGAAGATGCGGCAGGCATATATTGATTTCCTGACAGGATTTTCCCGGGGAGAGGGAAGAACAGTCTGGGAGGAGAAAATACAGGAGGGAGACGAACATGCAATTTCCGGATTCCTGGTTTGAAGATGAGGTACGGGACGGCTTTTATGTTCCGGCTCTGATGAAGCAGGCATGGGCGGCTCACATGGAGGTCCTCCATGATGTGGCCAGAATCTGCGAGCGGCATCACATACGATGGTTTGCCGATTTTGGAACCATGCTGGGAGCCGTAAGGCACCGCGGTTTTATCCCCTGGGACGACGATATGGATATCTGTATGCTCCCGGACGATTATATCCGTTTTAATGAGATCGCCGAAAAAGAGCTCCCTGACGGGTGCTATATCCCGCGCGGAGAGGGGAATGATTTCCGCCTGATTACGACGGTATGGAGTACGCGCGACATCTGTACCGACCAGGCCTATCTTCAGAAATACCATGGATTTCCCTTTGTCGCAGGCGTGGACATTTTTCCGGTCTTCTATGTGCCGTCGGATCCGGAGCTGGCCGACAGACAAAAGCAGCAGCTACGGTTCACATACCGCGCCGCGTGTTCCATTGATGAGGGAAATCAGGCATCAGAAGAGGCTGAAGCGATCCTGTCACAGGTGGAAGAGATGCTCGGCGTCTGCCTTGACAGGCGTAAAGCTTTAAAGGATCAGCTTTTCCTTCTGGTTAAACAACTGTTTTTGCGCTACACGGCTCAGGACGCGCAGGAAGCCGCGCACGGAACCTGGTTTCTGTATGATTTGCCGCGCAGGTATCCTCTCTCATGCTTTCGCGATTCCATGCCGTTTCCGTTTGAAACGATGCAGGTTCCCGTACCGGCCGGATATGATGCGATGCTGACCACTGTCTACGGCGACTATATGAGCCTTATACGCAATGGGAATTCCCACGCATACCCGTTTTACGACGCCTATATCCAGCGGCTGGAAGAAGAGATGGCAAAGCAGGGAACCAGGACCCGCCTTTCCTGGCATTTTTGCGAAGCGGACCTGGAGAAAACGCGTGAAACAACACTTGCTGAGGAATTTGCCCTGCTGGCGGATTCCATACACAGCGATATTCTGCATTCGATAGAGAGGAATGACTTTGACGGGGCCCGGACGCTTCTTGAGAGCTGCCAGGGCACAGCCGTTCAGATTGGCCTTGCGCTGGAGCGCGCAGATTCCGAAGGCGCTCCTGCCGTCGGTTTTCTGGAGGAATACTGCGAACAGATCTGGCAGCTCTATAACCGGCTTGGAACAAAACCGCTCAGCATGGAGCGCGCCGCAGAGGACATAAACCGTCTTCAGGCGCTCCTTCGCGCCGCGGCAGACTGTATAACCAACAGGAACAAAAAAGAGATCGTCTTCCTGCCCTGCAGGGTCTCCCAGTGGCGCAGTATGGAACCCGCATGGCGCGCTGCTGTGGCACGGCCGGATCTGAATGTCTACGTGATTCCCGTTCCATATTTTTATAAGCGCGCGGAGAGCGGCGCGGGAGAGATTTGCTGTGATTTGGAACACTTTCCGAACGAGATTCCTGTTACGGATTACAACAGCTATGATTTTAAAAACCGCCGGCCGGACATGATCATGATTCAGGTTCCTTATGACCAATATAACCCTGCGTTCAGCGTACATCCGTTTTTCTACTCCAAAAACCTGAAGCGATATACGGATCTGCTGGTTTATATGCCCGGATTGGCACTGGATGAAGCTGAATTCACGGAAGCCTGTTCGCTGAAAAATCTCAGGCATTACATTGCCATGCCGGCCCTGGTCCATGCAGATGAAACCGTCGTGCCTTCCGAAGATGTCCGGAAAGGGTATATCGATATCCTGACAAACTATGCCGGAGAGGCGACCAGAACGATATGGGAGGAGAAAATCACATGCAATTCCCGGATTCCTTTTTTGAAGACGAGGTAAGGGACGGCTTTTATGTGCCGGCTCTGATGAAGCGCTCATGGGCGGCGCAGATGGAGGTTTTGAGCGATATAGCGAAGGTCTGTGAAAAGCACCATATCCTGTGGTTTGCAGATTTCGGGACGCTTCTGGGGGCGGTGCGGCATGGCGGCTTTATCCCCTGGGACGATGATCTTGATATCTGCATGCTCCGGGACGACTGGCTCCGTTTCAGGGAGATTGCGCGCCGCGAGCTGCCCCCCGGATATTATATCCCGCAGGAATTACATGAGGACTACCGCCTGCAGCTCCCGGTGCAGAATAACCGGAATATCTCCTGGGAGAAAACCCGCCTGGAAAAGTTCCACGGCTTTCCTTTTACGACAGGGGTTGATATCTTCGCTTTGGATTACGTCGCCCCGGATCCGGAAGACGAGAAGCTTCGCAAGGATCTTACATGCATTGTCAACTTTGCCGCCGCGCGTATCGACGAAGACAATCAGAATACAGAGCAGGTGCAGGGCATTATCTCACAGATAGAGGATATGCTGGCTGTGGATATCGACCGCAGCAGGCCGGTCCGGCCGCAGCTCTTAGACCTCAGGGACAGCCTGTTTGCACTCTATACGGGCGCAGAAGGATGTACACAGGTGGCCTCCATGCACCACTGGGCGAACGGCGAGCCGTGGATCTATCCCCTTGATGCTTTCCGAAACCCTGTGAAGCTTCCGTTTGAGACGATGGAAGTGTACGCCCCCTCGTGCTACGATATGCTCCTTACGATCCAATTCGGAGATTACATGAAATTCTGCCGTACCGGCAGCGCGCACAATTATCCCATTTATGAGACCCAGAAGAAAAAGGTGATCCGGCTGCTTGGCGAAGAATCTCTGCCCTGTATCTACCGCTTTTCCGCTGACGACCTGAAAAAAAAGCGGATAAAAGGCAAGAGCCGGATGTGGAAACCGATCGAGGACTTTCTGCAGGCGGCGGAGAAGATAGATCATTCCCTTCCCGGCTTAATCAGGGCAAATGACACAGATACTGCCAAAAGCCTTTTAGAGAGCTGTCAGCAGAGCGCTGTGCTTGTCGGAACCGCTCTTGAGGAAACTGGCTGGAGCGTGTCCGCCACAGTAGGGTTCCTGGAAGAATACTGCGCCGCCGTGGGCAAGGTTTACGAAATGCTCGCCAAACCCGAACGCCCCTGTACAGATATGGACTGCCGCCTTCCTGATGATCTGCTCACCCGCATAGGCGAAAGCTCCAGACATGATGTACATGAGAGGCGGGAAGTTATATTCCTGGTCTGGAAAGCTTCCTTCTGGAACAGCTTTGAGCCTTACTGGAGACAGGCAGAAAACGATCCAAACTGCGATGTCTATGTGATACCAGTCCCCTGTTATTACAAGAACCGGCAGAAGGATGGCTTAAGCTCCATGTGTTGCGAGAGCCTGTCCCTTCCGGATTATGTGCGCGTTACGGATTACCGCTCCTATGACCCGGCAGTCCGTCAGCCGGACGTTATTTTTATCCAGAATCCTTATGATGAATATAACCTGACGCTTACCGTGCACCCTGCCTTTTATTCCAGGGTTCTGAAACAATACACGGATCAGCTTGTGTATATCCCTCCCTTTGCGCTGGACGGGGAATATATGGAGGATCCGAAAACGATTGCCAATATGAAATATTATGTGACCATGCCCGGCGTAATACATGCGGATACGGTAGTTGTCCCGTCTGACACGGTCAGGCGGGCATATATCGATTTTCTTATGGAAACTGCCGCAGAAAGCCCGGCGCAGATATGGGAGGAGAAGATCACATGCAATTTCCAGATTCCTTTTTTGAAGACGAGGTAAGAGACGGCTTCTATGTACCGGCCATCATCAAGCGGGGCTGGGCGGCGCAGATGGAACTCCTTGAGGATATCGCCGCTATCTGCAAAAAGCATCACATCCGCTGGTTCGCTATGTGGGGAACCCTGCTTGGAGCAGTACGGCATGGCGGCTTTATTCCATGGGATGATGATATTGATATCGCTATGCTGCGCGATGATTATAACCGTTTTATGTCTGTCGCAAGACAGGAACTGCCGGAGGGATATTACCTTCCTCTGCGGGGAAATATAGACACCTCGAATATGGTGTCCGCTGTCTGGAACGGGACGGAATTTCCGCTTAAAGGGGCGCTCCTGGAAAAATTCCACGGTTATTTTTTTCCGCAGGGCATTGATATCTTTCCCTTTGACTACGCAGCTCCTAATCCGGAGGATGAACAACTGCAGAGGGAACTTCTGTCCATTACTTTTGAAATTAAAGCTTCGGTCGGCAGAAATGAGGATACAGACAAACTAAATGCCGTAATCACAAGCCTGGAAGAAATGCTGCGCATTACCTTTGATAAGAATAAACCCCTGGAGGAACAACTGGACGTTTTGATAGAACAGCTCTCCTCACTATATACCGCCAGAGATGCGACGGAGGTCATGTACACACCCGACTGGTATTCCGGAAAACCATTTAAATGGCCGGCCAGCTATTTCCAAAATCTGCGTATGCTTCCATTTGAAGGATTCGAGCTCCCGGTTCCCTCCGGATATGAGGATATTCTGAAGGTGCGATATGGAAACTATATGGAGCTCTGCTACAGCGGGGGATGCCATAATTACCCGATTTACCGGAATTTAGAAAAACAAGTGGACAATGCTGCCGTTGACAGGCTGTTATACACATACCATATTTCTGCCGGGGATATAAAACGTCCGGACAGCCAGACAGCGGCGGCCCCGGAAAAGCTGGTGGAACAGTTCCTTCTTCTGACAGAGAAGCTCCATACGCAGATCGCTCAGGCCATCTTTTCGGAAAACCCGGAACAGGCAAAAACGCTTCTGGAACTCTGCCAGCAAAGCGCCATTCAGGTTGGCGATCTCCTGGAAAAGAAATGGGGCGCGCGCTTACATACCGTTGCCCTGCTGGAACAATACTGTGAACTGATATGGCAGATCTATGAGCCTCTGGCACAGGGGGGGGGTCCGCTGCTGGATATGTCCGGTATTCAGATGCACCTTGGCGCGCTGCGTGACCAGATCAGCACCTGCGCCGGGGAGGAGCTGGGCAGGAAAAGGGAAGTCGTGTTTCTTCCCTGGAAAGCCTCCGGGTGGAGTATCCTTAAGCCGCTGTGGGAAGCCGCGCAGCATGATCCGGACTGCACAAGCTATGTGATCCCTATTCCGTACTGCTATAAAAATCTGGATGGCGGCATGAAAACCATACAGTATGAGGGGGAGCTATTTCCGGACGATACAGCCATAACCGACTACAGAAGCTATGATCTCCAAAATCGGCGGCCGGATGTTATAATTATCCAGAATCCTTATGACGGGCATAATCTCACAACCAGCGTCCCTCCATCCTTTTATGCTGCAAACTTAAAGCAGTATACGGATAAGCTGGTCTATGTCCCGTACTTTACACTGGACGAAATCCGCCCTGGGAACAAAAAAGCATTTATAAACATGGAGCATTACGTATCCATGCCCGGCGTGGTTCATGCGGATATAGTGATTGTCCAGTCAGAACAGATGAGGCAGTCCTATATCGACTTTCTTGTGAAATCTGCCGGAGAGGACACAAAACAAATATGGGAGGAAAAAATTACATGCAATTCCCGGATTCCTTTTTTGAAGACGAAGTAAGGGACGGCTTTTATGTACCGTCCATGATGAAGCGGGCCTGGGCTGCGTCGCTTGAAGTATTGGAGCATGTGGCAGGGATTTGTGCAAAACACAATATCCGGTGGTATATCTATTTCGGAACCCTGCTCGGGGCAGCCAGGCACGGCGGGTTTATTCCCTGGGATGATGATCTGGATATCTGTATGATGCGCGACGATTACATACGCTTTAACAGAGTGGCTCCAAAAGAGCTGCCAAAAGAGTATCTGATTAAAAACCAGCCAAATGAATACCGTATACACACGACCATATGGAATTCTGACTGTATTTCACTGGAAGAAAAGCGTCTGAAAAAGAGTCATGGTTTTCCGTTTATGGGCGGTATTGACATTTTTCCATTCGATTACCTGGCGTATGACGGGGAGGATGAGGAAATACGCAGAAGCCTCGCCGCTCTAACCTATCATACAGCTATGCATATAGGGGAGGACGGCCGTTATTCACCCGAAATAAAACAGCAGATTGCCGAGATTAAGAACTATCTTCATATCACCTTTGACAAACGCCGCCCCTTAAGACAGCAGTTGTTCTCTCTGGCGATTGATCTGTTTTCGATGTACACAGACAAAAAACACCGGGATGAGGTGGTGCGCATGCACTGCTGGATCTCCGATGGGCCCCGGCCGCGGCCCTATCCTATTGAATACTTTGGAGAGCCGGCCATGCTCAATTTTGAGGGAATGGAGTTTCCGGCTCCTTCTGCCTGGAAGACGATCCTTGAGCTTGAGTACGGCGATTATATGAAGCCTTCCCGCGGCGGCAGCGGCCATATTTATCCCTTCTACCGCGCCCAGGAGGAAGATATGATCGAACAGATTCCGGGGGGACGGGCGCCCTATAAATATTATTTCGACGCCAGGGAACTGGATGACAGGCGGGTCAGTCCGTCCGTCCTCGTGAGAAGCTTTACTGCCATGGTATCAAAAGCTCACCTGGAAATCGAGAAAAGCCTTAAGGAAAACTCCTCCGATACAGCAAAAGGACTCCTGGAAGTATGCCAGACCAGCGCCATTCAGACCGGAACAGCCTTAGAGCAGCTTGGTGAAGACGGGCTTGTCAAAATCCTGGAGGAATATTGTGAAGCCGCCTGGCAAATTTATGAGAAGCTCGGGACGTCCGCCGGCCGGCCCGAAGATATCCGCCGCGGCCTGGACCTCCTGCTGGATCGGCTTGCGCAGCGCATGTCTGAGCCTGCCTGCCAGCGCAGGGAGATCGTATTCCTTCCGTTTAAAGCCGCCGGCTGGGAAAGAATTGAGCCCTTCTGGAAAGAAGCTGCCGCAGATACGGAATGTGATGTATATGTCATTCCTGTTCCATATTACTATAAAAATCTAAACGGCAGCCTGCGGGATATGCAGTATGAAGCCGGGCAGCTTCCAGACTATGTTCCTGTTACTGACTACAGGCAGTATGATTTTAAAAAGCGCCGTCCGGACACGGTATTTATTCAGAATCCATATGACGAATACAATCTGGCTATAAGTGTTCCGCCGTCCTTTTTCGCCCGCAGCTTAAAGCCATATACAAAGAAGCTCGTATATGTGCCTCATTTCGTCCTGGACGAATCCGAAATGGCTGATCCAAAGGTCGCTGAAAATATGGAATATTACGTTTCTACCCCCGGCGTCGTGCATGCAGACACCACGATTGTGCAGTCCGCAGGAATACGCCAGGCTTACATTGATTATCTGGCCAAATTTGCCGGAGAGGAAACCCGGGGCATCTGGGAAAAGAAGATTCACTGCCGCTGAGGCTGTCAGATGATATCCATATCGACCCGTTTCTCAAAATCGCATATGACTCCGGATATGGCTTTCGTTATATCCGGGTCAATATACGACATGCTTTTTTGTGTCTCAATGGATTTTACGAACGATACCATCTCATACCGTATACCTTCCCCGTCCAACTGATAAAAGTAGCGCTTATTGTCCGCAGGATTTTCATAGCGGATCTCAAAATAATCGGTCTTCCACCACGGCGCCGGGACATAGATGTATCCCTTCGTTCCGGAGATAATCATCTCCCCTTCTGATTTAATTCCCTTTCCGACCTTTACAGACGCAACTGCGTCCGGATATAGAAAATCGATCTTCGTAAAGGAATCCAGATTACATTCTTTATCTGCAAAGCTCGATATAATATGCTTTCTCGAATACTGCGTCCCCAAAAGCTGGAACACAGGCAGCAATGCTGCAGGGCCCCATGCACAGATGCTGTTCCATATCAGCTTTCTCTTTTCTTCCGGTATGTGGTAGATATCGCTCAGGCTCGTACATGTTGTGTCCACGGAAACCACCTTGCCGATTCTTCCGCTTTTCACCAGCAGCAGAAGCCTTGAATAGGCTGTCGAATAAGCTGTCTTGATAGCGTCGCCCAGGATGCAGCCTTTTTTTACGGCCAGCTCTGAGAGCTCGTCAAACTGAACCGGATCCAGCACGACCGGAGACTCACAGATCACATGCTTTCCCCTCTCAAGCGCCATTTTGATATCCCTGTAATGCCTCGTGGGATGCGAAGCGATATAGACCGCTTCCACGCCGTCTAAAAATTCCGGATAGCTCTGCTCCCATCTGCAAAGCTTCTGAAGCGTCTGAGGCAAAACATAGTAGTGTTCCGCATATACAGCCGCTACCGACAGTCCGTTTACGAATCTGCACTCCTTCTCAATCTTGCTCAAAACACCCGATTCTCCAACCAGCCCCAGCTTGACCTCGTGTCTCTGCGCCCGGATATCGGAGCTGGATATCCCCTGCGTCCTCTCAAGATAAATCACTTTGCAGTATTCGTTTAAATAGTCAAACTTTCCGACCCAGTCAGAGCCCACGGTAAAAATATCGATCCCATACCGTTTTATGTCATCGATCTTCTGCCCCTCATATTCCTCGATAATGATCTCGTCTGCAATTCCTGTCGCCCTCACAGCCTCAAGGCGCTCCATCAATGACTGCTGCACATTGATCTTGCCCCGCAGCTTATCAAAATCATCAGCCGTTACCCCGACGATCAGATAATCGCCCAATACCTTCGCCCGCTCCAGCAGACGGATATGCCCATAATGAAGCAGATCAAATGTGCCATAGGTTATAACCTTTGTCATGCATGCCGTTCTCCTTTCCGGATATTTTCGTGACCGCCTGAAAGCGCCCTGTTCTGGCTGAACCATCCATTTTACAAACTTCCGCTGAATGAAGCTTCCAAAGCCCTTTCCAGGGCAGGCCACCCAAGTGTTTTTGCCGCTGTTGCAAGTATCTGTCTGTCCGCAGAAGATTTCATATCGTACAGCTTACTTAAGAATGCCGCCGTCTGATCCGCAGGCGTCGCAGGCTCTTCCCCATCCCCCTTCAGACATTTCAGCAATACGACCAGAGATGTCGTCGAGTGCGGCGCGTATTTCAGAACAGCAATACTGCAGTGAATCCCCTTCTGAAGCTCACCCTGGTTCAGATAACAGAGCGCCAGTACCTCATAGGCATCCTGGATACCTGCCTGAAGCCTCATAGAGCGATTGTTTGTCCCAAAACGTTCCAGTTTGGCGAGAGCCAGCTCCAGATGCGCCGCCCCCTTTTCATATTCGCCCCGCGAAGCAAAAAAACGGCCCATGATGTAATCCAAATCAGCCTCTCCTGGAAGCAGCCTCTCTCCCTTCCTGTAAATACGATCGATCTCCTCATCCGGCGCCTGTCTGTCCCCCAGAATCTGCAGCAAATATGTAAAGGTAGCAGCGCTCCTGGCATCCAGCTCATCTAACACGGACGGCATCGCTTCAATGGCCTGCCGGTAATGCTGCTCTGCCCTCTCGCTCTGCCCGGCTGAGTGATACTCATCTCCCAGATATCCAAGTATCTCGCTGTCTCCCGGATGATCCTCCAGCTCCTTTTGCAGAAGTCTCAGATTCCGTTTGCTGACATTCTTCTTCTGATAGGCTTCCCCGCAATACCCTGTGTGGAACACAGACAGTTCCTTCGTGGCATCCAGCACGCGCATTGGCCGCCGGCCCTCCTCTGCCAGAAGCTGCTCATGGATACGCCTCCTGTAACGCAGTTCCGGTTTGTTTCTGAAGACCCGTATCTGTGTCGCGATGCTTCCGGGCTCCCCCTTCTCATTCAGATTGATGCATGCGGCGGCAATCGCCTCGGTTTCCGTCTCATGAAGCTGTGTCAAAAGAGTTTCCAGTGTTTTCACATCCTGGGGAGCAAAATATTCATCCGCATCCAGGAGTGCAATCCAGTCACCTTTCGCCAGGCTCATTGCAAAATTCCTCGCAGCCGCAAAATCGTCAGCCCATTCCAAATCGTATACGCAGGCGCCCATCGATTTGGCAATATCCACCGTCTGATCCGTGCTTCCCGTATCCACCACGATCTGCTCCCAGACGAAACCCTTTCCCCAGCTTAATGCCCTCTCTATATTTGCTTCCTCATTCTTTACAATCATGCATTGTGAAACCCGCATTTTCTACCTCCTGTCCAGAGAAGACGGCGCTTCGGAACAAAAAGAAAGCCATTTCGCAGGCTTTCCGCTTTTGAAATGGCTCTCTTATATGTCTGATGCTTAGCTCTCGAGACGCTTTCACATTCGACTGTTCTATTACTGTAACATACTCAGAACGCCCTGCGGTGCAGCATTGGCCTGAGTCAGCATGGACTGAGACGCCTGCAGAAGAATATTATTCTTCGTGAAGGAGGTGATCTCACTAGCCATATCAGTATCGCGGATACGGCTCTCAGCAGCGCTGATGTTCTCAGATGTTACCTTCAGGTTGTTGTAGGTGTGCTCCAGACGGTTCTGAGCAGCACCGAGTTTAGCGCGGTGAGAAGCAACCGTATTGATAGCGCTGGAAATTACGCTAAGAGCTGCATTACCACCGGCAACGCTCTTAAAGCTCAGAGCGGTGAGCTTAAGAGTTGCTGCATCCATTTTAGCCTTGGAAACAGTCAGGGTCTCAGCCTTGCTCGGTCCAATCTGGAAGGTCATCTTGCTGGTGCTGCTGAACGGCTTGATACCGTTGAAGTCACAGTTCTCAGAGATACGGGTAATCTCAGCCTGAAGCTGCTTAACCTCAGCATCGATATTGCCGTATGCTGTGGAGTTGTAGATACCGTTCGCAGCCTGGGTAGCCAGAACGTTCAGACGCTGTAACATGGAGTGAGTCTCTGTCAGAGCACCCTCAGCCGTCTGGATAAGACCGATAGCGTCTTTTGCGTTCGTAGCAGCCTGATCGAGACCGCCGATCTGACGTCTCATGTTCTCAGAAATAGCAAGACCAGCAGCGTCATCGCCTGCACGGTTGATTCTGTAACCGGAAGACAGTTTCTCTAAGTTTTTGCTCAGTCCGTCCTGGTTGATGCCTAAGTTTCTGTAAGAGTTAATAGCCTGTATGTTGTGCTGTATAATCATATATTTTGCCTCCTGTTTTAATTCTTTTCAGCAGGGACATCCTTGTTCCTGCCGTCTTCCCCCGCACGGGCCCTGTGTCAGGAGAAAATCTTGAAAACAAGTATATTTGTTTTGCTTACATCTTATTTATCGTCAGGTTTTGATAATTCTTAAGGGCTTTTTGGTACTTTTTTCATAATTCTTTTTACTGACGAAATCCGGTTCCGGCCTGTGGCACACAGTTGCATGACTTTATTAGTTGAGCATGCTCAGAACACCCTGCGGAACAGCATTGGCCTGAGCCATCATGGACTGGGAAGCCTGAAGCATGATGTTGTGTCTCGTGAAGTTTGTAAATTCATCCGCCACATCCGTGTCCCTTATATAACTCTCCGAAGCCTGAAGATTTTCTTTATTAACCGAAAGGTTCCTGTGCGTGTGCTCCAGATGGCTGTAGACGGAACCATACGCGTTTCGTATCAGCGATATGGCCTGTACTGCTTCTTCGATCTTAGGCATCGCCGCATTCGCGTTTTCAACGCTGTCAACCTTGATACCCTGCAAATCCAGCCCTTCCTTGCTCAGGCAATATCGCGTAGCTACCAGAGTCTCCTGCTGTGAACAACCGATCTGGAGCTGAATGTTAGGATCAGTCGGACTCTCCTGCGGAGGGGGTGGGGTAACATTTTTAGTATCATCAAATAGAGGTATCCCATTAAAATCCGAGTTGCTCCCAATCCGGTCGATCTCACTGAGTAACTGGTTAATCTCCTCCGTTATCGTACCCCGGGACGTGTCGTTATATGTCCCGTTCGCAGACTCCGTAGCTAATACGTTCATACGCTGAAGCATGGAATGTACCTCTGTCAGCGCGCCCTCTCCTGTATTCACCAGACCGATGCCGTCATTGACATTGCGCATTGCCTGATCAAGGCCATATATCTGCCGCCGCATTCCCTCTGAAAGAGCAAGGCCCGCGGCGTTATCTCCTGCACGGACAATCTTGTAGCCGGATGACAGCTTCTCGAGCGACTTCCCCATGCCCAACTGGTTGATTCCCTGGTTCCGTGCTGAATTAAGTCCTGCCACATTCGTTTTTACCCGCATCTATCTTCACCTCGATTCTTTCTGATATATAAATTTATCGGCGACTTTGCCGAAACTATAAGCGGTTTGGCTGATCTTTTCCAGCGGATGCTTAAATGCGCAGGGCCGTATGCCCCGGAGCGCCGTTTAGATTCCCAATATGCTTAACGCTTTATCCGTGAGGAAGAGGTATTCCAGCCAGAGGAAATAGTATTCAAGCTGCCCTTGTTTCAGCTCGCTCAATTCTCTCCTTTCACCTCCGGCTGACTGAAAGCGTTCCGGGAAAATCGGATATTCTGCTTTCCATGGCTTAAACGGCACGCCTGCGAAGTGAAGAACCGCCGGCTGATAATCCGGCTTTCTTTCATTGTAGTCATAATAACCAATACAGAAATTATAAGGGCAGTACCACAGATCCCGGATCTCAGGATAGCCGTAATACTTAAGTGATCCGATAAATGCCGCCGACAGAAGTCCCTGATCGCCGAAATAGACCGTCTTTTCCGCCCTGGAATCCGGACAGAAGCTGTCCCTCAGATCGCGCAGATTCTCTGTAAAGGAGCAGTACCAGGACAGATCAAGTTCTGCCCTGCGCATCTTTTCCAGGTTTAATATGTAAGAGCCTGAATTAAAAAGTCCCTTTAATATACCGGGAAGAAAGGCGGGATTGGCTATATCTTCTGCGGAAAGCGGAGCTGCCAGGCCATTCTCATCCTTATATCTTTGTACAGTCACAATAAGAAAATTATCTTCAAAATCACAGGTGTAATACGGCGCTATGTCCCCCACTACCAGGGTATCGCCCGCGTCCAGATACATCGCGCGCTCCATCGTGTCCGGCAGCAACTGATGGGCGCAGAGAGGATAATAGGTCTCCCGCTGCCATCCCCCTGCCTGCACAAGAGGATCATAACCTTCCGGATTGCCGACCCGGATTTCATGAAACGCGATATTTCCATAGCCTTTACATAACACGGAAAGCATCTGTATGTTTTCAGGGCTTACCCGGCTGTGAAGAAGGTAGAAATCAATGTGCGCATGGCTTAAATTCCTCGCCATGGCAGTAAGCGAAATCGCTATCTGGGGAACCAGGGCATCGTCAGATGAAGTCAAAATGTTGAATTGGTTTTGTATGGTCTGTTCAGGATTCATCCGCATATCCTCCATGTTCCTGTATGTTTTTAATCAATTTTTCAAACACGCTTTAGAGCGTGTTTGAAAAATGCTTTCTGACAGATGTGCGTCACAATTTGTGGGAGATTTGTGCCAAATGAAGGGCGCATAGCGGGCTATGTAACCTGAATTTGGCGCAAATATCACGCAAAGTGGGGCGTGCAGATGTCGGGAATGAATTTTCAAACACGCTCCAGCATCTCTCTCACCCGATGCCTGTATGTGTGACCGGCTGCTATTTTTTCATGGCCGTTTTTCGCAATTTCCATTCTCTCATCTTCATGCGCCAGATAATAATCGATCTTTTGCAGTAAATCTTCTTTGCTTTCATAATAAACAAAATCTTTTCCCGGCACAAAATAATCAAGAAACTCCGCCTGAAAATTGCTCAGAAGGAATCCGCCTTCCCCCATTATATCAAACGCTCTTAAGGGAATCCCGCTTTGAATACTGCGCAGTGTGATATTCAGGTTGATTTTACTTTGCTTCATCACCCGGGGCATCTCAGTGTCATAATCAACCTTCCCGTGATTTTCCAGATTCGGCAGAGTGAAACCTTTATAGTGAGTAAACAGATCAATCTTATGCCTCTGAGCAATCGCATCCAGTATATCCATACGCTCTATAGCCGTGATCCTCCGGTTGATAATACACTGGGCATAAAAATTTTCCCTCGTCTGCATGGACTCCGCCGGGATCGATATATGCAGCGCTTTATCCAGGTCATTTATAACCGGCCCTAAAGATTCCTCAATGAAATTATACCCATGTATTTTCATCTGGGAGTTAATCAGGCCATCCAGGTACCCATTCGCGTAATCTGGCAGGCGGGGTTCCATCGCGCCATAGTAATCTTCGCCTTCTAAATAGAGCGATCCCACAAAGGATATATCGTAAAAAAACGGCAGCTCCCCCCTCTTCTCCAGATCATCCGGACTGTCTGCATCAGCAGCTAAAGGCATATAATGTACGGTAGAAACGCCTGCGCTGCACAATTGCAAATACAAGGTTCTGTCAAAAATGTAGATGTGGTTGCACGAATTCAGCACCGTTTCATAATACAGCATAATATGCGGACTGTCATAAACCCATGAGACATATCGGATTTTTTCCTTCTGGCATTCCCTGGATATCACCGGAAAAAAGTCAACTGAAAACACAATATCCGGTGTTTACTGGCGCAGTGCCTCCATGAATGCGCGAGCGAATTCCGGATTATGATAATAATTATCTTTATCAATATCCAGTGAAAAATAGACCAAATTATGTCCTTCTGATGTAAATGCCTTCTTTATCTTCTTCTGGCCCATGCCGTTCCATTCAACCATTAATATCTTCATTCAGTAAGTCCTTTCCTGCATACATCCCCATCCAATTCATATAAATTCGCACATGGATACCGGGTCTGTATCACAAATTGCCTGGTCAGCCTGAAGATCCCGCTTTCAATGACAGAAAAATGGCATCTCGGATTGGTATAGAGAATGCGTATTTTTCTGGGTTTTCTCTCATATGAGCGCTCGATCTGCCTGATCGTCTGCCTGAATGTCTCTCCTGCAAAGGGGCTGTAAAAGTAAAAGATATCGTACTCGTCAATCTCCTCAAGCAGCGCGGCATTCCCGCATATGATGCTGGTATTATGCTCTCCTCCAATGAATTTTTCCGTTTTTTCAATATTATCGCACGCAACAGGATACAGGTTCCGGTTCATCTCGATCCCGCCGGCCCGTTTTACGCCTGCAAACAGGGCCGCCATGACAGCCGCCCCCTTCCCGCAGCCGTAATCAAAAAACGCCGAATTCTCATCCAGCCTCATATCCTTAAGAATATGAAGCAGATCAATCATATCTATGGAAGTGAAGCCGTGCGCATCCTGATTGCACGTGGACTTGGACAGCGGATTGCTGATACCGTCCACAAGATCGAATCCTTTCCGATACTGTAAAAACGATTCATAACATAGCCCCTTTTTATTGTAGGAGCCCAGCTCATAACGCCTGACGCTGAATACATTCACCTCCTCTTTGTAACCGCGCCGCGAAAGCTCTGCGTTCACGTCCGACAATCCCGCGTCCATGCCCAGCATGCACAGATATATAACGGTATCGCCCGGATCGCAGTAATCCAGGACATCCCTGCAGTAGATGGGATGTTCCGGCATCTGCACATACGTATGGCACAATGCGTCGTCTATGATACAGTCCGGCCGGCGGTGATATCTCTGCATCAGCAGCTTTTCAAAAAATATGCCGCTTCTGCCGTATCCCCACAAAACCATCTTCTTATGCTCTGATTGGCCGACCAGCCAGTCAAGGTGCTCAAAAAACTCGTCAAACACTTCCATTTCGTCCGCCTCCTCCTGCGTATATATTATAAAACGCGGCGGTTCAAACCGGCCTGCTGCCGGGAACCGCCGCAAAATCATTGCATAACTGCCGCGCTATTATAAGGTCAGCGCCCCCACATCCCTACTCGCATTCATCATGGACTGAATCCGCAGCATCTGAATCAGGCTGGCATATGTCTCCTTATCCAATGTCACCGTATTCTCATCCTCACTGATCACGAATCCGCCGTATATAGAAGAGGACAGGCCTGCGCCGTACATGCCGGACAGCCCGGAACCGCTAAGGCTGCCCATTCCGTACATACTCCCGCCTCCAAGTCCATACATTCCCGACATGCCGCCAAGCCCCAGGGAGGATGAACCGCCCGCGCTGCTCTGGCTTCCCAGGCCGCCGATCCTGGACGCGCCGCTCATGCTGCTCATCGCATAGATCTGCGCGGCAGAGGATAAGCTGCTGCCGCTTCTCCCTCCAGTCGTAACGCTCCGGTTCGCGTACAGCGTATCGCCGCCCAGATATCCCATAATTTTTTTTACATAGTTCTGTGTCTCGCTGTAGGGCGGAACCCCGCCGTATTTCTTTACGCTGTTCGGTCCTGCATTGTAGGCGGCAAGCGCGAGGCGCACGTCGCCGAAGCGGTCTAAATTCTCTTTCAGATATTTCGCGCCGCCCATGATATTCTGACGCGCGTCATATGGATCCGAAACCCCCAGGCTTCTGGCCGTGGCCGGCATGAGCTGCATCACGCCCATCGCGCCCGCTTTGGAGACGGCTTTGGGGTTGAAGTTGGACTCCGCCTTGGCCACTGCCTTTAAAAGTTTGGAGGAAAGGCCGAAGCAGCTTGCCGCATCTTCAAAGATGGCGTCCATATCCTCCGAAACACCGGAGAGCCTGCCGCCCAGCACGTTCTTAAAGCTCTCGGCAGAGCCTGTCTTCTTTTTCGGCTCCTCTGTCCTTCCAAGCAGGGCGTTCGCCTCTGACACTGATGTTATCAAACCCATTTTATAAAACTCCTTTCCAAGCGTAACCGTTCATGAGTGCCGAACGCTTACATTCCGGGCGCTACTGTAAGGCCGCCCCGTCCGGTCCCAGCGGCCGGCCGTCTACGGTTGTGTTAAAGGCCATGGTCCCGTCGCTGTTCAGATAATAGCTCTTCCCGTCCACCTGAATCCAGCCGGTCTGCATGTAGCCGTCCTGATTCATGTAGTACCAGGTGCCGGGCGCAGGCTGGATCCAGCCGGTCAGCATCGCGCCGTCCGTATTTAAAAAGAATTTCGCGCCGTTTCCCAGGTCAAGCCAGCCGGTCTGCATGGCTCCGTTCTGATCCATATAGTACCAGGTCGGGCCGTCCTGCACCCATCCCCTGGCCTTATTTCCGGCTCCGTCAAAGTAATACCAGGTCTCGCCGATCTTTTTCCAGGAATTCACAGCCCTGCTGCCGTCCGGCAGCACGTAGCTGTCGCCCTTCACCGCTCCGCCGTCGCCCGGAGACTGGGTGCGGGCCTCCTCTCTCTGGTAGTCGTCCCAGTCAAATTCCTGATCCGTGGAGGTGACATAGGCCCCTTCTTTTAAGTATTTCTTCTGTTCCGCTGTGATGGGAACTGCTTTTACTTCATAATAATAGGTCTTATCCAGATCCGTCATATATTCGGACAGATCCGCGCTGTTCGTCTCGACGTTTAATCGCTTTACCACCTTATCGTCCCCGTAAAGCGTCAGGGTATAGCCCGGCGCGTCGCTTACGGACTTCCAGGATGCCTTTTTGCTGCTTCGGCTGCTCCAGCCCGCCTTCTCCGTGGTTCCAAGCACCGTGACAGGCTTGTAATCCACCTTTACCTGCAGCGTCGTATCGTCCAGAGCCTTGGCGGATACGTATTCTGCGCCGCTCACTTTGCATTTGGAGCGGTTTAAGGACACCGGAAAATATTTCCCGTCCTCTGCCGCCAGCGTGATCTCCACCCGGACCTTTTTTCCGGGCTTCCACTTCTCATAATCTGTGCGGTACTGGATGTCCTCAATGGAGTAGCTGCCCCCGCCCGCTGTAATCTCGGGATCGATGATCTCCTCCGGCTCTCCGTATGTACTTTTAAATGTAACGCTCACGCTTTCTATCACACTGGATTCCGCCGCATATGTATCTGTATGCGTTCCCATCCTCCCTGATGCCAGAAAGCATGCCGCCAGCGCAAGGCTTATACAAATGCGCCGTGGAAATGCTGTCAGATTTCGTCTTTTCTTCAACTTTCCCATCCTTTCCTGCCCAACAACTATCACGTTATATTTGGCAACCGTCCAGCCGCGGTATTTACCCGCCCGTCTGCATCGCACGGGAAGATACCGCGGCCGCTCTTTATCTCATCACTCCATATTCATCCACATAGAAGCCGTCAATATTCGTGCTCACCGCCATCACTCCTGTGCCGGGGTAGAAATAGTACCAGCTCCCGTCTATCTCGTACCAGCCCTCCAGGCGTTCCCCGTTGGAATCCATGTAATAAGTCGCGTTATCCCGCTTCATCCAGCCCGTGAACATCGCGCCCTGCAGGCTGTTGTCCAGCTCGTTTAAATAATACCACTTTCCGTTCTGCTCCAGCCAGCCTGTATA
>QXXC01000340.1 GCA_009911305.1 Clostridiaceae bacterium | reverse complement strand
TATTTGACACTTGAGATTTTAATTTGACGTTTTTGTGCGGGAGATAGGAACTTTAGTTTGCTGGGCTACACTGGAGCAGGGGCAGTATGACCCGTGGCGGCAGGAACGGAAAGGAAAGACGGGAAGAGAGCCGCCGGCGGAAGGCGGTGCGGTAAGTGAATAACAGGGAATACTGGAGGCAGCGCTTTATTCAGCTAGAAGCGGCCCAGAACCGGAAAGCGGCCGCCGTCTGTCCTGAGATCGAAAGGCAGTATAAACAGGCGCAGAAAGAGATTGAGGGAAAAATCAGCGCATGGTATCAGCGCCTCGCAGCCAATAACGGCGTGTCGATGGCTGAAGCCCGGAAGATGCTTTCCGGCTCTGACTTAAAGGAATTTAAGTGGGATGTCAGGGATTATATCAGATATGGGAAAGAAAATGCTCTGACAGGCGGCTGGGTGAAGGAGCTGGAAAATGCCTCTGCAAAATTTCATATATCCCGCCTGGAGGCCCTGAAAATTGAAACACAG
>QXXC01000339.1 GCA_009911305.1 Clostridiaceae bacterium | reverse complement strand
AGATTGCTCAAGCAGCAGAAGGAGCTGGGACGTATGAAACTGCAGGCTCTGGCAGGGAGGCCAGGATGGATGGCTTGGACACAGCTTCCTCAGGCTTGTAGTCCAGCGATTCGTCGTCGTAAACGTCCCACCATTTCTTCACCAGCATTTTAATGTCTTCTCTGTCCATGTTGGCTTCCTCACCGGTGTACCTCCATGGCTTCGATCCAGCAGCGCAGTAGTGGACAACTTTGACTTTGTCGAGCTCGACATTCTCAGGGTGGCGCCAGAGCATGGCGAGGACGAGGTTGTAGATGGGTGGGATAGGCTTGTAGATGGAGTTGAAGAAGGAGTTCAAGAAATCCTGCTCAGCAAAGGGCGTGGTGGGGGAGACCTGCAGAGTGTCGAGGAGGGTCTCGTAGGTCTCCTTGCTCGGCTCGTACACGAACATCCCAGCGTTGAAGTACAGAGGAGGAGGGGGGCCCATCTCCGCCGGCCAGCTCACCCTGTTCGGGCATTGCTGGCAGTACC
>QXXC01000338.1 GCA_009911305.1 Clostridiaceae bacterium | reverse complement strand
TGCATTTAAAGATGGAAGCCCGGACAGCAGAACCACAGCACGATCCCTGGAATCCATCTCAAAATTAAATAAAAGCTTGAAGTCATTCAGGATAGCGGAACTGATGTAGTTCGCCTCATCAATGATGATGACAGGCGTTTTCCTTTTTTCAACAGAAAGCCTGGTAAGTTCTTCCTGGATTGCACGGAAGTTGTCTGGTTTCCGATAGTGGGCCTGTGCCCCCAATTCGGCAGCAAGATTCCGATAGAAATCATTAGGACTAAAGGTGGAAAAACAGGTATAGACCACTTTGTACTGTGAGTTGTTTAATCCCTGTCTCCAGGCCCTGATGGCAGTTGTTTTTCCACGGCCGGGACTGCCAGTGAGCAGGCCAAAGCCTTTTGTTTTTGCAAGATAGTTCAGCCGGAACAGAACTTCTTTTGATTCATCCGTTGATACAAAGATTTCTTTGGAGTTCTTTAAAAATGGGTTGAATTCCAAACCATAGCGGATCGTATAATCCATTAGTCA
>QXXC01000337.1 GCA_009911305.1 Clostridiaceae bacterium | reverse complement strand
CCAGCTTTTTTCCCTTTCCCCTTTCTTGCATCCCTGTCACACCATGAAGACTATAAAGCATCAGTAACAAACTTTATTAAACTAATATTGCCACCACTTTCTCTGCTTGTGTTTGGTACATTGTGTTATACAGTAATTTGTGTTGTTACAATGGGGCAGGGACAGCAGCTGAGGCCTCTTTGATCTTATCCATGACAGTCTGGAGCTGTTCACGGAACTTCTCGGTGTAGGGATTCAGGAGGCTGGTGAGCTCCTCGATGCGGCCCTCAAGGGAAGCGCGCAGGCTGTCGGCGGTCTGCTCCAGCTGCTTTTTCAACACGAAGGCCTGTTCCTCCAGCTGCAGGCTTACACCCTGTCCCTGGCTTTCCAGCATCTCTGTGATGGTGCCCAACTTCTTGCTGATGCCATCTTGTACCTGTGTGGCATAGGGCTCAAGCTGGCTCTTTACTGTCTCGGCATTTTGCTCAGCACGGGACTTCAGCTCACCGAGGTAAGTGGCCATGGTGTTGCGGATC
>QXXC01000336.1 GCA_009911305.1 Clostridiaceae bacterium | reverse complement strand
CAATAATGGCGGCAATAGCAGGAGTGAACGTTGCAGCCGTTAAAGTTTTCGCTAAGGCGTCGGACTCATCGCCGAAATCCATCAAATTCGCGCAGCTGAACAGCCCGTGGAGGCGGAGCGCCGCCCCGTTGAGGAGGATGTTCGTGGGCCCCGTGGCGGCGGCGCCCGACAAGATTTCGGAGAAGGTGGAGGAGAGCATCAAGAACGCGGAGGAGGCGTGCGCCGGCGACGCGGTGAGTGGCGAGTGCGCGGCGGCGTGGGACGAGGTGGAGGAGCTGAGCGCGGCGGCAAGCCACGCGAGGGACAAGCTGAAGGACTCGGACCCGTTGGAGACCTTCTGCAAGGATAATCCAGAGACCGATGAGTGCCGCACGTACGACAACTGATCCGTGTGATTTCATGATGATTATGTTATTCTTATTGTTTCGGGTTCTTTAAGGTTATAAATTCGATATGATGAACATGTTGTTAGAAGTAAGGTTTGGTGTTGGGACATGCACCTGTAGTTGATTGTTG
>QXXC01000335.1 GCA_009911305.1 Clostridiaceae bacterium | reverse complement strand
GTCGCTGTAACACCTTGGATGTCTTGATATTTCTATCAGATTTATTTCAATATGCGGTTTTCAAGGTACATGACGCACAGCGTTTTATCTGTGCAAATGGGCTTAAGTGGACTCGAACCACCGACCTCACGCTTATCAGGCGTGCGCTCTAACCGGCTGAGCTATAAGCCCGAAAGGAATCCGGCATCCACCTGCTTTCCCATGCCGTCTCCAGCATAGTATCATCGGCCGCCCAGGTCTTAACCTGCGTGTTCGGGATGGGTACGGGTGTTTCCCCTAGGCGCATCGACACCGGAATCTTCGTGTTTCAATGAGTAAATGCAAAGGCGGTAATGAAAAACTGTGTTGAAAGCCTGCTTTCATAAGCAGTTTTTCGTTATCGGCTTTATAGGCGGCGAATGCCGCGGCCGAACGGACTTCTCCGTGAGGCCCATCTACGGGTTTCACCCCTTGAACACTCAACAGTATATAAAACCCTTACTTCTTCTTCCTTAGAAAGGAGGTGATCCAGCCGCACC
>QXXC01000334.1 GCA_009911305.1 Clostridiaceae bacterium | reverse complement strand
CAAAACTGTTAATTTTCTCCTGACCTAGCTGTGGTGTTTTGCTCAGAGTTGATCAGTTCACTCAAAACTAGTCGACGAAAATGGCCACCATCACTGCTTGCACCTCCACCTCGTCTATTGCACGCGCCGCCCTCGTACAGAAGGCCTCCGCCGCCCGCCCCGCGGCCGTTCTTGGCTTGCCATCAATCTCAAAGATGGGGAGAGTGAGATGCTCTGTGGAGGAAAAGACGCAAGAGAGTGAGGCAAAGTTGGGAATGGGTGCTTCAATGATGGCGGCGGCTTGCGCGGCGGCGATGTCGAGCCCGGCGGCGATGGCCCTGGTGGATGAGAGAATGAGCACAGAGGGAACCGGGCTGCCATTCGGGCTGAGCAACAACCTTCTCGGTTGGATCTTGTTTGGTGTGTTTGGTTTGATTTGGGCACTCTACTTTGTGTATGTCTCCAATCTTGAAGAGGATGAGGAATCGGGCTTATCTCTTTGAAACCCTCTCGAAATTGTAGTCATATATATCTCTTATTCC
>QXXC01000333.1 GCA_009911305.1 Clostridiaceae bacterium | reverse complement strand
GGTGGAAAAACATATCTTGTAAACAACAAGGGCAAGATTCAGAAATCCAAGACAAAGAAATACGATATTGAGGGACTGGGCGAGGGAATCGCGCTTACTTTCAGTGGAGATTCTGTAAATGAAATAATTGTTACAGAGGACCAAAATATTACAGAAGAACAGATTGTTAAAGTTCTTGAAGATGGAATTCCGAAAATCGAGCTCTACGATAACACTTATTCATATGGTTGGTATATTGATGAGAACGGAAAACGCGCACTTGCAGAGGGATGGATTGAAAAAGAATCTACAGGCAAAGCAGGTTTTGAAGATGTATCGGTAGATGTATCTGTGTTTGGTCTGGAGTAGTAAAATCTAAATTGCCGTAGGAAATGTTACTGTAACCGAGATTTTTGGTGTGGATACTTCCAAAAGCACAAACAAAGTAAATATAAGTAAAAATTAATTTTTGATACCCCTTTGCCCTTTCACAGGATGAAGGGGTATCTTTTATAATCCCCGGTACAGTAACGGACAAACAGAT
>QXXC01000032.1 GCA_009911305.1 Clostridiaceae bacterium | reverse complement strand
GGGCCCCACGGGCCGGGCGGCGGCGGGGGCGGACCCCATGGACCGGGCGGCGGCGGGGGGCCCCACGGGCCGGGCGGCGGGGGCGGACCCCATGGGCCTCGTCTTGGGCCGGGGGCGTCCTGTGCTCGGACATCCCTGGCTTCCTGGATTTTGACCGGGGTCGTTTCCCAGGTCTGATACCCTTCCGGGACTTTTCTGCATTCTCCGCGGAGCGGTCCATAGGAAACGCGCACATATGCAGGGTTCTGTCCTGGCTTAAGTTCCTGGATATGCGTTTCTTCGGAGCTGTAATTTGCCGGCCCGGCAGGCGGATTTTCTTCCTGCAAGGCTGCAGAAGGCGGTTCCGGCGCGGCGGACGGCTGCATTTCGGGCATTACGGCTGCCGGCGGGATCCGTGATTCGCCGGACGGCTGATGCTGCGCCGGCGCGGGCTGCTGCAAATCCGGGGATACCGCCCCGGCGGGCTGTAACCATTCCGGCGCTCCTGTTTGCGCGCCCGGGAGCCATGCCGCCGCTTCCGGCTCCTGCATCTGCAGCGCGGCCGCTTTCAGGCTGATTTTCTGCAGCATCTGTTCTATCAGGATTCGATCCGGGTATTCATCAAAAATGGGGCTTCCCTCGTATTCCATTTCGTCGCAGACCTCTTCTACATACTGCTGCAGCCGCCTTGCTCCTGATGGATACATGCTTTTAAAATACTCAAAATCCCTGATTACGCTCTGAGTTTCCGGCAAAAGGTTCTGATCCCGCCGATATAACTGGTAGGGCTCCGGCCTGGACACGGCCTCCTGGCCTCTCAGTCCTCTGCCAAAAAAATCCTGCATCTGATTCCCATACCTCCCATGGCATTCGGTTATATGGTAGTATATGCAGGGCAGCAATAAAATGTGTAAATAAAACCCTGCGCTGTAAAGCGTTTTAAAGGGGAACCGATTCCCGCTCCCGAAATAACATTTTAAGCGCAGGAACGAAAACGGCGGGCAGAAGCTGTCGCTTTCATAATCTGCTGTTTATAATTTCTCCGGATACACCCCTGACCGGATCAAATCCCGGATGGAGTTTGCCACGCTCTCCTTATCCTCCTTATACGTCACCCCAAACCAGCGATCCTTTGTCTCCAGCACAGTAACCCTGGCGCGTTTATTCCGGATCATCTTGTCTATGATGGCCGGAAGCAGGTACTCTGATTTTAGGTCTCCCTCTTTAAGATCGGACAGGAATTCAGGAAAGCCCTTTTCGAGTTCCTTTACAAAGGCGGGAGTCAGTCCCCAGGTATTCATGGAGACATATTGATCCGCTCTTACCTCCACCGGGTTTCCGGCCTCATCTGTGGCGTGCATGCCATCGGCCTTTTTTTCTATATTATAGGTCTCCGTCACCTTTTGGAGGCTGCCGTCTTCTGCCACCTCGCAGACGCCCCTCGTTACGCCGCCGTTTTCGCTTAAGGTGTTGGAAAGGATGAAGCCGCCCATGCAGATATCATACACCGGGTCTTCCTCATCCATCTCGTTTGCCATATAATCGTGGATCTTCCGGAACACTTCTTTTCCGTAGTAGTCGTCTGCGTTGATTACAAGGAACGGCTCACGGATCATATTCCGGATGCTTAAAACGGCCTGGCCTGTGCCCCAGGGTTTTTTGCGGCCTTCGGGGACTGCATACCCCTGAGGAAGATCCTCCAGCTCCTGATATGCGTAGGAAACCGGAGCGATCTTCTCAATCCGCTCTCCAATCACCCGCTTAAAATCCTTTTCCAAATCACGGCGGATCACAAAGATAATGCGGTTAAATCCCGCTTCCAGGGCGTCGTGGATGGAATAGTCCATAATGATCTCACCGCCGGGCCCTACCGGCTCTAACTGTTTGATCCCGCCTCCAAAGCGGCTCCCTATCCCGGCCGCCATGATTACCAGTGCAGTCTGTTTCATTTTTCCTCTCCTCATTGTATATTCTCTGTTACAGTATACACACTCATCGTGCTTCTGTACCTGCGGCCATTATAGCATACCGGGTCTTTTTGTGCAAATATGTTAAAATAAGCGATCATTTTGTTGTTGAAATCAGGCAAAGCTGATATAATAACTTTAATAATAAACATTGGAGGAATGAATCATGAAAGGAAATGTAATTGTTGGACAGTCTGGCGGTCCCACTGCAGCCATCAACTCCAGCCTGGCGGGCGTATACCGTACAGCCATTGACAGGGGAGCTCCCAAGGTGTATGGCATGCGGCATGGGATCGAGGGCCTTCTGGATGAAAATTATATCGATTTATCCGAGCACATCCAGAGCGATCTGGATGTCGAGCTTCTCAAGAGGACGCCTGCCGCCTATCTCGGCTCCTGCCGTTATAAGCTGCCGGAAATTCACGAGAGCATTGAGACGTATGAGAAGATTTTTGGAATTCTTGATAAATTAAATATTGAGTGCTTTATCTACATCGGCGGCAATGATTCGATGGATACCATCAAAAAGCTCTCGGATTACGCAATCTTAAAGGGACACCCCACGAAGTTCCTCGGCGTTCCGAAGACGATTGACAACGATCTGGCCCTGACGGATCATACGCCGGGCTATGGAAGCGCCGCCAAATACATCGGCACCTCCGTTAAGGAGATTATCCAGGACAGCAACGCGCTGGTGTACAATAAGGGCCTTGTTACGATTGTGGAGATTATGGGCCGCAACGCCGGCTGGCTGACCGGCTCCGCCGCGCTTTCGAGAGGCGAAGACTGCAATGGCCCGGATCTGATCTATCTTCCGGAGCTCTCTTTTGATATCGACGACTTCCTGGCCCGCGTGAGGACTCTCTTAGAGCGGCAGTCCTTTGTAGTTGTGGCCGTATCAGAGGGAATCCGCCTGGCGGACGGACGTTATGTCTGCGAACTGACAGACGGCATTGATTTTGTGGACGCGTTCGGACACAAGCAGCTCACCGGCACAGCCAATTATCTGGCGCGCCGCCTCTCCCAGGAGATCGGCTGCAAGACCAGAAGCATTGAGCTGAGTTCCATGCAGAGGGCTGCCTCCCATCTGGCGTCCCGTATCGATGTCCTGGAGGCTTTCCAGGTCGGCGGCGCTGCGGTTAAGGCTGCGGACGAAGGCGATACGGGCGAGATGGTTATCCTGACCCGTCTTTCGGATGATCCCTATCAGTCTACCACGGATCTGCGCAATGTGCATAAGGTGTCCAATGTGGAAAAGACAGTTCCCAGAGAGTGGATCAATGAGGACGGCACCTATGTAACCGAAGAATTCATCAATTATGTGCGTCCCCTGATTCAGGGCGATGTATCTCCTGTTATGGTGGATGGAATCCCGCGGTATTTGTATCATAAAAATAAATAAGGTATGCATGAATCAAGCTGCTGCAGCCGTTCCTGTATCCGGATGGCTGCAGCAGCTTTAAATGTCCGCCCCATTTCTCACAGAGCAGCCGCTGTACCGGCCTCCATGCCGGCCTTAAAAAGCCGGAACACGCGGCGGGCAGCGCATGAATACAGCTCTTTGGCCCGTTTCATCGCCTCCTCAGTCCGCATCGGCCCGTTGATCGTTGTGACAATGCTGCTGATCCCATGCCCGTAGATCTCCTCCGCTCCCTTTCCCATACCGCCCACGATGGCTATGACAGGAACTCCCGCCAGCCGGCAGCGCTCCCCCACGCCTCCGGGAACCTTTCCGAAGGAGGACTGCCAGTCAAGCCTCCCTTCTCCTGTCACGGCCAGGGATGCGCCTTCAAGCTTTTTGTCAAATTCCACAAGATCCAGAACCGTTTCTATACCCGGTTTCATATCCGCCTGCAGAAAAACAGACAGGGCGGCTCCCAGGCCTCCGGCCGCTCCGGCTCCTTCGCGCTGGCCTGCTTCCTGCCCATACGCCTCTTTTAAAACTGCTTCGTAGCGCTTCATCCCCCGTTCCAGGCGCTCCAGCTTTTCCGGGGTACCGCCTTTCTGAGCCCCAAAGGTAAGCGTCGCCCCGTCCGGGCCGGTCAGCGGATTTTTGACATCGCACATAACGGTAAAACCGGCCTGGCGGACAAGAGGGAAAAGCCCTGTGTCATCGATCCTGCAGACCATCTCCAGATCCTTCCCTTTTCCGGAAAGCTCGTTTCCGTCCTTATCCAGGAAACGGATCCCCAGGGCGCGCATGGCCCCCATGCCGCCGTCATTGGTGGCGCTGCCGCCGATCGCAATCGTAATCCGGCGGTATCCGCGCTCCAGGGCGTCGCGTATCATTTCCCCGGTTCCAAAGGAGGTCGTCTCCAGGGGATCGCGCTCCTGCGTGCGCAGAAGAGGCAGACCCGAGGCAGCGGCCATCTCAATTAAGGCCCGGTTCCCGTCCAGGCCGGCGTACCCCGCCCGGATGCGTCTTCCCAGCGGATCCAGAACCTCTGCCTCCAGGGAAACGCCCCCGCACGCCTGGAGAACGGCCTCCATGGTTCCCTCCCCGCCGTCCGCGACAGGAAGACAAACGCATTCACAGTCCGGAAAGCACGCACGCGCCTCCCTTTTCAAAAGCTCTGCGATCTCCATCGATGACAGAGAGCCCTTAAACGAATCCGATGCAAATACAAATTTCATTACCAATCCCCTTTCCGGCCGGCGCCTGTTCACCGTACCTGCGCGATCGTTTTATGGATTCACCACATTCACCAAAACCCCGTTCATAAACTGCCTTACATTATCCACCGCGATGTCCATCAGCCTTTGCCTGCTTTCCTTGGCCCCCCAGCTTATATGCGGCGTTATGATACAGTTTTTAGCGGTCAGAAGCGGGTTATCCCCGCGGATCGGCTCAGTGGAAACCACATCCAGGCCTGCGGCATAAACCTTCCCGCTGTTCAGCGCTTCTGCCAGATCCGCCTCCACAATCAGGGGACCTCTGGAATTATTGAGCACAATCACGCCGTCCTTCATCTTTGCAATCGTTTTCTGATTGATGATTCCCTGTGTGCCCGGGGTCAGCGGGCAGTGCAGGGCTATGACATCCGACTCGGCAAGGAGTCTCTCAAGATCCACATACTCGGCAAGCGCCCGGCCGCTCTCATTGGGATATTCATCCACAGCCAGCACACGCATCCGCAGCGCCGCCGCCATCCGGCCCGTTGCCTGCCCAATACGCCCGAAGCCGATGATGCCCATGGTCTTTCCCGCCAGCTCAATCAGCGGGTAATCCCAGTAGCACCAGTCCCGGCAGTTTTCCCATCTCCCCTCATGGACGGTCCGGTCATGATGGCCGATGTGATGGCAGATCTCCAGCAGAAGCGCGATGGCAAACTGCCCCACAGCGTCGGTTCCATAAGAAGGGATATTCGTGACCGTGATTCCCCGCCTCTTTGCCGCCTCAATGTCTACCACATTATAGCCTGTCGCCAGGACTCCTATGTAACGGAGATTACCGCACGCCTCCATCACCTCGTCTGTGATGACCGTTTTATTAGTCAGAATCACCTCCGCGTCCCCTATCCGGCCGGCCGTCTCCCCGGGTTGTGTGCGGTCATAGATCTCCGTCTCCCCCAGTGCCTTAAGCGGCCCCCAGCTCAAATCTCCCGGATTTTCTGTATATCCGTCCAAAACAATGATTTTCACTCAAAAAACCTCCTTTTCTGACTTTTCCTGAAACATGGCTGCTGAATGTATCCCATCCAACTATAATATGCAATTGTCATGCCACAGCGCCCCTGTTATACCCGGAAACCTTCCTTCCGCCCGGAAACAGAGCATTCCTGACCGTCTGTTATCCACAATCTCACCGCAATTTCGCAGACTTTTCCCCAAAACTGTTTCACTCATCACCATTTTCTGTTATCATGAAACATTTTGAACACATGCTCCAATTATGGTTCCTCTCTGGTCAGACGCCACAGAGTTGTCCGGCTGATCCCGAGAAGCTTTGCTATCTGCTCCCGGTTATAGGAAAATATCCTTTTTAATGCCCCCACCAGCTCCGGGGTAGCGCCCTTTTCCCCGAATTCATACGATTCAAGGATATTGTTCCTGAGCCGTTCCTCACCGACTGCGCGGATCATACATTTGCGGATCAGCGCATCGCTGCACCTGGCTGACTGCTTGAGGTACAGGCAGAAGCGCTCGCAGACGTTCTGCAGCTCCCGTATATTTCCGGGCCAGTGGTACAGGATAAGAATCTCTTTTGCCTCTTTGGTCAGTTCGATCTGATGGATGCTCATATCGCGTTTTTTCTTATAATAAAAGTCAAACAGCTCCGCCACATCATCTTCCCGTTCCCGAAGAGGCGGTATATTTAGCTCCAGTACATTCAAGCGGTACAGAAGATCCCGGCGGAAAGCCGAGGCGTCCATCTGCTCCAGCCCCTTATTGGTAGCTGCAATGATGCGCACATCCACGGGGATAATCCGCTGCCCGCCCACATGCATGATCTCTTTTTCCTGGAGCACCCGCAAAAGCCTGGACTGGAGCCCGGGAGAGAGCTCGCCGATCTCGTCCAGAAACAGGGTGCCGTGATCCGCCAGCTCAAACAACCCCTTTTTTCCGCCCTTGCGTCCTCCGGTAAACGCGCCTTCGTCATAGCCGAACAGCTCGGTTTCCAGAAGGTTTTCCGGCAGGGCGGCGCAGTTGACTGCGATAAACGCCTCCTTTTTTCTCCTGCTCTGGTTATGGACGCTCTGTGCGAATATCTCCTTTCCGGTTCCCGTCTCGCCGTAAACCATTAAGTTCGACTCACTTTCTGCATAAAATCTGGCATCCTCGATACATCTGCGGATTGCCAGGGACGAGCCGATAATATCTGAAAAATTCCGTTTCGCCTTAAAGCCCTTTTCCTTTCTCTGGCGTTCCTCCTTTTCCCGCTGGCGGATCTGATGCTTCAGTTCATCCAGATAATACATCATAATCACCGCCCCGTCAAACTGGGAGCGGCGGTTGTCCAGACGCACGATATTGCAGAACATTTCCTTTCCCCCCAGTTTGATAATCCGGAGCGCCTCCTGCGCGCTGCCCCAGACAAATTCGTTCAGCTTTAAATTCGGCAGGATCTGATCCAGATACGAATATTTTAATTTCTCACGTTCTATGGCCGCCAGCTCCACCGCCTTTTGATTGAAGTCAATGACTCTGCATAAGCTGTCCACCAGAAAAATACCGTTGACGCTGCAGTGCAGAAGCCCGTTGATATACTGATTCTTATTCCGCTCCTTTTCAAGCTCCCTGGCCAGGTTCTTTGCCTCGGCAATGGTGTCCAGGATGCAGGCAAAGCTCGGGTAAAGCAGCACTGTCTTCCGGCCCAGGCGTTTCCCCACCTCCACGGCGTGCGTCGCCCCGATGATCACATCCGCCCGGCTGTCGGAGAGCGCCTCCTGCAGCTCCTCCGTATCCTCATAGACAATATTTTCCACCTCTCTGCCGATGATCTGCAGATATTCCTTCATACTCTTGGATATGGGCTGCTGGTATGTGACCACCGCCGGCGCGCGCCCCAGCTTAAGTCCCTGCTCAACCGCTGTCAGATAATCAAAATCTGTAATGCGAAGCTGCAGCACCGGTATCTGAAAAGCCGCCGCCGCGATCTGCGCGTTCGCTCCGGCCGCGATGGCGACATCCGCTCCCTCAATCACCTTCCGCTTCTCCTCTTCGAGGATCTCGGTCCGCAGGCCTTCCACGATGCTGAATTCTACATCATTGTCCTGATAAGACTCCAGCGCCTCGCGCACCAGCCTGTCCACATCCTTATATGTAATACAGCAAATCCGGATCATGCGCCGTTCCCCCTTTCCTGTCTGAACTGCCCTACTGTCTCCCGCGCCGCGCATCCCATCGGCTGTCCTGTATTTCTTTCACTATAACTATATCGTATAAAAAACAAAAGCTCAAGCCGCTTATTTCTCCCAAAAAAACTTGTGATTTGCATAAAAATGATATATAATTGGATAGAATTATTATCGTTTATATCCATTTTGGATTGCGCGCCGAAACAAGCTGAGTAACTTTTGGAGGAATTTATGAAGGATTGGCCTGATATTTTTCGACATCTTACTATGCTGAGTCAGATCGGGCTGTCCCTGGCAGCCCCGCTTCTTATTTGTATTCTTTTATGCAACTGGCTGTGCAACCGCTTTTCCATGGCCGGCTGGATCTACCTACCGGGCTTTTTTTTTGGGCTTGGCGGATCTGCCGTGACGGCCTGGAAGGTGTATCTTGCCATTATGAAGCAGGAGAATAAGAAGAGAAAAACCGGCGTAGGTTTTAATGAGCACAAATAGCTTCTGCCCGCGCGGCATCCCCTGTACACGTTCAGGCCGGCGGGATTCTTTACGTCAGTTGCAAAATCAATATATAGATTTATAGAAAGGAGACATCTTGCCCATGCAGATTCAGCCCGCCGTAAAAAAGGAAAGCATCTATACCGCGGCAGGAACTTTTGCCGGCGCTTTTGTCATGTTTCTGGCATTCTGGCTTCTTCACCGGTCTGTGCCCGATGCAGTTCCCTTTGATTACAGGGTGATCGCCGCCGGACTCGCCGGCTCTGCGGTCGCCTGTGCGAATTTCTTTTTCATGGGGCTCACGATCCAGAAAATCACAGGCACAGACAACCAGGACGAAGCCTATAAGGCCATGAAGGCCAGCTACCGCTTCCGCACCCTGTCACAGCTTTTGTGGGTGGTACTGGCATTCGCGCTGCCCTGCTTTAACGCTGCGGCAGGCATCATTCCGTTATTTTTACCCAGTATGTGTATTAAGCTACGGGGCATGCTGGGTATAATAAAATAAAAACCAACTAAAATTTAACAGAAAGGAGATGAACATGAAAGCATGAATATTGATATTTCAGGTCCCGTCATTTATTACAGGATCCCAACAGGCATTCCCATCCTGGGCGATATTCTTATCACACAGACGCTTATAGTCAGTTGGATTGTAATGGCGCTGATTACAGGAGCCTGCATCTGGCTTACCAGAGATCTGAAAGTGGAGAATATCTCAAAACGGCAGGCTTTTGCCGAAATGCTTGTGGAAATGGCGAACAATCTGGTCCGCAATAATACCGGCGGAACGCGGTTCGATAAACTGATCCCGTTCGTAGCCGCCCTGTTTGCGACAAGCGTTGTTTCAAACCTGATCAGCCTGACTGGGCTGCGCAGCCCCACAGCCGATCTCTCCACAGAGGCGGCCTGGGCCGTTGTTGTGTTCATTATGATCACGGCAAATAAGATCAAAGCCGGCGGCCTTGCAGGATACTTAAAGGGCTTTACCCAGCCAATCCCGGTAATGACGCCTTTTAATGTTCTGTCTGAGCTCGCGACGCCTGTCAGCATGGCCTGCCGTCATTTCGGCAACATCCTGTCCGGCGTTGTAATCAGTACGCTGATCTACGCCTCTCTTGCCACTGCGTCCGCCGCGCTCCTTGGCTGGCTTCCTGGCGCGCTGGGACAGGTTCTGGGAAGCATCCCGTTCCTTGATGTGGGCATCCCCGCCATCGCCGGCGTTTATTTCGACTGGTTCTCAGGCGTGATGCAGGCATTTATTTTCAGTATGCTGACGATTATGTATATCGCCAACGCCGCTGAAGGATAAGGCGGTTCCCGCCGCTTCGCTGTGCGGCAATTTTCAACACACATATTTTAATTAGTTAGGAGGAAATCATTATGACAGACTTTCAGTTGCTCGCTCGTGGTATTGCATTAGCAGGTTGCGCAATCGGCGCAGGCTGCGCCCTTATCTCCGGTGTTGGACCTGGTATTGGTGAAGGTAACGCGGTCGCAAAGGCCCTTGAGGCCATCGGACGCCAGCCCGAATGCAAGGGCGACGTGACGAGCACCATGCTCCTTGGCTGCGCCATCGCAGAGACAACCGGTATCTACGGCTTTGTAACCGGCCTGCTGCTCATCTTCGTAGCCCCCGGCGCATTCATGAACTTCCTGGGCTAATCACTCTGCGGAAAATCATAATTTCCACAAGACAGGAGGGGAAAGATGCAAACACAGGACTTAGTAACTATTATACCGTGGACCTTTATTGCCCAGATCCTGAACCTCTTTATACAGATGTACCTGATAAAACGTTTTCTGTTCAAGCCGATCAACGCCATGCTGGATAAGCGCAAGGCGATGGCTGACGCTGAGATCCAGCAGGCAAGGCGGGAAAAGAATGAGGCCATGACCTTAAAATCCAGCTACGAGAACAGCTTAACCCAGGCAAAGGCCGAGGCAAATTCCATTCTCCAGAACGCGCAGAAGGATGCTGCCGCGCGCAGCGAGGCGATCATAAACGACGCCCAGTCCCAGGCCGCGAACTTAAAGGCAAAGGCCGAGGCCGATATTCTTCAGGAGAAGAAAAAGGCGGTCAACGACATCAAAAATGAGATCGGCGGCATTGCTATGGAGATTGCCGGCAAGGTAGTGGAACGCGAGATCAATGAAGAGGATCACAAAAAACTGATCGACGAGTTTATTGAGAATGTAGGTGAGGCATCATGACAAAAACTGCCAAGCTTTACGGCGGCAGCCTCTATGACCTTGCCGCTGAAGAATCGCTCACAGAGCCTGTGATGGAGGAGATGGATTCGATCCGTCAGATTTTCCGGGAGAATCCCGATTATCTGATTCTTTTATCCGAGCCGTCCATCCCCAAGACAGAGCGGGTCGCTCTCCTTAATAAAGCCTTCGACGGCCAGATTCAGCCCTATCTTCTGAATTTTTTAGGGATCTTATGTGAAAATGGCGCGCTGCGGGAATTTGGCGGCTGCTGCGACGAGTTCCGCTCGCGCTACAATGCGGATCACAATATCGCGGAGGCTGTCGTCTCAAGCGCCGTCGCCTTAAGCGAGTCCCAGGCCGAGGCCCTTAAGAAGCGCCTGGAGGACATGAGCAAGAAAACCATCGTACTTACACAGAAGGTGGATGAGGGCCTTCTGGGCGGACTGCGCGTAGAGCTGGAAGGAAAGCAGCTTGACGGCACAGCCCAGGCGCGCCTTTTAAGCCTGCGTAAGAAGATTACCGAAATCATCGTATAAAGGATGTGAATGGAATGCAATTAAAACCAGAAGAAATATCCAAGGTCATTCGCAGCCAGATCAAATATTACCAGAATGCCATTGAGCAGAGCGAAACCGGAACCGTACTGATGGTCGGAGACGGTATCGCCAGAGTGAGCGGGCTTACCAACTGTATGTCCGGCGAGCTTCTGGAATTTGAGGACGGCACCTTCGGAATGGCCCAGAACTTAGAAGAAGCGAGCGTCTCCACCGTGCTGCTCGGCTCCGATCAGGAGATCAGCGAGGGGCAGACCGTAAAGCGTACGGGAAAGGTTGTTTCCGTACCCGTAGGCGAAGCTATGATCGGGCGTGTTGTAAACGCCATCGGCCAGCCCATCGACGGCGCAGGCCCCATTGAGACGAGCGAGTTCCGTCCCATTGAGTCCCAGGCGCCCGGCATCTGCGACCGCCAGCCTGTAAAGGAACCGCTCCAGACGGGCATCAAGGCCATTGACTCCATGATTCCCATCGGAAGAGGCCAGCGCGAGCTGATCATCGGCGACAGACAGACCGGTAAGACGACGATCGCTACCGATACGATTTTAAACCAGAAGGGCAAGGACGTTATCTGTATCTATGTGGCCATCGGCCAGAAACGTTCCACCGTGGCGGGCCTTGTGTCCGACTTAACCGCAGGCGGGGCTATGGATTACACGATTATCGTGGCTGCCACGGCCTCTGAGCCCAGCCCCTTACAGTACATCGCGCCGTATTCCGGCTGTGCAATGGGCGAATATTTTATGAACCAGGGCAAGCATGTCCTGATTATTTATGACGATTTGAGCAAGCATGCGGTGGCGTACCGCGCCCTTTCCCTGCTGATCCGCCGTCCGCCGGGACGTGAGGCGTATCCGGGCGATGTATTCTATCTGCATTCCCGTCTGCTGGAGCGCGCGGCGAAGCTCTCCGCTGAAAAAGGCGGCGGCTCCCTCACGGCGCTTCCGGTGATCGAGACGCAGGCCGGCGACGTTTCGGCATATATTCCGACCAATGTGATTTCCATCACAGACGGTCAGATTTTCCTGGAGACAGAGCTGTTCCACTCCGGTATCATGCCTGCCGTAAACCCCGGTATCTCCGTGTCGCGCGTAGGCGGCAACGCCCAGATCAAGGCCATGAAGAAGGTGGCCGGCACGCTGAAGCTGGTTTATTCCCAGTTCCGCGAGCTGCAGAGCTTTGCCCAGTTCGGTTCGGATCTGGATGCGGACACCAAGGCGCGTCTGGCGCAGGGCGAGCGTATCGTGGAGGTATTAAAGCAGGGCCGCAGCCTGCCCGTACCGGTTGAAAAACAGGTCGCGATCCTCTACGCCGCGGTAAACGGAATTCTGACCCGGATCGAGACGGCTGATATCCAGGAATATGAGGCGGGTCTGTACCCATTCCTCGACACAGACGGAAACGGAGCGGCTGCCATGAGCGCCATAAAAAGCACCGGAAACCTGGATAAGGACACAGAGGAGAAGCTGAAAACCGCTCTGAATGATTATACGGATAAATTCCTGAAAACAAGATCATGATGCTTTTTTATAAAGGAGGAAAACCATGGCCGCTAATATGAAAGCCGTGAAGCTCCGTATGAAGAGCATACAGAGCACCATGCAGATTACAAAGGCAATGGAGCTGGTAGCATCCTCCAAGCTGCGTAAGGCTAAGGAGCGCGCTGATTTAAGCCGCCCTTATTTCCAGACACTCCACGACACGCTGACGGATATTGCCTCCGGCAATACGGATTTTACATCCCCTTACACCAAAGCAAGTGACAGCCCGAAATGGTGCTATGTCATTATCGCCGGCGACCGGGGACTGGCCGGGGGCTATAACTCCAATCTGTTTAAGCTGCTGGAGAGCCAGGCAAAGGGCAAGGACTATTCGATCCTTCCCATCGGAAAGAAGGCGGTGGACTACTGCAAGCGCCGGAAGGTACACATTCTGACCGAAGAATTCGCCGAGGCAGGGGACATCTCTGTGTCTGACTGTTTTGAGATGGCAAAGCTTTTGTGCAGCGCCTACTGCAAAGGAGATTTCGGCCACATTGCTCTCTGCTACACCAGCTTTCTTTCCATGCTTTCGCAGAGGCCGGATGTTTCTTCTCTTCTGCCCCTTGACGATTTCACGGAAAAGGAAGACGGACATGATCCGAAGCATATCCGTTCCCTGATCCTGTATGAGCCGGACAGCGAGAGTGTATTTAACGCCATTGTGCCAGAGTACCTGGCAGGCTTAATCTACGGCGCTATGTGCGAGTCCGTGGCCAGCGAGCTGGCCGCCAGAAGAACCGCCATGGATGCTGCCACAAAGAACGCAGGCGAGATGATTGAACAGCTCAGCCTTTATTATAACAGGGCGCGTCAGGCCAGCATTACTCAGGAGATCACGGAGATTGTGGCCGGCGCCGAGCAGCCCTGATGAGGAGATTGTTATATGAGTGAGAAACATATTGGAAAGGTGGTTCAGGTAACCGGCCCCGTACTTGACATCCGTTATAACGAGGGTGAGCTGCCTGCGCTGCTGAATGCGATTGAGATTAATGTGAATGGCCGCAGGCTGGTGGCTGAGGTCGCCCAGCAGGTCGGCGACGACGTGGTCCGCTGCATCGCCATGAGCTCCACAGACGGCCTGGTGCGCGGCGCGGACGCGATCGATACAGGCAGCCCCATCACCGTTCCGGTCGGGGACGCATGCCTAGGCCGCGTATTTAACCTTCTGGGAGAGCCCGTGGACGAGATGCCCGCCCCTGAAACAAAAGAGCGCTGGGCCATCCACCGTCCGGCTCCTTCCTATGAGGAGCAGACGCCTGCAACCGAGATTCTGGAAACCGGCATTAAAGTCGTAGACCTCATCTGCCCCTATGCAAAGGGCGGTAAGATCGGCCTGTTCGGCGGCGCCGGCGTGGGAAAAACCGTGCTGATCATGGAGCTGATCCACAATGTGGCGACTGCACATGGCGGACTGTCCGTATTCACCGGCGTAGGCGAACGTACCCGTGAGGGAAACGACCTCTACGGCGAGATGAAGGAGAGCGGCGTTATAGACAAGACAGCCCTGGTATACGGCCAGATGAATGAGCCGCCGGGAGCGCGTATGCGTGTCGGCTTATCCGGCCTTACCATGGCGGAGTATTTCCGTGACGTGAAGAATCAGGACGTACTTTTGTTCATTGACAACATTTTCCGTTTCACACAGGCCGGATCCGAGGTGTCCGCGCTGCTTGGACGTATGCCGTCCGCCGTAGGCTACCAGCCCACGCTGGCCACGGAGATGGGCGCTCTGCAGGAGCGGATCACCTCCACCAAGAAGGGCTCTATCACCTCCGTACAGGCTGTTTATGTGCCTGCTGACGACTTAACAGACCCCGCGCCGGCCACCACCTTCACCCACTTAGACGCTACGACCGTGCTTTCCAGGGAGATCGCCAGCCAGGGTATCTACCCGGCCGTGGATCCTCTTGACTCCACCAGCCGTATCCTGTCCCCGGAGGTTGTGGGAAACGAGCACTATGAGATCGCCCGTTCCGTTCAGCGCGTGCTGCAGCGCTATAAGGAGCTGCAGGATATCATCGCCATCATGGGTATGGATGAGCTTTCCGAGGAAGATAAGCTGACGGTTTCCAGAGCGCGTAAGGTACAGCGTTTCCTGTCCCAGAGCTTCTCGGTTGCCGAGCAGTTTACCGGCATGCCGGGACAGTATGTGCCGTTAAAGGAGACGCTGCGCGGATTTAAACTGATTCTGGACGGCGAATGCGACGAGATTCCGGAGAGCTGCTTCTTACTTGCCGGAACGATTGACGAAGTATTTGAAAAAGCAAAGAATCAGAAGCTGTAGAAGGGAGGGGAGCAAACGCTATGGCAACCTTCCATTTACAAATTGTATCCATGGACCGTCTCGTCTTTGACGGACAGGTGCAAAGCGTATCCTGCCGCACCATCCACGGCGATCTGGCAATCCTGGCCAGGCACTGCAATTACTGCACAGCCATCGGTATGGGAACCGCGCATATCGTGACAGAGGACGGCGGCAAGCGCAGCGCCGCCTGCATCGGAGGCATGCTCTCCGTCATGAACGGCGTGTGCAGGCTGATCCCCACCACCTGGGAGTGGAAAGAGGAGATCGACGTGGACCGCGCCCGGACGTCGAAGCAGAAGGCCGAAGGGATCATGAAGCAGACCGGGCTTTCGGAAAAGGATTTAAAGCTTGCGGAGGCCAGACTCCACCGGGCGCTTGTCCGGATCGGAACCGCCGGGGAGTAGGGCGGTGAGTCTGTCGGTATGTCTGAGTTGATACAGTATAAATAAAACGCCTGCCGGGCAGGAAGAGTGATATGGTAAAAGCTCTTTCTGTCTGGCAGGCGTTTTATTTTTGGTTATCTCCTTATGCCCAATGCCTTTTAAATAAATCCAATATTCGTAAACAGATACACCCACAGGAAAATCGTCACAACCGAAGCGGCCGTACTCAGCACCACAAACTGGCCGGCCAGCTCCCCGTCGCCGCCCATGTTCTGAGCCATAGAGTAGGAAGCCGTCGCAACCGGCGTGGCGTACATCTCAAAAATCACGAACCGTTCCACATTGCTGAATCCCAGAACCGTGGCCAATAGCGTGATCAAAAGCGGCAGGATCGCAAGCTTGATCGTCATGGACGGAACGATGTACTTCAGATTGCCGCGGATTGCCGAAAAATGAAGCGTACCGCCCAGTACAAACAGCGCCAGCGGAGTTGTCATCCCTGCAAACTGGGACACGGGTCCTTCCAGAGAGGACGGCAGTTTGATTCTCAGCGCAAAGAAGCCAAGCCCCACAGCGGCTCCCAGAATCAGCGGGTTTGTACACACATTTCTGACCAGAACCAGGGGATTCGTCCTTCCGCCGCCGTTCCTGAACATCTCCAGAATGATAACCGCTGTCACATTGTATATCGGAACCACGATAGCGACCATCATTGAGGCCAGGGCGGAACCGTCATCGCTGAACAGATTCGCCGCCAGAGGTATCCCAAACAATACAAAATTGCTCCTGTATATGGCCTGGATGATAACGCCCCGGCGCGGGTTCTCCTTCACCAGCCTGGGAACCGTAAACAGCAGCAGCGCCTGCAGGAGTAGCACACTGAATACCGCGGTCGCCACCAGTGTCAGATTCAGGCTGAAATCCTGCTTGAGCTGGTACATATTGTTAAACATGAGCAGCGGAAAAAACGCCCTGAAAATCACCTTGTTCAGCTTATTCATAAACGCTTCATCCACCAGGCCGCTTCTCACTACCCCATATCCGAAGGAGATATAGATTAAGAACGGCATTACCGCATTTACTGCAATCAGAAAGCTTTCCATTTGTACTACCTGCCATTTCCTGGATCCCTTGCTTTAAAACGGAATGTATGGCTCCGTTTTCCCGGGATTTCTTATCATCATTCTAACACATATGGCGGATAGCTTCAACCGATTATGTCTCAGGTGTGCGTATTACCGGGCACAACCCGGCTGATTCGTTCATAATAATCACCTTTTTATTACAAATCAAACCCAAAATATGCAGCCGCGTTATGATAGCAAATCCCTTTAATCATCCTCTCCAGGACTGCCCCGTCATCCGGGTATTCACCGTTCTCTACCCATCCCCCGATCAATTCACACAGAATCCGCCGGAAATACTCATGCCTGGCGTAGGACAGGAAGCTCCTGGAATCGGTCAGCATTCCCACAAAGTTGCTCAGCATGCCCAGGTTTGCGAGGGAGATCATCTGTTCCGTCATCCCTGTCTTGTGGTCATTAAACCACCAGGCTGAGCCCTGCTGGAGCTTGCCGGCAGCGCTGGAATCCTGGAAGCAGCCCAGAATCGTTCCTATCACAGCATTATCATTCGGGTTCAGCGAATACAGAATCGTTTTCGGCAGCTGATCCGTGCTTACAAGGTGATTCAGGAAATCCGCAAGCTGGCTGGCGGGAGCGAAATTATTAATGCAGTCATATCCCGTATCCGGCCCGAGCCGGTCGTACATCAGGCTGTTATTGTTGCGCCTGCACCCAAAGTGAAGCTGCATCACCCAGCCCAGGCGGTGGTATTCCCTGCCGAGGAACAGCAAAAATGCGGTCTTATACTTTGCGATCTCCTCCGGCGTCAGAGCCTCCTTTGCCAGCCCCTTCCGGAAAATCGTTTCAATCTCCCCGTCCGACGCCGGCTCATACATCACATAGTCCAGGCCGTGATCTGACACACAGCAGCCTCTCTCATCAAAATATGCCATTCGTTCTGCAACCGCCCTCTTCAGATCCGCAAAGCTTCCTATCCCCACGCCGCTGACCCTGGCAAGCTGCGCCATATAGTCAGCAAATCCCGCCGCGCCGATATTTCCCGCCTTGTCCGGACGCCAGGCGGGAAGCACCTGCACGCCGAAGCTCTCATCCTCTTTAATCTTCCGGTGCCACTCCAGGGAATCGATCGGATCGTCAGTCGTGCACAACAGTGTCACGCAGGACCTCCTGATGATATTTCTCACGCTCATCCGGGGCGTCTGGAGCTGTTCATTGCACAGGTTCCAGACCTCCTCCGCCGTCTCCCCGTTCAGATGCCCTTTGTACCCAAAGTATCTCTGGAGCTCCAAATGGGACCAGTGATACAGCGGGTTTCCGATCAGCTTCTCCAGCGTCTCCGCCCATTTCTGGAATTTCTCGCGGTCCGGCGCGCCTCCGGTAATATAATACTCATCCACGCCGTTTGAACGCATCTGACGCCATTTATAGTGATCCCCGCCGAGCCATACCTCTGTGATATTGGAAAACTGCCTGTCCTCAGCGATCTCCTGCGGATTAATATGGCAGTGATAGTCCAGAACCGGCATGTGCTCCGCATAATTGTGAAAGAGCCTTCTGGCCGTCTCTGTGCTTAAAAGAAAATCTTCATCCATAAATGCTTTCATATCAGAATCCCTCTCCTGCATCGATTTTTTATTGTATCTCTTATACATATCCCATCAGTCCCGGGAGCCACAGGGACAACTGGGGAATGTAGGTTATCAAAAGAAGCACGGCAAAGATGGCTGCAAAATAAATCAGAAGCTGACTGAACACCGTCTCTATTTTAACTCCCCCCACCTTTACGCCGACAAACAGCGTAGTACCCACAGGAGGCGTAATGGTACCAATACACAGGTTAAAAATCATCATAATGCCAAAATGTACGGTATTCATCCCCAGCGCTGTGCACACGGGCAGAAAAATCGGCGTGAATATCAGGCAGGCCGGCGTCATATCCATAAAGGTTCCGACGACCAGGAGCAGCACATTGATCAGCAGGAAAATAACGATTTTACTGCTGCTTATAGACAGCAGGCCGGACGATACGGCCGACGGGATATTTGTGAATGCCATAACCCAGGACATGATACTCGACACGCCGATCAGGAAGATAATGATGCCCGTCATCTCCGCGCTGTCCTTTAAAATCTGCGGAATGTCCTTTACACGGATGGATCGGTATCCTAACAGGGACAGAAGTAAACTGTATACAACGGCCACAACCGATCCTTCCGTGGCCGTAAATATGCCTCCGATGATACCGCCAATCACGATAATAATCAGCATCAGGCACGGAAGCGCCTGCAGGAAAATCGTCCACTTTTCCCCCGCCGAAAACCGGGTCCGGCTGCGATAGCCGCGCTTTTTTGCAATAATGAAGATCACCAGCATGCACGCCAGCCCCCAGAGGATTCCCGGAATATAACCCGCCATAAACAGCGCTGCCACTGAGGTTCCTCCTGAAACGAGGGAGAAGGTGATCATGACATTGCTGGGGGGAATCAGAAGCCCCGTAGGCGCGGTCGCGATATTGGCCGCCGCAGAAAAGTTCGGATCATACCCCTCTTTTCTCTCAATCGGCCCGATAATGGAGCCCATGGCTGAGGCCGCCGCCGTCCCGGATCCGGAGATCGCGCCGAACAGCATGTTGGCCAGTACATTCGTCTCCGCCAGAGCGCCCGGCATCTGGCCTGTGACTACCTTCGCAAGGTTGATAAGCCGGACCGCAATGCCGCCCTTATTCATAATATTTCCTGCCAGGATAAAAAACGGGATTGCCAGCAGGCTGAATACGGAAATACCGGAAAAAATACGCTGCGCGCCCGTAACCACCGCGATGCCGGTATCCATGATAGGAAGGATGGCACAGATGGAGGAAAGCCCCAGCGCAACCGCTATCGGCACGCCCGCCAGCAAAAGGACGACAAGTACAGCTAATATAATCAGGCCGCATACAATCGCAGTATTCATCATCATCTCCCTCCCTTCCGCGCCTTTGTCTCACCGCCCGGGACCTCTGAAACGCCCGCAGCCAGGTCTATGATATTCAGGATCGAATAGCCTGCGATCAGTATGCCGGCAATGGGGATCACAGCATATACTACACCCATCGGGATCCCCAGGGATGCCGTGGACTGTGTCATGGTCAGCTTCATAATCGAAAAGCCGCCGTATATCATCACGCTGCCTGCCAGAAGCAGGATCAGGATCTCCGCTGCAATACTTAAAATCCTGCGTCCTTCCCTGCTGAATTTATCCGCCAGAAAGCCCATGCGCATGTGATCCATTTTCCCGAATACATAGGCCGCAGCTAAAAGCGCCATCCAGGTAAAGCTGTAGGTCAGCAGCTCCTCTGAAACCGTGCTGGGGCTGCGGAAGACAAACCGCGTCACAATCTGGTAAGTCCCAATCAGCACCATTGCCGCAAAAAGCAGGGCGCAGGCAGTATTTAAAACGCTGTTTAACCCCTTTCTGAACGCATGTAAAGCTCCCATATCTAATTTCCCTCCTGCACAGTCTTCTTTTCTGTATATTTCTCATTTACCTTCTGGATATAGGCGTACAGTCCGCGGATCGCTTCATTTTTATCAAGCATCGCCTGCTGTACGTCAGAAACCTTATCCCTGAAAATCCCGATGTCTACATCGATAAATTCCACTCCCATCTCCTCTTTTGCGATTCTCTTTGCCTCCTCTGCCTGCTCGTCCCAGGATTCCATCTCCTCCTCGGTAGACAAAAGGGCAGCCTCCCGGAAAATGGCGTATTCCTCATCGCTTAATTCCTGCAGGAATTTCAGATTTCCGATCAGCATATCCGGAACCATCTGATGTCTGTTATAGGAATAATACTTAGCCACCTCGCCGTGCTTATTGTTGGTCAAAGCCAGCTCATTATTCTCCGCTCCGTCAATCACCCCCTGCTGGATCGCGGTATATACCTCTCCGAAACTCATCGGGGACGCGGCGGCTCCGAACGCGTTGCACATATTCACGCTCGCCGGGCTCTGCTGTACGCGCATCTTAAGGCCCTTTAAATCGTCCGGCGTATAGATTGGCTTCTTGGCATAAAAGCTTCTTGTCCCGGCGTTGTACCAGGTAAGCACCCGGAAACCGGCCTTATCCGTGGACGCATATACCTGCTCCATATTCTCCCTGTTGTTCATCACTTCATGGTACGCCTCTTCTGATGTAAACAGATACGGCATACTGAATACCTCATACACATCGGCAAAATTTTCCAGATTTGCCGTGCCGGCCACCACGAAATCGATTGCGCCCGTCTGCGTCAGCTCGATCGCCTTCTGCGCGCCTCCAAGGAGTTCGTTCGGATAAATCTGAACCTCGTATTTATCGCCGAGCTTTTCCTCGACATATGCCTTAAACTTAAGGAGTCCCAGATGCTCCGGGTGTGTCTCAGACTGCCCGTGTGAAATACGCACAATGCGCGTTTCACTCTTTATGCCGCAGCCGCACAGAAGCGCCATGCATCCAAGCGCCGTACCGGCGGCGAGCGCCGTGAAACCGCTTCTTTTCCAAGATTTCATTTTACGTTTCCTTTCTCTTCGTTCTTCTCCGCATAACAGACTGCTTTTTGCCATATAAGTATCTGCAACATTGCGCCATACGATACCTGCGGTTTTTAAGTCAGGCAAATGCCGTTTCCTGCGCGCCCCGGAGCTTGTCTGCATGCAGTGATCCGGCACATTTGCTCCCGCCGGATCACTGCCCTGTATAATTTATCTAAATTAAAGCAAAATGAAACTATGAAAAATTGATTTATCGTATTATAATAGCAAGGAGGTTACTGCGCTGTGCAGACATTTTTAAAAATCCATCCTGACGATAACGCGGCAGTCGCGCTGAAGCCCCTGCGGGCAGGGGATATCTTTACCGCTGACGGCGCCGGGGCGGCGCTTCTTGAGGATATCCCTCAGGGGCATAAGTTTTCACTGTGCGATATTCCGGCCGGCGGGGCCGTTATAAAATACGGGGCGCCCATCGGGACTGCGCGGGAGGACATCCGCAAAGGAGCCTGGATCCACACGCACAATATGAAGACCGGTCTTGGCGATGTGCTTACCTATACGTACCGGCCCCAGCCCGCGGCGAAGCTCACGGCTGATAAAACCCATGTATTCCAGGGCTTTAAAAGGCCGGACGGCACAACGGGCGTGCGCAATGAGATCTGGATTATTCCCACCGTGGGGTGTGTAAACAACGTCGCTTCAGCCATCGAAAAACGTGCCCAGGCGTACTGTACCGGAAGTATTGAGGCCATCCTGGCTTTTTCACACCCTTACGGCTGTTCTCAGATGGGAGAGGATCAGGAGAACACACGCCGGATCCTTGCAGACCTGATCAATCACCCAAACGCCGGAGGCGTGCTCGTGCTCGGTCTGGGGTGCGAGAACAGCAGTGCTGACATTCTGAAGGACTATATCGGCAGCTATGACGAAAGGCGCGTAAAATTCCTCGTCTGCCAGGAGTCGGAGGATGAAATTCAGGACGGCTTACGGCTTGTGAAAGAGCTCACAGATTATGCGGGCGTCTTTACGCGCGGGCCGATCCCCTGCAGCGAGCTGATCGTCGGCATGAAATGCGGCGGTTCAGACGGGCTTTCCGGCATCACGGCCAATCCAACGGTCGGCGCGTTTTCTGATTTACTCATCGCCAGCGGCGGAACCACCATTCTGACCGAGGTCCCGGAGATGTTCGGGGCCGAGACGCTGCTGATGAACCGCTGTGAGAATGAAGCGCTGTTTGAACAGACCGTAAAGCTGATCAATGATTTTAAAAACTATTTTACCAGCCATAACCAGACAATCTACGAGCAGGCATAAAACGGAACCGGCTGCTGCATAAACCTGCGCGGATATTCCCACAATGCTGCAAAAACCTGTCAAACAGCAGCCAAACGGCTGCTGCGGGTTTTTAAATATATTACTGCCTTACAAACGGCAGAGAATGGAGAGTTATATGAATTTAAATCTAAGACCAAAAGAAGAATGCAAGTTTGACGCAGTGTCCCTGGGCGAGGTTATGCTCCGTCTGGATCCCGGCGAAGGCCGTATCCGCACCGCGCGCTCCTTCCGCGCCTGGGAAGGCGGCGGGGAGTACAATGTAGTAAGGGGGCTTCGCAGATGCTTTGGCATGAACACTGCCGTTATCACTGCCTTTGCGGATAACGAGGTGGGGCTGCTGATGGAAGATTTCATCCTGCAGGGCGGCGTGGACACCTCCCTGATCAAATGGATGAAGACGGACGGTATCGGACGCGTATGCAGAAACGGCATCAATTTCACCGAACGGGGCTTTGGAATCCGCGGCGCGGTCGGCTGCTCTGACCGGGCGAACACTGCCATCTCCAAGGCCACGCCCGACGATTTTGACTTTGACTATATCTTCGGGACGCTCGGCGTGCGCTGGCTGCATACAGGCGGCATCTATGCGGCTCTCTCCGAGCAGTCCTGCGAGACGGTCCTGGCCGCTATCAAGACCGCAAAGAAATACGGAACCATCGTTTCCTATGACTTAAACTACCGCCCGTCCATGTGGAGCGCCATCGGCGGACAGGCAAAGGCCCAGGAGGTCAATAAAGAGGCCGCCAAATACGTGGATGTCATGATCGGCAACGAGGAAGACTTCACCGCCTGCCTTGGCTTTGAGATTGAGGGCAACGACGCGAATTTAAAGGAACTCAACTTAGACGGCTATAAGAAAATGATCAACGAGGCTGCGCAGGCATACCCCAACTTCAAGGCGGTTGCGACGACACTGCGCGAGGTAAAGACCGCCACAGTCAATGACTGGAGCGCGATCTGCTGGGCAGACGGCGAGATCTATAAGGCAAAGGACTATAAGGGCCTGGAAATCATGGACCGTGTCGGCGGCGGAGACTCCTTTGCCAGCGGCTTAATCTACGGCCTCATGACAACCGGCGATGCAGAACTGGCTGTAAACTACGGAGCCGCGCACGGAGCGCTGGCCATGACCACGCCCGGAGACACCACGATGGCCAGCAAAAAGGAAGTAGAGGCCATCATGGGCGGCGCGGGCGCCCGCGTACAGAGATAAGCAGAGGGCTTTGCTATGGAACATATGAATCCACTGTTAAAAGACAATAACAGCGAACACCGCTTTATCACCATCGGCGAGATCATGCTGCGGCTGACGCCGCCGAACTATGAAAAAATCAGGATGACCTCAACCTTTGAGGCCAGCTACGGCGGCAGCGAGGCGAACATCGCGCTCGCGCTCGCCAACCTGGGCGTTGACAGCACCTTTTTTACCGTCGTGCCGAACAACAGCCTTGGAAAGAGCGCGGTGCGGATGCTGAGAAGCAATGACGTACACTGCACGCCTGTTATCTTAAGCACGCCGGAGCAGACTCCCACGCACCGGCTGGGCAGCTATTACCTCGAAACCGGCTACGGCATCCGCCCAAGCAAGGTCATCTATGACCGCAAGCACAGCGCCTTTACAGAGTTTGATTATTCGGCGCTTGACTTAAGGGAGCTCCTTGGAGGCTTTACATGGCTGCACTTGAGCGGCATCACGCCGGCTCTCTCAGAAGGCCTGCGCAGGCTGATTCTGGACAGCATGGCCATTGCCAGGGAAATGGGAATGACCATCAGCTTTGACGGAAATTTCCGCAGCACACTATGGTCCTGGGAGGAAGCGAGAGACTTCTGTACGCAGTGCCTGCCCTACATAGATGTGCTGATGGGCATCGAGCCCTATCATCTGTGGAAAGATGAGGACAACCACAGCAAGGGCGATGTAAAGGACAACGTTCCCCTCCAGCCCGGCTATGAACAGCAGGACGCTGTCTTCCAGGCATTTATTGAGCGCTATCCGAACTTAAAATGCATCGGCCGCCATGTACGCTACGCGCACAGCGGCAGCGAGAACAGCTTAAAGGCTTATATGTGGTATGAAGGTCATACCTTTGAGAGCAAGCTGTTTACCTTTAATATCCTCGACCGCGTCGGGGGCGGGGATGCGTTCGCCAGCGGGCTCATCTATGCTATGATGCATGGGTATAAGCCCATGGATATTGTGAATTTTGCCGTGGCCAGCAGTGTGATTAAGCATACGATACGCGGGGATGCGAATATTACAGACGATGTGTCGGCGATTCAGAATCTCATGAATATGAATTATGATATTAAGAGATAGGCAGACGTAAGTAATGATTGGTAAAATTGCGTAGCTGTTCAGACGGTACTGCACAGGCCCATTCATAAATAAAGAGACGGTGAAGCGCTGACTGCGCCGCACCGTCTTTTCGCCGTCAAATCTGTTTATATCGGCTGCTCTTAAACATCTAAATAGTATCCTGCTAAATCTTCATATCCATCTGTGGAAGGAAGAGAGACGCTGACCGGCTGTCCGGGATTATTTATGTCCGATTCGATCAGCATAATAATGGTCATCTTTTGATCCATAAAACCCATATCCATATCCATGACCATATAGATATCCATGGATGTGAAGTAGTCGTCCTGATTGATTACATACTCTCCTTTTACCTGGCGGATATTCATGTCCATCATAGAGCCTGCGTTTCCCAGCATATCGTTCATGATTTCTTTCATGTAGCTGTCTACTGCGGATGCATCGGCCTCGTAGCTTAAGATCTTCATGCCGTTTTCCTCGCGCACGGACAGGTTTCTCATCAGGGATGCTTCCAGTTCAGAGGCGATAGACGGCGTGCTGCTCTTTGCCTTTTCGATCATCGAGTCCAGATCCATGGGGTATTTAAACTTTGTCCCGTCCGAATTCATGTAATAGTAACCGTCTTTGTAGAAAACGGTGGCATACTGCTGTATGCCCATCATCTCCATGGCCATCTCCGCCTTATAGCGCAGGCTTCCGGAATTGATCTGATCCATCTGGATATTCATCGCCATATCCAGGTTCGCACTGAACGTTTCGTCAAAATCCGGATCTTCAACCTGTATCACTGCATGAACACCCGCTTTGCAGTCCATGGAATCCAGAGTGCTGTTTTTGGCATTCACTCTCTCCAGAAGCGCAGCCGGATCCTCCGCAGCAAAGGCTGATATTGACATCGACACCATCAGCAGCGCAGCAAGAACGATTGACATCATCTTTTTCATATTGCATTTCCTCCTGTTTTTTCTCACAAATAATTGTTATTTTAAGTATATTCTATTTTATTAGGTTTTTCAAGCATTTATTGTATGTCTCTTTAAAAACACTGTCCTCTGTTGTTTATCTGTTATCTGCCGGATCCGTATTCACGGCCTTCTCACGGTTCCCTTAAAGCCAGAGATATTTTTAATGTCGGTTCGATTCATCCAAAAATAACTATGAAAAAGATTTAAATAAAACATTGCACAAAAAAGATTGACGAAAACCATTTTATAGTGTACATTATATACAGATGTCAGAGAAAAAGAGCACATGCATCCGCTAAAAGGGGGATGTATGCTCTTTTTTTCTATGAAAGGGGGAACTAATATGGTAAAAAATTTTGCTCACAGGGGGTTCAGCGGTAATTATCCTGAAAATACGATGCTGGCCTTTAGCATGGCCTGTGAGACGCCTGGCTGCGACGGAATTGAGAACGACGTGCATCTGACAAAGGACGGAGAGGTAGTGATCATCCACGATGAGACGCTTGATCGCACCTCAACTGACGGGAAAGGCTTCGTAAGGGACTATACATACGAAGAGCTGAAAAAGTTTGATGTATCGTTCCGCTTTGCCGGACAGTGCGAGCCGCAGCATATTCCCACGCTCCGCGAATACTTTGAGCTGGTAAAGCAGTATGACATCGTCACCAATATCGAGCTCAAGACCGGAATCTTTGAATATCCGGGGATTGAGAAAAAGGTGTGGGATCTGATTCAGGAATTTGGATTAAAGGATAAGATCATCATTTCTTCCTTTAACCATTTCAGCGTCCGCCGAATGAAGGAGCTCTGTCCGGATTTGAAATGCGGCCTCCTGACAGAAACCTGGCTTCTGGATGCCGGGCGCTATACGAAGAACTGCGGCGTTGAGTGCCTGCACCCCATCTTTTATAACATGACCGAAGAGGTGGTGGCTGAGGTAAAGAGCAATGGTATTGAGATCAATACCTGGACGGTAAATGAGGAGGAGGATATCCGCACCATGATTAACCGCAACGTGGATTCCATCATCGGCAATTTCCCGGACCGCGTGACCAGGATCCGTCAGGAGATGCTGGGCTAGAAACCATTATCGGGGAATAAAATCCCTGGAATGTGACAATGCTTTGACTATATTTAAGGAGGAACAATAATGAAAAAATTCGGAAAAATGTTAAGTCTTGTAACGGCGGCAGCGCTCTGTTTTTCTATGACAGCATGCGGCAGCAAACAGCAGGCTCCGGCTGAGGGCGGGGATGCAAAGACAGAAAATGCAGCGGAAGGCGGCGAACAGGCGGCTCCTGCGGATGATTTTCATCTTGTGCTCAGGCTCAGCCATGTATTCGCGCCGGGCGAGCAGCTTACAAAGACCATGGATTCCATTGCAGCCGCTATTCTTGAGAGGACAAACGGCGCGATCGAGATTCAGACGTTCCCGCAGAGCCAGTTGGCCGTTTATAAGGACGGCGTGGAGCAGGTAGTCCGCGGCGCTGATTTCATTTCCGTAGAGGATCCGTCCTATCTGGGCGACTATGTGCCGGATTTCAATATCCTGGCTGGCCCGATGCTGGTCAGCTCCTATGAGGAATATGAGTACCTCCTTGAGACCGACGCAGTGAAGGAAATGTTCGCGGCGGCTGAGGAAAAGGGCATCAAGATTTTAAATCTGGACTATATCTTCGGCTTCAGAAGCATGATGACCAACAAGGATATCACAACGCCGGACGACTTAAAGGGCTTAAAGATCCGTACGCCAGGCAGCCAGCTCTATGTGGATACCTTAAACCACATGGGCGCAACAGCGACCCCGATGGGCTTCTCTGAGACCATCTCCGCTGTACAGCAGGGCGTTGTAGACGGCTTGGAGGGAACGATTGACGCTTACGCCACCAACGGAAGCGCTGAGGTTGCCAAGAAGATGGCGCTGACCAAGCACCTCCTGGGCGTATGCGGCGCTTACATCAGCGTTGACGTGTGGAACAAGATCCCCGCAGAGTATCAGACCATCATTCAGGAAGAATTCGACAAGGGCGCGCAGGAAATGGTAAAATTCATCTCCGAGAGCGAAGCGAGCACCAGAGAAAAGCTTGAAACCGAAATGGGCGTTACCTTCAATGAGGTTGATACAGAGGCATTCCAGAAAGCAGTCGCTCCTATCTATGAGAACATGCAGGGCGTTACCCCGGGACGCTACGAGGAATTTAAAGAGTCGATTGCAAATATGCCGAAATAAGTTTTAACAGGGAGGAGGCATTCTCCTCCCTTCTTCGTAGAGAGGAAGCAGATATGAATAAAACCGCTAAATTTTTGCTGAATCATTTCGAGGAGATACTGGCCAGCATTTTTATTGTGATCACAACGACGCTTGTCCTTGTCAATGTATTTCTTCGCTATTTTATGAAAACCGGCCTCTTCTGGACGGAAGAGGTGACGACAAGCTGCTTTGTCTGGAGCGTGTTCCTTGGATCTGCCGCGGCCTACCGCCGGGGACAGCATATCGGAGTGGACATCCTGGTCAATAAGTTCCCCAAGCCTGTGCGGAACTTAATTAAGCTCATTGTCAACGCTGTCCTCGTTTTTACAAACGGGTATCTTCTGTACCTGAGCGCTGTGTTTGTAAGCATGTCCTACGTTAAGCCGACCGCCGTGCTGGGCGTGTCCTCCGCATGGGTCAGCGGCGCTCTGATCGTGGGCTTTGGCCTTACGACCTTTTACTCCATCGGGTACCTATTAAAATGCATCAGAGACATTGTGGCAGGAAAGGAGGTCTGAGCAAATGGCATTTATCCCGGTTATTATCGTATTTTTATTATATTTTTCAGGGATCCCGATCGCATATGCCCTCTTTGCGTCTTCCCTGTTTTACTTTGGCGTGTTGAATACCGGCTCGCCGACGGATCTGATTTTACAGAAATTCATTACCAGCACCCAGTCCTTCCCGCTGCTGGCCATTCCCTTTTTCGTAATGGCCGGTTCCATTATGAACTATGCGGGGATCAGCACAAAGCTGATGAGCTTTGCCGATGTGCTGACCGGACATCTTCCCGGAGGCCTTGCGCAGGTAAACGTTCTTTTAAGTATGCTGATGGGCGGCGTGTCCGGCTCTGCAAATGCGGATGCGGCCATGCAGTGTAAGATGCTGGTTCCGGAAATGGAAAAGCGCGGCTACAGCAAGGGCTTTTCCGCGGCTATCACAGCCGCCTCCTCGGCCGTTACGCCTGTTATCCCGCCCGGGATCAACCTGATCGTATATGCGCTGATTGCCGGCGTTTCGGTGGGCAAGGTCTTTATGGCCGGATATGTCCCCGGTTTCTTCATGGCTATATGCCTCATGATCACCGTGCATGTGATTTCCCGCAAGCGCGGTTATGCGCCCAGCCGTGAGAGACGCGCATCGGGAAGAGAAATTCTCCATCAGGCCATTGACTCCATCTGGGCTCTTCTGTTTCCGTTTGGAATCATCCTGGGACTCAGAATCGGCCTGTTTACACCTTCAGAGGCCGGCGCAGTGGCTGTGCTTTACTGTATTGTTGTCGGAACCGTCTGCTACCATAATTTAAAGCTTGCGCATATCCCGGTTATCCTGCGCGAAACGATAGAGGGAACATCAAGCGTTGTTCTCATCATCGTGGCCGCCAATGTATTCGGCTATTACATGAGCTGGGAGCGTATTCCCCAGATGCTTACAGGCGTTCTTCTGGGGATCACGCAGAATAAATATGTCATGCTGATGATCATTAACGTGCTCCTGCTGATTCTGGGCATGTTCCTGGAAGGCGGCGCGGCGCTGATCATACTGGCCCCGCTGCTCTGCCCTGTGGTGAGCGGCCTTGGCGTGGATCTCGTCCACTTCGGTCTCGTCTGCATCGTCAATATCATGATCGGCGGCCTCACGCCTCCGTTTGGTTCCATGATGTTTACATGCTGTTCGATTACCAACTGTGAACTGACCACCTTTGTAAAGGAATGTATTCCGTTCATCATAGCGCTGTTGCTTGCGCTGCTGATCGTTACCTATATCCCGGGACTGACCATGTTCATCCCTGATCTGCTTTACGGATAAGCATCGTTTCCCGATGATTGCATAAATACGGCTGTGCACACAAATGAAAGAGCGGGGGAAACACGGTGTCCGCCGGGTTTCCTGCCGCTTTTTCGATATTTACGATTTAAATCTCAGAATGAAATTCGTAACGTCAGAGTATGATCCGTTACGGGAAAGCAGAGGAATATGGCAATGGACAGAGAACGGCTGCTCAGAGAAACAGAGCTTTTTGTACTTGATATGGACGGAACCTTTTACCTGGACGATCAGATTTTAGATGGATCTCTCGATTTTCTCCGGGAGGTTGAGCGGTTGGGCAAGCGCTTTGTATTTTTTACCAACAACTCTTCTAAATCACCCGGAACCTACATCAAACGGCTGGCCGGAATGGACTGCCATATTACCCGTGAACAGATCATCACCTCCGGCGACGTGATGATTCAATACCTGAAAACATTTTATCCGGAGAAACGGATTTATCTCGTAGGCACGCCTGATCTGGAGGAGAATTTCCTGGAAAATGGAATCAGCCTGACAAACGATATGCCGGATGCGGTCGTGATCGGCTTTGACATGACCCTGACGTATGAAAAGCTTGAGCGGGCGTGTACCTATATCCGGAATGGCGCGCATTTCCTTGCCACCCACCTGGATATCAACTGCCCCACAAAGGACGGCTTTATTCCCGACTGCGGCGCATTGTGCGCGGCTGTCAGCCTGTCCACAGGAAAGAAGCCAAAATATGTGGGAAAGCCTTTCCGGGAAACCGTGGATATGGTTCTCACACTTACAAAAGCCAGGCGCGAAGCCGTGGCCTTTGTCGGGGATCGTCTGTATACGGATGTAAAAACCGGGGTGGAAAACGGCGCTCACGGCATTCTCGTACTGAGCGGGGAAACGAAACTTACGGATCTGCCCGGCTCTGACGTCGCGCCGGACGCCGTCTTTGAGGGTTTAAAGGAAATGGGTGAAATCATGAAGCATTTTTCAGACACGCTCTGAAGCGTGTCTGAAAAATGCTTCACACGAAAGGGAGGCATAACGGTATGAATATGATGGAGTTGCTGGAAACATCGCCGGTGATTGCTGCCGTGAAAAGCGAGGATGGCTTAAAAGCGGCACTGGAATCGGACTGTCAGGTGATTTTCCTGCTGTTTGGGAGCATCTGCGATGTGGATCAGCTCGTGGATCGGATCAAGGAAAAGGATCGGACGGCCATCGTCCACGTTGATTTTATCGCCGGTCTGAATACAAAAGAGGTCGCCGTGGAATTCATCCGGAAAAACACGCGCGCGGATGGAATTATCAGCACCAAAGCGCCGTTGGTAAAACATGCCAGGGAGCTTGGGCTTCTCAGCATCCAGAGAACCTTTGTGGTAGATTCAATCGCTCTGGCCATGCTCAAAAAACAGATCGACGCCTTCCACCCGGACGCCGTCGAAATCATGCCCGGCGTGATGCCAAAGATCTTAAAGGAGATCCGCGAATACACGAATATGCCGTTAATCGCAGGCGGGCTGCTGTCTGATAAAAAGGATGTGATGGCTGCCTTCGCAGCCGGAGCGGATGCGGTGTCTACCACAAAGCAGGATCTCTGGTATGTGTAAAGGGATGGATGACAGACGCTGAGCGGCGGTTCTGCCGGCTGCGTATGCCGCCGCGCAAGGGACGCTGCTCCGTGAAAAGCGCTTAAAAGGGACCCAGGGGATGCCCTCCGCTGTTCGGCCTTCAAGTATCCCCTGGCAACCGTTCCATTTCAACAGACAAAATATTTCAGGCAAAATTTATAAAAAAATCTCTTGCAATATCTGTGAAAATGTGATAAGATAAATTTCGTTAGAGAGATTTTGCACGAGTGGCTCAGTGGTGGAGTATCGCCTTGCCAAGGCGAGGGTCGCGGGTTCGAATCCCGTCTCGTGCTCTTTAAAAAGCCCGGATTTACTGGGCTTTTTTTATTTCGTGTTGTATTTCATGTTGCATGATATCCTCAAAGTAGTGGTCTATCATATCGTCTACTTTTTCCCTTTCCTCCGGAAATGTCTGCATATATATTTTTTTCATCACATTATCTGATTTCCATCCGCCGCGCTCCTGGGCATATTTATCCGGTATCCGGAGCAGGGCCATGACCGATGCGTTCAGATGGCGGAGATCATGGAATGTAATATGTTCCATACCGTGCTCATCCTGCAGACGGATCCAGCGGTGGTACAACGCGCGGCCGCTGATGGGGACAAGGACATCCCCTTCCACCTTCTCAATCAGGTTCATAATATATGGGGGGATACGGTGCCTCCGGTTCCTGGTGGGATTTTTCCCCTCTGTTTTGCGGACGGTTCCATTCCCCACATCCACAACAACCTCCCTGATTGTGATGTAATTGCCGGAAACAGATTTTGATTTGGTAAGCCCCCGTACCTCGGACATGGAAAAGCTGAGCCACATGGCGAGGAGGACGGGGAGTTCTATGTCTGTGCCCTGTATGATATCCAGTATCTTCCGGGCTGGCGGAAGCTCAACCGTGCGCAGCGCCGCTTTCGGCAGCTCGATCATGTCATAGTTGATCCCCGGGCGGTATTTGTGCAGGACAGCGCTTAACAGGCCCCATTCATTTTTCAGCCGTTTGGCGGAAATCGGTTTTTTCAGCTTTTGCCTGCCGTTGGATGGCCGCTTTGCTTCAATGCAGACGGCTTCCTGGAGGATCCCTTCATCGATGTCGGAAAGACGGGTGTCAAGCAGATCCTGGAACCCGTTTTTCTGGATGCATCTGTAATCCTGGATCGTTGTGGGGGAGCGTCCCAGGAGTTCGCGCGACTCAACATATTTGTCGATTGCCTCTGTCAGTGTCATATTGCCGTATTCCTGTTTTTTCTTTTTGGGTGCCTGGGATTTCTCCATCTGAAACTGCGCGGCCGCCAGCTCTGCTTCCCTGCGGCCTTTCGGGGATGGATCATCGCTGGTGAAGGATTCATATACACGTTTGTTTTTCCATTCCCCTGTTTTTGCGTCCCGGACTTTTTCCGTGTGGCTGTAAACCAGGCAGCGCCAGGATCCGGACGGCAGCTTTTTTGCTTTTGCCATTAGTACCATTCTCCTTTCTTGTTTGTCCGGCTGCGCAAGGCAGCCAAATTTTTGTATAAAAATAACGCCATACCTTTGACAGGAGGCGCTGGAGATGGTACAATTTTTTTGACTGTTAGATTGCATCATCTCTGGCGCACAGTCAGGGTATAGAATCTATGTAAGAACCGTTCCTGTTGGCGCAGGGGCGGTTTTTACATTTGACAAATCATTCAGTCTGACATATAATATGCTTAACAGGAGAACCGTTGGCCAGTGTACACCTGGCCGCCGGGAATCTAGGGCAAAAAATAGCGCCTTACTTTACCAGAGCAGGGGCGCTATTTTTTGCGTGTTGCGTAAATAACGACAGTTACAACAGCGCAAAGCATAATTACAAACTGGATTAGATCCGAATATGTAACCATAGCACCAGCCTCCTTTCTTTCGTCCGGCGGCTGACATAACACCCCAACGGTTCCCCGGTTAAGCATATTATATTGTCAAAGTTTGCTCCTGTGGATTTTGCATTAGCTCACAGGGGCGTTTATGCTCGTTGGTATATTTGCTTTCATTTTTAGACTAATGCGATATTGTTCAGCATCTGGTACATCTATAAACTCTACAGTTTTATCAAAATTCTTCTTAATTACTTCTTTGATTTCATCCAGCGTCACATTAAAAAATTCGCGACGCTGATTTACCATGTTAAGCTTTCGATTTTCAAAGGCCCTGTGTAAAGCAGCTTCCAATGCGGGGGCATCATCTGAAAAGATCATGGCATGTACATCAAAATTAAATGGAACAGATGCATCTCCAAGTTCATCAACACGATCTTGAGGGTCAAGACGCCTCGTCATACCGATTTTATAAACATTTTCACCAAACGCACCAATATTTGAGATAATATATACGTAGCCAGCTTTCATGTTGGCTTGCCTATAATCAATATCTGTCAATGCCTTGTCGATATCGGAAAGGCGATTTTCCAATTGTAACTTTTTATCTAAAAGATCAGGATCATCAGGGTGAATCTGTAGTTGCGATTGTATTTTTTCAAAAGCAGTTTGATAATGTGTTTGCTCCTTTTCAATTTTTCCTCTCTGCTCATCAAGTTCTTTTTGAATTTTTGCCTGTTCACGCTGTTCTGCCCTAGCTGCTTTTTGAGCTTCTTTTTCCTGTTGCTTTTTTGTTTGATATTCAAAGGCTAATCTCAGTTCCTTTACTTTGGCAGACAAATATTGCTGAGTAATTGCAATATCCATAATAGTACCAAGTTTTGAAATAGTTTCTGCTGATTTGTATATTTTGTCAAGAGATGCATCAAAATTAGTATATTTAACTTTCGATACCAATTCGTCACACTCACTATTAAAGGCACGTAGTAAAAGCTTTTGCGTGTCAGAAACCATTTTCTTCCCCTTGGAGGCACTTCCATTGACTTGCCAGTTAGTATTTCCTGTAACAGCCTGTTTATTTTTTATAAGCTCTTTTTGATTGGCACGTATTGCTGCAAGGGCTTCTTTATAATCCAGGGCAGAAGCAAAATCAAATTGAGGTTTGTATAATCCGAATTCTTGTACGAGGATTTCATCATCGAGCAAGACAACCTGCTTTTTCTTTTCTGCAATTTCCCTCTCTAATATATTTATATCACTTTTCTTATCTATAATGTCCTTCTCCAATATATATTTCTCAGCCTTCTTTTTTTGAATATCTTTTTCGGCTGCCTTTTTAGCGTTTTCAAGCTCCGATTTAGTGCTTATTTCTTCCGCATGCAAAGAATCGACAAGCTCTTGTAATTTATGGAGCTCTTGCATTTCAGGAGCAAATAATTCTTTTATATGGTTTACTTCTGTGGTTAGCTGCTCAAATTGGGAATAAAAAGCTTTTTCTTGTTTTAGTTTCAGAGCAAGTAAAACAATACCTAAAATCAATGGAATACCATAAGCAAACCAGAATAAAAATAGCAGGCAAATAAACCAAGTTTGTAGATACCATTTTTTCTCCAATACAATCCCCCTCTTTCGTATGTGTTTTAAATATTAATGCGAATTTAATCTTAAATTTATCAATCTTTGTTCATACCCTAATAATCTTGAAAACTGTTCTATGTCGTAGCTCTGATATTCTGCTAGTATATCATCCCCCACTAGAAGATCAATGGCAAAAGTGTCAGCTTCTTTTTCAAATCGGCTTGTATTAAAACCAGTTCTTGTGTCCATAAAAATGGCGTTGGCTTTTTTGTGCAGGAACATGTGCCCCATTTCATGCGCACACTCAAACATTTGCTCATGACGCGGCAGGTTTTCATCTATGTAAATGATATTGTTTCGCTTAAAATACTGGTAAAAGGCTCTGGTGTCAATCAGCGGAACGAATAGCAGTATGACATTTAATCCCCGGATAATTTCAAAGGGATTACGAGTCTGAAATTTTCTGGCCAGCTCGTCAGCCTTTTTCTTGATTGCCATAATAATCAACCCTTTTTATATTTTTTAGGCGTATATTTTTCCTTATTCCTTTTTTTCGCCATTTCCATCCCAATTTGCATAGCGGATAAAATAGAGTCTATCGCTTCCGGGCTGGCCGGTTTTCCGTCAAACATCAGACCTTCCTGGGACATGAGTTGTTCCCGGGTTTGATCCAGAATTTGGGTAATGTCACGCTTGTCTTTTGCTGTAAGAGCGAGTTCTTCCTTTTCAGAATCCTCCTTTCCAGTTGTCAAATAGTCAATAGTCACCCCAAGCAAATCTGCTATTTGCTGAAGCTTATCTATACTGGGCTTATTTTTATTAAATTTATTTATGGAACTCCTGGCAAACCCTAATTCTTGTTCTAGCTTATTTATAGAATACCCTTTGTTTTTAGCGATATCTCTAATTTGTTCATATAATCCCATATAATATACCTCAAAATTTTGCGCAAGAAATACTTGACATACGCAAAATCTTATGTATAATAGAGATATAAGTTACGCAAGATTTTGCGAATTATCAAATTTAAGTTGTATTCTTTTATTAGTTGGTGGTACTTCTGATTTTAGAATATTTTACGCAAAAAGTCAATAGGAAAATCTCAAAATTTTGCGTATTTAAAAAAGGAGGTGATTTTTTGCTTTATGACAAGGTTAAAGCAGTCTGCAAGCAACAGGGAGTGACCATTATGAAGCTTGAATCCGACCTTGGATTTCCCAGAAGCAGCATTTGTAAATGGAATGAAAATGAACCGGGAGTCAACAAGGTTAAGAAAGTCGCTGATTATCTAAAAGTTGATATCAATCAACTGATTTCGTAAAACAGGACGCGGGCTAGAAGGCGTTGCACATTGACAGCGGAATAGGAGGTGCGGAATGACCGGACTGCAAACCATAGCAATTGCAGCAGCTACAGGGTTTGTTGTTTCTGTAGTCTGCTGCCGGATATCAGCTTCAATTACTTTTAGGATTATTGACAGGTATGTTAAAGATATTGTCGATATGGCCATGGAATCAATCAGGGATGCATATTCCGGCAAATTTTAGGAAGGAGGCGTGAACGGTGTGGATTTCAAAATGACAGTGGCGAGCACTGGAGAACAGGGTGACTGACCTTGAAAAGAAGGTTCAGGATCAGTCACCTGAAAACATCGCTGCCGGGTTGAAGGAGTTGACAGATCGGTTTTGTGTACCATCTTCCCCGAAAGAGCCAGCCGCTACAAAATGAATCCGGGAATGCAAACAGCATCTTGAGAAACTATTTGAGATTTGAAGATTACCGGCACTGTCCGGAGAAAGGGGGAGGCTGTGAGGAAAAAGTCCTGGTTTGACTGTTTTTTGGACAGGTATCCACATTTCCCTCTGATAATATCAGTTATTTCATTGATTGTAGCAGTTATCACTTGTCTGCTTCGCCTTGGTATTTTTTAAAACGGATACTGTATAGCAAGGCTGATAATCAGAGAGATTATAGCGATAATAACAGGTAACTTACCTTTAAAGTAGTCCAAAACAGGAGACAGCGGCAGCAAAAGAGGCCCGGGAGGTACATAATCCATGAATAACAACAGTTTCACCGATATGGACTTACACTGTATTGCACGCCTGGTTCAAAGCTCGTTCCAGGCCCCGGAACAGAAAACAATCAACACGCTCCGGGGGCTCTACGGATGTATGTACTGCAAATATGCTTTTGAGTGTGTGCATGCGGTTCAGCAAAAGGGGGAGCCATTCCATTTCCAGAAAATATTAAAAAAGCTGGAAGAGATGACGGGCATCCGTGAATCATACAGCCCATGTACACCTGATGCGGACGAAATCGGCCGCAGATTTTTTCCGGGCTCGTACTATATAGAGCATCCGGAAATGGTTTCTGAGCTTGGAAAGGTTCATCCAGAGCGCATGATGGATGGCTTTAAAGCATCTCTGGAGAGACTTATAACCTGTTCAGGAGAAATACAAAAGACAGGGCAGACATTCCCGGAAAACAGCGTGAAGAAAGGACATGAGTAATGGAAAAACTTCCACAGGTAGTCATCCGGAACAAAGGCCGTGTCACAAAGGTCTTTGTGGACGGGGAGGAGTTAAAGGGCGTAAAAAGCGTAAAGTTTTCGCATGGCGCCCTGGATACGGAATTCCCCGTTGTAAACATTGAATTGCTGGCAGAGCAGCTCCGTCTGGAGACAGCGCAAATATTTGCCCTGCCGGAGGTGTACCACCCTTATTATGTTTCGTCAGATAAACTGGTTGAGCTGGGTATTCTGACGCAAAACCAGCTTGATGAATTGTTATGCAGGGGCCTGCTTTAATCCCCGGGAGGTGATAACAGAAGATATGGGCGAGGTAAGGGTTCAGTTTTCCATTGGAGGGAAACAACACATTCTATTCATAGAAAAGGGGCTGTTAAAAAGCAGATTTGCCCTTTTTGAATGCGGGAAAGGCAGTAACTTTATAGCCCCGATCCCAACAGAGGTTTCAACCGCTCCTCCCGGAGAATTGATTGATTTTCGGCTGGGAGAAATAAAACGCCGTTTCAGGCGTTGGAAAAAAAGGGAGGTGGAAAATTGATTTTTAAAGATATTTACAGGAAATTATCATCAATCAAAACAGAGGTTCAGGCTATAAGAGAGATACTGGAATACGAGAAAAATGTGCTGGCTGTATGGTCCTGGGATCCTATTGCCGCTTACTACAGATTAACGGTGATTCCACAAAAGCTGCCTGTTAGCAGTACAGCGATGACAGGAGGGGAGAGAGGACAGAAAACAGCTCCCCATAATGACGCGGAGACACAGAAAATCCTTGCCGTGAGGCTCAGAAGGCTCCAGGAACGATTATGGGATGTCCTGGAGACGGATCCCGGGAATGAAGAGGTTATACACAGTTTATCATCTTCCATGGATTCACTGATAAAAAGATATCATTCCATGGGCATTAACGCCGGGAAAACAGACGGGAGGTGACACAAGATGCCTAAAATAAGGCCGCCGGAATTTTTACGCCGCGCAGCTTATTCCAGATCCATTGTCTCACAAAAGATGATCGAGACGATGACGACGCCCCTCGCCGCCTCGAAAAGACTGGGAATTAGCTGCTCCGGTTTTTATAAGAAGCAGAAGCAGCCGGCGCTTTTCAGAGTAGGCGAGCTGGCAAGCCTGGCTGAGCTGACCGGGATGACGGATGAGGAGATTGTAGGGGTGGTGATGGGAAGGAGGGTTACAAAGTGAAGGACAACCTTGAAGTTATTGAATGCCCGCCCCAGCGCAATCTGCCGGATCACCCGATCGAAGCCCTGCGCCGGGAAAACGCCCAGGTGTGGGAGCTGGCATGGAGCATATGCAAACTTGCCATTGTGTTGGCATTGATTGCCAGGATTGCGACGGGCGTATTGCTCACAACGCTGTATTGAGAAATAAAAAACGATGGAGGTAAATAAACATGCTGGCTGTTAAAAGCTGTAAAAGCATAGCGGAATATGCCATCCGCCGCTGGATGTGCGAAAAGGGATTCGAGGGCGGATGTTTTTCCGTGAAGATGACCGGGAACGAGGGTTTGCTGAAGGATCAGAACGGCGACACGCTGACGCTTGTATACGACGGGAAAGAAAAATGTGTATACATAAAGGAATGATTGATACACGCCGCCTTTTTTATCACACTGAAAAATGCCCCGGAGAGACGCAAACTCTCCTTTTGGGGCATACAAAATTAAACATGTACAGATTGTAGCAGATAATGGAGGAAAAATCAATGGGTAAAAATATACCGGCTCCACAGGAAAAGTGTTATGAGCTTAGTCTCACGCCGGATTATGTGTCAGACTGGACATTTAATGACGCGATCCGCGAGCTGATCCAGAACGGCACGGATCAGGAAGCTTTAGATAAAGGCAATGTGTTCAGCCTTGACTACGATGAGGATCAGGAGGTTCTCAGGCTGAAAAACACAAAATCGTCCCTCAAAATCAATACCCTCCTGCTCGGGCGCAGCAGCAAGGCCGATAATGAGGATACGGTCGGCAAATTTGGCGAGGGGTATAAAATTGCCGCCCTGGTGCTGAACAGGCTTGGAAAGACATTTACCATCTATAACAACGAAAAAGGGGAGGTATGGAAATCCCGGTTTAAGAATTCTGAAAAGTGGCTTGAAAAAATCCTTGCTTTTTACATAAGCAGGCCGGGCGCAGCCTCCCATGGTTTATGCATTGAGGTTGGGAACGTCTCCCCGGCCGAGTATGCCGGCTTATACGACATCTGGCTTGGGATGCATGATCCTGGCTATGAAAATGTCGCGACACAGTACGGTGAAATCCTCACCGGGGAAGAATATGCCGGCCGGGTATTTGTAAACAGACTGTTTGTTGACTGTAACAGCGATTTAAAGTTTGGCTACAATTTCAAGCCCAGGTACATAACCCTGGAGCGCGACAGGAAAACATGCGACTCATGGAACGTTGAGGATATCACCTCCAAAATGATCGCGGAGGGGATGGTAAGCGGCGGCATCCCAATCGAAACCGTCCGGCGGATGGTAGAGTCAAACTGTGATGATGTATACCATCTGAAATATAACACTTGTATTGGGGATGTGAAAGAAGTCCGGCGGATGCTCATCCGTTCGTTTGACGAACAGAACCCAAACCCGTTTTCTGTCCCCGTGGGAAGCGAGGAGGAGAGGAAGAAAGTAAAGGCTTACGGCGGGAACCCGGTTGTTGTGCCTTACCGGGTGGCGGAGCTTCTGAAGGAGGAAACAGAGAGGCGGTTTGAAGAGCTTGTAAAAGCCCCCTGCAGTTGCAGCCTGACCTTAAAGGAAAGGTTTTTAAGGTGGCATGGCGCTTATTCCGGCAGCCTGCCGGAAGCCGCTGGAAACGAGCTGAAACAGCTTATTGACGAACTGGAGTAAACCATGGGCGGCTATAGAGGCATCGGCCCGGAGGCCGGGACATTTGTCCCCAAAGAAAAAGCTTTTGATTACGCTTTGGGGCGCTGCCTTTCCGGCCTTCCGGACGAGCGGGAGGAATTCCGGGAAATGCTGGTGGAGTGGTATTATTCCGGGAACTGGATTGAGGAGGATCAGATTAATTGCAGCAGAGGATCGAGGTAATCGCATCGGCCATCACGAAAGAGGAGCAGCTTGAGATTGCAAGGCTGCTCATAAAGGCCGGGTATACGGTAAGTATTACCGCGGGGAAAGCGGTGAACGGCAAAGGGAAACGTTATATCAATTATGAGAGGACGGAGGAAAGCTAAATGCAGGAAATAGAAAACATTTACAGGAACATGGACATGCCGGCGCAGCGCAATGCGGCTACAGAAATGGCGGCAAGCCGCCAGATGCAGGAAGTCCAGGGGCAGATTATCATGGCAAAAAAATTCCCCCGGGATGTAATCGCGGCGCGCAACCGTATTCTGACAGCGTGCCAGCGTAAAAGACTGGCGGAGCAGGCAGAGTATGAATATACGAGGGGGGATTCCAAAGTCACAGGCGTATCGATCCGCCTTGCGGAGGCGATGGCGCAGAACTGGGGTAACATGGATTTTGGGTTTGTAGAGCTGGAACAGCGCGGCGGGGAAAGCCAGGTAATGGCATATGCGTGGGATTTGGAAACAAATACCCGGCAGACAAAGATTTTCAGCGTCCCGCATATCAGGGAGACAAAGAAAGGGAATTACCCTTTAACAAAACCGCGTGACATCTATGAGCAGGTGGCGAACCAGGCAGCCAGGCGCGTAAGGGCGTGTATCCTGGGGATTATTCCGGGCGATATTGTGGAAGAAGCTGTGGAGCAATGCCATAAAACCCTGGTTGACGGCGAGGAGACGCCCCTTGTCGATCTAATAAAAGGCGCTGTCAGGACAGCGGAAAAGGATTACCAGGTACCCCAGGAAAGTCTTGAAAAATATATTGGGTGCAAGGCAGAGGCATTTTCGATGAATGACCTCATCCGTCTGAAAAAGGTGTTTAATTCTATCAAAGACGGCATGGCAAAGCGTGAGGAAATTTTTGAGCTGCCGGGCATGGATGGTGAGGATCCGGAGATTAAAAATCCCTATGAAGATAAGAAAAAAGGGAGAGGAAAAAAACAGGATGGCAAGTCTGTCCCTGAAACGCATCCACAGCCGGATCCGGCGCAGGCTGACATCCCGCAGGACGGGCCGTTTGCATAAGGAGGGGCCATGGATACCAGGGAGGTTATAAAAGGTATTTTAATGGGCCTGGACGCATCGCAGAAATTAGGGGAGGAGCTGAGAGGCATACTGTGTTCCGACGATCTTCCGGCATTTTACCGGATAGAATCCCCGCTGATTGATGCGTTAATGGCAATCATCTGCCCACAGGAAAATGACTTCCGCAGCGACCGTGCGCTTGATATCTCCATGGATTATGAAATAAATGTGGAAGAACGCGCTGATATGCTGATGGGACTCCGGGAAGAGGTAAGCGGGGGTGAAAGGTCTGCATGAAAAAGTATGAAGTGGTATACGCTGCTTTCCGGAAGGTAGTGTTTGAAGCCGGATCGCAGGAAGAAGCGGAGCTGGCAGCGGCGGCAATGGAAGACGATGAGCTCGAAAGAAACAGCAGCTTTTCAGGGTACAGTATCTGGGCCGGGCCGTCTCCCTTATCCGCCGGGGGACAGGGGGGATGCAGATGGAGCTGACACAGGATAATTATTATGGGCAGGCTGCTAATGAACACTATTTCAGTGTTTCGCAGTACAAAGATTTCATGAAATGCGAGGCCGCCGCCCTTGCTCGGATCCGGGGGGAATATAACCCTCCCCCCACAAGGGCCATGCTTGTAGGGAGCTTTGTGGACAGCTATTTTGAAGGGACGCTGGAGGCTTTCAAGCGTGGGAACCCGGCTGTCTTTACCCGCAGGAAAGAACTGAGAGCCGAATTCCGCAAGGCGGATGAGATTATCAGCAGGGTAAAGAAAGATCCCCTGTTTATGCAGTTTATGAGTGGGGAAAAACAGAAGATCCTCACCTTTGGGATGTTCGGCGCGCCGTGGAAAATGAAGATGGACAGCTTTTCAGAAGGGATCTGTATCACCGATTTAAAGGTGGTGGCAAACTTCCGGAACCTTCCCCTGTGGCGGTATGACCTGCAGGGGGCCGTCTACCAGAAGGGCGCTGAGATATGCGGGTATGGGCAGCTCCCGTTTTACCTGGCGGCGGTTACAAAGGAACGGATCCCGGATCTGGACATCTTCCAGATCCCGCAGGCGACGCTTGACATGGCGCTCCAGGAGATTGGGCGGAATATGCCGCGGTTTATCGCTGTAAAGAATGGCTCGGAAAAACCGGACTGCTGCGGTGTGTGCGACTACTGTAAGAGCGTAAAGAGGGCGGGGATTAGAAATTATAATACGCTGTTGGAAGGATAACGGGACAGCTTTTCACAGATGGGAGGAAAACTTATTGAAAGAATTACAGATTGTAAATATTAAGGGGATCGACTGCTATGAGCAGGACGGGATCGTTTATTTAAGGCTGGAGGCGGTAGCCAGGGGACTTGATATCACAAAAACAGATAAAAAGAACGGGGTGGAATATAAACGGATGAACCGCCAGGGCATCCAGAAGTGGCTGTATTCTTTCGGAATTTTAAATTCCGAAAATGATGAACTGCCTGATTTCATCCCCGAAAACATCTTTTACCGCCTTGCGATGAAAGCCCGGAACGAAACCGCGGAGAAATTCCAGGCCATGGTAGCGGATGAGATCATCCCCTCCATCCGCAGGCACGGCGCATATATGACAGAGGACACGCTCCGGAAAGCCCTCAACTCCCCTGATTTCCTCATCCGGCTGGCCACAAAGCTGAAGGACGAACAGGAGCGGAACAGGGCCCTGGAGGGAAAGCTTGAAGAGCTGGAATCATCTGTCCGGACCATGGACCGGGTGATCGGGGAACTGGCCCCGAAAGCAAACTATGTTGATATTATCCTGAAAAGCAGCTCCACTGTCCTCATAACGCAGATTGCACAGGATTATGG
>QXXC01000332.1 GCA_009911305.1 Clostridiaceae bacterium | reverse complement strand
CCAGAGAGAGACCAGCTCACCAAAAACTTTATAATGGCCTCCACTTCTGCAGTATCAATGGCGCTGCCGCTGCCACGCGCCGCCCACAAGACCCTCCCCTCCGCCGATGGTTTCCTCAAGCCCCTGCCCCTCAGGTCATCCAAGTCCGCCGCCGTCGTGTCCAAGCCCGCCGCAAAGTTCGTTGTCAGGGCCTCCTTCCAGGAGAAGGCTGTCGCCGGATTGAGCGCCGCCGCCTTGACTGCCTCCATGATTGTTCCTGATGTGGCGGAGGCGGCTAGCGGCGTCTCCCCCTCCCTCAAGAACTTCTTGCTCAGCATTGTCGCCGGCGGCGTCGTGCTCACCGCCATTGTTGGGGCGGTCATCGGCGTCTCCAACTTCGACCCTGTTAAGCGGAGCTGAGCGCCGCCGCGCCTTGCTTTCTCTGTAATTTTCCGTCTGTTTTCATCTCTATCTATCAAAGATGTATCACTGTATTATTAATTACTTTTGCTTGATAGAGTAATCATTCCTGTTATAAATCTCTCCG
>QXXC01000331.1 GCA_009911305.1 Clostridiaceae bacterium | reverse complement strand
GCCACTTCTCATACTCGTCAGCCTCTCCCATTACATAGGCTTCGCTCGCCAGTCCAAGTTTGGAGAAATGCTCATCAAGAACAGCAACTTCCTCGGTGAAGCTCCTGTGTGGAAATGGCTGCGCGCCGGGAAATATGAAGCTTCCACGGGAGTATCTTACAGCACTCACAGTCAGTCCGAGGTCACCAGCCATCCTCAGGATTGGTGGGATCGACAGCAGCAGTTTCGTAGTCCCACATGTTTTCAGTATGATCTTGTACGAGTAGACAAAGAGGCTGGACTCGGATAGAACATAGGAATCAACATCATCGTTCTTCAGTGAGGCGACAATGGTACATTTTGCTTCGTCCAAGATTTCATCCAACTGTTGCTTGGAAAGAGACCGAAGGCCAGAACCAGAGGGATCAGCAAACACTCCAGGCTCGAAAAATGTGATCTCGAGCCTCTTCTCATAACCCTCAAATCCGATTGCAGAAGGCGGCATGTCCATTTTCACTTAGTATGACAGTGGGCACTTTGAAGCGAG
>QXXC01000330.1 GCA_009911305.1 Clostridiaceae bacterium | reverse complement strand
CAAAGAGATAAACGGGGAGGCAGCAGCCACCGAGATACACCGCCATGAGCTTTTCGGCTGTACAGGTGAAGAGATGGTGCAGGAGATGAAACCTTACTTTGTTGATTTTCCGAACGTAAAGAACAACTGCCTTCGGTTTGAGGTCAGCCCTTCAGTGGAAGAAAGTGCAGGCATGACCGATGCGGACTGGGCGAAGCTCGGCAACGATTTCATGCAGCGCATGGGCTTGATGAACCACCAGTACATCATTGTGAAGCACAGCGGAACGGAGAAGAACCGCAGGCAAGCCCACCTGCATATACTGGCAAACCGTGTGTCGTTATCGGGAGAACTCTACAAAGACAACTGGATAGGGAAGAGAGCAACGGAAGCCGCCAACGGTATAGCCAGAGAGCGGAACTTGGTACAGTCAAAGGACATAGGCAAAGCCAACAGGGAAGAGATAAAACAGGCTATGGACGGTATCCTTGCAAGGATGCAGGGATTTGACCTTGCCGGATTCAGCCGGGAACTCGAAAAACTGGGCTT
>QXXC01000329.1 GCA_009911305.1 Clostridiaceae bacterium | reverse complement strand
CTTTTCTGATTTTATAAAACGAGCCATCCGGACGCCTCACGTCATAATTACGTTTTGATACAATAAACATCTATATCCCCCCCCCCTTAGATTCCGTCCATATAGGTCAGCGTCTGCTCATAAAAGACTTCCACCTCGGATAAGTTTCCTGCGTAGGCCGTATCATAACAGAACTGCTCTGTGTTGGGGCTTGTCATGGCCCTGGTCAAAGGAGCCAGCTCGTCCATGGCAATATAACGCTCCCTGTTGCAGTAAACGACCATACGGTCTGCTCCGTCATCCCCCGCCCCTTTGCACCATCTGGCTGCGCCGATAAATAAGTCGGAGCCGTTATGCTTTGCTACGTTATTCTCAAGCAGGAACGTGAGGATCGTCTTTTCCGCCAGTTCCGTCACTTTTGCAGTAGCGATATAGTTGTACTGCTCATACGGCATGATGATATGGTTCGGGATCGCATCCAGATCATACTCTGCGCGCTCCCATCCTGCCAGAATGGCGTTGTTTACATCCTCAAGGATCTGCTCCGGCGT
>QXXC01000328.1 GCA_009911305.1 Clostridiaceae bacterium | reverse complement strand
TGGGAAATTTCTCTGACTTCTCTCTCTAGCAATGGATCCTTACAAGTACCGTCCGTCGAGTGCTTTCAATTCCCCTTTTATGACCACGAATTCTGGAGCTCCAGTTTGGAACAATAACAACTCTTTGACTGTTGGAAGTAGAGGTCCAATACTTCTTGAAGACTATCATTTGGTGGAGAAACTTGCTAATTTCGATCGTGAGAGGATCCCAGAGCGTGTTGTCCATGCCAGAGGTGCCAGTGCCAAGGGATTTTTTGAGGTCACTCATGATATATCGCACCTTACTTGTGCTGATTTCCTTCGAGGCCCGCGAGTTCAAACGCCTGTTATTGTCCGTTTCTCCACTGTTATCCATGAGCGTGGTAGCCCCGAAACTCTCAGGGACCCCAGAGGATTTGCTGTGAAGTTCTACACAAGAGAGGGAAACTTTGATTTGGTGGGAAACAACTTCCCTGTCTTCTTTATTCGTGATGGAATGAAATTCCCTGATATGGTTCATGCATTGAAACCCAACCCAAAGTCCCACATTCAAG
>QXXC01000327.1 GCA_009911305.1 Clostridiaceae bacterium | reverse complement strand
GCCCTATACTATATAAATGCAACATAATAAAAAAAATAAACTCTTTGGTGACCACAAATAGTTACTCAGATAGTTGAGAATTGGACAATTTACAGAGAACCAATGTTCTTGAGGCCAAGTACAACCCCAACCCCAATTATATGACCCACAACTCCACAAGCCAATGTATCAGCCAAAGTAAAACCAGCCGGGTCACCGGTCTGCAGGCCCGAGTCCCTCGCCTCCAACTTCAAACCGGCGGTTGCCTTCCGGTTTGCCGACGGAGCCAAACCGAACCGTCCCGCAAACAACATCAAGCTCGTTGAAGTCACCATTATCAAATTTGTAGGTGAGCCGATGAAGTCACAACGAGCGCCCAAAGCTCCCTGTCCTCTACGCCTCATGGGCTGGACAGCTACCACATTTTTGACTGGAGATAGTGATGGTGCCTGGGGCTTAAGCCCATTGAACTGTGGAAGGGAAGTGATCACAGCGGATGCCATTTTCGGTGATCAAATGAAATGTGTTCCCTCTTTTTTTTGCGAGTGATTATTG
>QXXC01000326.1 GCA_009911305.1 Clostridiaceae bacterium | reverse complement strand
CTCTTGAACACGCCCGAGCCCACGAACACGCCGTCGCACCCCAGCTGCATCATCAGCGCGGCGTCGGCCGGCGTCGCCACCCCTCCGGCGGCGAAGTGGACGACGGGGGTATTTCCCATGCCCAGTTAATGCTCCCAAGAATGGCCATCACAACAATCACCATGAAGGTTTCATGAACTTCATGCATAGGGATGAGGAGGTGAACTATTTCCCATCTAGGTATGATCCTTGTCGTCATGCTGAGCAGTACCCCATCCCTCCTGTGGTGTTGACAGGGAAGCGTGATAAGTGCTGCATCGAGAAAGAGAACAACTTTAAGCAACCCGGTGAGAAGTACCGTTCCTTTACACCAGACAGGCAAGAAAGATTTATCAAAAGATGGGTCGATGCTTTGTCCGACCCTCGTCTCACCCACGAAATCCGGAGTATCTGGGTTTCATACTGGTACCAGGCTGACAAGTCTCTCGGCCAGAAGCTCGCTTCTCGTCTCAACGTGAGGCCGACAATGTGAAGATGACATAGCGTTGAAGATGTT
>QXXC01000325.1 GCA_009911305.1 Clostridiaceae bacterium | reverse complement strand
CACACACAGAAAAATGGCAGCTGCAACAATGGCTACCGCTTCTTCAACTGTGGTCGGATTGGGCACAACAACCTTGTCTTCTCCAAAGAAACTAAACCTCTCCTCAGGATTCCTAAAGTCTCCAGTAGCAGCGAGGAACCCACTAAGGCTAGCACAAGCCTCGGGAGGAAAATTTACATGCTTCGAAAGAGACTGGCTGAGAAGAGACCTAAACGTGATCGGGTTCGGTTTGATCGGGTGGATTGCGCCATCAAGCATTCCGGTCATCAACGGCGACAGCTTAACCGGGCTTTTCTTCTCGAGCATTGGCACCGAGCTCTCCCACTTCCCCACCGGCCCGGCCCTCACTTCCCCATTCTGGTTGTGGTTGGTGCTTTGGCATCTGGGACTGTTCGTGACCCTCACTTTTGGCCAAATTGGGTTCAAGGGAAGGACTGAGGAGTACTTTGAGAAATGATTCGTGTTTTATGTAAACAAATTAATTAATTTCTGCTGAATTATGTTAATGTTATGTGTATCATATTATCTTTATTTGCAAC
>QXXC01000324.1 GCA_009911305.1 Clostridiaceae bacterium | reverse complement strand
TACGCAAACACAAATTTATTTAGGCTGTGGGGAGAACCCCACTTGATTGTTCAATAGACGATAGAAACTAAAAATAGAAACGAGAAATATTCAGAAACCAGCCGTTCAACACAGCAGATATCGACTCCAGACCAAAGACTCATAAAACCAGACACAACCCAACAGAGACATCCACGACGACCGACGACCTGAAAGACAAGACACTAAGACACCAGGCGAGCCAACATTCAGAAACCACCACGGAGACGGAGGACAAGGTGAAGGGTGGACTCCTTCTGGATGTTATAGTCGGCAAGGGTCCTTCCATCCTCCAACTGCTTTCCAGCGAAGATCAACCTCTGCTGGTCCGGTGGGATTCCCTCCTTGTCCTGGATCTTAGCCTTCACATTGTCGATCGTGTCCGAGCTCTCCACCTCCAAGGTGATGGTCTTCCCGGTCAGGGTCTTCACAAAGATCTGCATTCCTCCCCTCAGCCTCAGCACCAAGTGCAGGGTCGACTCCTTCTGAATATTGTAATCGGCCAAGGTCCGCCCATCCTCC
>QXXC01000323.1 GCA_009911305.1 Clostridiaceae bacterium | reverse complement strand
TGGGAGTTGACATCAGACACAACAAGGACCGCAAGGTTCACAGGAAGGAGCCCAAGAGCCAGGACATCTACCTGAGACTCCTGGTCAAGTTGTACAGGTTCCTGGCTCGTCGTTCAGATGCTCCCTTCAACAAGGTCATCCTTAAGAGACTCTTCATGAGCAAGAGCAACCGGCCGCCTCTGTCTCTGTCTCGCCTGATCCGTAAAATGAAGCTTCAGGGCCGTGAAAACAAGACAGCTGTTGTTGTGGGAACTATCACTGATGATGTCAGGATTCAGAACATCCCCAAACTGAAGGTGTGCGCATTAAAGGTGACAGCAGGAGCTCGTAGGAGGATCCTGAAGGCTGGTGGCCAGGTCATGACCTTTGATCAGCTAGCTCTAGCTGCCCCCAAAGGACAGGGCACCGTGCTACTGTCTGGACCCCGCAAGGCCAGGGAGGTGTATAGGCACTTTGGAAAAGCCCCTGGAACTCCCCACAGCCGTACTAAGCCCTATGTCCGTTCCAAAGGCAGGAAGTTTGAGCGTGCTCGTGGTCGCC
>QXXC01000031.1 GCA_009911305.1 Clostridiaceae bacterium | reverse complement strand
ATGCTTGGGTATGAACCGGAATGGAGCTTTGAGAGGGGAATAGAGGCGGCGATTCAGTGGTATAAGGAGAACTTATAGAGATGCGGACAGCAGAGCAGAAGAACCGGGTTCTGGTAATAGGCGATATTATTCTGGACATTGTTTGCGAGGGACTGGTAGAACGCATTTCCCCTGAAGCGCCGGTTCCGGTTGTAAAGGTTAAAAGTGAGTTTTACCGTGCGGGAGGAGCTGCAAATGTTGCAAATAACATCGCGTCTTTAGGGGCTGAAGCCGCTTTGATCGGAGCGGTAGGCGCAGATTCATTCGGAGAAGAGATTTGTAAAAGCATGTCAGGGGCCGGCATAGAGAGCAGATATATTCTGAAAAGCCGGGGACGGTGTACGAATACGAAAACAAGGGTAATCGGGAACTGTCAGCAGATTGTAAGAATGGACTGTCACGATGATGAAAGGGTGAATGAGGAGGAACACAAGCTCCTCATAGGCAATGTGAAAAAAATACTCGGCCATTATGATGTGATCGTCCTTTCAGACTATGGCAAGGGAATCTGCAGTGAAGCACTCTGCCGGGAAGTGATCCGGTTATGCAGCCAGGCCGGTAAGGCTGTCCTGGTTGATCCAAAGGGAAAGGACTGGGAAAAATATACGGGGGCAACCATGATCACGCCTAACCTGAAGGAGGTTATGGAGTGGGCAGGGGTTAAGATGAAGAATGATACGGATGAAATTGTGGCCCGGTGCGGAGCGGTTTTCGACAGGTTAGGGACAACCTATCTGTTAATCACGCGCTCCGAATGCGGGATGACATTGTTAGAAAATAATGGGGAGTCGATTTCATTAAGGGCTGACGCAAAGGAAGTATTTGACGTTTCCGGAGCCGGAGACACGGTGATTGCGGCAGTTTCAGCGTTCTGGGGACGGATGCCGTTAAAGGAAACGCTTCGGATTGCCAATACCGCCGCGGGAATCGTGGTGGGAAAACGCGGGACGGCGGCTGTTACACAAAAGGAAATTGAACGTGCTCTTGGAAACGGGCGGGCATGGGCAGTGACGAATAAAATCATGTCCCTGGAGGAGGCAGTTAAGAAAAGCGCAGAGTGGAAAGAAGAGGGGAAAAAAGTCGTATTTACAAACGGGTGCTTTGATATGTTCCATAAAGGACATGCATGTTTGATGTATGCCGCCGCCGAATTTGGCGATCGGCTGATTGTCGGCCTGAATTCCGATGGCTCTGTGCACAGATTAAAGGGCGGCAGCCGTCCTCTCAACAGACAGGAAGACAGGGCCTGTGTGATTGCCTCTATGGGATGTGTGGATGCGGTTGTGATATTCGATGAGGATACGCCGGAGCAGATGTTAAAACGTATCAGGCCGGATGTACTGGTAAAGGGGGGCGATTATACGCTCAGCAAAGTGGCAGGCAGGGAATATGCAGGCGAGGTGAGGCTGGTCCGCTACATGGAAGGATATTCGACCACGGCTCTGATAAATAAAATCATAACAAACGAGGAGGCGGCAACATGAGCGTCATTGTGACAGGCGGAGCCGGATTTATAGGAAGCAATATAGTCGGCGCGTTAAATGCAGCAGGCAGAGAAGATATTATTATAGTAGACAATATCCATACAAGCGAAAAGTGGATGAATATCAGGGACAAGAAATTTTTATCCTATTTTCATAAAAATGAATTTTTAGACAAGCTCTGGAAGATGGATGATGTCACGCATATCATTCATATGGGAGCCTGCTCTTCAACAACGGAAACGGATTTTGACTATTTATATAAAAATAATGTTGAGTATTCCAAAGAATTGTGGAACTATGCGGCAGAACAAAAGGCCTCCTTTTTATACGCCAGCTCTGCCGCTACGTATGGAAACGGGCAGGACGGATTTGATGACGAAAAGGATATTCAGGGCCTGAAGCCTCTGAACCGCTATGGCTACTCCAAGCATCTCTTTGATATGTGGGCTGAAAAACAGGACAGAAGGCCGGCGCAGGCAGTGGGAATGAAATTTTTTAATGTGTATGGGCCGAATGAATATGCCAAGGGTTCGATGGCGAGCGTTGTATATCATGGATATAAGCAGATCATACAGAGCGGTGCGATCCGTCTTTTTAAATCATACCGGGAGGGGATTGAGGACGGAGGGCAGAAACGGGATTTCATCTATGTGAAGGATATATGTAAGATCATTCGTTTTCTGATGGCTCATCCGGAGGTCAGCGGCCTGTTTAATATCGGGACAGGGACGGCGGAGACCTTTTTTCATTTGGCGCAGGCGATCTTTAAGGCGCTGAATCTTGAACCGGATATCCGGTTTATTGACATGCCGTCAGAGCTGCATTCCAGATATCAGTATTATACAAAAGCAGAGACGAACCAATTATTGAAAAGTGGATATGCGGATCCATTTTACAGCCTTGAGGACGGGGTTAAGGATTATGTGTGTGAGTACCTTGCAAAAGGATTTGCCGTCAATTGACAGGACCCGCGTGAAAAAGATATTAGTGGGGTGCCATCACGGAATCGGCGATGTGGTTATGATTCTTCCTGTCCTGGAACGGCTTCACCATTATTTTATAAATGCGCAGATGGATGTCTTTATAGGGAATCCGGCAGAGAAAGAGCTGATCCGTTTACTGGGCTATGGATGCAGATGCTATAGCTTTAATGTAAAGGAAGAATCGGGCTTCGCTCTTTTATCCCTGATTAAAAAAATGCGCAGAGAAAGGTATGATTTGGCGATCGATTTAGGATGGTCGCCGCGCAGGTATGATGTCTGGCTGTTTCATCTTGCCGGATGTAAAAAAATAATATCCGGCGGTAATACAGGCAGATTTGGTAAACGGTATATCGGTTTTGAAGATAAGAGGAATGAGCACCGGGTGGTCCGCAATATGCAATGCCTGACCGCGCTGGGAATCCCGGCACAACCGATCCGGTTTCCTGTATTGAACATTCCGGAGCAGGTTTCTGCTTGTATGAAAAGGAAATTTCTGTCATCCTGCGCGGGAAAACAGATGGTGGGGATTTGCGTCGGAACAGGAGATTTTTTTTACCGCAAAGGGTTAAAAAAGCATCGGTATGACGCAAAGCAGTGGGGATATGAAAAGTTTTGTGGACTGGCCGGAGAGCTGGCGCGGTCCGGCGCACAGATCATACTGTTCGGCGGGGAAAAAGAAAAGAGAGAGCTGGATGGGAGATCTATTACATTTGCGGCAGATGCGATCAATACCATTGGAACAACGTCAATGACAGAGACGATGGCGTTATTAAATGCCTGCGATCTGGTCATAGGAGGAGACACCGGCTTACTGCATTGCGCTGCTGCTCTGAATAAAAAGATCCTTGCTGTTTTCGGGCCTACGGATCCGAACATCATAGGCCCTGTGACGCCTTTATGCCGTGTGATTCAGAAACAACGGGACTGTATCCCCTGCTACCGGCTGTCAGCTACAAGAGAAACGATCGAATGCAGGAGGAGGCTGTGCCTTGAGGAAATATCAGTGAGAGAGGTGGCCGAAGAGGCAAAACGGATGCTGGAATGAGACATACAAAAACAATCATCATGTATTCCATGTATGAATTGATGGGGGACCAGGTCACAGGCGGAATGAAACGGTTCCTGGAGCTGTACAGAGGCCTTCTTCAAAAGGAGGCGGATGTAATCCTGTATTCTCCGGAAAAAGAGGCGTCAGGATTTGATGGAAAACAAGTGATCCGGCTCAATCCTTTAAAGAAAAAGAAGGGGCTGCCAATCGGGCTCTGCTTTGCATGGAATAATTATGCGTCTGTCAGAAAAATACGGAAAAACCGGGAGGCAAAGGTTGTGGTTTTTGATGTGCCTACTGCGATTGGACTTGTTCCTTTTGGGATCCGACATATGGTTCTCTTTATAAGGCAGGATCTGGTAGAGACCAGAAGAAGCCTTTTTGAGGGGAAACGCGCATGGAAGTGGCATATCAGGTATTGGAGTCTTCTTCTCTCTGAGAGCCTGTGCTTTTTACAGGCGGAGAAGATTGTGACGCAGTGTAAAAAGGACGCATACGAAATAAAGAAACGGCACGTATTACTGAGACGTATCATTGAAGACAAGCTATGCATACAGATCAATAACGTCAATGCTTCCTGGATGGTGCCTGTATCCGGGCAGCGTATAGAAGACAGGCATGGCTACCGCATTGGCTTTGTGGGAAGCGTGGGCGATACCAAAAAGGGACTTTTGCAACTGTTGAAGGCAGTGGATATTTACCGGAAGAAATACGGTGCGATCACCTTGTATGTAATAGGGGACGGAAGTCTGTTAGAAGATTATAAAAACGAATATTCGTCTGAGGATACGATTTTCTTTGGTTATGTGAGTAAGCCCATGGAGCTGATTGTAAATTGCGATTTGTTTGTAGCGCCATCCCTGACCGATTCCTGTCCCAATACGGTTTTAGAAGCTTTTTACCATAATATTCCGGTTATCGGTTCCAACCGAGGGGGGATTCCGGAGCTTTTGCAAAACAGGGAGGCTGTGTTTGAGCCGGAGGAGAATGAGATTGCCGCGATGCTTTATGATTACCGTGATCCGGAGAGAAGAGCTGCGCTTATGGACAGGCAGGCAAAAAGGAAAAAACAACTGACATTTGACTGGGCCGGCGCTCTTTTGGATATGATTTTGAATTGAAAAGAGCGCAGGTTTATTGAGGAGAATCAAAGATGTGTGGAATTGCAGGCTTTTGTAATATGCCCGATCGCTGGAAAGAAAATATAAACAGAATGAATGACAGGATGCTGCACAGGGGGCCTGATGCCGGCGGGGTGTGGGCAAACGAGGATAAAACGGTCGTGCTGGGACACAGGCGGCTGTCTATCCTTGACCTATCCCCGGCCGGGGCACAGCCGATGATATCAGCCAGCGGGCGGTTTGTGATTGTGCTGAACGGAGAGCTTTATAATTATCTGTCGCTTCAGAAAAAGCTGATAATGGAAAAGAAAATCAGCGCATTTAGAGGGACATCGGATACGGAGGTGCTTTTAGAGGCGTTTGAGGTGTATGGGGTGGAGGCTGTCTTAAAGCAGATAAAGGGCATGTTTGCTTTCGCCCTGTATGACCGGCGGGATCGGAAGCTGTTTTTGGGCCGGGATCGGATTGGGGAAAAGCCGCTGTATTACGGGTTTATAGGGAATCAATTTGTCTTCGCGTCCGATATCGCTGTGATACGCCAGAATTTGTATTTTAATGAGGAGCTGGACCGGGATGCGCTTGCCCTGTATTTCGGACATGGTTATATACCGTCGCCTTTTACGATTTATAAAAATATCAAAAAGCTGGAAGCGGGAAATATCCTGGAGTTGGAATTCCCGTTTACGGATGTAAAAAGCTATAAATACTGGGATGTAATGGAGATTGCCCAAAAGGGGCAGGAAGATCTGTTCCGTGGGTCAGAGGAGGAAGCAGCAGACGAGCTGGAACGTTTGCTGAAAGAGTCGATAAAGGGCCAGATGAGGGCGGACGTACCGGTGGGAGCATTCCTGTCAGGAGGTGTTGACAGCACGACGGTGGCGGCTGTCATGCAGTCTTTAAATACAAATAAAATCAGAACTTTTACGATTGGATTTGAAAATGCAGATTACAATGAGGCGGTTTATGCAAAGGAGACGGCAGACTATCTGGGGACGGAGCATACGCAGCGTTACATATCGGACCGAGAGGCCCAGGAGGTGATTCCAAAGCTGGCGGGGATGTATGGGGAGCCGTTTGCCGACTCTTCCCAGATACCTACGTATCTGGTGAGTGAACTGGCAAGGCAGTCTGTAACGGTTTCCCTGAGCGGTGACGGGGGAGATGAGTTGTTTTGCGGTTATCCCAGATATCATCGATTAGAAAGACACTGGAATTTGTTAAAACGGATTCCCTATCCCATACGGATTGCGGTTAGAAAGACGACGGCCGGCCGTACAGACAGCAGATGGCGTAAGCTGGAGACAGCAAACCGGTATTTCCCTGCCCGGAGCGGTATACAGCTTTATGAATTTGCGACGGGATTTCGGTGGATGGCAGGGCAGATGGTAAAAGGTGCAGATTTTCCTGAATACCGCCTGACACAGTACCCGGAGGGGTATATGAAGCAGCTTCCGGAAGATTATATGCTGATGGATTTGCAGATGTATCATCCAGACGACATATTGGTAAAGGTCGATCGGGCTGGTATGGCGGTATCTCTTGAGAGCAGGATTCCTTTTCTGGACAGGGATCTGATGGAATTTGTCTGGAGATTGCCGCTCCGTTATAAGTATTCTGATAATGTCGAAAAAAGAGTGCTGAAAAAAGTATTGTTCCGCTATGTGCCGGAACATATGATGGAACGAAAGAAAAAAGGATTTTCAATTCCAATCGATCGATGGATCAGGGATGGAGAGCTGAGAGCGTGGGCAGAAAGCCTGATGAATGAAAGAAATATAAAAGAACAGGGAATTTTAAATGAAAAATATGTTTCAGAGCTTTGGGGGAATTTTATCAGGAGTGGAAAGTGGTATCCTCAGATTTGGTATATTCTGATGTTTGAGGAGTGGTATCAAAGGCGTCAGGAGTAAAACGGATGAAAATTGCGATTTTGATCAATTCTCTGCAGGGAGGCGGCGCAGAACGTGTTGCAGCTACTTTAGCCAACCAGTTTTCCCGGATGGGAAATGAGGTTATGATATGGCTGTTTAATCCGGAGGGACGGGCCTACCGGATAGAAGAAACGGTTTCGCTTCATGTGCTTCAGGCAGAAAGCGAAAAAAGGCTGATTCGGATCGTAAAACGGGCGTTAAGCTGCCGAAAGGAGGCAGTCTGTGAAAAGCCGGATGTCCTGCTGGCTTTTACGATTACGAACATACCGTATGCGTTTGCTGCAAAGACAGGACACAGGACAGCGGTGTTTGGATTGGAGCGGGCCAATCCCGAATGTCATAAAGGGCTGCTTTGGGCGTTTGTTCGTCTGCTCAGCCCCTTGTGCGACGGCTTCATATTTCAGACAGAGGGGGCAAAGAACTGTTATCCTCATACCACAGGCAAAAAGGCGGCGGTCATCAAAAACCCATTGTCAATTGTTTATGAGCGCTGTATTCCGGCAGAACGATCCGCTTTTAAGATATGCTCAGCGGGCAGGCTGCATTCCGATAAGGATTTTGAAACCCTGATAAGCGCGTTTGCTCTCTACAGAAAAGACGGAGGCAAGGGGACGCTTGATATTTTCGGCGACGGAATAAAGCGGGGAGAGCTGGAGCAGATGGCAGAGAGTCTGGGAGCTGACGGCTGTATCCGCTTCATGGGATTTACGGAAAATCTGCAGGAAAAGCTGTGCGAATACGATCTGTTTGTGTTCTCCAGCCGCTCAGAGGGGATGCCGAATGCCCTGCTGGAGGCGATGGCGGTCGGCCTGCCCTGCATTTCAACGGACTGCGACTTTGGCCCCCGGGAATTTATCCGCTCCGGAGAGAACGGGATTCTGGTCCCGGTTGGGGATGCAAAGAAAATGGCCGAAGCCATGAGATGGGCGCAGGAGAATGGAGCAATGAGGGAGAGAATGGCCAAAGAGGCGAAAAAGATCCATGCCGAGCTGTCGGCAGAGAAGATAGCCCGCGCGTATCTGGATTATATGAATCAGACGCTGTACGGCCGGGCGGAGAAGTGATGGGATGAATATAAGAACGAAACGGATGGGAATCAGGCCGGGCGGCAATATCTGGATAAAAAGCCTGATTCTTTTTGGGATTGAATTTCAGATGGGAATATATGGATGGCTGTCTCTGAGAAAAATCGTATTTCTGGTTCTGTGCGCCGTTTTTCTGAAAGATTTTTTCAGGCGGAGAGGAGAAGCAAAGGTTCCCGGAGAGGTATTGGGCCTGCTGCTTTCAATGGCGGTCCTTTTTGGATATGCCTGCTGTATTTTCAGGCTGAGAAGCGTAGATTATGGGGACTCGTTTGAGGGCGTGTGGTTCCTTCCGCGCAATATTGTGTTCCTGACGCTGAACGCGATCGTGTTTCCGGCGCTTCTGGCCGGTTATTTTAAGGATGCGCTGCAGTTTTGCAGGGCGCAGTGGAACATCACACTGTTTCAGGCCGCAGTCGCAGTGATGGGAAAATTAAACAAGGCGTTTGCCCTGTATATTTACCATAATTTCTACAAAGACGACGGCCGGTTCCTGGATGGGGTGATGAGAGGGGTCAGGGTTGTCTGCATTGATACGGGAGGGGCGACAGCGTCCGTGATTTTTTTTGCCGGACTGGTATGCGCGCTGTGCCTTCTTTTTTATGATTCACGCTCCAATCCGTATGCGCTGCTGGCTCAATACTGTTTTGTTCTCTTTTCGCTCTTTTTTATCGGAAGAACCGGACTTTATCTGGGAACAGCCGGATTAATCCTGGCGGTTGGCTGCCTGTTTATAAAAAGGAAGCCGTTATCGCTGTGGATGTCGTGCGTCCTGGCGGTGTTGCTGGGCCTGCTCGCGGGATACCTTCTTCTTGCGCCGGAATCTTATATGAAAGCGCACTATGTGAAATGGATTGGCGAGCTGTTTGTAAAAGGCGCGGGAGAAGGGAGTACCATTGCCGCGCTGGCAGAAATGGAAATTCCGCCCCTGACAGAGGAAACCTTCTGGGGGACCGGGATCGTTTATGGGGTTGCCCGCAGCGGAGTCAGGATCCTGCATGATTCCGGGTATGTGCGCATGTACGCAGCGCTGGGAATTCCCGGCTTTTTGCTGTATTATGGCGGGTTGTACGGATTTTATACGGCAATGCTGTTAAAAATCAGGAAAAAAAGGGACAAGTGGGTTCTGTGGCTCCTGTTCCTGGGCGTAGCTGTGTGCGAGTACAAGGAGCCATTTCTGGGCAAAACGCCTCTCACAGTGATTATGACATGCCTGTTTATGTTAGAGAGAAGCGGGTTCCGGACAGGCGGCGCGTGTGAAGCGATACCGGAACCCGCATTAAAAACGTGTAAAGTTGGTGTTGAACTGGTATGAATAAAAAACGCTTAAAGTGGTGCAGCCGCTTCTTGTTTGCGCTCATGCTTTTGCTGTGTGTCCTGGTATCGCTCTATATTTTTCTGGATGAGGACAGGCCGGCGGAATGTATGCTGTATTATCTGATCCCGTTAAGCAATGGCTTGTTTTTCGTGATCCTCAGTCCGTTTTACTCCCGCCTTCTGACCCACATGAGCTATACGCTGGTGATTGGCCTGTATTTTGCAAAGTATACGGTAGTTCCCTTTTTTACAAGGCTGGGCGGGTATGCGACCTTTGTAGAGGGAAGCGATGCCTGGAGTTATATGCCAGCGGCCATTTTACTGACATGCTATGAGCAGATATTTGTCGCAGCCGGTCTGTATCTGTCATGTTCGCGCGAAGCGAGGATAAAACGGACACGGACGGGGATTTCCGGCCAGCCGACCAGACGCTTTGACGCATGCGATATGGCTGTGCTTGCGGGAACGGCGGCAGTGGCCGGCATTTTACTGTATTATCCCAGCCTGCGCCAGAATTTTCACCTGGCGACACAGATCGGGGAGGCCGGGAATCCTATTCTGGAGCTTCGCTCGTGGAGGGAGATCGGAAACGGCGGCACAGCTCCCCTTGGGATTGTGAACACTCTTATGCTGATGATATTCAAGGTGATTCATATCATGCTGCCCCTGATGCTGCTGGAAAAGATCTGGTATCATGTGAAGCGCAGGGGGAGAGCGCTCTTTTATTCCGTCCTGGTCACAGGGGCGGCTCTGATGGTTATGACGGAGAGCAATGCAAATTCAATCTTTATTGCGATCACTCTGACGGTGCTTTTGTTTTACCTGTATCCGGCATATGCTGAAAAATATGCGGCCTGTGTGATTGCCGGAGGGATCGGTCTGGTTCTGATTTTGTTTGTGAGAAAGGTAAACGGGAGCACAGGATTTTCGAATGATGCGACTGTATGGAATAACCTTTCGATCACGCTGAATTCCTATTTAAACGGCCCCTTTAATTTGTCGGTTGTTTTTGCCATGCGGGAACAATACCATCCGCTGACGGCAATTACAGAGACACTGGCAGAGCTCCCGGCCGGGGGAAGGCTTTTTGCAAGATACAGCACCAGTGTGCTGTTCAATGAGACACTCTGGGGAATATCGGGGAGGACGGATCAGCTGCTTCCTGCTGTGGGACAGGGGCTTTTGTATTTCGGGGGGGGGCTTGCACCTGTTATCCCTCTTTTGTTTGCCCTCATGTCCTTCCGGTTTGAAAAAATGGCGGACGAGTGCCAGAGCGTCAAGAAACGGGGGCTTATGCTGTTTGCAAGCGTGATCTGCGCCTTTTTGATTGGGAACAATTTAAGCCATTGCCTGACATATTTTTCCACCTATTTCCCCGCGTATGCCCTTCTGTTTTTTTCAAGATACAAGGTCGTTTTCGGACACGTTTTAAGAGTGAAGCAATAGTTTTTCCTGGAAAACAGAACATGTGAACATCTTAATGAAAAGTGGTGCTGTCATTTGAAGAACAATACAATCGTTTCCGCCTTTTTCTGGAAGGCGTTTGAAAAAATGGGGACCAAGGGGATCCAGTTCATCATACAGATTTTTCTGGCCCGCCTTCTTTTGCCGGATGATTACGGGATGGCGGCAATTCTGGCCGTGTTTATCACACTGTCGAATGTGTTTATCCAGAGCGGGTTCAGTACGGCGCTGATTCAGAAAAAGGAGGCGTCGGAAGTGGATTTTTCGACAGCGCTGTATACAAGCTTTGGGATCGCGCTTGTGTTTTATGCCGCGTTGTTTGCGGGCGCGCCGTGGATTGCAGAGTTTTACGGCATGCGGGAGCTGAAGCCGCTTCTGCGGGCGATTGCGGCGGTATTGTTTGCAGGCGCGGTAAACAGTATCCAGTATGCCTATATTTCCAGGAAGCTTCAGTTTCGCTCCTATACGATGGCGGCGGTCCTGTCCAGCGGCTGTTCCGGAATTCTGGGAATTTGTCTGGCGCGCGGGGGGTATGGGGTATGGGCGCTGGTCATCCAGCAGATAGCGGCGAATTACCTGACTGTTATTTTTTTACTTTTTTTCGTGAGATGGAGGCCAAAGCCGGTTTTTTCCATGCAGAGCCTTCAGGAAATGTTTGGGTATGGATGGAAGATTCTGGGCAGCGGGCTGATCAATTCCCTGTATATGAGCATGTACAACCTGGTGATCGGGAAGGTGTACAGCAGTGAGCTTCTGGGGTTCTATAACCGGGGGGATCAGTTCCCGAACATGCTCGTGAGCAATGTGAATGATACGGTCCAGAGCATTGTGCTGCCTGTACTGGCCAATGTCCAGGAGGAGGCGGGGCGTGTGAAGGAATTGATGAAAAAGGGGCTGGTCCTGAATGCGTTTCTGATTGTCCCCATGATGATGGGGCTGGCCGCTGTCAGCAGGCCGCTGGTTACGGTGCTGCTGACAGACAAATGGCTGGCAGTGGTCCCGTATATGCAGCTTCTGTGTATCCTTTACATGATGTACCCTGTCCATACCATGAATATCCAGTGTATGAAGGCCATGGGGCGCAGCGATTTGTTTTTAAAGCTGGAGATTGTGAAGAAGCTGATCGAAACCCTGATACTGGTTCTCACCATCCCGCATGGCCTGGCCGTGATGATCGCGGGGCAGATGGTCAGCTCCGTGATAGGAATCCCTCTGAATATTTATCCGGTCAGCCGTCTGATTGGCTATGGGTTCCGGGAGCAGATGAGGGACATAGGAGCAACGGTTTTTACAGGGCTTTTGATGGCAGGGGTGGTCTGGCTTACCGGGACGCTTGTCTGCCTCCCGGTCCTGCCGGCTCTGGTTTTGCAGATCAGTGTGGGGGTTCTGGTGTTTGCAGGCGTCAGCCTTGGGATAAAAAATCCGGCGGTCGGTTATGCCGTCCGTGCGATGGGAGAGAGACATGGGCAGAAGAATTGACGTTTCTATTATCATGCTGGTTTACAGACATGAAAGATATCTGGAACAGGCGCTGGACAGCGTGATCATGCAGAAAACCGCCTTAAATCTGGAGGTGCTGGTGGGAGAGGACGCGTCGCCGGACGGCTCGGGGGATATCCTGCGGCGCTATGAGGATGCATATCCCGGCTTTTTTACGGTATTTTACCGCGCTGAAAATATGGGTGGGACGAGAAACGCATATGATCTGCTGAGCCGGGCAAAGGGGAGATACATCGCCTTTTTAGAGGGGGATGATTTCTGGACGGATGAGCGAAAAATACAGAAGCAGGCGGACTTTTTAGAGCGGCATCCGGAGTATCAGGGGGCGGCGGGCGATTTCTGCATCGTTGACGGCCAGGGAGTCCGGACACAGGAGGGATGCGTTGGGGAGACATTTAAGGGAACGGCATTTACCTGGGCAGATTTCCTGAAAAGCGGCTTTGTCTTCCAGACAGGGACCCTGATGTTCCGGAATTATTTTCTGGACGGGGGCGATTATACCGTCTACTTTAAGGCGCATGAGCTGGTCGGGGATCTGACGAATCTGACGCTGATCCTGAACCGGGGAGATATCTTTATCCTGCCGGATCCGGTTTCGGCTTACCGGGTCATCATTTCCCCGGATGCCTGCAACGCCTGTTCGGTGGCAAAGCAGAATCCGGCGGTTTCGACGCAAAAGACGGTGCGTCAGTATGTGATGTTAAATGCGTATGTGAGGAAAAAGGGAAACTTTAATAGGAAAATCGGTGAGAAAAAGGCGGATTTTATGATTCAGACGCTGAAGAAAAGGGAGGGGTATACGTGGCCGCTTTTTTTTGACGTGCTGAGGAACGGAAGCTGGAAAACAGAGATCTGGCTTGTGGCTGCACTGGCGGATGCGTGCAGGAATAAGATGATGAGAAGGTTTCATTTGTGAGAGGAGGCGCCTATGAGGGTATGCGTTATTACGGACAATGTGTTTTTGTACAGGCATTTTTTGGAGATTGTGAGGAGTGATGTGTACAGAGGCGACAGGTTTGATTTTTTCTGTTCTGCAGGAAACCGTGCGTTTTCTGAGGCATGCGGAAGCGATGCGGTAAAGCCCGTCCATCTGAAAGGAGAGAACGGGGATTTTTTCGGACGGTATGATCTGTTTATCTCGCTTCACTGCAGGCAGATGTTTCCGGAGAGGTTGGTAAAAGAGCATCGCTGCATTAATATTCATCCCGGCTTTAACCCGTATAACAGGGGATGGTATCCTCAGGTGTTCAGTATATTGAACGGGCTTCCCGCAGGGGCTACGATCCATGAGATGGACTGTGAGCTGGATCACGGGCCGGTTATCTTTCAGGAGCAGGTGGTGATTGAAGAAGCGGATACCTCCAAAGATGTGTATAAGAAGATTCAGGAGCTGGAGCTTCGTATGCTGCGGGATCATCTGCCGGCGCTTCTGCGCGGGGATTACAGGTTACGGCACACGGAAGAGGGGAACCGGAACAGAAAGGAGGATTTTGCCGCGCTTTGCAGGCTTGATCTGGATCAGAGGGGGACATTTGGCGAGTTTATGAGGATGCTGAGAGCGGTTACATTTGAGGGGTATGACAATGCGTTTTTTTATGATCAGGACGGCGGGAAGATTTATGTGGAGATCCGGCTGAGAAAGGAAAAAACGGTGCGGGGGGGGGGTATTAAGGGATAGGGCTGCCGTTCTCAGCGCGCGCGGAAAGAGGTGCGCGGCATGAAGCTTGGGATTATGCAGCCATATTTTTTCCCCTACATAGGCTACTGGCAATTGCTGAATGCCGTGGATACATATGTCATTTTTGATGATGTGAATTTTATAAAGCGCGGGTGGATCAACCGCAACCGGATTCTGGTGGACGGCGCGCCTGAGTATTTCAATGTTATCATACAGAAGGCCAGCCAAAACAGGCTGATCAACGAGCTTTCAATAATAAATGACAGGGAAACGACGGCAAAAAATATAAGAATGATAGAAAATGCGTACAGGAAGGCTCCATATTACAGGGAAGCTGCGCCGGTGGTGGAAGGAATTATCGGGTATGGGGATACGAACCTGGCCGGATTCCTGAGCCATTCAATACAGGAAATTTGCTCGTATCTGGGCATCAAAACAACGCTTCTTCTGTCCAGCAGGATTGAAAAGGACAATATGAAAAGAGGACAGGAGAAGATCCTTGCGATTTGCAGGGAGCTTGGTGCGGCGGATTACTATAATGCGATTGGAGGGCGAAAGCTGTATGATCCGGAAATCTTCAGAGAGCAGGGGATCCGGTTATATTTTCTGCAGACAGACGATATCATGTATGAGCAGTTTGGAAATCCGTTTCAGAGCAATCTTTCCATCATTGATGTGATGATGTTCAATCCGGTTGAGAAGATCCGGGAAATGCTGGCGCAATTTACGCTGATTGAATAAGCATGTACAGACGAAAGGATAAGCGGATGAGGTTTGCATTTTATATATCAGGGGCGGGAACGCGGCTGCGGTATTTTTTAGAGCAGGGGGAAATGAAGCGTATCCGGCAGATTGAGCTGGTCATTTCAGATGCATGTATTTCAGATGCATTAAAAGAAATTTTAAATATTGAAAAAATTATATACAAAGAAATCTTTTATGAGGCGCTTAATGGAGACAGCCGTGCGGAGAAGAATCTGGCGCTGTCCGGACGGATATTGGAGCTTTTGGAAGCGCATGAGATTGATTACTGCTTTTCCTTTGGCTCCCATCTTCTGTCAGGGCCTCTTTTGGAACGGTATCATATGAGGCTGATCAATTTCCATCCCAGCCTGCTCCCCATGTTTCCGGGAATAAAAGCGATCGATCAGGCGACGAGACAGGGAACTGTATTTTTAGCCGGCAATACGGCACATTTCATTGATGCAGGCATGGATACAGGGCCGGTGATCATGCAGAGTGTGGTACCGTTCCAGGCTTTTTATGACAGCGGAGGGGATTATGAATGTATTTTGAATTTGCAGACAGAGATGCTGGGAATGCTGCTGGATCTGCTGTCAGACGGCAGGATCGGTACAGAGAATAAAAGAGTGAAAATCAGGGGGGCTGATTATCATGTGTCCGCCATATTTCCGGCTTTATAAGACTGTGCATTTATACAATGCAGCGCTGCATGAAACGAAATGAGAAAAAACAGGGAGGAATCTGTTTATGAACAAACCAATTTTAGTCACCCGCTCATCCATGCCTTCACTGGAGGAGTACATAGAGGAAATCCGCGATATCTGGGAATCGCATCAACTGACCAATATGGGCGAAAAGCATCAGAAGCTGCAAAAGGAATTATGCTCCTATCTGGATGTGGATCGGATCGAGCTGTTTACAAACGGACACATGGCGCTGGAGCTTTCCATGCAGGCCATGCATTTAAGGGGCGAGGTGATTACCACGCCCTTTACGTTTGCCTCCACCACACATGCCATTGTGCGCAACGGGCTGGAGCCGGTTTTCTGCGATATTAATCCAGACGATTTTACGATCGATGTGTCAAAGATCGAGGATCTAATCACGGATCGCACCTGCGCCATCGCGCCGGTTCATGTGTACGGAAATATCTGCAATGTGGAAGAAATTGAGAGGATTGCCGGGAAATACGGCCTGAAGGTCATCTATGACGCGGCCCACACTTTCGGCGTGACATATAAGGGGCGCGGGATCGGCTCCTTTGGGGATGCGTCCTGCTTCAGCTTCCACGCGACCAAGGTGTTTAATTCCATCGAGGGCGGAGCGGTGAGCTATACGGATGCTGATTTCGGGCTGGAGCTGTACCGGCTGAAAAATTTCGGGATCCGCGGTCCGGAGGTGGTGGACGGGGTCGGGGCGAATGCGAAGATGAATGAATTCTGCGCGGCGATGGGGCTGTGCAACTTAAAGCATGTGGATGAGGAGATAGAAAAGCGTGCGGCCGTCGCCGGAGTTTACAGAAAGCTTCTGGAGGGAGCGGAAGGGATTACGCTGAATCCTGTGCAGGACGGCGTGAAGCCTAATTACGCCTATTTCCCGGTGATATTTGATGAAAAACAGTTCGGGGCGACCCGGAACGAGGTGTTTGAGCGGCTGGCGGCAGAGGGGATCTTTGCCAGGAAATATTTTTATCCGCTGACAAATACCTTTAGCTGCTTCCATGGGAAGTATGATGTAAATGAGACGCCTAAGGCTCTGTATGTGAGCAAGCGGGTACTGACGCTTCCCCTTTATGCAGAACTTACGCTCGAAGAGGCAGAACGGATCGGAAGGATTATTTTGGCGTGCGGGAAATAAAAGGAGGACAGAAAACGGTGATTCACGATGTGGCTATCATAATTCCGGCATACAATCCGGATGAGAAGTTTATTACGTTTCTGAGTCAGTTAAAAAAGGCAGAATACAAACATATTATTGTTATAGATGATGGAAGCAGGGAGGATACAAAACATTATTTTACCAGGGCAAAAGAGGACTATCACTGCCATGTGATAACGCACAGCATCAATCTGGGACAGGGCAGGGCATATAAATCAGGCTTTAACTACTACCTGTCTGAAACGGCCGGGGGGGGGGTATTCTGGGACAATCGGAGTGATTCAATGTGATTGTGACGGGCAGCATCATATAGAAGATATTGACCGCTGCGCACAGTTGCTCCGGCAGAATCCGAATAAGTTTATCTTAGGAGTCCGGGATTTCTCAGATAAGTCGATTCCTTTGCGCAGCCGTTTTGGAAATAATTGTACTTCGTTTGTATTTAAGGCGTTCTGCGGGCTGGATCTGAAGGATACGCAGAGCGGATTAAAGGGGATTCCGGCATCATTTCTTCCTTTTCTCATGGAAACGCCGGGAGAACGGTTTGAGTATGCAAGCAGCGTACTTCTGGAAACGAAGAGACAGGGGATGGAAATTCTGCAGTTTCCGATACATACCATTTATATTAATGGGAATGAGACCTCCCATTTCAATCCATTGATTGATTCGGTAAGGATTTACTCACTTATTTTGAAATATATGATGTCCTCGTTGTCGTCATTCATTATTGATATAGTATTATATAGTATCTTTATTTCTCTGCTGCGGGACATTTCAAACGGATATTATATTATAGCCTCTACGTATTTGGCAAAGTTTTTTTCTTGTACCTATGGATATGCGATAAATAAAAAAATGGTATTCCAGAGCAAGGGAAAGCCGGCTGTCACAGCCATAAAGTTTTTTTTATTGTGTGTGGCGCAGTCCACCTGTTCCGGCTTCGTTACGCGCGAGTTTGTATTATTGACGCAATGGAATGAGGTGTTCTGCAAAATTATCGTGGATACGCTCCTGTTTTTTATAAGTTTTCAAATTCAAAGCCGGTGGGTATTCAGCTATAAGGCCGGGTAAATCATTTATATGGCAGGAGCAGGATGAAAAACGGGAGGTTAATGATGAGGACAGGAGAATACGCGGACAGAGATTACTGGAATCAGTATTGGGAAAAGGAGAAGCGGGAAGGGAAGGAAGAGGTCAGCTTTTACTTTTCTGATTTGATAGAGCATTCGATTTGCTGGGACGGATTGAAAACGTATATGGAGATTGGAGGCGCGCCGGGAAGTGTCATGGCGTTTATGAACAAACGATATGGACTCCATGTATCGGCAGTTGATTTTACGGATAAGAGGAGGGTGGCAGCGTTTTTACATACGCACGGTGTAAGAGACTATCGGATTTATGAGGAGGATTTCCGGGTATTTGACAGTGAAAGTCATACTAAAGAATATGATATAGTAGCATCATGGGGCTTTATTGAACATTTTAGACGGAAGGTTGCAGCCAAATTCATAGAAAAGCAGAAGATAATGGTTTCAGATAACGGATATCTGATTGTGGAATTGCCGAATATTCGTAGAGGGATGTGGTTAGTTTACCTGCTCTTTAACAGAAATTTGATTAAGATTCACAATTTGAAGACGATGGATTTGCCATGGCTGATCCGGCAGGTTTTAAGAGGAAATAAATTTAAGATAGTATATGCCTCTTATTATTTTACGATGAATCCTCAGAATGAATTCTTTTTAAAACATAAGGTGTTAGGAAACATATGTAAAGGATACGTAAAATTTTTCAACAGAAATCATGTTAGTGAAACAATTAAGAGGTGGTTTTTTCCTTATATTGTCATCATTGCCAGAAGAGTGGGAGAAGAAAAAAAGACAAAACAGGGGGAGTTCAGAAAATGATGATAAAGAAGCTATCATGGATAAAGCAATTTTCAGGACTTCCGTGCTTCCTTATTTTGATGACGGGATACCTGCTGATGCAGGCGGGGCTTATCAGAACCCTGCAGGTGGGATTTATAATCATTGTTTTTTTATGGACAGAAAAGCTATTAAGAGAGAAGAAAGGCAGCCATCTCTGTGAGGCTGTTATTTTTATGTTTTTTTTCCTGTGGGTTATTCATAACAAGCTGTTTACATTTTTTAAAGAGCCCTATAATGCCTGGATCTACACGTTGTTTACAATTGGTTTATGTGTATATATCTACAGGCATGGGCTGTCCTATAATCATACAATCTGGAAAACAGGAGGAATGCGGTCCCTGTGCCAGCTTATATTGACATTTTGTTTTTTTGGGTTTCAGATAAGAAATGTAGCCAGTCCATACCGCCCGTTAGCTAACCTTCTCCTGGGCTCATTATTCTACTGGTGGTGCAGCGTTTTCTGCAAAACCGTTATCTGGATGGCCGAAACAGCGGCGGGGAAAAAAAGTCTGCTGCTTCGGAAGGAGTTTGATCGTGATGCAGATAAAAATGTGAAGCTTGTATGGGGGCTTCTATTTAGCGCGGTATGCAGCGTTGGGCTGGTGATGTCTATACTTTATTATCCTGGCATTATTTCGCCGGATTCCATGTCGAATTATAGATGTGCAGTGGAATTTGCCGATGTATCTGTCAGAACAGATATCCATTCGTTTGGATATATATTGCTGAGTAAATTGCTTCTGTCCATCCATCCCGGTTACTATACGCTTACTATATCGATGGTGTTGGGATTTGCCACAGTGTGGGCGACATATTGGGCATATCTTTATAAAAAAGGATTCCGTTTTTGGGTTGTATTTCTGATTACCGTGATTTGGCTTTCCATTCCGGGTAACGCTTACCTGCTGATTTGTACCTGGAAAGATATCCCTTTTGCCATTTCTATGCTGCTGTTATCATACATGATGACAAGATACTGTCTGGAAGATGATTTTTGCGTCCGTTGGCGGAATCTGTTCCTATTTGGCATAGCGCTGTTTGGCGTTTCTGTATTTCGTTCTAACGGGCAGATCGTCCTTTTATTTGTGGCGTTTGCATTGGTGAGCGGATGGCTGCTAAGAAAAATTAACAAACGAATGGCGCTTGTGTCATTGTCCTCCTTAATTTTATTGCTTTTGTTTAAGGGGCCTGTTTTTTCATTGCTGCAGGTTCAGCAGACGCCGCAAGGGCTTGCGGCTGTGCCGTTGGTTGACGGTATATGGGAAAATCTTTGCAGCGGGCGTGAGGTTTCAGATGATGTGATAAAATTCGTAGAGGAGGAAATCATGCCGGTGGAGGATTTTATTGCGTCGTACAGAGAACACTATACAAATATTTATGTATTTCCTAAAGGATACAGCACGATTGATTTTGGTAAAGCGAAACGTGCATATCTTTGGTGTCTGAAGCATCATCCATATACGACTCTGCTGGCAAGGCTTAAAAGAACCTACAATATATGGTCTGTATTTGCCAGTGAGTCTTATCCCGTTTCTATTAACTATTGCAGTGAAATTTCCGATTATTCTTCAATCAACGAGGCGTATTCATGGAAGTTCATTGAACGCTTTGAATGGTTCCGGCAAAAATTTGCTTTTATCTTCCGGGAGAATTATCTGATTGGGGCCATCCAGTTCTTTGTATCGCGCTGCGGCTGGAATTTTGTGTTGTGGGGCATAAGCGCCGCTGTATTAATGATGATGAAGCGCAGAAAATACCTTTTGATCATCTTACCTGCTTTTGCCAATATGGTTGGATTGCTGCTTGGCTGCTGTTTTCCGGACAGCCGGTATGTTTATCCAATGTTTTTATTGACAATCCCCTATTTGGCTGTTTTGTATCTGGTATGTACTTTTTCCGTTAAGCTCAACGACTGAGGGCTGTACGACAAAAGATGTTCTTTTTTCTTAATTGACACCTTTGGAACCATCATTAATGAGCGTTATAAAAGCGGACAGCCGTTCATGATCACTACAAATCTGTCACTGGAGGAATTGCAGAATCCGGCAGATTTGGAACATGGGCAAATCTATGACCTGTAGCCCCACCGCTTTCAGGACGGAAAACAGAAGTGAATGAAATGCTGCATGGTCTTTGTCGCGTACGCCGCCTGATAGGCAAAGCCGATCGTCCTTTTGCGGATCGGCGCGGCGAGGGGGATTTCTATGAGCGTTCCGTCTGAGAGCTCGTCCTTCACAAAGTCGCGGATCACGCATCCGATTCCCAAGCCTGTCTTTGCAAATTCGATCAGTAAATCCATGGTGGTGGCCTCTAAAATCTGCCGGGGCTCGATGCCCTGTTCGGCAAAATAGGCGTCAATATGCGCCCGCGTCATATTGCTGCGGTTCAGGAGCAGTATGGTTCCGCTGGTAAACAGATCCGCGCTCTCGCCCTCGCGTATTTTGAGGTTGTCTAAATAGGTCCGTGTGCAGACAAAGGCGTCCTCGATCTGCATGACCGGGAGAAAGGACAGGCCGCGGCGCGTCCGCGGCTCGGCGATGAGGCCGATGTCGAGCTGCTGCTGTTCGAGCATGGAGATGGTACGGGCCGTGTCCTGGCTGTCGATCAGGATGCGGACATGCGGAAACTGCTCCAGAAATCCCTTTAAATAGGGCAGGAGAATGTATTTGCACAGCGTATTGCTCACGCCGATGCGGATCTGCCCGATATTGAAATCACGGATGCGCTTTAATTCGTTTTCCCCGCGGCTTAAGGTGTCAAACGCATGGCTCACATGCTGGTATAAGACCTGCCCTTCTGCGGTCAGGGAGACGCCGCGCGAGCTGCGCATGAAGAGCGTTACCCCCAGGCTTTCCTCGAGCCTGCCGACGGCCTTGCTGATGGCCGGCTGGCTGATGTATAGCTCTTTGGCCGCGCGGGAGATGTTCCCCGCCCGTGCTACCGCGTAAAAAATCCGATATCCTGATAAATGCTGTTCCATAACCTCTCATCCCCTGCTGGTTTGTATGTCTTTGGCAAACAACGCCCCTCTTATAACCCTGATTCATGCTATATATTCATATTATATAATTGTATTATAACAGAACCGATGCTATAATACAATTATATGAATCATATTTTAGGAGGAGATGGAATCATGGGAATGACAATGACCCAGAAAATTCTGGCGGCGCATGCGGGCCTTCCTGAGGTGCGGGCCGGGCAGTTGATTGAGGCGGATTTGGATCTGGTCCTTGGCAATGACATTACGACCCCGGTTGCGATCCATGAGATGAAAAAGATGGACAATCCGTCCGTTTTCCACAAAGATAAAATTGCCCTTGTGATGGATCATTTTATCCCGAACAAGGATATTAAGTCAGCGCAGAACTGTAAGTGCTGCCGTGAATTTGCGTTGAGGCATGAGATTACGAATTATTTTGATGTGGGGGAGATGGGGATCGAGCATGCCCTGCTTCCGGAGAAGGGCTTAACCGTGCCTGGGGACGCGATTATCGGCGCGGATTCGCATACGTGTACCTACGGCGCTCTGGGGGCTTTTTCCACGGGTGTGGGCAGCACGGATATGGCGGCCGGGATGGCGACCGGCAGGGCGTGGTTTAAGGTTCCGTCTGCGATTCAGTTTGTTCTGACCGGAAAGCCGCGCGGATGGGTCTGCGGGAAGGACATTATTTTACATATCATCGGCCGGATCGGCGTGGACGGGGCGCTGTATAAATCTATGGAGTTTGTGGGGGACGGCGTTTCGCATCTGTCCATGGATGACCGCTTTACGATCTGCAATATGGCGATTGAGGCGGGCGGGAAGAACGGGATTTTCCCGGTGGATGAGACGACGATGCAGTATCTGGAGGCCCATGCGACGAGAGAATTTACGGTTTATAAGGCGGATGAGGACGCGGAGTATGACGAGGTATATACCATCGATCTGTCAGAATTAAAGCCAACCGTATCATTTCCGCATTTGCCGGAAAATACCAGGACGGTTGACGAGGCCGGCGGGATCCGCATTGATCAGTCGGTGATCGGCTCCTGCACGAACGGGAGGATCGGGGATATGAGGGCTGCAGCCGCGGTGATGAAGGGCAGAAAGGTGGCAAAGGGCGTGCGCTGCATCGTGATCCCGGCGACGCAGGCGATCTATCTGCAGGCCATGAGAGAGGGCCTTCTGGAAACGTTTATCGAGGCCGGGGCGGTTGTCAGCACGCCGACCTGCGGGCCCTGCCTGGGCGGCTATATGGGTATTCTGGCAGAGGGCGAGCGCTGTATTTCCACGACGAACCGGAATTTTGTGGGACGCATGGGACATGTGGATTCGGAGATTTATCTGGCAAGCCCCGCTGTCGCGGCCGCCAGCGCGGTACTCGGAAAAATCAGCAGCCCGGCTGAGCTGGGTTTATAGGAGGTAGAGAAGATGAAAGCATGCGGACATGTATTCAAATACGGCGACAACGTAGATACGGATGTCATTATCCCGGCCAGGTATTTAAATGCGACCGAGGGCGCGGAGCTGGCGAAGCACTGCATGGAGGACATTGATAAGGAATTTGTGCACAGGGTTCAGGCAGGCGATATCATCGTGGCCAGCAAAAACTTTGGCTGCGGCTCGTCCAGGGAGCATGCGCCGCTGGCCATCAAATGCGCCGGGGTGAGCTGCGTGATTGCGGAAACGTTTGCCAGGATTTTCTACCGCAATGCCATTAATATCGGCCTGCCTATCATTGAGTGCCCGGAGGCGGCAAAGGCCATTGAGGCCGGCGATGAGGTGGAGATCGATTTTGACAGCGGCGTGATCACGGATAAGACAAGGAACGTTTCATTTCAGGGACAGGCGTTTCCGGAGTTTATGCAGCGGATCATCACGGCCGGCGGGCTGGTGAATTACATTAACGGGAAGGAGACGCATGGAGCTTGAATTCAGGAGCGCCACAGAAGGAGAGCTTGAGACGGTTTTTGCCATTTACCGGGAGGCGATCCGGGAGATGGGGCAAAGAGGCATTGAACAGTGGGACGAGATCTATCCGGACCGGGAGGTTCTCGCTGAGGATATCCGGAAGCGGGAGCTTTTTACGGGCCGCGCCGGCGGGGAGATTGTGCTTGCCTATGCGCTGAACCGGGAATGCGACGAGGGCTATGTGAATGGGAAATGGAGCTTTCCCGAATCATCATGCCTTGTCCTCCACCGCCTCTGCTTAAGCCCGTCTGTCTGGGGCCGCGGGATCGGGGGAATGGCTCTCGCGCACATAGAGGAGGAGGTCAGGCGGAGTGGAAAGCGTTCCATCCGCCTTGACGCGTTCTCTGAGAACCCTGCGGCGCTTCGCATGTATGAAAAGCGGGGATACCAAAATGTGGGGGACCTGTTCCTGCGCAAGGGACGCTTCTTCCTGATGGAAAAGGGGGTGACAGGATGAATCGAACGAAAACCGTGATTTTGGTTGTGCTGTCGGCATGCGCGGCAGCCGCGGCGGGGCTCGGCTTTTTTTCCGACTCCACCTGGCATGTTCAGAAAACGTTTGTGATCGGCGGAGCCAACGGCCCTACCTCTGTCTTTCTGGCCGGAAGGCTGGGGAGCCAGGATGTGTTCTTTACAGCGGCCGCGGTTTTCGCCGTGGCGGCGGCTGGGTATTATCTGATTCACCGGAAGAAGAGAAAGTAGGCGGCCTTTCCGCAATACCCCCTGCCTGTATGGACTCAGGTGAATGGAAACAGAAACAGGAGTTATGTGTATGAAGGTGTACGAATCCGGAAATTTTAATGAAGGACATAGCGCATATGAGCGGCCCGGGAAGCGGGTTTTGGTGGGAAAGCGGTTCTCCTATGCGGGCTGTGAGTGGCTGGTTCCGGCTGCCTATTGCTGCAAAAACAGACTGATTGTGGATGTGGTGAAGCTGATTCCGGGGGAAGCGCTCGCGCATTTTGCCGGCCGGTGGTACGAAAGGCTTAAGGAGGATCCGGCGGGAGAGGGACTGACAAAGGAGGAGCGGCTTCTGGCGGAGGCGGAGAACCCTCTGCGCTCGTCCCCCTCCTTTCAGGTATCGATCAACGGAAAAAAAGCGGAGAGCACAGGCTGGTGCGGAACAGGCTGGCAGCGGGTCTGGAAACAGGAGGGGCTTTATGCGTACCAGAACGAGGCGCAGGAGCTGGAGGAGGCGTACGGCCTGAGCGGGGAAGCCGGCTGGTACTGCCACCGGGTCCGTTTCCTGTGGCCGGACGGGAAGCGGGAGGCGGTGAGAGAGCTGAGCCTGACTGTGAAGGCCGGGCGGGAGGAATACCCCTGCGGCTGCCGTTTTACTGCCGGGCCGGGCTGCGGGGCGTTTGAGGAGACATTTCGCCATCCCGCCGCCGGAACCGTTCACCGTATCAGGATCCTGTCCTGCGAGGCACGCGCGCTCCCGGAACACACATTCCATGGGCATCCGGGAATGGGCGGGCAGAGGATGGTTTTTCCCAGGAGCTATCAGGCGCTTCGCTATACGGTCGATCCGGAGCTTTCCGGCGGGGACGTGCTGCGGGTACTGGACGCGGACGACGCAGATTCGCCGGCGGCAGAGGCAGGAGGAGAAAACACAGGCGTGGCAGCGGTGGGGGTGATCCTGACCGGTTCTCCGCATGCCTGCCATCCCGGTTCCGGGGACGGGGCCCGTGTCAGGGAGGCCGCTTCGGCGCTGCATTTTGAGCCTGTTTCAGAGACGAACTGGTATATATCTGTCTCCGTGCAGCCATATGAGCCGGAGACAGTGGATATGTTAATAGAGGTTGATAAAGATGACGAAGACAAACGTAATGCGGCTTCTCGACGCAGCCGGGATTGAATACAGCGTGGGAGAGTATGAGGTGGATGAACATGATCTGTCCGGCAGCCATGCGGCGGATGTGATGGGCGTGGATCATGACACGATGTACAAGACACTGGTGCTTAAGGGAGATAAAAACGGCTATCTGGTCTGCTGCATCCCGGTTGACGAGGAGCTGGATCTGAAAAAGGCGGCCAAAGCGTCGGGCGATAAAAAGGTGGAAATGATCCATATGAAGGAGCTGCTGCCCCTGACAGGCTACATGCGCGGCGGCTGCTCGCCTGTGGGCATGAAAAAGAAGTTTCCTGCCTTTATAGAAGAAACGGCGGTCCTGTTTGATGAGATATCTGTCAGCGCCGGTCAGCGCGGCGTACAGGTGAGGCTGAATCCGGAGAAGCTGGCCGGGTATATCGGGGCTGAATTCGCTGCCCTGATTTGAGGGGGAGGGATACAGCGACATTCTGATTCAGATTGACGATGCAGAGGCGGGGATTGTGATTGAAGTGAAGTATGCCGCAGACGGTGACGAGGAGAAGGCGTGCAGGAAAGCGCTCAGACAGATATCTGACAGACAGTATGAAACGTCCCTGCGCTAGAGCGTGTTTGAAAAATCATTCCCTCCATCTGCACGCCCCACTTTGCGGCATATTTGTGTCAAATTCACTTAACGCAGCCCACTGCGCCGCGTTCATTTGGCCCAAATCTCCCACAAAGTGGAACGCACATCTGGCAGAAAGCATTTTTCAAACACGCTCTAGTGTTCCATCCGTCCAGTAATTGGATTGTCAGTGCCGAATATTTTGTCAGCCTGCAAGGCGGAGGAAGGAGGCGATGCGGTGGCATCGTTGACTGACGACAACGCAGCAGATGGCAAAATAGGCGGTTCTGACAATCCAATTACTGGCTGGATGGAACACTAGGCAGGCATGAAGAGCATTATAAAATATGGGATTGCCTGCAACAGGAAGAGATGCAGGGTAATGATGGAAGTATATGATCATGGCTGAATGGATTTCAGCCATTTTTTTATGCGCAGGGACGCATGTTTCTGGACTGGAGTTTTTTAACATAATTGTAATAATCTTGGACGGGGGCGCATAGAATAGTTACTATATATGTGGAAGAAAACGGGAATATATTTGTATATACCTCACATAAATATTAAAAATATGTTAAATATACATATATTTTGTCACAAATATATTAAAACTTATTGACATGTTTTGCGTGATTCCAATATAATACCACCATCGCTTGTATGCGCAGGATCCCATGCCCAGATGAACCGTCTGAGTGTCTGGGCCGTTATACATCGCAGAGCGATTTTCATGGGCAGATGATGAGGCCGTTCAGACTGTCTGGACGGCTGCACGCTGCGAAGGAGGAGATTGTATGCCGGATATTTACTCATTTCTTCAGACTGTGCGCCGTCTGTGCCGTTCGCTTGCGCGCGGCGCGGCGGAGAGGATGTGCCGCGCCGCCGGCGCAGTTATAACCGTCGTGTCAGTGGCGGCGGTGGCGTTTCTTTTTTGGGCAGGCTACGCAGGGGCAGAAAGAGATGCAGCGCCGGCGTTTTATGAAGAGGGCGCCGGGGACAGGACGCTGCGGCCCGCCGGAGAGCCGGCGGCATTCAATGTGGATCCCGTGAGCCGGCTGGAGGTTTCGTTTATCGCAGGCAGCGAACAGGGGCGGAGATTTGTGGGGGGCCTTTGGGAGCGGCGGATCCAGGACGAGCTCGCCCGCTCCGATCTGGAGGTTGAGACGCTGACCCGGGAGATCCTTATGCATACCGGCCAGGATGCGCAGGGGGCGAAGCACAGCGGACAAAAGCCAGGGCAGGCCGGGAAGGCGATCCGCTATACGGCCCGGGATTATGAGGTGCTGCTGAAAATTGTACAGGCTGAGGCCGGCATCTGTGACGAGAAGGGGAAGATCATGGTGGCAAATGTGATTCTTAACCGGGTCAGAAGCAGCGAATTTCCGGATAATATTACGGAGGTCGTGTATGAGAAATCCCAGTTTTCTCCGGTATCGGACGGGCGGATCAACACATGTGAGATCACGCGGGAGACGATCGAATGCGTGGACCGGGCCCTGGCGGGGGAGGACTATTCGGAGGGCGCCCTTTATTTCATGAACCGGAGGGGATCCGCCTCGTCCAACATCGAGTGGTTTGACAGGAGACTCACCTTTGTAAAGGAGCATGGGGGACATGAGTTTTTTAAATAGAATTTTTAGAATCTCAGGCATTGACTTTTGTTTAACAAAGTGAGATAATGAAACAAATTTCTAGTCAGAGAAGGAGGAACAATATGTCAACCAAATCATATTATCCAATCAGCGAGATCGGTAAGGATAAGGTGGGCTTTTCCAAGACCCGTTCGATCATCGAGGCAGCTTTCTACGGCAACAATGTGGTGAAGGTAAACACCCTCAAGGAGGCATATGAATTAGCGAAGAATTCTCCGGGAACGATCGTGACCGATATGCCTGTATACAGAGGAGAGGAATTCGGCCTTGAGAAGGACGCGAAGGTGCTTCTGTTTAACGACGGCGCGATCACAGGGCGTTACGCGACCGCGCGCCGCATCGCGGGAGAGCCGGGCGTGGACTGCGAGGCGCTTGACAAGGTGGCCATGGATGCGATCTATGAGTCCCGCTGGAAAACCATGTACCATGCGGAGGTATTTGTGGGCCTGGATCCGGAGTTTATGGTAAAGGCGCATCTCTTAATCCCGGAGGGCGAGGAAAATGTGATGTATAACTGGATGCTCAACTTCCAGTACATGTCCGATGAGTATGTGAAGATGTACAGGGATTCCAAGCCCGTGGGCGACGGAAAGGAAGCGGACATCTATATCTTCTCTGACCCGCAGTGGAACGGCTCCGACCGTCCGAACGTATCCCTGGACTGCTTATCGGATCCGCAGAAGAAGACTCTGTGCTACTTCAATACAGAGACGAACTGCGCCTGCATCCTGGGCATGAGATATTTCGGCGAGCACAAGAAGGGCACGCTCACCATGGCCTGGGCTATCGCCAACCGCAACGGCTACGCTTCCTGCCACGGCGGCCAGAAGGAGTACACGCTGGCGGACGGCAGCAAATATGTTGCATCCGTATACGGCCTGTCCGGCTCCGGAAAGTCCACGCTGACCCACGCGAAGCACGGCGGAAAGTATGAGATCAAGGTTCTTCACGACGATGCGTTTATCATCAACACAGACACCTGTTCGTCCATCGCCCTGGAGCCGACCTACTTTGATAAGACTGCAGATTACCCGACCGGCTGCGCGGATAACCAGTACCTTCTGACGGCCCAGAACTGCTCCGCTACGCTTGACGAGGAAGGAAAGATCCAGCTCGTTACAGAGGATATCCGCAACGGCAACGGCCGCGCGATCAAGTCCAAATTATGGTCTCCGAACCGTGTGGATAAGATTGAGGCTCCGGTAAATGCGATCTTCTGGATCATGAAGGATCCGACCATCCCGCCGGTTGTAAAGCTCAAAGGCGCTTCCCTGGCATCCGTTATGGGCGCGACCCTGGCTACCAAGCGTTCTTCCGCCGAGCGTCTCGCTCCGGGCGCGGATCCGAACAAACTGGTGGTTGTTCCGTACGCAAACCCGTTCCGCACGTATCCGCTGGCGCACGACTATGACAAGTTCAAAAAGCTGGTTGAGGAGAAGAACGTAGACTGCTATATCGTCAATACAGGCGATTTCATGGGCAAAAAGGTAAAACCGTCCGACACCCTGGGAATCCTGGAGGCCATCGTGGAGGGCAAGGCTGATTTCCACAAGTGGGGTCCGTTCTCTGACATTGAGATCCTCGACTGGGAGGGCTTTGTGCCGGATATGAATGATCCGGAGTATGTAACCCAGCTCAAGGCCCGTATGAACGACCGTGTGAACGAGATTAAGGAGTTTGCCGTTGCCAAAGAAGGCTATGACAAGCTTCCGGACGACGCGCTGGCAGCGATTCAGAAGGTTGTGGATGAGCTGAAATAAGCGACGCGTATAAAGTTAAGGGATTTGAGAAGACTGCCGTATTACGTATTGCAGCCGGAAGAAGCGTGCAGATTGTTTGTATGATGTTCCGGATGCCGCGTGATGCGGCAGTTTTACTATAAAATATAAAATTTCACTGTCTGCGCTCCCGGAACGCGGGCAGCCCAGAATATTGTGAAATTCATAAGGAGCATAGTTATGAAACATTTAAATATCCGGGGGAAGCTGACACTGGGCTTTGGGTTCCTGCTGATGATTTTAATTGTAATGAACGCGTTCTCACTCAGCAATCTGCGCAGCATTTCAAACCTGTCGGTAGATTTGTATACAGGCCCGCATATGAGCGCGATTTCGTCTGTCGCGCTGATCAAAGATGTCTACCAGATACAAAACGCGGCCGACCATATGCTGCTGACAGGCGACAGCCAGCCGACGGATGCCTATAAGAATGCCTGCCAGAACATCCGGGCGGAATTGACCGCAATCCGGGAAGCCGGCGTGATTGATTCCGCGCTGGTAACATCTTTTGAACAGAAACTGTCTTCATTGGAAACTTCGTATGCCGAAATCGGCCGCTTATTATCCGACCAGCGGCAGGCGGAGGATGAGATGAAGCGGTTTGAAGGCGTGATCGCTGAGACGATGGCAATCGCACAGGAGATGGCTGTCAATTCCCAGGCAAAAGCAGAAAACTTTAAAAACCGGTCAGTTTCACAGGCCAACCGGACGATTATCATCCAGGATATTTTCTTTGTAGTGATTGTGCTTGCCGCCCTGCTGGTTTCTTATAAAATATCGGTGCTCATCACCGTGCCGCTCAAAAAATTGTCTCAGGGGATGCGGGAGGTTTCAGAGGGCCATCTGGAAATTGATCTCGACAGCTCCGGAGAGGATGAGCTGGGAGTGCTCTCCCGTCAACTGAATGCGACGATGTTCAATATCCGGCAGTATGTGGAGGACATCTCTTATGTGCTGGGCGGGATTTCCAACGGCAATATTTCGATGGAAATCGAACGGGAATACATAGGAGATTTCGGGAAGATTAAAGATTCCCTCAACCTGATTCTGGATTCCCTGAATGATACGATCGAGCGAATCCAGGTCTGCTGCACACGCGTCCGGGCCGGCTCGGAGAGTCTTGCCTCCAATTCCCAGATGCTGGCGCAGGGGTCTGCGGAGCAGACTGCCGCTGTGGAGGCTTTTCAGGCATCCCTGGATAAGGTCTCCTCTTTAACCAGGCAGGATGGGGAAAATGCCGCCAATGTCAAGCGGATTTCAAAGCAGGCATGGGAGGATGTTGTCCAGAGCAACCGGCAGATGGACGATATGGTTCATGCGATGGGACAGATTGACGCTTCCTCGCAGGAGATCGCAAAAGTGATCAAGATCATTGAGGATATTGCTTTCCAGACCAATATTCTCGCGCTTAATGCAGCGGTGGAAGCCGCGCGCGCCGGTGCAACGGGCAAAGGCTTTGCGGTGGTTGCGGATGAAGTGCGCAACCTTGCCAGCAAGAGCGCGGAAGCTGCCAGCACCACGGCAGAAATGATTGAGAAATCCGTGTCGGCGGTGAAACATGGGATTCAGGCCGCTGACGCAACGGTGCAGTCCATGAAGCAGGTGGGGGACAATGTGCAGTCCATGGCGGAGCTGCTGGGGGATATTGATCAATCCACCAACGAGCAGGCGGACGCATTTACGCGGATGGTCGATTCGATTTCCCAGATTACCGGAGTCGTACATGCCAATGCGGCGGCCGCTGAAGAGAATTCCGCCGCATCCAGGGAGCTGTCCGGTCAGGCGAAGATACTGGAGGGCCTGGTTGAACGGTTTTGCACCAGAAAACAGCCCGCAAAGGGAGCAGCCGAAAGGATGATGCAGGTTTAGCAGGGAAGGGGGATTTCCCTGCTGGTAAGAAGGACGGGTGAAATGGCCTGACATTCCATAAAAGAAGACCCAGGGAAAGAGAGCGAAGGCTCCTTCCGGGCGTCTTCTTTTACGGGATGTCAGGCCATTTTCAGACACGCTATAGCCGGATGCTCTACGGCAGATGCGGCGAATGTAAGGCCGCGCCCCTTACTTGCCCCCCCCATTTTCCAGGTAAGGCGGCGCGGGGATCTCATCGGAATCGCTGTGGAGCTCCTCGTATTTCCCTTTAATCATATAGATGCCGGCAATGATGATCGCGGCGGCTACGATAGCCTGCGGGATGCTGCGCGCGAGGAAGCGCAGGAAATCCTGGGCGCGGTCGGAGAGGTGAAGGCTGGGCAGCAGATACCAGAAAAACGCGCCGGAGCAGATATTCCACAGGATGCTGATGCCAAAGAAGACGAGGCATGCGGCCAGGAGCCGGCGGTATTTGTGGATGGTAAAGCGGTTTAAGCCGAACTCATTCCAGGGAATCAGGTAATCGTCTTCCATGGAATAAAATTCCTCATCGCTCAGTGAATTTAAGTTGTTGGCGTGAAAGAAGCTGTAAAACCATACGATCGGGGCTAAAAAGGTCAGGAACCCCAGCCGCAGGAAGCCGGATACGCCAAGAAGGGCGGCAAACATCGTCATCAGGCTGACGCCCTGCTTAAAAAAACCGAGATACATCTCGCCGGCCCCGGGTATCAGGGACCAGCAGAAGGTCATTAATTTACCTTTCTTTTTTGTCATAACGAAATACCTCCAGATTAAAATTTGACAGTTGGTGAAGCTGTCCGGTCAACCGGTCAATGTGATTATAATACTCCCAATGCTGTTCGGATAATTGACCGTACCGGCCGTTTTCCAGCTCCTTTGCGGCCCTCCTGGCCGAATTCTCCGCCAGATTCGGGGCCAGAAACAGGAGGCTTAAGGAGCAGAGAACAGCAGTTGTTACCTTTAAGCTGAAATAGAAAAACTGCAGTCTTTTTGACAAATGGTTCGAGCCTGCAATAATCTGGACATCCAGCTTCCTGCTCCGCTCAAGGATCGAGGATTTTAAATCCCCGGGAGCGGTTAAAAGCTCCTCTGGGGCTGAGGCCGCCTCAGACAGCGCGTCCCGGCACCAGGGGCATGCGGCCAGATGCTTAAGCTCCCTGTCCGAGAGATGTCCTCTTACGTTTCCCTTCAGCCGTTCGGGGGGAATGTGTGAGATGCGCACAGGGGCCGGAAGCGTTCCTTCTGCATTTCGTCCCTGCAGTTTCTGTTCCCTGTTAAGAGCCATGTCCGATACCCTCCTTTCCGTAGAGCTTGCGCAGCATCCCCCTGGCACGGTAAATCTGGGTCTGCAGCGTCTTGATATTTTTACCTGTCTTTTGGACGATTTCGCCGATTTCCATCTCGTTGTAATAATAATCCAGAGCCACGCTTTTGTAAGGCTCCTTTAAGGAATTGCAGCAATGAAAGAGCCTGCGCCTCACCTCATCCTCCAGCATCGTTTCCTCCACGGAGCCGGGAGCGGCGATGGCCGTGAAATATTCATCGTCAGTGGGAACCGATTTCCGGCCGGCCCGTTTTAAGTAGTCCAGGCACTTGTTCGTCGCAATCCGGCAGAGCCAGGCGCGCTCATTGCCGCCGTCAAAATACGCCATGCTTTTGTACGCCGAAAGAAAGGTTTCCTGGGCGAGATCCTCAGCGTCAAAATAATTGGCGGTGAATTTGTAGCAAATCGAGTAAATTAAATTCTGATACTGGTCTATCCAATGTTCCAGCCGCTGTTCAGCATTGATTCGGATCGCCCCCTTTCCTGTCGGTCTTACCTATTAAACGAGGGCAGGAGAAAAATGTCTTCAAGATTTTTTATAGAAGGTTCTCTCAATAACACGGTAAACGCAAATGTCTCTGATTGTATGGGGCTTTCGGATCCGGAATCTTTCCTTTCAGGAAGTTATGAAAATCATTGTACACGATTGTGCGGAGATTGTCAGTGATGAAATACAATATCGCAGATTTTTTCTGATACAGAGATATCAAATCATGCGTTTACCGTGGAGTGAATGATGCCCCGGCTTGACAACCCCGCCCGGATATGGTACATTATCACATAGTAAAAATGCCGTGAAGAGGAGTAGTAGGCTGAAGGACATATCAGAGAGCTGCCGTGGGGTGCGAGGCAGTTATGGAGCGCAGCCGAACTGGCCTCGGAGCAGCCTGCCGAAGGGGAAACAGAGGACGGGAACACCGTTTTCCTGTGTAAGCAGAGCCGGGTCCGCCCGTTACAGGGAAGATGAAAGAGCATGTGTTATATACATGAAATAGAGTGGTACCGCGTAGTGGAGTAAAGTATGACAGCCCTGCGTCTCTATCTTAGATGGAGACGGGGGCTTTTTATGCATACGCCGATGCAGAATGCCGCTGGAGCGGCGCGCGGGCGGGGAAAACAGATGCGGACGCGGGATGCGCCCTGCGCGGCGGGAAATTAAGAAGATTGAAAATGCAGGAGGAAAAAAACATGGCGCAGTACAATCACACAGCCATTGAGAAGAAATGGCGTGCCAACTGGGAGAAGAACCCGATCAATGTAAATGACGGGAAAAAGGAGAAGTATTACTGTCTGGATATGTTTCCGTATCCGTCCGGCAGCGGCCTTCACGTGGGGCACTGGAGAGGATACGTAATCTCGGATGTATGGAGCCGTTATCAGCTTTTGAAGGGAAAATATGTGATTCACCCCATGGGCTGGGATGCGTTCGGGCTTCCGGCGGAGAATTATGCGATTAAGATGGGCGTCCACCCGGCGATCTCGACGGCGGAGAATGTGGAGAACATCAAACGCCAGATCGGCGAGATTGCGGCCATCTATGACTGGGATATGGAGGTCAATACCACGGATCCGGGATTTTATAAATGGACGCAGTGGATCTTTGTGCAGATGTTTAAAAAGGGCCTGGCCTATGAGAAGGAATTTCCCATCAACTGGTGCCCGTCGTGTAAGACGGGACTGGCGAATGAGGAGGTGGTAAACGGCTGCTGTGAGCGCTGCGGCGCGACGGTGACGAAGAAAAATCTCCGTCAGTGGATGCTTAAAATCACGGCATATGCGGAGCGCCTTTTGAATGACTTAGACAAGCTGGACTGGCCGGAAAAGGTAAAGAAGATGCAGACGGACTGGATCGGCAAGTCCTACGGCGCGGAGGTGGATTTCCCGGTCGAGGGAAAGGAAGAGAAGATTACCGTTTACACCACGCGGCCTGATACGCTGCACGGCGCGACGTTTATGGTACTGGCTCCGGAGCATGCGATGGCAAAGAGCCTGGCCACGGATGAGACGAGGGATGCGGTGGAGAAGTATATCTTCGACTCCTCCATGCGCTCCAATGTGGATCGTCTGCAGGATAAGGAAAAGACGGGGGTGTTTACGGGAAGCTATGCGGTGAACCCGTTAAATGGGGCAAAGGTTCCGATCTGGCTGTCGGATTATGTGCTGGCCGATTACGGCACGGGCGCGATTATGTGCGTGCCGGCCCACGATGACCGCGACTTTGAATTTGCCAGAAAGTTCAATATCCCCATCATCCAGGTGATCGCAAAGGACGGGAAGGAGATCGCGTCCATGACCGAGGCGTACACGGATGCGTCGGGAACCATGATCAATTCCGGAGACTGGAACGGCATGGAGTCTGCGGTGCTTAAAAAGGAAGCGCCGGAGATGATTGAGAAGATGGGAATCGGCCACAAGCGTGTGAATTATAAGCTGCGCGACTGGGTATTTTCGCGTCAGCGCTACTGGGGCGAGCCGATCCCGATCGTGCACTGCTTAAAGTGCGGCAATGTCCCGGTTCCGGAGGATCAGCTCCCGTTAGAGCTTCCGAAGGTTGACAGCTACCAGCCCACAGGCACCGGGGAATCGCCTCTGGCCGCGATCGACGAGTGGGTGAATACGACCTGCCCCTGCTGCGGCGCGCCGGCGAAGAGGGAGACGAACACCATGCCCCAGTGGGCCGGTTCCTCCTGGTATTTCCTGCGCTATGTGGACAGCAAGAACACAGAGGAGCTGGTTTCCAGGGAGAAAGCGGATCAATACCTTCCGGTGGATATGTACATCGGCGGCGTCGAGCATGCGGTGCTGCATCTTCTGTATTCGCGATTCTATACGAAGTTTTTGTATGACATCGGCGCAGTGGATTTTGACGAGCCGTTTAAAAAGCTCTTTAACCAGGGCATGATTACCGGCAAAAACGGCATCAAGATGAGCAAATCCAAGGGAAATGTAGTTTCCCCGGACGAGCTGGTCCGCGATTACGGCTGCGATTCCCTGCGGCTGTATGAGCTGTTTGTGGGGCCGCCGGAGCTGGACGCTGAGTGGGACGACAGAGGAATTGAGGGAGTTTCCCGTTTCCTGAACCGTTTCTACAATCTGGTGATGGACAATAAGGACAAAGACGTGAAGGCTACCAGGGAGATGGTGAAGACGCGCCATAAGCTGATCTATGATATTGAGCAGCGCTTTGAGCAGTTCAGCTTAAATACTGTAATATCCGGCTTTATGGAGTACAATAACCGCCTCATGGAGCTGAATAAAAAGGAGGGCGGCATTGACCGGGAGACGCTGCGCACCTTTGTGGTGCTGCTGGCGCCGTTTGCCCCGCACTTAGGAGAGGAGCTGTGGCAGGTGTTAGGCGGGACGGACAGTGTTTTCCACGCCCAGTGGCCGGAGTGCGACGCGGAGAAGATGAAGGACGACGAGAAGGAGATTGCGGTTCAGATCAACGGAAAAACCAGGGCTGTCGTGACGCTGGCGGCGGATGTGTCAAAGGAGGACGCCATCGCAGCCGGAAAAGAGGCGGTGAAGGACAAGCTGACGGGAAATATCGTCAAGGAGATCTATGTTCCGGGGCGGATCGTCAATCTGGTTGTGAAATAAAGGGCGGGAGTTCCTTACGATGCGTACGCGGAACAAGGGTTTCCCGGGCGTTTGCCCATCATAGGAAAAACGATGGTATGGCCTGAGGTATAAAGCATAAGAAATAAAGCATAAGAAACAGGCGCGGGATCCGGATGTATGAGACGATCCTGCGCCTGTTTTAATATGCTCTGGATTGACGCTGTCGAAGAAACATCCTGCGCATATGCGCAGGTGATACAGCAAGCGCTGATGTTACCCCTGCTTTCTCAACTGCCAGAAAGCGACTGCGCTGGCGGCGGCGACATTCAGGGAGTCCGTCCCGTGCGACATGGGTATACGCACAATATAGTCGCAGCCGGAAATCGTGGGCGCGGCCAGCCCGTCGCCCTCGGTTCCCAGTACAATGGCGAGCTGCTCCTCTGAAGCCAGTACCGGATCATCGATCGGCAGGGCGCGATCGCTTAAGGCCATGGCGGCCGTCTTAAAGCCGAGCTTCTTAAGGAGGGAGAGATCCGTTTCCGCCAGGCATCCGGGGCTGTCCTTCGGAGCTTCCTCCCGGCCGAGGTAAGTCCACGGTATCTGGAATACGGCCCCCATGCTGACGCGTATGGAACGGCGGTAGAGCGGATTGCTGCACGCAGGCGAAAGCAGCACGGCATCAATGCCGAGCGCTGCGGCAGAGCGGAAGATCGCGCCGACATTGGTGGGGTTCATGATATGCTCAAGCACCGCAATCCGTTTTGCGCCGGCGCAGATTTCTTCGGGGGCGGGAAGAGACTTCCGCCGCATGGCGCAGAGTGCGCCGCGCGTTAAGTGAAAGCCCGTGAGCTTTGCAAGAAGAACGAAATCGCCTGTAAAGACAGGGATCTCCCCGCAGCGGCGGATGATCTCCTTTGCCTGCCCTTCGATATGCTTTTGTTCCAGAAGAAGCGACACAGGGGTGTATCCGGCGTCCAGGGCGCGTTCAATCACCCTGGGGCTTTCGGCGATAAACAGGCCCTTATCCGGCTCATGGCGGTTCAGAAGCTGCCCTTCTGTCAGACGGGCATAGACGTCCAGCTCCGGGGCGTCAAAGTCTGTGATTTCTTTGATGTTGATCATGAAGCGTTTCCTTTCCTTGAAGCCTGCAGATATTCCTGCGCTCACTTCTCCTTTACAATACAAGACTCCTTCCATTTCCCGCTCCTGTAATGCCACACGACCAGAAGGCAGGAAATACACCAGGCCGGCGGCATGCTGACATAGTAGCAGCGGAAGCCCACGGATGTCGCCGCCAGAAGATACGACAGAGACAGCCGTATACCAAGGTTGACAAAGCCGGAGACGGCCGGGATTTTGACGTCGCCCGCCCCCTGGAGGAAGCCGCAGGTGATATTCATAATGGTATTGGTCCAGATAAAGAGCATCAGGATATCAAGGTGCTCCCGCCCGCGGCGCAGCGATTCCCCGGTGATATGGAACAGGCCTAAGAGAGGATCGTCAAAGAGCAGGACCAGCGCGCTGATGGCGGCGCTGATGAGGACGCCCATTGTGATGGCAGAGCGCCAGCCCTTTCTGGCCCTCTCCGTCTGGCCGGCTCCGATGTTCTGCCCGGTAAAGCTGGACAGGGCGACATTGAAGCTCTGGGAGGGGATGTGGGCGAGCTGCTCGATCCGCATCATAGCCGAATAGCCCTCAATGCTCGGCGCGCCAAAGGAATTGATGAGCCTCTGCAGGATAATAAAGCCGAATGACGTCACCGTGCTCTGCAAGATGATGGGCACGCTCAGGCGCGTTAAAAGCCAGGTCTGTTTCTTCCAGGCGCGGAGATAGCGCGGTTCGGGAAGCAGGTCCGGGAACTGCTTCCTGAGATAGAGCATGCTGGCGATCGCGGATCCGGCCTGCGCGATGACTGTGGCAAACGCCGCGCCGGGGACGCCCATCCGGAAGACCAGGATAAAAAGGCAGTCAAGGGCGATATTGACAAAGGCCGAGATGAGCAGGAAGTACAGGGCCCCTCTGGAATCCCCGTGCGCCCGGAGGATGCCGTAGGTCACATTGTAGAGGAGCTGAAATACGATCCCACAGGAATAGATGAGGAAATAGGCCCTGCTGTCCGCGCTCATCTCCGGCGGGGCCTTTAAAAAGCCGTCGATCACCGGCCGGGCGGCGAGGATGCACAGAAGCGTCAGCACCGCGCTTAAGGCTGCGGCCATGAGGTAAGAGGCGGCGATGGTTTCCTTAATCTCCGTATCCTTTCCGGCGCCGAAGAACTGGGACGCCGCGATATTCGCGCCGGATCCGAGCGCGCTGCAGAAGGCGACCAGAAGCCAGGTCATGGAATTGGTCAGGCCGACCGCGCCCAGGGCCGTGGAACCGATGAAGTTGCCTACGATCACGCTGTCGGCGAAATTGTAGAGCACCTGCAGGAGGTTTGCGCCCATGATCGGAAGGGAGAAGGAGAGGATAACGGCCCACTCCGGGCCGGAGGTCATGTCTTTTTTCACGTTGGAGTCTCCTTATTATATGATGTACACCCGGAGCCTCCCCGCGCCTGCCTTTGCGGCCGGTTTTCCGGGAGTCCATTATGGTTATGTATCGGGCTTCTGGCCGCTGTGAGGTTTCCACTGGCATTCGGTTAGCTGCATGTGCGTAAAGACGGCCGTAAAAGAGGAATGTTCCGGAGAACAGGCATAGATTCCGAACCGGATGCTTCCGCTGCCGCGAAACATATGGCATATCCTCATTTGAGTAAAAACTATTCCGTCACGGGAACATTCGATACAGTAATCATCCTCCCTGCGGCTGAAGCGGTACCACATGGATTTTACAGACGCGTCGATCGCCGTGGTAGCCCAATCGGAATAGCCGAAATTTGTCACAACACTGCCTAAATACTGGCAGGCTTCATTTTCATATTCAACAGATGCCTTTAACCAGTTTTCACTGTCCAGATACATGACGATGCCGCATTGATCAAACCGGTGGCTGCTGGTTTCAAATTCCGTTTTAACGGTAAAGCTGAAATATGGCTCCTCTGTTTCCATCTGAAAGACAGGCGCATTATCATTTTGAAAATGATAATACGTCCTCTGCCATAAATCGGTATGCGGTTTTGTGACTACCTCAATGCGGTCATCCGATCGCTGGCAGCGTTCCGGTTCGCGGGTCCATACAAAGTCGTTTACATTCATAGCCGTACCCCCTGCTGTTTATCCATTTTTACTATGACTGGCATTATATATTATATAGCATGGGAGCAGGAATGCAAGTATTAAGAAGAAGCGGCGCAAAAAGATGCGCCCTTGAACCGTAATGAATGCCCGGAGCCGCTGTTTATATGTCAGTAAACGCAGGGTATTTTTTCTGAGCAAAGGTTACAGACAGCCGCCTCTGCAATTTTACGAATATTAAGAAATTAGTCATTTCTTTTTCCGCGAAGTGTGCTATACTGTACTTTGATATCCTTCATGAAGGCCGCAGGGACAGCGGCCGCGGTTTCATACATCATGAAGCGAATTTATGCAGGGAAACAAATGATAAATAAACGACAGACGGGTGATAGGAAATGAGTAGTAATTATAACAGCGGTTCGGGCAGAAGGGCAGCGGGCTCCGGGGCTTCGGGGCGTTCTTCGGGGAGCAGGACATCGGCGGGAAGAAGCCATACAGCAGGCTCCGGCCGTTCTTCAGGGAGCGGGCGTGTTTCTCAGGGAAGCGGCCGTACAGGCCGCTCGGATTATGGGGCGCATACGAGACACAGCCAGTCCGGCCACAGCGGGCCGGCGCGGTATTCTTATTCATCCGGTCATCACGGAAGGCACAGGAGGAGGCGCGCTTCGGCAGCGCCGGCTGTCCTTCTGGGCGCAGCGGGAATTATAATACTGATTTTATGCATTTCCCTTGCGGTTAAAGGCTGTAAGGGGAAGGAGAACGACAAAGTAAGCAGCGAGGAGGCGTCGGAGAGCAGCACGTTGGAGGAGACGGCGGGCGGCGAGCAGGTTACAGTGGAAGGCGTGAACATCATGGGCCTTTCCCAGGAGGCGGCCAGGAAGGCGATTCTGGATCAGTATAACTGGGGCATGAAGGTGACGTATCAGGATAAGGAGACAGAGGTCAACAATTTGATGGAGGCCAAGCTGGACGAGCTTCTGGAGGGAATCTATGCCAGCGAACTGAAGCCGGGCGAGAGCTATGAGATCGATACGGCGAACCTTCTGGACGCGGCCAAGTCAGAGGCGGCTCTGGTGGCGGGAAGCTGGAACATGGTGGCCAAGAACGGCGGCATTTCCGGCTATGACAAGCAATCCGGCAAGTTTACCTTCACGGAGGGCAGCAACGGCCTGGTGATTGATCAGGACAAGCTGGCGCAGGATATGCTGGCAGCCGTGGCGCAAAAGGATTACGACGCGGTGATCGAGGCGCAGGTGCGGGAGGTTTCCCCGGACACGACAGCGGCCCAGCTTGCGGAGCGGTACAAGACCATCGGGACCTATACCACGAAGACCACCTCCAACAGCAACCGGAATGAGAATATCCGCCTGGCATGCGAGGCGTTAAACGGCACGATTGTAAATCCGGGGCAGGCATTTTCCTTTAATGATACGACAGGGGCGCGCACCGTGGAGAAGGGCTATAAGCCCGCGACGGCTTATCTGAACGGCGAGATCGTGCAGGAGCCGGGCGGCGGCGTCTGCCAGGTGTCCTCGACCCTTTACAATGCGGTGATTTTTGCAGGGCTTAAGACGACGGAGCGCAAGGCCCACACATATGAGCCGTCCTATGTGACCCCGGGCGAGGACGCGGCGGTCAGCTACGGCGGGCCGGACTTTAAGTTTGTCAATACATCGGATTACCCGATTGCCATTAAGACGAGCTTCTCGGCTCCGGAGCTGACGATATCGGTCTACGGCATCCCGATCCTGGAGGAAGGCACCAAGGTCAAGATGGAGTCCAAGAAGTCCGGAAATCTTGATCCGCCGGCTCCTGTGTATGAAGAGGATCAGACGCTGCAGCCGGATGAGGAGAAGATTGTAAAGGAAGGGGTTCCGGGCACGTCCTGGAGCACCTATCTGGTTATAACCAAGGATGGGGTTGAGGTGAGCCGCGAATTTTTCCACAACAGCAGTTACCGCGGGAAGTCGGCACAGATTAAGAGAAACACCTCAGGCGTTGTCCTGACAACCGCGGCGGAGACGACGGAATCGAGCGAGGCGGAATCCATGGATGCGAACCTCCTTCCGTCCGAGGGCGGTCCGGCCGGGGAGGGCCCGGGAGGAGAAGGCATTGCTCCGACGGTTCCGGCGCAGACAACAGGCGCGCCGGCAGAGGGGACAACAACGCCGCAGAATCCGGGCAGCGTGAATCCGGGGGAGAATAACGGACAGACGGCGCCGCAGAGCCCGCAGACGCCGCAGGACGGCCAGGGGCAGGACGCTCCCGGAGGCGGCGTTCCCTCCCCGGGAGGCAATACGCCCGGAGGCAGCGGCGGTCCGGGCGGCCCCGGTATGTAATATGTAATACTGTAACAGGCGCGTATGGCTGTAACGCACAGCCAGGGCACGATAGAGAATGGCCCGGGAGATTGTTCCCGGGCTGTTTTTGCATTTCTTTGAACGATTAAGGAGGTTTTGCTATGGGAGTATCAGGAGCGTTTATGCTGCCTCATCCGCCGATCCTTATACCGGCAATCGGAAGGGGAGAGGAGGGAAGGCTTGAGAAGACGGCTTCGGCATATCGGGAGGCGGCTGAGAGGATCCGCCGCATGGAGCCGGAGACTCTCGTTCTCCTCTCGCCGCACCAGACGATGTATGCGGATTATTTCCATATCTCGCCCGGAGATGGGGCCCGGGGGGATTTTGGCGCGTTCGGGGCGTCGGAAGAGGCGATGGAGGTCCTCTACGACCAGGAGTTTGTGCGGGAGCTCTGCCGGCAGGCAGACGCGCAGGGGCTTGCGGCGGGAACGCTGGGGAAACGGGAGGAAAGCCTGGATCACGGGACCATGGTTCCGCTGTATTTCATCAATGCGCGCGGGGGCGGCTGCCGTCTGGTGAGAATCGGCCTGTCCGGCCTTCCCCTTGCCATGCATTATGAGCTGGGGAAGTGTATCCAAGAGACGGCCAAACGGCTCGGCCGGCGGATCGTGGTCGTCGCCAGCGGGGATCTGTCCCATCGGCTGAAGGAGGACGGCCCGTACGGTTATCAGGAGGAGGGGCCGGCGTATGACCGGAGGATCATGGAGGTCATGGGAAAGGGGGATTTTGGCAGACTGTTCGAGTTTCCTGAGACGTTCTGTGAGAAAGCCGGGGAATGCGGCCACCGCTCCTTTGTTGTGATGGCCGGCGCGCTGGACGGCATGGGTGTAAAGGCAGAGGCGCTTTCCTATGAGGGACCGTTCGGCGTGGGCTATGGGATCTGCTGCTATGAGGCTTTCGGCGATGAGCCGGGAAGGCATTTCCTTACAATATATGAAGAAAAGGAGCGCCGGAGGATTGAGGCTTTACGGGAGCAGGAGGACGCCTGTGTGAGCCTTGCGCGCAGAGCGATAGAGGAATATGTCAGCGCCGGCGCCGTCCTTTCGGTTCCGGAGGGCCTCCCGCAGGAGCTTTACCGTTCCCGGGCCGGCGCGTTTGTATCCATAAAGGAGGCCGGCGCGCTCCGCGGCTGTATCGGCGCCATTGAGGCTGTGCAGCCCTCGCTGGCGGAGGAGATTATAGCAAACGCGGTCAGCGCGTGCAGCCGGGATCCGCGGTTTCCGGCCGTGGAACGCCGGGAGCTGGGGCGGCTGGAGATCAGCGTTGATGTGCTGGGGGAAAAGGAGCGGATCGCATCGCCTGCGGAACTTGATGTAAAGCGGTATGGGGTGATCGTCTCAAACGGAGCGAGGAGAGGGCTTTTGCTGCCGGATCTGGAGGGGGTTGACACTGCAGAGCAGCAGATTGCCATTGCCAGAAAGAAGGCGGGTATCGCGGAGGGGGAGGCGGTGACGCTGGAGCGCTTTGAGGTGATCCGCCATCACGCGGGGAGCGCGGCCGTTTGAACGTGCGTTGATTCAGGCGCATCCGGCAGAACGCATGTCTCAGACACGCTCCGGCGCGTCGGGATTTTGGGAGTACAGATTTGCTAAGAATGGAGGATTCAGCATGGCTCAGAGGACATTGACAGAAGAAATAATGCTCCAGTATCAGTTACATTTGGCAAATGAAGAAAAAAGTGCGGCTACAATTGACAAATACCTCCGGGATGCGCGCAGCTTTGCCGCTTTCCTGGGCGGCAGGGCGATTGCCAGGGAGGCAGTGATGGAGTATAAGGGACGGCTTTTGGAGCAGGGATATAAGGCGGGGAGTATTAACTCCATGCTGTCATCGGTCAACAGCCTTCTTACTTATCTGGGGCGCGGGGACTGCAGGGTGAAGAATATAAAGATACAGCGCCAGATTTACACTGCCGGAGACAGGGAACTGAAAAAAGCGGAATATCTGCGCCTCGTGGAGGCCTCCCGGGCCCGGCCGCGCCTGTGCCTGCTGCTGCAGACGATCTGCGGGACAGGGATACGGGTGTCGGAGCTTAAGTATTTCACTGTGGAATCCGTGCGCCAGGGAGCGGTTACGGTTTCCTGCAAAAATAAAACACGCGTCATTCTCATACCGGGAAAGCTGAGGAAGCTTTTGCTGGCATTTTCCAGGAAACAGGGGATACGCTGCGGGGTGATTTTCAGGGCGAAAAGCGGAAAGCCCTTAAACCGCAGCCGTATCTGGGCGGAGATGAAACGGATCTGCGGGAAGGCGGGGGTAAAGGCCAGCAAGGTGTTTCCGCATAATTTGAGGAAGCTGTTTGCGCGTACCTTTTACGGCATGGGGAAAGACATCGTAAAGCTGGCGGATATCCTGGGGCACAGCAGCATCAATACGACGCGGATCTATGTCATGACTACAGAGACGGAGCATAAACGGCTGATTGAGCGGCTGCAGCTTGTGATTTGAGACGGGAAAGAGATGGGGGGCGGATCTTCCTGCGGCTCTGTCAGGATATGGGGGACATAATGCGGATTATGTCGCCGCGCAGGCCCCCTGTTTCCCAGTCATGGGAAGAAAAAGCCGCCCGCATG
>QXXC01000322.1 GCA_009911305.1 Clostridiaceae bacterium | reverse complement strand
CTCGAAAATAGTATAAGTCATTTTTATGTCTCCCAAAAGATAAAAATATAATCAGCTGCAGATCCTAAGCTCTTGGCCCCTCGGATAAAAATGCTTGTCCCGGTCGACGATTGGCCAACGGCCCATGACATCCCAGAAACTTGGCATTGACTCCATCAGGTACAATCTTGCTCTCTGCTTTCCCCTTCACGTAATCGCTGCGGCTGAATTTTGTGAACCCCCACTTCCTGCTGACAATGATCTTTTGACGACCAGGGAACTTGAACTTGGCACGACGAAGGGCCTCCTGCGCATGGTGGCTGTTGCCATCTTTGCAGCGGACAGAGAGAAGAACCTGCCCAATGGCCACACGGGCACAAACACCCTGGGGCTTTCCAAAAGCACCCCTCATGCCCGTTTGGAGCCTATCAGCTCCAGCACACGACAGCATCTTGTTAATACGCAACACATGGAAGGGATGGACCCTGACCCTCAAGTGGAAAGCATCCTTTCCAGCAAACTTGGTCATATACTTGTTGCAGGCAATACGAGCAGCTTCAAG
>QXXC01000321.1 GCA_009911305.1 Clostridiaceae bacterium | reverse complement strand
GCAAAACAAAGAGAGGGAATTCACAGTTAATAGAGAGAAATGGCAGGAATCATCCACAAGATCGAAGAGAAGCTAGGCATGGGCGGCAAAAAGGAAGGCGAGGAGCACAAGAAGGCCGAGCACGGCTACAGCGGCGAGGAGCACAAGAAGGTCGAGCACGGCTACGGCGGCGAGGAGCACAAGAAGGCCGAGCACGGCGGCTACGGATCGGGAGAGCAGCACAAGAAGGGCGAAGGCGAGCACAAGGAAGGACTGGTGGACAAGATCAAAGACAAGATCCACGGCGGCGACGGCGGCAGCGACGAAAACAAGGAGAAGAAGAAGAAGAAGGACAAGAAGAAGAAGGAGCACGGCCACGATCACGGCAGCAGCAGCAGCAGCGACAGCGACTGATCTCGTAGATATTTTTCTTTCTCTAGATCTACTTCGCTCATTGATCTTGCTAGGTTTATGGAATTAAATAAAAGAGGAGATCGAGAGAGAGAGAGTGACTGTGTATCTCTGCTTGTGAATTTGGGACTTCAGTTATTTTAATTCTGTTTATTGCTCC
>QXXC01000320.1 GCA_009911305.1 Clostridiaceae bacterium | reverse complement strand
GCCGCCCTTTGTAGCGCGCGTGTAGCTGCTCGTGACAACTCAATTATCCCCAGGGTAATTTTTCTGACATCAATCACCCCCATTCAGGAGGTTGATTGGTTCGCTAGGCCATAGTTTCCTATCTCCGAACCCTATTGTCTGGTTCCGAGTCAAGCTAGCTTATACCCTTACATTCTTCGGTAGATTTCTGACCTACCTGAGCTAACCTTTGGGCGCCCTTGTTATCTTTTTGAGGGCGTGGCGCCCCACCCGAACTGCCTGCCTATAGCTGTTCCTCCGGAGAGGTGAGTCGTAAAAATTGACAAGGGCGGTGTTTCATCGGTGACTCGGAGAGATGCTAGCGCACCTTCCTGGGTAACGTCTCCCGCCTACCCTACACATGCCAATTCTTACAACAACAACAGGTTGCAGTGAAACTCCATGGGGTCTTCGCTTTCAGATGGAGGGGTCTGGATTGTGCACCAGACTGATTGTTTTCACTAGCGTCATGGCGGGGACAGTAGAACTCTCGTTGAGCCTTCATGCAAGTCGCCAATTACGCGACAAGGTATTAC
>QXXC01000319.1 GCA_009911305.1 Clostridiaceae bacterium | reverse complement strand
CTGTTGTTTACGGTTGCAAAATAATCCTGGGTGATCTGCGCCGGGTTATATCCGTTATAGGGCGGCATAAAGTCGCCGTTGTCCCCGGCTGTGGTGGTGATGCTGTAAAGGATTTCCGTGCTGTCCGCTCCGTCCTTTACCTTGGCAAATAAGCCCATCTCGTTAATGTAATACCCGGCGTTTACGAGGGTCTGCCCGGTTACTGGGTCCTGGTTCGTAATAAGCGCCGTTACCTTCACGCTGTAATCGCTGAATACGTCAATATCCGAAAGGGTATAACTGTTCTTAAGCGATTTAAGGGCTGTCCGCTTCTGCAGCGCATCCAGCGTCTTTTCGGCTGCGGTATAATTGCCGTTGCCTACTGCGATCCGGGTAAACTCTATCTTGATTTCCCCGGCCTGCGCCCTGGTCAGAAGCCTCGCCCCTGCGTTGGTCATGACCGCGTTGTTAAATGGTTGTGGCATTCTTGGTTCCTCCTTCTTTTACGGTATTCTTGTATTTACTATTTGAAGCCGTGGCGGCTACAATAGCCTCTGTTACTGTTTCGCCCTGGACG
>QXXC01000318.1 GCA_009911305.1 Clostridiaceae bacterium | reverse complement strand
ATATGTAAATATAAAGCGCGGCTGCAGTCATGCGCCGCCATCTGTTCCTTCACGATCCCAAACCATATCTTCAGGCCCTCAAGGGACGCCCGGTTCAGCGTATGGGTGATCGAATCCTCCCGCATGACATAGTGGTATCCTGCATCTTTCATCAGGAACACCGTTTTTGCTTCCGGCATACAGAGCATGAGGTGCGCATGATCCTCTCCCATGGATATCCGGTTGTCCATTTTCGCACGCATTCTCTGAAACAGCTCCCGTCTGAATCCCCAGCACCAGAGCGTCCCGCGCAGCGGACGCCTGAAGCAGCATTCCGTACGGATCAGCAGCGGAAACAGCTCCTCCATAACCTCTGCGCCTGTATATAAGCCCTCCGGTATCTCTGACTGGATGAGGGAGCTCCTGCCCTCATATTCCTTATAATATCCCTCCATATACACCATGTCAGCGCCCGTCGCGGCTCCCTGCTCTGCAAAATTCTGCATCCGGTCCGGCTCGATCCAGTCATCCCCGTCCACGCTGCACACATAATCCCCTGTCGCCTGCATGCCCCCGGC
>QXXC01000317.1 GCA_009911305.1 Clostridiaceae bacterium | reverse complement strand
CACCGCTTTCGAATAAAAATCCAATCTTGATCAAAGAAAAAAGCAATGGCCGCCATCTCCGCCGCCGTCGCCATCCCATCGTTCACCGGCCTCAAGGCTGCAGGCGCCTCCTCCGCCAAGCCCGCCGTCTCCGTCCGCATGGCCGCCCCCAAGCTGGCCGTGAAGGCCTCCTTGAAGGACTTCGGCGTGGCGGTCGCCGCCACCGCCGCCTCCGCGATCATCGCGAGCAATGCGTTGGCCCTCGACGTCACTCTTGGCAGCGACGACGGCGCGCTCGTTTTCATCCCACAAAACTTCGAGATTGCTTCCGGTGAGAAGATCGTGTTCAAGAACAACGCCGGCTTCCCCCACAACGTTGTTTTCGACGAGGACGAGGTTCCCGCCGGCGTCGACGTCGCCAAGATTTCGATGTCGGAGGAAGACCTCCTCAACGCCAAGGGAGAGACCTACGCCGTCACCTTGACTGCTCCGGGCACTTACTCTTTCTACTGCTCTCCTCACCAAGGAGCTGGCATGGTCGGAAAAGTAACTGTCAAATAGACTCTCTCTCTCTCTCTCTCTC
>QXXC01000316.1 GCA_009911305.1 Clostridiaceae bacterium | reverse complement strand
AACGCTTTCAGCGGAATGGACACCAGTGGGGCGACGGCAGCCGGAACCCAGGCGGGGACGGCCTTCTCTACGGGCTTAACCGACAGCATGGCATCCGGCGGGCTTGATACGGCGGCTTTCAGCGCCAACATGACCAATATGGGAACGACCGGGGCGACGGCATTAAACACCAGCCTCAGCGCCGGACTTGCTACCCCGGTAGACACAAGCGGGCTTTTGGATGCAGGAGCAATCAGCACCAACATGACAGCAGCCGGAACCCAGGGGGCGACAGCCTTTACAACCGGGCTTAATACCGGGCTTTCAGCAACCACCATAAACACCAGCACGCTGGCGGTAGACACTTCCGGGCTTACCACTACCATGACAACAGCCGGAACCCAGGGGGCAACGGCAATCGGGACGGGCATGACCGGAAACAGCCAGGCAGTAACCCAGGCGGCAACGACACTGGGCAACGACGTAAACACCGCTTTAGACAGCGGATGGAATAAAGCGAACACAAGCGCACAGACGGCAATGCAGCGCCTTGCAACGACCGTCACGGACGCGGCCCGCTCCGCAGC
>QXXC01000315.1 GCA_009911305.1 Clostridiaceae bacterium | reverse complement strand
AACGCTTTCAGCGGAATGGACACCAGTGGGGCGACGGCAGCCGGAACCCAGGCGGGGACGGCCTTCTCTACAGGCTTAACCGAAAGCATGGCATCCGGCGGGCTTGATACGGCGGCTTTCAGCACCAACATGACCAACATGGGAATGACCGGGGCGACAGCATTAAACACCAGCCTCAGCGCCGGACTTGCTACCCCAGTAGACACAAGCGGGCTTTTGGATGCAGGGGCAATCAGCACCAACATGACAGCAGCCGGAACCCAGGGGGCGACAGCATTTACGACCGGACTTAATACCGGGCTTTCTGGAACCACCATAAACACCAGCGCGCTGGCGGTAGACACTTCCGGGCTTACCACTACCATGACGACAGCCGGAACCCAGGGGGCAACGGCAATCGGGAGGGGCATGACCGGAAACAGCCAGGCAGTAACCCAGGCGGCGACGACACTGGGCAACGACGTAAACACCGCTTTAGACAGCGGATGGAATAAGGCGAACACAAGCGCACAGACGGCAATGCAGCGCCTTGCAACGACCGTCACGGACGCGGCCCGCTCCGCAGC
>QXXC01000314.1 GCA_009911305.1 Clostridiaceae bacterium | reverse complement strand
CTCAGCCTCAGGCATAACGATTAGATAGAGGGGGCAGCAGAGATCAGATGGCAACACTAACTGAACTTAAAACACAGACGACTCCAAAAGCAGCCATTTTCATGGCTTACTTTTATTACGAAAAGGCTAGCTAGATTACCATCACTCCATCACTCAAGATGATGATGATGATGATGATCTGCTCCTTTGCAGACACTGACACAAAGTTAAATATAACACATATACACTATAACGACATTCATTAATACTAATCATCTTCTTCTTCATCGCCTCTGCTTCGTCGCCCACTTAACTCATTTGCAGTTGCATGGATTGCAGGTGCAGTTTGCTCCGCACTTGCACCCGTTCTCAGCACCGCCTTCTGCAGACTCTCCCTCAAAAATCGTTTTTTTGGGGAGCAACGCCGAGAACCAAGGTCTCAGTGGGGGCGGCGACCTCCGAGTAGCTCATGTCAGGGTACATCTTGCACCCGCCGCAGCCATTGCCGCAGCCGCAGTTAGCTCCACAACCACAGTTTCCTCCGCAGCAAGACATATTCTTCCTTAATTAATAAAATGAGAGATTTC
>QXXC01000313.1 GCA_009911305.1 Clostridiaceae bacterium | reverse complement strand
TTCATTTCCAAATTCTAGCAGAAACCAGCAGCAGCAATGGCGATTAAGGTCCACGGTCACCCTTTCTCTCCCGCAGCCAAAAGAGTTCTCCTCTGCTTAGCGGAAAAAGGCCTTGATCACGAGTTCGTGACGGTCGATCTCGCAAGTGGCCAGCAGAAGAAGGAGCCCTTCATCTCGATCAACCCATTCGGGCAGGTGCCAGGCTTCGAAGACGGCGATCTCAAACTCTTCGAATCGAGGGCCATCACCAGATACATCGCGCATGCGTATGCCGACAAGGGAACCTCGCTGATCTGCGAGGATCCTAAGAAAATGGCGATCATCGGAGTTTGGTTGGAAGTTGAAACCCAGAAGTTCGACGCTGCGGCGCAGAAACTGGTCTTCGAGCTTCTGGTGAAGCCGATGAAGGGCATGACGACCGACGCCGCCGCCGTGGAGCAGCTCGAAGCGCAGTTGGGCGGAGTTCTCGACGTGTACGAGGCTCGTCTGTCCAAGTCTAAGTATTTGGGCAGCGACGACTACTCTCTGGCTGATCTGCACCACATTCCGGTCATCGCCGGGTTGCAG
>QXXC01000030.1 GCA_009911305.1 Clostridiaceae bacterium | reverse complement strand
TCTTTTATCCGGATAAGATAGAAAAGCAGCTCAGGGTGATGGAAGAAAACGGCGTGCGCATCGCGGCGGCCCCGTGCAATTATTTTATGGATAACGGGAGAATGGTTCCGTTTTGCACCACAGAGTTCTATGACCGGGAATTATTGGAAAACAGCGTGTTTCCGGTGATACATGGGATGATCCAGTTTGGAGGCCTGCTGCTGCACAGGAGCCTGTTTGACCAATATGGCGTGTTCCGCGAGGATCTGTTTACAACACAGGATTATGAATTTCTGTTCCGGATATTGAGAAAAGAAACATGCGTGTTTATGGATGATATCGTAAACGGCGTGAGGGTTCACCCGCGGCAGGTAGGCAATACGTCGCCGTATATGGACAGGGAGCGGGATAAAATGTATGAGATGTTCCTGCGGGAGCTGTCCGGGGAGGAACAGATACGGATTTATGGAAGCCCCTATAATTTCTTCTATCAGATATTGGCGCGGCTGGTTCCCATGCGGAATATGCCCATAAGCTTTGCGGCTTGTGCGGAGCGCTTAAACAGGTATGAGGGTCAGGGAGGCCATGTCCTGGAGGGAGAGGCTGTGTATATCTATGGAGCCGGCCTGTACGGCAGGCGGCTTTTATTTGATTTAAGGTGCCGGGGAATTGAGGTGCGGGGATTCCTGGATAAAAGCGACGCATTAAATGGGCGGGTGATTGACGGAATCCCATGTTATCCCCTTGCCCAGGCAAAAAATATCGCTCATGATGCAGTCATTATCATTGCTTCCGAGTACAGGGAGGAGATGGCAGAGGCGCTTCGCGGCATGGGAATCACCGGATACATATATAAAGAGGAGTATGAGAAGAAGCATCACATGCTCCGTCTGCCCCCGCCTGAGGATGCGGTCAGAGGATGGCTTTTGCAGTACCAGGCAAACGGCTGGAGGTGAGGAGATGAAGCACGGTAAGATCAGTATCGTTGTACCTGTCTATAATGTGGAAGATTACCTTGAGAGGTGTATCGAAAGCCTGCTGAGCCAGACTTACAGGAATATTGAGATCATTCTGATAGACGACGGCTCCGACGACGCTTCTAAAGAGATCTGTGACCGGTATGCCGCGGCGGATAACCGGGTCATCGCGCTGCATAAAGAAAACGGCGGCGTTGTCAGCGCCAGAAGGGCCGGAGCGGGGCTTGCGACCGGGGATTATGTGTGCAGCGTGGACGGGGATGACTGGATCGAAGCGGATCGGATACTGCGTTTTGCAGAGCGGGCGGCGGAAACAGACGCGGATATGGTTTATATGGAGGGGTATTATAAGGATTATACGAACCGAAGCGTTTTGGTCGAAACATGTGTTGAGGATAGGCTTTATTCGGGAAATGAGGTTATGGAGCAGGTATTTCCCATGCTGATCGACACTTCGTCCTGCTTCAGGCGTCAGATACGCGCCATGCAGGTCTGCTGGGGGATACGGAGGGGGCTGTTTCGGAGCATGTGGGACCAAATCGATGACCGGGTGTCCATGGGAGAAGATTATGCGCATATTATCCTGTGCCTGATGGAGGCAGAAACCGTCTGTTTGATGAGGGAGCGCGGATACCATTATGTGATGCGGGAGAGCTCAGCTTCGCATACGCTGAATAAGGCATCCCTTGAAGGAGTGAAGCTGTGGTTTCGGCTTGTAAAGGAGCAAATGGATGCGCATGGCTGCTGGGATGAATGGAATTTACATATGGTATTCCTGAAAATGTGGTACATTATGAACTGCGATTACGCTGTCCTGCTGGAGAAGCCGCGCAGGTTTCTGTACCCGTATCCGCAGGTGAAGAAAGGCAGCCGGGTGGCTGTGTACGGTGCGGGGACAGTTGGAACGCTGCTTGTAAAAGCGCTGGATGAGACGGCGGATTATGAGCTGGCCTGCTGGGCGGACAGCTACAGCCGGGGCCGGATGCCGGACGGCCATATGGTGCAGGGCATGCAGGAGCTTTTGGAGGCAGAATTTGACTATGTGGCGATCGCGGTGCTGGATCGGGATATCGTGGATGAGATTGAGAGATCCCTGCTGGAATGCGGGATTCCTGTGGAAAAGATCGCGACGATGGATGCGGGGGTCATCAGCGGGGAGGAGCTTCCGGAAGGCTTTTGAATAAAAAAGTATCCTTTGATTTCTCTGCGTTTTGCAAAGTACAATTACCGTGTCCTTACGGATCATGTGCGCTTAGAAAAGCCCCGGGAGCCATGCCGCGCCATGGCTCCCGGGGCTTCTTTATCTCCTGATTTTTCATAACCGTTCAGGCGGCCGGAACGTTGGCCTTATCCGAAAGATTAAAATATATATATTTTGAAACAATACATAACTTTTTCTATTTATGTTCTCGTACTCATCAAAAAATCTCATCAAAAGCACTTATGATTCTTGATTTTTTACCGATAATAATGATAACAGGGAAGTATTTATTTTTTTGGAAATATTGTTTCATAATATATACTTTATGAAACAAAAAGTTCTTCCGGGAAAGGATGCGAGCGGCTGCCGTGTGGGAGACGCCGTTTATAACCATATGAGAAGATTAGATGCATATATCGTAGACAAGTCCTGCAGTCTGGAAGAAACCATGAAGGTGATGAATGAAAATTCAATGGGGTTCGCGCTGGTCTGCGACAAAAGGAAGCTGCTCGGTATTGTCACGGACGGCGATATCCGGAGATATCTGCTGTCCGGAGGCGCGCTGAGGGAATCGATCTGCAGGGCGGCGAACCGAGAGCCGCACGCCGTACGCGAGGGCGAGCGGCGTCTGGCGGAACCGATGATGCGCCAGAAGAAGCTGGCAGTGATTCCGGTCGTCGACGAGGAACAGGAGCTGGTTGATATCATCTTCCGGGAGCCGGATACGGAGGATGTAAGAAAAGAGAATATCGGCATCCCGCTGGTGATCATGGCAGGCGGAAAGGGAACCCGTCTGCGCCCCTTTACGGATATTCTGCCCAAACCGCTGATTCCGGTGGACGGCATCACCATCACCGAACAGATTATGAACCGTTTTGGGGCGTACGGCTGCAATGATGTATATATCATTGTGAATTATATGAAGGATTTCATAAAAGCCTATTTCAGCGAAAAGGACGTCCGCCAGACGCTTCATTTTATCGAGGAGGAGCGCTTTCTGGGGACAGGAGGCGGGCTTGGGTATATGAAGGGACGGGTGGACGGGACATTTTTTATGACGAATTGCGATGTGCTGCTCGATTGCAATTATGCCGACATGCTTGATGCCCACAGAAGGAGCGGGAACATAATTACCATGGTGTGCGCCCGGAAAAACCTGGTCATACCATACGGTACGATAGAGATAGGGGAGAGCCGCCAGATCGTGTCCATGACAGAAAAACCGACGATCGAGTATAACATCAACACAGGGGTTTACATCATCGAGCCGGAGTTCCTGGATTTTGTGCCGCAGGAGGAGAGCATCCATTTGCCGCAGCTTATAGAGCTGGCAATCCGGCGTTCCCAAAAAGCAGGAACGTATGTGATTGATGAAAGCCAGTGGATGGATATGGGGCAGATGGAGGAGCTGGAGCAGATGAAATATAAGCTGGAGCGCTTTTGATGGCCGGCGCGGCCGGGGCGGGGAAGGCAGCGGGGGCGTATGCGGGGTGAGGGCGGATGGAACCGATTATTCTGATTGGAGGCGGCGGACATGCCGGCAGTGTGGCGGACAGTATCATACAGTCAGGCAGGTATGAGATCGCGGGATTTGTGGACCGTGAATCCGGAAGGGAGAGGGGGCCTTTTGGGATCCCCCTGCTCGGGACGGACCGTGATCTGGAGGCGCTCTTTGCTTCCGGTATCAGAAACGCGGCCGTCACGGTCGGATACCTGGGAAAGGGCGATCTCCGTGAAAGGCTATATGCGCGTTTGAAGTGGATAGGCTTCCGGCTTCCGGTGATCCGGGATCCGTCGTCTGTCCTGGCCGAGGGAGTCTGCGCAGGGGAAGGGACATACATCGGCAAGCGGGCGGTGGTCAATACGAACGCAAGGGTCGGGCGGATGTGCATCATCAATACTGGCGCGATCGTGGAACATGACAATCAGGCGGGCGATTTTACCCATGTGGCGGTGGGAGCCGTGCTCTGCGGGGCCGTCCGGACGGGAAAGGGCGTTTTGATCGGCGCGAATGCGGTTGTTCTGCAGGGCGTCTGTATCGGGGATTATGCGGTGGCCGGCGCGGGCGTTACGGTGAGGCGCGATCTGCTGCCGGGGGAGACGTATTATGGAGCGGGAAATGAAATGTGAGAATCGAATTGTGATTATTGCAGAGGCCGGGGTCAACCACAACGGCGATATCAGGCTTGCCAGGAAAATGGCAGAGGAGGCCAAAAAGGCCGGGGCCGATTATATAAAGTTCCAGACCTTTGTGCCTGGGGAGGTGGTTACAAGGGACGCAAAAAAGGCGGAGTATCAAAAACGGGAAAGGGAGCTTCCTTCCCAGCTTGAGATGCTGAAGGGCCTGGCTCTTCCCTTTGAAGCCTTTACAGAGCTTAAGGCGTACTGCGATCAGCTGGGGATTGGATTTTTATCGACGCCGTTTGATTTGAAAAGCATCGAATTTTTGTGTTCGCTTGACATGGATTACTGGAAGATTCCTTCCGGTGAGATAACGAATCTCCCTTATCTGGAAAGGATTGGGCAGACCGGGAAAAAAGTCATTCTTTCCACAGGCATGAGCGAAAATGATGAGATCTGCGATGCCGTCCGCATCCTTGAGAAAGGCGGTTCCTCTGAGATTATACTCCTGCACTGCAATACAGCGTACCCGACCCCGTTTGAGGATGTCAACCTGCTGGCAATGAAGCGGATGGAACATATGTTTCATAAAAAAACAGGCTATTCGGATCACACAGCCGGGATCGCGATTCCGATTGCCGCCGCCGCCCTGGGCGCGAGCGTGATAGAAAAGCATTTTACGCTCGACAGAAGGATGGAAGGGCCGGATCACCCTGCGAGCCTTGAGCCCCGGGAGCTGGCAGAGATGGCGCGGGAGATCCGGAATGTGGAAGCGGCGCTGGGGGACGGGAAAAAAAGAAGGACTTCCTCCGAGGCGCACAACATGGACGCGGTGAGAAAGAGTATCGTGGCTTCAAAGCGTATAAAAGCCGGGGAGCGGTTCACAGAGGATAATCTGGCCGTGAAAAGGCCGGGAAACGGGATTTCCCCGATGGAATGGCATCAGATCATAGGGAAACGGGCCGCAAAGGATTATGAGCCGGATGAATGGATCGAAAAGCCGGACAGGAGCGGTTCAGAAGAAGAACCGGCCGTAAATGGCGGCGGAGCATAGAAGCAAAGGAAGGAACGGATGTACAGGATCGGCGTGGTTACAGGGACAAGGGCGGAGTACGGCTTGTTAAAGCCATTGATGGAGCGGATTCGTAAAGATGATTTGCTGGAGCTGTATCTGATTGTCACCGGCGCGCATTTAGAGAAGAGCTTTGGGTATACCTGCCGGGAGATTGAAGAGGACGGATTCCAAATCAGCCGGAGAGTCGGCATGGAGCTTACATCCGGCGCGCCGCATGGGATTTGCGTCTCTATGGGAAAGGAAATGCAGGGAATGGCCGGGGCGTTTAAGGATGCGGGACTTGACCTTCTTGTGCTGCTCGGGGACCGGTATGAGATTTTGATCGCGGCGGCGGCAGCGGCGATGTTTCAGATTCCCATCGCGCATATTCATGGGGGTGAAATTACAAGAGGAGCAATTGACGATGCAATGCGCCATGCCATAACCAAGATGAGCCATCTGCATTTTGCGAGTACGCAGGAGTATGCCAGGCGCATCATACAGATGGGGGAATGCCCGGAATCCGTATACGATGTGGGGGCCATCGGCGTGGAAAGCATCCGGGATATGCGCCTTTTATCCAGAGAAGAGCTGGCTGAGCGGTATACAGAGCTGTTTCTGGGAAGGTATATGATGGTAACGTACCATCCGGCGACGCTGGAAGGGCAGCCGGCAGAAGAACAGATAAACGCGCTTTTGGAGGCGGTTTCGGCTTATCCGGAATACAATTATATTTTTACGTATGCCAATGCGGATAAGGGCGGCATTCTCATAAACCGGACGATTGACGGGTTTGTAAGAACGCATTCCAATACGGCTGTGTTCCGGTCAATGGGGCGGCATGGGTATCTGAGCGCCCTGAAGTGGGCGTGCATGGCCGTGGGCAATTCGTCGAGCGGAATCATCGAAGCGCCTTCGCTCCATATCCCCACCGTGGATATCGGAGATCGCCAGAGGGGACGGGCCTTTGGGGAATCGGTGATTCACTGCATAAATGAGCGGGGGGAAATACAGTCTGCGATCCAAAAGGCTTTATCGCCGGAATTTCGCCGGATATGCCGCGGCTGCAGAAATCCGTACGAGGGGGCGCATACATGTGAAACGATGACAGAAGTCATGAAAATCGCCCTGAAAAAGGGAATATGCCTTCAGAAAACATTTTATGATATCAGGAGATCAGAATGAAACGAGTATTAGTGACCGGAGCGGACGGTTTTATTGGGAGCCATCTGACCGAAAGCCTGCTGGAAAAGGGATATGAGGTCAAAGCCTTTGTATATTACAATTCCTTTGGAAAATGGGGATGGCTGGACAGCCTGCCGAAAGAAACGCTTGATGCGGTTGAGGTCTTTGCAGGGGATATCCGGGATCCAAACGGAGTCCGGCTCGCGATGAAGGGCGTGGATCAGGTGTTTCATCTGGCGGCGCTGATTGCGATCCCCTTCAGCTACCATTCGCCGGATTCGTATGTGGACACCAACATCAAAGGAACGCTGAATGTGCTGCAGGCGGCCAGGGATCTGGGGACGGAGAAGATCATGGTTACGTCAACATCCGAGGTATACGGGAGCGCGCAGTATACGCCCATTGACGAGCGTCATCCCTTTCAGGGCCAGTCCCCGTATTCGGCGACGAAAATCGGGGCGGATCGGCTGGCGGAGAGCTTTTACCGGAGCTTTGGCCTCCCGGTGGCGATTGTGAGGCCGTTTAATACATACGGCCCCAGGCAGTCCGCCAGGGCCGTGATCCCTGCGGTTTTATCGCAGCTTCTGGCGGGCAGGGAGGAGATACGGCTGGGCTCGCTTGCGCCGACAAGGGATTTTAATTATGTAAAGGACACGGCGGCAGGGTTTATCGCCATAGCGGAATCCGATCGGACGGTCGGACAGGAAATCAATATCGCGTCGCAGCGGGAGATATCGATCGGGGATCTGGCAAAGCTCTTAATTGATAAGATCAACCCCCGCGCAAACCTGATCTGCGATGATCAGCGTCTGCGCCCCCAAAAGAGTGAGGTCAGCCGGCTGCTGGGAAGCAATGCAAAGATAAAGGAATTAACGGACTGGACGCAGAGATATACGTTTGAGCAGGGCATTGACGAGACGATCGCCTGGATGAGGCGGAATATGGCGCAGTACAAAGCGGATATTTATAACATTTAAATGAGAAAGGCAGGTATCGCAGTGACTGAAATGATTCCTCTATCAGTTCCGAATTTTGAAGGAAATGAAGAAGCATACGTTCTGAACGCAGTCCGCGAGGGCTGGGTATCAACCGGCGGAGCGTATATAACCGAATTTGAAAAACGGCTGGCAGGTTTTTTAAATGCGCCCGCGGCGGCATGCCAGAGCGGCACATCGGCCATCCATCTTGCATTGCTGGAATGCGGCGTTTGTCCCGGAGACAGCGTGATTGTTCCGACCCTGACATTTATTGCGGCAGTGAATCCGGTCCGCTACCAGTTTGCGCATCCGATCTTTATGGACTGCGATGAAAGTCTCTGCATGGATCCCATAAAATTGAAACGGTTCTGTGAGGAGGAGTGCGGGCAGAAGGATGGAAGGCTGTATTATAAAAAGACGCATTCGCAGATAAAAGCCGTGATTGTGGTTCATGTCTTTGGAAATATGGCTGATATGGAGCGGATCATGGATATTGCGGATCAATATGGGTTAAAGGTAGTAGAGGACGCCACAGAAGCGCTGGGCACATTTTATCAGGAAGGCCGTTACAAAGGGAAATATGCGGGAACCATTGGCGACTATGGGGCCTATTCCTTTAATGGAAACAAAATTATTACAACAGGCGGCGGGGGCGCTGTCGTTGCAAGGGATGATGCGCATCTGGAGCATATGAAATATCTGTCAACCCAGGCGAAGGATGATCCCCATTTCTATGTGCATCATGAGGTCGGCTATAATTACCGCATGACAAATGTACAGGCCGCTATCGGCGCGGCGCAGCTAGAGATGCTGCCGGAATTTATCGGGCGGAAGAAAAAAAATTATGAAACTTACAGGGAACGCTTATCTGGCTGTCAATGGGGAAGGCTGATGGGCTTCCGGGACGGGACGGATTCTAACAAATGGTTCTATGCGTTTGAATTACTGGATGACAGAATATCAGTCAGACAGGCCATTGAAGCGCTCCTGAAGCAGAAGATCCAGACAAGGGCGATTTGGGGATTGATTCATGAGCAGACGCCGTACAGGAATGATGCGGCTTATCAGATAGAGAAAGCGGTTATGTACCGGAACCGGATCATCAATCTGCCATGCAGCACGCATCTGACATACAGAGAAATCTGTTATGTGGCAGAGCAGATAGAAAGACTGGATCAGGGCATACTTGAGATATGCCCGGGAGAGCAGAAAGACAGGAGTAATATATAACATGACCAGATATGTTATTTGGGGCGCCGGGCACAGAGGGCGTATTTTATATGAGCTGCTGGGAGCAGAGCGGATTGCCGCGTTTATTGACTCAAATCCGGAGAAGACAGGAACGCTCTATCTGAACTGTCCGGTGATTGATTATGATACATACAAGAAGGCGTACCGCTCCTGTGTGATAATTGTATCCATCGTTTTTGGCGGAGGCGTAACGGAGCGGCTGGAGCAGGACAATCTCTTTTATTTTCATGTGGAACGGTGCCCGCCGGAATTTATGGGATACGGATTGAATACAGCAAGACATGCGCTGAAGAAATGGGAGCTGCCGGCGGCTGACGATGTGGTTCTGTATGGAGGCACGTTATATACGGTTTTGATATATGAAGAGCTGCAAAAGAGAGGCTGCAGAAATCTTTCGGTCTGCCTTCCCGGGGCCATGCGGGAGAAGGAACGGAAGCTCTTTTCAGAGGCGTTTCCGGATATACGCACAATACGGCTCTGTGAGATTCGTTCGCAGCGCATTCTTCTGACAGAGAAAACGCGGGATTCAGAGGCGGAATGCAATGATCATATTGTAACTGATATTGCAGACTGGACGAAGTATGTGCCGGAATACCATAACCCTGAAATAGAAAAATTAAAAAACCGGTTCAAAGGCAAAAGGTGCTTCATAGTGGCCACAGGCCCAAGCCTGACCTATGACGATCTTGCCCGCCTGCATGATAACCACGAGTTTTGTATCAGCATAAATTCGATATTTACGTGTTTTTCAGAGACAAAATGGAGGCCGGACTGCTATGTGATCGTGGATGCGGACGGAATATCCATGTGGAAGGAGGAGTTTTGTAAGCTGGAGGAAATCCCGTATAAATTTATTGCGGACAGCCAGCCATATTTTGATTATACGCAGTTAGACGCGAGCTGGCATGTATATCATTCGATCCTTGATGATTTTTCGATCAAAAACATGCTGTTCAGCGAGGATTGTTCCAGGAAGGTGTACAACGGATCTACGGTCGTATATGTATGCATCCAGCTCGCAGTTTATCTGGGATTTGAGGAAATTTATCTGCTGGGAGTTGACTACAGCTATAAAGCCAATGGAAAGAACCATTTTACGAAACAGGCAGAGCCGGATGAACAGTTTGACGGAATGAACGGGCAGAACCTGATTCAAAAGATTTCATATACGGCCTTCCAAAAAGCAGAGGAGTATGCTTCCTCACATCATATCAAAATTTATAATGCAACGAGAAGGACGTATCTGGACGTGTTTGAGCCGGCGGATTTTGACTCTCTGTTTTCGCCTGCAGAGGAGGGAGAGAATAAATAACATGTTAAAAGAGACGACAAGCATAGAAGGACAGGGCAATCAAAGCAATATCAGAAAACGCATGGATGAGAACCGTCGGGTTCACAACTGGGATGCAGAGTGTAAATTTCCTTCCAATCTGTTGTTGGAACCAACCAATCGGTGCAATCATGCCTGCCTGATGTGCGCGAATTCAAAAGGCACAAAAAAAAGAGGCATGATAGATAAGGAGTTTGCAAAAAAAATAATCAAAGAAGCGTATGATTTAGGAACGCGGGAAGTCGGATTTTACGGTATGGGCGAACCGCTGCTGGACAGGAATCTGGAAGAATACATCCGATATGCGAAATCTCTGGGCTATGAATATACATATATTACGACAAATGGCGCGCTGTTGTCAGAGGAACGCTCAAAATCGCTGCTGGAAGCCGGAATTGACAGTGTGAAATTTTCAATCAATGCTGCTAATCCGGAAGATTATTTTTTTATACACGGAAAAGATGAATTTCACAAAGTAACGGAACATTTAATTTGTTTTGACGCCCTGCGCAGGAAGCAGGAGAGGAAGATTGCTCTGTATATCTCTTATATCGCGACACGCTATACCGTTTCTGATGAAGAGGATTTTAAGAGGAAGTACCAAAGGTATGTGGATGATATCGTATTTTTAGACTGCAGGGCGTCAGGGGATATGTCGGACGAGCTTGATACATATTTATCGGTAGGCCGGGAGGCGGCTGAACCGTTTAAAAGCGGCATATGCCCGATGGTATTTAATAAACTGCATGTCACGTATGAGGGATTTCTTTCCATGTGCTGTGATGATTTGCAGAACTATCTGGCGGTAGCGGATTTGAATAAAGAAAGCCTGAAGGAAGCATGGAATAACGCATATGCACGCGGCCTGCGAAAACGCCATCTGGAGCATGATTTAAGGGGAACGAGATGCTTTAACTGCATGAATGGCTGCAATGAGCCGATTCAGCCGCTGAATCCGGATCTGGCAGTGCTTTACGACTGTAAATGCTGGAACAAGGGTCAGGAGATCAGAGAGAGAATGAATATGCGAAAACATGATTAGAAAGAGAAATTGCGATGAAAAATTCACCGGAAGCAAAGAAGCTCCATGTTGTAATGTATCATTATATCAGGGATTTGGCGCACAGCCGTTATCCGGGCATAAAAGGGCTTGACCTTCCATTGTTTCGGGAGCAGATTGGATTTCTGAAGCAGATGTTCCGGATTGTGACAATGGAGGAAGTGATTCTGGCAGCCAGGGGGAAGTATGATCTTCCTGAAGACGCCCTCATACTGACATTTGACGATGGCTATATCGATCATTATACGTATGCCATGCCGGTTTTAGAGGAGAATAATGTACAGGGCGCCTTTTTTATTCCGGGTAAGACATTTACAGAACACAGGTTATTAGATGTCAACAAAATTCATTATATTCTGGCGAGCGCGGCCCCTCAAAAGCTGCTGTCTGCTCTGTTTGAGCGTATGGACTATTATAGGGGGAATGAGTTTGATTTTCCGGATAATAAGGAGCTGTGGGCGCAGTATGGCGTCAGGGCCGGGCGGTTTGATACGGCAGACGTCCTGTTTATAAAATATATCCTGCAGATGGTATTGCCGGAAAAACTGCGGAATCGTATCAGCAGTGATCTGTTTAAAATGTATGTGGGAGTGCCTGAGGAGCTGCTGGCATATGAACTATATATGACAGAGGAGCAGATACGGGCGATGAAGCGTCATGGCATGCATATAGGAATTCATGGATATGACCATTACTGGCTGGGAAATCTGCCAGAGGCAAAGATGGAGGCGGATATTGATCAGGAGCTGGCAGTGATGGATGAATGGATTGACAGAAACGCGTGGGTTATGAATTATCCATACGGGAACTATAATGATCAGGTCATTGCGTATATTAAAAACAGGGGATGCTGCCTGGGATTTACCACAGAGGTAAGAACCGCTGTTTTGGACCGGGACGATCCGTTTAAGCTGCCAAGGCTTGACTGCAATGATTTCCCGCCAAAGAGCACGAATTATAAAGGAATGTAGAAAAGGGCACAGGAGAGACAGGATATGCAGGCAAATGTTTTAGATTGGCTCGAGCAAAGCAGCCAAAGGTTCGGCGATAGAATTGCCATTTGTGACGAATGGGAAGAGATGACATATCGGCAGTACCATGATAAGGCAGTGGGGCTCGCAAAAGCAATCATTGACAGCGGATTGGGAAACAGGGAACCGATCGTCGTTTATCTTGAAAAGAGTGTTAAGGCGCTGGCAGCCTTTATGGGGATTGCCTGCGCCGGCGATTTTTATTCCCCTATTGATATCGGGATGCCGAAACAGCGTGTGGAGAAGATCCTGGAGGTACTGCGGCCCCGGGCGGTGATTACCTCAAAGGAGTTAAGGCGGGAATTTGAGAAATTTAATTATAAATGCAATTATATCCTGTATGAGGAGGCGGCTCCCCTGGCGTCAGACGAGGAGGTCCAGAAGAGAAAACAGAAGATCATAGACACGGATTTGCTGTATGTACTGTTTACTTCCGGCTCAACAGGGACGCCTAAGGGAGTCAGCATCACGCACAGAGGCGTGGCGGACTGTATCGACTGGTTTATGGATACCTTTCACATAAGCCCGGACGATCGTTTTGGAAACCAGGCGCCATTCTATTTTGATGCTTCCGTGCCGGATATTTATTTAAGCATGGCGTCAGGCGCTGCGCTGTATCTGATCCCCCAGGAGTTCTTTGCGCAGCCGGTGCGTCTGCTCAAATATTTAAAACAGAATCAGATTAATACCATTATCTGGGTGCCATCTGCCCTAATCGTGGTTTCCAGATTAAAGGCATTCAAAAACGTTGATCTTTCATCCGTATTGAAACGGGTGCTTTTCTGCGGGGAGGTCATGCCTAATAAACAGCTGAATATCTGGAGGCACTACCTGCCGGATGCATTATATGCCAATCTGTATGGACCGACAGAGGCGATATATGCCTGTACATATTATATCATTGACCGGGATTTTTCAGACGATGAGCCGCTTCCGATCGGGTTTGCCATGAAAAACACGGATATTATGGTTTTGGATGAGGCGGATCATCTGGTAAACGGGCCGGGCAGGATGGGAGAGCTTTGCGTGAGAGGAACCGGGATATCGGCCGGATATTATAATAACCCGGAAAAAACAAAGGAGATGTTTGTCCAGAATCCGCTGAACCATGTATATGAAGAGAAAATTTACCGGACAGGCGATCTGGTGAAATATAATGAATATGGAGAGCTGGTATACGTATCCCGAAAGGATTTTCAAATCAAGCATCTTGGACACCGGATCGAGCTTGGCGAGATCGAAACCGCCGTATCGTCTCTTCCGGGTGTAACCAGATGCTGCTGCCTGTACGATGAAAAACATGCAAGAATTTGCCTGATTTTGGATCGGGATATGCCGAAAGAGGAACTGCGCCAGCAGCTTGAGACCATGATTCCGGACTATATGCTGCCGGGAAAAGTAATTTATATGAAAGATATGCCGCTGAATGCCAATGGAAAAATAGACAGGGTAAAGCTAAAAGAATACTTGTAAACGCACCGGGAAATTCGATGGAGGATATATAAATGGAAGAAACGATTATAAAAATCCTGAAAGATATGAATTCGGAAATCTTGAGCTACAAAGGGGACAACCTGTACAGGGACGGCATCCTAGATTCCTTTCAGGTCATTGATCTGGTAGCGGAGCTGGGGGAAAAGCTTGGCATAGAAATCAATCCGGAGCTGGTGGTTCTTGAAAATTTCGCGAATAAGGATGCCATCGTTCGTTTCGCGAAAAAATTAGCGGAGGAACAGAATGCAGGATGATGTGATAATCCGACAGGCCAATATGAATGATACAGACAGGGTCATGTTGTTTTTGAAAAAACACTGGGGAGAAAACCATATCATGGCCAATCATAAAGCGCTGATGTGTTATGAACATGCATGGAACGGGGAGTTTACATTTGTTATCGCAGAGGACAGCAAAACGAAAGCCATATACGGCGTGTGCGGATATATCCCCTATTCGGCTGAAAATCCGAGAGACATGGGGGTGGGAATCTGGAAGGTGATTCCAAATCCGCATTTTTTGCTGGGTATGGAGCTTTTAAAATATGTTCAGGAGCAGACGGGATGCAGAATGCTGGCGGACTGCGGGGCAAATCCGAAGACAAAGAGGCACAGGAAGCTGATCGGACATATGAATGGCAGGCTGAATCACTACTATCGGCTGAATCCGGAGGTTAAAACATTTTCGATAGCGGTTGTGAAGGAACGAAACATCGCGGTGAAACGAACGGATCGTACATATAAACTGGTGGAGCTTAAGTGCATGGAGCAATTCAGGGAACAGTTTGATGTGTCACAGTATAAAGAGCTCTTCCCATATAAAGATAATGATTATATTGAACACAGATATTACCGCCATATTAAATACTGCTACAGGGTAATGGGGATTGATAACGGAAATCATATCGATGCGGCAGTAATAGGAAGAGATGCGTGTGCAAATGGGAAAAAGGCCTTTCGCATTGTTGATTTCCTTGGCAATGAAGCATCATTGGCAGGGACATTTGACGCATGGCAATCCTTTATGGCGGCGCATGATTATGAATATGTTGACTTTTATGAATATGGATTAAATCCGGATCATCTGACTGACGCAGGCTTCATTCTAAGAAAAGAAGATGACGCCAACATCATCCCGAATTACTTTGAACCGTTTGAACAGAGGAATATAGAGATTCACATCTCCTCCAATATACATGGAACATTCAGGATGTTCAAAGGAGACGGGGATCAGGATCGGCCTAATATTATATAGGAGATATCAGGAGGAACAGACAGCCGGGCATGAAACCGATTATGAAGCAGAAAGGGCAGGAGAGAATATGAGCTTTGAAACGATGAGACAGGATAAATGGAATGAGGCGTATGAGAGAAGGGGAAATATTCTGTTTTACCCGCATGAAGAAATCATACGCTTTATAAATAAATATGTTCGGAAAAGAACAGGAATCTCGGATTTTTCTGATATTATGCCTCTGTCAGCGTCTGAATGGAAGGAATTTGCGAGTCTGGATATTGGATGCGGGATTGGCAGGCATATGAAGCTGCTAGATGAATTTGGATTAAATCCATATGGAATGGATTTATCGGACAGGGCGATTGAAGAGGGAAAGAGATGGATGCGCTCGCTCGGCAAACAGGATGTGGCGGACCGAATGACGGTCGCGAGCGTCACAGAGCTGCCTTATGATGATGAATTTTTTAATATCTGTGTGTCGCACAGCGTACTGGACTGTATGCCGCGCGAAACGGCGGAAAAAGGGCTGAACGAGGCGTTCCGCGTGCTTAAAAAGAAAGGGCTGATGTACCTGGACTTTTATATGGACGACGCAAAAGGTGATTTTGAGGAGCCGGTTTTGTCTGGATTTGATAAGGGCACGGTAAAATCCTACTTTACTGTAAAGGGCATAAACGATTTTATAGGAGATAAAGGGACCATTTGTGAATGTAAAATTATTCGTGCGTCAGATGCGGCGGCAGGCGATATGGAATATGGCTGCAGGGCGCATGTAACGATACAAAAAAATATGCAGTAAAGAAAGAGGATAAGATATGGGCAGGCCGAAAGTATCAGTAATCATAACTGTGTTTAATATTGAACCGTATATACGCGATTGTCTGGACAGCGTATTAAAGCAGAGCCTCAGGGACATTGAAGTGATCTGCATCGATGATGCTTCAACCGATCATTCGCTGGAAATTTTATATCAGTACGCAGAAAGAGATAACCGGGTAAGGGTCATTGCGCAGCCGGAAAGCATCGGGCCTTCAACGGCCAGGAATATTGGATACAGAGAAGCAAAGGGTGAGTATGTCTATCAGATAGACGGTGATGACTGGATTGTGGACGGCGCTCTGGAGCGGATGTATACATGTGCGGCAGAGAATGAGCTGGATTTTCTGACCTTTTCCGCAAGCGCGTTTGCCGATACGGAAGAAATCAAACAAAAGGTCTGCCATTCCCTGAATCTTTATATAAGGATTGGCGCGTACCGCGGTGTAATGAGCGGGATGGAGCTTTTTGCTGCATGTATCCGAAACGGGGATTTTCTGGGGAATCTGTGCTGCATATTTTTGAATAAGGATTTTTTTGATTCAGACAACATGTATTTAGTGGATGGTTTATATGCATCGGCGGACAATAATTTTCAGTTCTACTTAAATGCCCGCAGAGTGATGTGTATACCGGATGCATTATACATGAGAAGGTTCCGGGAAAATTCAATTGTTACCTCCCCCAAAACGCTTATAAAATTTGAAAGCATGCTGACGCAGTATATTCATGAGATCAGTTTATGGAATCAATCTTCGTTTAAGGATGATATAGAGAGCGCGTTGGAAACATACTTTGCCGTAAACTGGAAGGGGCTATTAAAAGCATATGGCGATGTGGCGGATAAGGACGCCTCATTGCGGCTGCTGCCAAAGCATAAGCTTGCAAAATTCGTATATGAACAGCGCTTTAAAGAGCGCGGCGCCTATTGGACGAAGCAGACAGATGAGGTAATTGATACAATACGCAGTTATAAAAATGTGATTATTTACGGAGCCAAAGATATTGCGCAGGAGGTAAGGTACGTACTGGAAAAACATGGAATCTGTAATTACCTATTTGCAGTGAGCGACAACCGGCATGAAACAGATGTTGCAGGCAGAAAAATCCACAATATTGATGAGCTGAGGGACAAAAGGGAGGATTCCATTGTTTTGATTGCTGTCAGTAAAAGAAACCAGGCGGCCGTGAAAGAAAAACTGGAGACAACGGGGTTCCAAAATATATTTGTGGTAGAGTAGGAGGGGCGGAAAGATGGAAACAAACGAGATAATCGAGAGGCTGGAACGGCAAAATTACCTGATGGAAAAGCGGTATGAAATTTTAAAGTCCATGATATGCGATATATATGACGAGGTGATACCGCAAAAGAAGGTATGCCCGGTTTGTAGCAGCGAGATCCGCTGCTATATTCCATACGGGAAGCCAAAAATGCGTTATCATGCGCAGTGCCCGGTATGTCTGGGAGCAGAGAGGGAGAGGCTTCTGGCAAGATATCTGGAGCTTTACTGGGAGGATTTAACGGGGCATAAAACCCGCGCCGGGGAGAAAATCCGGCTTCTGCATATCGCCCCGGAGCTGGGATTTTATCAGCGCTTCCAGAACTGGGAGGATATCGAATACTACCCGGTGGATTTTAACCCGGACTACCCGTATCCGATTGTAAAGGCAGTGGATATCACGGATATCCCGTACCCGAAGGAATCGTTTGATTTGATTATCTGCTTCCATGTCCTGCAGAATGTGGAAGACGAAACAAAGGCGCTGGAGGAAATCAAAAGAGTGCTGAGCCAAAACGGAAGCGCCATTTTCTGCGACAATGTAAATCCGGATCTGGAAAAGACACTGGAAGACGAGGCATATGATACTCCAGAAAAGAGAGAAGAGCATTATGGAAACGCGCAGTATGCGCGCAGATATGGGCGGGATTACAGAGAACGGTTAGGCAGCGTCTGGGGAGATGCGGTCGTGAAATATAGTGTGGACGGGCTTGATCCGGAGGAGATCAGGAAATATTCCTTAAGGCGCGGGGAAGAGCTGTGTATTTATACAAAGCGGTCTCCATCCTGAAGAAGAGTGGTCATTTGATATGAATAAAAAGATGTTGGTTCTGGCGCCTCATCCGGATGATGAGCTGCTGCTCGCAGGAGCGCTGATCTATACCCTGAAAAAGAAAAAATACGACATTACGGTTGCCTATTTTACGGGTGATGATTCCTCGGCGGGACGGGGCGCGGTCAGAATGAGGGAAGCAGTGGAGGCGCTGGACGTATTAGGGATCCGCAGGGATAATGTTGTATTTTTGGGATACGGAAACAACTGGAAAAACGGGACGCACCTGTACAATATGCCGGAGGATCATGTGGCCGTTTCCTATGCGGGGAGAACGGAAACATACGGTTTGGAGGATCACCCGGAATACTGCATGTTAAAATCCGGGACACACCGCCCATATACCCGGCAAAATGCGAAAGAGGATATCCGATCGCTCATTATGGATATTGGCGCGGATCTGATTATCTGTGTGGATTTTGACTCCCATGCGGATCACCGCGCGCTCTCCCTGCTGTTTGAGGAGGTAATGGGAGAGATACTGCATTCGGATGAAACGTACCGGCCGATTGTGTTAAAAAAATTTGCTTATGCCGGGATGAACAGTGCGAAATGGGATTACTATTATTCTCCCATGCTGGAAACGCAGCCAGGATACGTCAGCGAGCGCTTGGATCCGCGGTATGAGTGTGATAATCCGGTTTTTCGGTGGGAGGACAGGATACAGCTCAAGACAGACAAAAGGACGAGGACAAGGCATATCAGCAGCAATATCCTGTATAAAGCGGCATGCCGGCATAAATCGCAGAAGTTTGACCGGCGTGTGGGAACGTTTGCCAACGCAGACATGGTGTACTGGCAGAGGAGAACCGACAGTATTTCTTACAGGGCCAGAGTGACGGCCACATCGGGAAGGGCGGATTATGTGAATGATTTTAAAATGATAGACTGCCCGAATGTGATGAGCAGTGCGGATGAGAGTGTGGAAATACTGCGGGACTGCGTATGGATTCCGGATGAAAATGACGGCAGCCCCACGCTGTTTATGGATTTTGAAAGTCCGGTGCGGATATCTAAAGTACACATATATGAAAATTTTCTGCCGCGGGAAAATATAGTAAAGGCCCGGCTTGTTTTTGATTCGGGCAAGGAGGTTGTGATCGATGCGATTGACCATAAGGGGAGAAAAACAGAGGTGGTATTTGAAACGCAGTACAACGTAAGGCATCTGGAGTTTCAGATATTGGAACGTGAGGGAACAAGGTGCGGGCTGACAGAGCTTGAGGTTTATGAAGATGACAATGAACAGGAAATCCCGTTGGAGCGGTATCAGAAACCAGAGAATCCTGTCAGAAATATCGAGTATGATCTGGACATTATTTTAGAGAAAAAATTTCACGGCATCGCCGTAAATCATTCTAAAGAAGGCTATTATTACGATATGTATCAGATGCTGCGGATGTGGGATAACACAGGAAATGACAGAATTGTGAACTGGCTGAGGCAGAGGCGGTATACCGATGTGGCGATATACGGGATGGGGGATTTTGGAAGAAAGCTGCATCGGGATTTGGAATCAGCGGGAGTCCGTGTCGTATATACCATGGATCAGTATGCGGGCAGTATGGCGGCGGGCGTTCCGGTTGTGCGGTCCGACATCTTTGAAGAGATGCCTGCTGTGGATGCGGTGATTGTAACCGTCATACACAGTTTTGCCGCAGTAAAAAGGGATTTGGTTTCCAGAGGTTGTGATGCAGGCCGGATCCTCTCATTACAAGACATCATAAATGAAGCAGGATATGGAATTTTATTTCAGGAAGGGGGAGCCCTGTGATTCGATTATTGATATACGGAAAAGGCGATATTTACCATACAATCAAAAAACTGATTGACTGGGAACGCGTGTCCCGGGTGGCATTTGTTGACAGCTATGCGTCAGAGAACAGAACGGAATCCATAGACGGAGAGGAAGTGGAAGTCATTCCTCCCTCACAGATCATGTACCGGGAGTATGATTATATTCTATGTGCCAGCATCTATGAAGATGAGATGCGCAGGACATTAAAAAAGCTGCAGATTCCTGAAGAGAAAATTATTTCCGGAAAATTGGAATGGGAAAATATGTTAGAACACAGCTTTCTGTTCAATTTATCGCATGTATCCATATACCAGAACGGGAATATTGAGAAAGCCGTCAATACAGTCAGGGAAAGAAACCGGTTTTGCGACATCAGGCGGGGCGCGGCATGGATTGACGAGAAGCTCTCCGTCACAGGGGACGGCGCCTGGGCAGTGAGTTATGACTATCTGTCAGTCCTGTGCAGGGTACTGCAGATCATGACCCCAGAGCATATCCTGGAAATGGGATTAGGGCAGAGCAGTAAGGTGATAATGAGCTATCAGAGACACAGCGGCTGCAGCTATAAAGTGATTGAGCAGGATGTGGAATGGTATAACCTGTTTAAAAAGGAAAACAAAAGCCTGTGTGATCAGGCGCAGGTTTTTGTGAAACCAGTTAAGCAGGTCTATCACGAGACGTACGGCGTCAATGTAACAGTCTATGGCGATATTTCAGATGTGATAGCAGATGAAGCATACGACGTGATTTTCATTGACGGGCCATGGGGTTCCGATGGAATTTCCAGAGTGGACATTCTTCCCTATATTCCCCGGCATCTGAAAAAATCATGGTGCATCATCGTCGATGATTATGGACGCGACGGGGAAAAAAATATGATCTATGAGCTGGAACATATCCTGAAAAATAGCGGGATTCACTATCTCAGGAAGGTTTACGGAAAATATCACCAGTTCTGTCTGCTTACGTCAGAGGACAACCGATTTTTGTGCAGTTTATTCTGATGAGAGAATGGTTGGGAGAAGAGCATGTCTTTATGTGAAAAACTGATCCGTGGAGAAGAAAAACTGGCTCTGGTAGGGCTGGGGTATGTGGGAATGCCCATTGCAGTTGCTTTTGCAGAGAGCGGGCTGAAGGTGATTGGCTTTGATTTAAATGAGACGAAGATCCATCTGTATCAATCCGGTATTGACCCGACCAAAGAGGTCGGCGATCGTGTGGTTGCAGAGACAACGGTGCAGTTTACTGCGGATGAAACAAGTTTAAATGAGGCAAAGTTTATTATTATAGCAGTTCCCACGCCTGTGAACACGGATCATACGCCTGATTTGACTCCGGTAATCGGGGCCTCCGAGACAGTGGGGCGCAATTTGACAAGAGGCAGTGTTGTCGTGTATGAGTCAACCGTTTATCCGGGGTGTACGGAAGATATATGTATTCCGATTCTTGAGAAACAATCCGGGTTAAAGTGCGGCAGGGATTTTAAGGTCGGCTACAGCCCTGAACGCATCAATCCCGGGGATACGGTTCACCGTCTTCAAAATATTAAAAAGATTATATCCGGGATTGACAAAGAAGCGCTGGAAGAGATCAAAGGAGTTTATGATCTTATCATTGAAGCGGGCACATACGCGGTTTCCAGCCTGCGGACGGCAGAAGCCGTAAAGGTGGTCGAAAACAGCCAGCGCGATATCAATATTGCATTTATGAATGAGCTGGCAATGATTTTTGACCGGATGGATATTGACACCAATGAGGTGATTGACGGCATGAATACGAAGTGGAACGCCCTTGGTTTCCGTCCGGGACTGGTGGGAGGCCACTGTATTGGCGTTGATCCGTACTATTTTACGTATGAAGCTGAAAAGCTGGGATATCACAGCCAGATTATTTTAAACGGGCGTATTGTAAATAACGGTATGGGGGCGTATATTGCGGATACGGCTGTAAAACAAATGGTTGCCGCAGGGCAGGCGCCAAGGCGTTCCAGGGTTGTCATCATGGGACTGACCTTCAAAGAGAATTGCCCGGATATAAGAAACAGTAAGGTATATGATATGATCCGGCAGTTGAATACATATGGTATCCATCCGCTTGTAATCGATCCGTGGGCAAGCGAGCAGGACGCCCTGCTGGAATACAATGTAAAACTTACAAAACTGGAGGATATCTGCGATGCTGACTGCGTGATTATTGCAGTTGCGCACAATATCTTTAAAGAACTAGGGTTAGAGGCTGTTAAAAGGCTTTTTAAGGCGGGGGAAGATGCGCGGAAAGTCCTGATCGATGTAAAAGGGATTTATAAGCTGGATGAGATTCAGCATACAGGTATCAGGTTTTGGAGACTGTAGTCATCTGCTTGTTCAGAGCATGCCGGCGCGCTGCATGCCATAGCTGCGTTTTAAAGAGAAAGGAGAGAGCAGTAAATGAAGCCTCAAGTCAGCATCATTGTTCCTGTTTATAACACAGAAAAGTATCTGCAGGATTGTATTGATAGTTTAATGAATCAAACCATGCAGGAAATAGAGATTATCTTTATCAATGACGGCTCTACGGATCACTGTTTACGCATTTTGCAAATAAATGAAAAAATGCATAAACCCAAAATAAAGCTCATTGATTCAGAGAATTTAAAGCAGGGGGGAGCCAGAAACAAGGGCCTGCGCATCGCTCAGGGAGATTATATACTATTTGTTGACAGCGACGACTTTTTAGCTCCAACCGTGTGTGAGAAAATGTTCAGGAAAATAACTGCTCAGGATGCGGATGTCTGCTGCATAAATTTTTGCAGGGTAGCAGAAGATACAGAATACAAAGCTGTATATTCCGGGGGGGGGGTATATGAAAATCTATTAATGCCGTATCATACGTTAAAAGAAGTATCTGACAGCCAAAAGTGGGATGCTGCTGTTATAACAGAATCAAATTTTGACAAATTCAGGTTAGAGGTTGCAAACATTCATGTTTGTGGGAGTTTGTGGAAAAGAGAACTGATAGTTGATAATGCGATATGGTTTCCGGAAAGATTAAAGTTTGAAGACAATTATTGGGTGAACTTAGCTGAATGTTATATTAAAAAATTTGTATTCATAGATGAAATGGGGTACTGCTACAGACAAGTTCCGGGCTCGACAGTTCATGCAAGGAACAAAATATACTATTGGGACAGAGTAACTGTGTTACATTTGTTATGGGAGGACTTAAAAAAAAGAGGATATTTCGAGAGGCATTACGCTGTATGGGAATATATTGGCATTATGGACTGTTTTGAAACATATTTTACGTTTATGCACAAATTTGACAAACCGCCGGCCAAACTAATAAAAAATATTCCGAAGGAGTGTTTGGATGGATTTCCCGGATGGAGAAAAAATCCATATTATAGGACATCCGTTGCAAAAGCAAGAAGATTCAAATATTATTTGATTAGCAGGATGCCGGTTATTATGCTATATATACATCCAATATTAGAAAGGCTTACGAAAACATTACGAATGTATTGACGTGTTCATTTATTTGAAGAAGCTATTTTATGCAGGTATGGCAAGCAGGGGGGAGTGCAGCGCGATGAAAGCTCTGGTTATCGGATATGGGTCAATGGGCAGGAGGCGGATACGGCTTCTGCAGGAGATTATGGGAAAAGTGGATATTGTATGTGTGGACAGCCGCGCGGATCGGCTGCGGCAGATTCAGGAGGCGGGTTTTACCGGGTTCATGGAGCTTAATCAGGCGATAGAGGAAAAACCGGATGTGGCGTTTGTATGCGCGCCGCCAGGGAGCCACGCCGGGATAATCATCAGTCTTACAGAGGCCGGGATCCACGTCTTTACGGAGTTAAACCTGACGGATGATGGCTATGAGGAGATTAAGAGGAAGGCCGCTCTGCATAATGTCACGGTTTTTATGTCCAGCACCATGCTTTATAAACGGCAGACAGATATAATCGGCCGTCTTGTTAAAAAGCAGACAAAACCGCTGGCCTATCTGTACCATGTGGGGCAGTACCTGCCGGACTGGCATCCATGGGAGAGCTATAAAGACTTTTTTGTTGGAAAAAAAGAGACGAACGGCGTGCGGGAGATCTTTGCCGTCCAGCTCCCGTGGCTGGTTGAGGCGTTTGGGAGGATTGCTTCGTTATCTTCCTGTAAGCAGAGATGCACGGATCTGGAGATTGCGTTCGACGACTGTATTGCAGTCTGCTTCCGGCATGAAAACGGGACGCTGGGGGTTTTTGCTGCGGATGTGGTTTCCAGGAAGGCAGCCTCGCGGCTGGAGATCATAGGGGAAGATCTTCATCTGATCTGGGAAGGGGGGAATGATCTTTCCATTCTGGATCTTTCCACAGGACAGTGGGAGGCGGTGAGCGCATATAAATCAACGGAGCACATAGACGGGTATGCGGATCATATCACGGAAGACCCGTACCGGGACGAGATCAGGGACTTTTTAAAGGCCGTCTATCAGGGGGGCAGTCCCAGGTATTCGCTGGACAAAGATGCGTACATTCTTTCTTTGATTGACAAGATTGAGGGAATAAGATGATGAACATATGTTTTGTGGGACTTGGCTCAATTGCCGGGCGGCATATACGGAATCTGCGGGAGCTTTTGGGGGACAGGGTGGGGATCACGGTTTTAAGGAGCGGTGTCGGCGCGGCGGCAGGCCGTGATGCCGCGCCGCTTATTGACAGGATATGTACAAGTTTGAACGAATTGGAAGAATCGTATGACGCTCTGTTTATTACGAACCCGACCTTCCTTCATTACGATACGCTTTTGAAATATCACCGCTTCAGTGATGCTTTTTTTATTGAAAAGCCTGTATTTATGGATGGCAATGAGGAGCTGCTTCCGTTCAAGGGTAGCGGGAAGAAATATTATGTGGCGTGTCCGATGCGGTATACGGGTGTCATCCAATATCTGAAGGAGCGTGTGGATGTAGCGGGGATCCGTTCAGCGCGCTGTATTTCATCGAGTTATCTGCCGGACTGGAGGCCGGGAATGGACTACCGGAACACGTACAGCGCGCATGCAAAAATGGGCGGGGGCGTTTCGGCTGACCTGATCCATGAATGGGATTATATTCAATTTTTGCTCGGCATGCCGAACCATGTAAAGTGTATGATTGGAAAAAAGTCGGATCTCGAAATTGATTCCGATGATATTGCGTTATATATTGCGGATTATGATGATAAGACAGCGGAGATCCATCTGGACTACTTTGGCCGGAAGCCGCAGAGGAAGCTGGAGCTGTATTGTAATGATGAAACGATAGCGGCGGATTTGATGGATCAGAGGATCGACTTTCTGGTCAGAGGCGAAAGCATCTGTTTCCCTCAGGATAGGGATGATTATCAGAAGAGGGAATTAAGGCATTTTCTTGATATTGTAAATGGAAAGCAACGCAGTGATAATGATTTGGAGGAGGCGTGCAGGGTGCTGCGCCTTGCAAGAGGGGAGCTATGACGATATTATTTACCATCTGCGGCCGCGCAGGGTCAAAGGGCTTTAAAAATAAGAATATAAAAGAGATGAACGGGATTCCCCTGGTTTATTATACGCTTGCCGCGATAAAAGGATATGCAGACCGGCACAGGGAAGATGATGTCCTGACAGCGCTGAATACAGACAGTAAGGAACTTAAGGACATCGTAAAGGCGCAGAAGGCGGTGAGCGGTATCGAATACGTGCGCCGAAAAGAGGAGCTGGCCAGAGACGCCGTTCCTAAGGTGGATGTGATCCGGGATACGTATCTGGCGGTGAGAAGGAACGCGGCGGTTGACGTGGTAGTGGATCTGGATATTACATCGCCGCTGCGCACGGTCGCAGATGTGGAACGTGCGGTGGAGGAGCTTTTGAAAAAACCGGAGTATGATCTGGTGTACAGCGTGGTGGAAGCGAGGAGAAGCCCCTATTTTAATATGGTAGAGCAGTCAGACGACGGTTTTTTCCACACGGTCTGTGAAGGGAACTTAACCACAAGGCAGCAGGCCCCGAAATGCTATGAGTTAAACGCGAGCATCTATGTGTACCGCCCGGAATTCCTTAAGAAGAACATTAATAAAGCAATTACCGGGTATCGGGCCGGAATTTCGCTTATGAGGGATTATCTGGCGCTGGATATTGATTCGGAGCAGGATTTTGTGATGATGGAGATGCTGCATCGGTATTATCTTGACAAAGAGGGGGATATAAAAGAGTTGTATGAGGCGGCAGGGGCGCTGCAGACGCCTGAATTGATGTTTGAAATGAACGGTTAAAGCACGGTTAGAATATGGATAGAGACGGAGGTGTGGGGATGGGGAGGCATTAAGCAAAGCAGAGTTGTATACAGTGGAGGATATCTTCGCCCTGCCGGACGGAGAGCGTGGGGGGGGGGGGCTGCGAGATATTTGCCGCTCCATTTGCCGTTTTTTAACAATGATGACAGAAATTATGTGGAACCGAATATTTCAGTCATTTGTGACAGGGATAAGCTGACCGAAAGGGGCTGTGCCGGAGCGCCGGACTGGATCATTGAAATTGTATCGCCGGGCAGCAGGAGAAAAATATGAAACTTTTATTTTTGAAATATTGCAGTTCAGGGCTGTATATGCAATAAATTTTAGATTGCTAAAAACATATTGAAAAAAGTTTTTGCATATGCTATAATGCCGATAGGCAAAAAGATATGACAGTTCCATGTGAACGCAGAATGAATCCCCAAACCGTAGTAGCGTACAGTCTGGGGATTCTTCTTTTCTTTTATAGTGGCAAATCACCCACTAGGCTATTTGTTGTCCTTTCGGTCACTGTCAAGCCATTTGATGATGTAGTGGCAGGCTACACCAGCCGCAACAGCGACTACAAAAGATATGACAAACTCCATGTAAACACCTCCTCCCGTTGCCGGTGTAGGTTGGACAACACAAGAATTATAACATATCAATTAATATTCTTCTATCCTTTTCTTGAAATGCTTTATGGCTTAGATTGTGGCTGAATCTGATGCTCGCTATATCTGCGGACGCTGTCACAAGGCAGTTTTTCGTGTAGCTAATTTCTTAATTGTGCTTTTACCTTCCGAAAAAGCTTATTTTTATATGTTGTCCTTATCTGGCATCTGTCTTCAGTCAATTTTCAACAAATTGTACAAGTTCCGCATCACATCAGCAGTCCCCGAAATTTTTTCCGCCTGCCAGGGCTCATGGATATCGGCTGCAATCCGGTCCCCCCCCCACAACAAATCTTACTTTGTTACGGATACGCTTTATGCTCCGAACCGTCAACAAACTTAATAATGAATATGACAAGCCTTCTGCTCAGCCCCGGGTTGTGTATCCTGCGTTTCTTGTTTTGAGCAGGGTTTATTTTCTTTGAATACGACATCAAGCATATCAAAAAAAGGAATTCAAAAACGTATACGTTTTTGAATTCCTTCTTCTTTTCTAAAACATGTCTATTTTATACTATTGTCGGCTGAAAATCAAGAAAAATAAGCGTATCTTTTGTGAATTCTGACGGAATCCAATCCGGAAATCCCCTATAAAGAAACGTATACATAACTGGACCACGTATGCCTGTTTTCAAAATACAGGTATTGTGAAACAATTTCCGGTTGTGCGGACTGTGGAGAAAGAATCATGGGGGTGCAGGATATGGGAGAGGTCTACGCATACTGCCGGATCGTTCCGGGCAGCGCGGACAGAAGGGAGCAGACGGCTGTCATGCGCGAAATGCAGGTGGCGGAGGCTCATATTTTTGCAGATGTGGAAACAGAAGAGGCTGCAGGGCAGCCGAAATACATAAAGCTTCTGGACCGGCTGAAGCCGGGAGATCTGCTGTATATCCGGAACTTAAGCGCGCTTGGGGACACGTACCCGGCGATCCGGAGAGAGTGGGGGCTGCTGACAAAGGAAAAAGGGATCGATATTTCCATCCTGGAGACGCCCCTGATTGACACCAGGCGCGGAAAGCTGCAGTACGGGAGCCTGATCGCGGATATCGTGCTGGATCTGCTGAACTATGTGTCAGAGGCAGAGAAAAGCGCGCGCAGGCGCAGGCAGCGTGAGGGGATCGAGCGGGCGAAACGGGAGGGGACGAGGTTTGGCCGCAGCCCCCTGCCGACGCCGGACAATTTTTATCCTGTGTACAGGCGGTGGGCTTCCAGGGAGATCAGTGTGGAGGAGGCGGCAAAGCTGTGCGGTTTTTCGCGCGGGACCTTTTACCGCCGGGCGAGGCAGGCGGAGCGGGAGTATCGTAACCGTTCAGAGGAGATGACAGAGAGGGAAAACGGATGGTAAAATTTGTTGTGTGGGGAGCCGGCGACCGCGGGCATATCGCAGCGGAAATTTTCGGATCCGACAGGATTGTGGCATTCATTGATTCAGACCCCCAAAAGGCCGGAAAGACCTTTTATGACAGACCGGTTATTGACTTTGCATATTATAAAACTCATTATTCAGATTATGCAATCCTGGTTTCATTAGCGATGGGGCAATCCATTGTTGAAATATTAGATAAGGAAGATATATTCTTTTTTGAGTACAATGAATGTCCGCCGGAGCTGATCGGATATGGATGGAAGCGCGCCAGGAAATACCTGGACAGCTTAAAGACAGAGGAGACAAAGGCAGCCGTCTACGGGCATACACTATACAGTGTGTTGATGTATGAATATTTACATCATTCCGGGCATGAATGCGCCGGCCTGATCTTCAGCCGCGCTCTGTCCGAAAAGCGCATGGAATCGTTTGGCAGAATGTTTCCGTTTATTACAGTGAAAAAACTGGACGAGATTGATGCGGATACAACCATCTTGAAGACGATCCGCGAGGATGAGTGTGACAGCCGGATCCATGGGTGGAAAACAAAAGATATATATGACTGGAAACGGTTTATACCTGACTACAAAAATCCGGGAATTGCAGAAATGAAGGACAGGTATAAGGGGAAGCGATGCTTTATTGTGGCCACAGGCCCGAGCCTGACGTTTGATGATCTGGAAAAGCTGAAACAGCACCGTGAATTTTGTATCAGCGTTAATACGATTTTTAAAGGGTTTGACAAGACCGGATGGAGACCGGATCAATATGTGGTAGTGGATGTGAATGCCATGAACCATTTCGGATCAGAAATCCGGAAAATGGAGGTGAAGGAGAAGTTCATAGCCGATGCAAGCATTGATTTTGATTATGACAGCCTGACCGAAGAATTCTATGTCTACCATTCAATTTTTACAAAGAGCACATGGGAACGGGGATTGATATCCGATGATTTTTCGGAGTTTGCGTATAACAGCGGTTTGGTAACGACTGTCAGCCTGCAGTTAGCGATGTATGAAGGATTTGATGAAATTTACTTATTGGGATGTGATTGTTCCTATGCAAAAACAGGATTCAGACATTTTAATGAACCAAAAGAAGAGGAGACGAAGGTTTACGGGGGAATCTATGATTTGAAGCGATATGTGACGGCATCGGAAGTGGCTGTAAATTCCTACCAAAAGATAAAAGAGTATGCGGAGCAAAGGGGAATCAAAATTTACAATGCAACCAGGGGCGGGTATCTGGAGGTCTTTGAACGGGTAAATCTGGATGAATTGCTTCGGGATTAGATTTGCATGGAATCAGAATCTGTAATGCAACAAGAGGGGGAAAGCTTGAGATATTTGAAAGAGTCGATTTCGCCCCATTCATTGCGTGATAGATCGGCTCCCCAATAGTGGCTCAGGCTGGGGCGGAGTTTGTTTAACAATTGAAACTTAGAAATTCAGAGCATGTTTCAAACACGCTCTAGGCAGGAGAAAGGGAGGAGGAAGATGAAACGTTCCTTTTTGATAGGAGATATAAAGATTGGGGGAGATGAGCGGCCTCTGGTGATTCCGGAAATCGGGATTAATCATGGAGGGAATCTTGAGACGGCAAAACAGATGGTGGATGCGGCCTGCCGCGCGGGAGCCAGGCTGATCAAGCATCAGACGCATGTCGTGGAAGATGAGATGTGCCATGCAGCCAGAGAAGTGGTTCCCGGGAACAGCAGGGATTCCATTTATGATATTATGGCTGGCTGCGCCCTGTCTGAGGATGATGAGTATGAGCTTATGAGGTATACGCAGTCAAAAGGGATGGTGTTTTTAAGCACGCCCTTTTCCCGCGCAGCGGCAGACCGCCTGGAGCGATTTGGCGTGCCTGCGTATAAGATCGGATCCGGTGAACTGAATAATTACCCCCTTTTGAAGCATGTGGCCTCATTCGGAAAGCCAATGATTGTTTCCACGGGGATGAACGGTATGGCGCATATCAGGAAGGCAGTGGAAATTCTGGAGGGGAGCGGCGCCTGTTATGCCCTGATGCATACCACAAACCTGTATCCGACGGCGCCCCCGCTCGTCAGGCTTGGGGCGATGCAGGAGATGATGGCTTTATTTGCAGACGTGCCGGTGGGACTTTCGGATCATACGCAGACCAATACGGCCTGTATTGCCGCCATGGCGCTCGGGGCGTCCGTTGTAGAACGCCATTTTACGGATAAAAAGGATCGTCAGGGACCTGATATCGTATGCTCTATGGATGAGAGGGAGCTTGGGGAGCTGCTGGCGGCCGCCCGCGACATAAAACAGATGCTGGGAGGAAAAAAGGAGGCGGCAGAGGAGGAGCAGGTGACATCGGATTTTGCATTTGCCTCTGTTGTGACCATAAGGCCTGTGGAGCAGGGGGAGGCTTTCACACGGGACAATCTGTGGGTCAAGCGCCCGGGTGTGGGCGGGATACCGGCCGGGCGGTATGAATCGCTCCTGGGGAGGCGCGCCGCGCGTGCGATTGCCTGTGACGAGCAGCTTACCTGGGATGCGGTGGAAGAATAGGAAGGATTTATGAAACAGAAGAGGGTTTTATTTCTGACGGGAACCAGGGCGGACTACGGAAAAATGAAGCCTCTGATGCGCGCGTTAGACGACAGGCAGGAATTTCAGGTATTTATCTTCGTATGCGGTATGCATCTTTCAGAGACGTTTGGAGGCACCTTTACTGAAGTGTTAAAGGACGGCTATGAGAATGTGCATATTGCGTACGGACTTTTGCAGACGCAGAATGCAAGTGTAAACGTCGGAAATACCATAGCCTATCTGTCAGGTTATGTAGAGCATGTGCGGCCGGATATGATTGTTGTGCATGGGGATCGGATGGAGGCTCTGGCCGGGGCTGTAGTGGGGGCGCTGCATAATATCTTAGTGGCCCACATTGAGGGCGGGGAGCTGTCCGGGACGATCGATGAATCGATCCGGCATGCGATTTCAAAGTTTGCGCATATCCATTTTGTATGTACGAAAGAAGCGCAGGCACGTCTGATCCAGTTGGGAGAGGAGCCGGATCGGATTTATGTCATCGGTTCGCCGGATATCGATGTGATGATGAGTGATCGCCTGCCGTCCGTAGGACGGGCAAAAGAGAGGTACGATATCCGGTTTGAACGCTACGGCATTTTGATGTACCATCCGGTCACAACGGAATATGACAGGGTTGGCATATACTGCAGGACCGTTGTGGACGCGGTAATTGGAAGCGGCCGGAATTATATTGTTGTGTTCCCCAATAATGATCTGGGCTCTGAAGTCATTTTAAATGAATACAGGCGTTTTAACGGGAATCAGCGTTTTCGGGTATTTTCCTCTCTGCGGTTTGAATATTTCCTGACTCTGTTGAAGCATGCGGATTTTATCATAGGAAATTCGAGCGCAGGGATACGGGAGGCGGGGATTTACGGGATACCGGCTATTGATATCGGGAGCCGGCAGAGCGGGCGGTATATTCCCGGGGCCGCGAACATCCAGCACGTGGGGGAAGAGGAGGAAGCTATACGGACAGCGCTCATGAGGATTGACGAATATCGTACAGCTTCCTTTACATTCGGAGACGGAAAAAGTACAGAAAAATTTCTGGGAATTGTGCGGGAACCGGCGTTTTGGAATATTAAAATCCAGAAACGCTTTGTCGATCATGCCATATAGGAAGCGCGGACATGTTATGGGAATGGGATGATTGGATCCCGGTCTGGCGGAAGGCTTGTGTGCAGACGGTTCGGATAAAGGAGAAAGCAGGTCATGTACAGGGATGAGAGGTACGGGGAGAAACGGATACTGGCGCTGATACCGGCGCGGGGAGGAAGCAAGGGGATCAAAGGAAAAAATATAACGTCCCTGGCCGGAAAGCCGCTGATAGCCTATACGATTGAGGCGGCAGGGAAGAGCCGGTATATGGACAGCGTGGTGGTTACGACAGACAGCGAAGAGATTGCGGCTGTCGCAGAGAAATACGGAGCCAGAATTCCATTTTTAAGGCCGGCGGTTCTGGCGGGGGATCGGTCGAGAACCATCGAAGCGGTTCTGCATGCGGTTCGGGAGCTGGAGGACATGGGGGAATATTATGATGTCCTGGCGCTTCTGCAGCCAACGCAGCCTCTGCGCAGTGCGGCGGATATTGATCAGGCGGTGGAATGCTTTTTTGAAAAGGGACAGAGAGCGCTGGCTTCGGTGTCGCCTGCGGCGGATCATCCGCTGCTGATCCGTTCTATCGGGCAGGAAGGGGTTTTAAAGCCTGTGCTTGCCTGCCAGAGTACCTGCCGCAGACAGGATATGCCTGCTTATTATCGGATCAACGGCTGTATTTATATCAACCGAATCGGGGAGCTGAGCGAAGAAACCAGCTTTAACGACAATGAGGTTCCTTATATTATGCCAACGGAGCGCTCTGTGGATATCGACGCGGCTGTGGATTTGGCGGTAGCGGCATATTATCTGGAAGCTTTAAACCGTCAGAAACGATAAAATCAGATGCCGTAAATCGTAACCATTTGAGTTGGAGGAGAAAACAGTGAAGGTTTTATTAATTGCATATGACAATGACAGCCATATCTCTTTTTTTCCCGCTGGTCTGGCATATGTCGCGTCTGCGGCCAGGGATGCGGGCCATGAGGTGGAAATTTATCAGCAGGATATTTACCATTATACAGAAGAACACTTAACAGAGTATCTGACAAAACACAAATTTGATGCGGTTGGCATCGGCGGATGCGGAGGCTACTATCAGTACAGGAAAATCAAGGCGATTGCCGCTGCGATCGACAAAGTTCCTGACAAACCGTTCTTTTGGATGGGAGGCCATCTGCCATCCCCGGAACCGGAATACTTCCTGAGGAAATTTAAAGCGGATCTGATTATGATAGGCGAAAGCGATGAAACGGTGAAGGAAGTCCTGCAAACGCTTGAGACGTCAGGGGATTTTAGCAGGGTAAAAGGGATTGCCTGGCTGGATCATACAGGGGCATACCGGATGAATGAGAGAAGGCCCCTGATACAGAATATTGACGATATTCCGTTTCCGGCCTATGATTTATTTAATATGGAACACTATGTCCTGCATCCTCATGCCAACAGCGCCAGGGGCGATCGCGGAGCGGAGATACTGAGCGGAAGAGGATGCCCGTTTAAATGTAATTTCTGCTATCGTATGGACAGCGGGTTCAGGCCCCGCTCTTCGGAAAAGATTATTGAAGAGATCGAGCTTTTAAAGAGGCGCTACGGCGTTACCTATATCAGCTTTATCGACGAGCTGCTGATGTCGTCTGTTAAGCGTACAGTGGATTTCTGCAATAAAATGATCGAGCAGAAGGTAAATGTAAAATGGAGCTGTAACGGCCGTCTGAACTATGCGTCAAAGGATAAAGAAATGCTGCAGTTAATGAGGGAAGCCGGATGCGTGTTCATTAACTATGGGATCGAATCCATGGATAATGAGGCTTTAAAGCGTATGAACAAAAATCTGACAACCGATATGATCATACAGGGGATCGAAAATACCTTGTCTTGCGGCATCAGTCCGGGGCTGAATATCATTTTTGGGAACCTGGGCGAAACCAGGCAATCCATTGAAAATGACGTGAAGTTTTTATTAAAATATGATGATCACGCGCAGCTTCGCACAATCCGGCCCGTTACCCCGTATCCCGGAACCGATCTGTATAAATATGCGATTGAACATGGGCTGATTCGGGATATTGAAGATTTCTATGAACATAAACACGTGAATTCTGATTTACTGACATGCAATTTCACGGAATTGACAGATGATGAATACTATGATGCTCTGTATTGGGCCAATAATGTATTGCTTGAAAATTATCTGGAAAGCACAAGAGAGGCCAACAAAACGTGTCTGGATAAATTGTATCTGGAAAAGGATGCAAATTTCAGAGGATTCCGGTATGTTTAGGGGAGGCGCGCTGCGCCTGCTCTTTTGAAAAAACACAATATATCGTGTATGCCGGTGCATAAAGGAGAACAGGCAATTGGGACCATCCGTGTACAGGATATCACTGGCGCCGGCATTGCCGGCTAAAGAATGATCAATGGAGAGAATGATAAAATGATTGGGAAATATAAGGAAGAACAATGCTATGAGTATGAAAACGGCTTCTATCTGACCAGCCAGCCGTACCGGATGGGAAATATTCTGGCCCATTATGAGCTTTATAAGAAGATTGTGGAAATTCCCGGGGATGTGATCGAGCTGGGCGTGTTTAAAGGCGGAGGCATCATCCAGTTTGCGACTTTCCGGGAACTGCTTGAAAATGAAAGGTCGAGGAAGATCATCGGGTTTGACGTCTTTGGCGAATTCCCGGAGGGGAAGCGTGTGGAGAGCGATACCCGGTTTGTGAAAGAGTGGAATACGCTCTTTAAGGACGATTTTTTGACGGAACAGGATCTGTATGAAAGCTTCCGGCTGAAAGAAATCCATAATGTAGAGCTGGTAAAAGGCGATATCTGTGAGACGATCAGGGAGTACCTTGATACATATCCGCAGACAAGGATTTCCCTTTTACATATCGATACGGATATCTATGAGCCCGCAAAGGCAGGGCTGGAGCAGTTGTTCGACCGGGTCGTCAGGGGCGGCGTGGTTATATTTGACGACTATGCGACGGTGGAGGGCGAGACGATGGCAGTGGATGAATTCTTTGCGGATAAGGACTATGTGATTCGGAAATTCCCATTTTCCCATGTAAAGCCCTCCTATATCGTCAAAAAGTAAGTGTCAGGTGTTCCTGCATGGCCTGAAAAATCAAAGAGATAAAGACTTGAAATCAGGGGCATATCTGGTATAATAGAATTATCAAAGGCGACGGGAGGGTTTATAATGTCAGTATTTAAGAGTTATTTGAGACAGCTTATAAGACAATTGAAAGCCCTGAAAGCGGCGGAGGAATCTGGAAACAGGGAAGAAGTCAGGCGGATCATTGATGAGTTATTAGAGGATGCCCAGGACGGCCTGGAGGACGATTAGGGGAAGAATGGAGGAACATGATATGGGGATGACCAATAAGCAATTTCAGGGGTTTATAAGGCTTGCACTGGAACTGATGAATAAAGCGCTTGACAAATCACCGGACAATGAGGAGCTGCAGAAATTGAAAGACATTTTCCAGTCAATGCTGGAGGACGATTAGAGCGTGTCTGAGACATGCCAAAGGTATGAACATAGAAGAAAGAAAAAAGATCGCAGCATGGATCCGCACCCAGCTCGAGGATGTATGGCGCGCGCTGGGGGACGGGGAGCTGCCGGGAGAGGCGGAGCGCGAACTTCGGGTCCGCCGCGCCGGGGAAGACACATTTTACTACTTTATTTACAGGGGAAAGCCATGCGCGCAGGCAAGGATCTATTTTGACCATCTGGATGGTCAGTGGAGATTTGAACTGACGCAGGTAGCGCGTGCGCATTACGAGAGCGTGCGGGCGTATTTTACAGGGAAGATGCGTAAAGGGCATTGAGACAGAGCCGCGTGAAGGGATAGATTTCGCAAAAGTGAACAGGCGGGGACATGAATGGGGATCCTGAATCAGGGGGATCCTTTTTTATCTGCCTGAAAACAGAGTCCGTTCAGGCGCGGCAGGGGGGAGACAGCATTCGTTATAAGACGTGCAAAACACAGGGAAATTTCATGTGATCAGTCAGGAATTTTATGGAATCTAAATAAATCCCCCGGAGCAGAATCCGCTTCCTCAAATACATCTTGCCGCTATTTTCCATGGTAAAAACAGGGAAAAAGAGAGCATAATAGTGAATTTGTCAATACTTTTCCGTATAATCTTCTTGCTTTTGGCAAAAATAGATAAGGAAAAAGCGGCCGTTTTACATGGGAAAAATTTGACAATGTTTTATTTTCATGTTATAAATGGAGCGTATTCAACAAAAGGAATATTACCTGTAAAGGAGTTTGATTTTATGAAACAGAGAAGAATTATGCTGACTACAGTAGAAGAAGCAAAGGATTTTGTGACATCTGCGATGAAGTGTGACTTTGATATTGACGTTTTTTATAACCGTGTTGTGATTGACGCAAAATCTTTGCTGGGCGTGATGAGCCTGGATTTGACAAAAGTATTGACCGTGGAGTATGATGGAGAGAACAAGGGCTTCGAGGCATTTCTGGACACTGTGGCTGTAAAGGCTACGGCGGCTTAAGAACTGACGGGCGCTTTTGGCACAGGAACCCGTCAGGGAGAGCGCAGAAACGGCGCCTGCGGGCCGGAGGAGGGCTGTAAGGATGCGGCCCCGGCGATCCGTTAAGAGCAGGCACGGTTATTTGGGGATTCCGGTAAGAGGGAAGAGCAGCAGGGAGACGGCGGCTCTTCCCTTTTTTGGTTCCGGCGCATGAATCAAAAGGCAGTGTACGGGTAAGCGGCAAAGGCCGGCAGCCGGCTCCCACGCGCGGCTGGCAGCCGGATACGGCAAGGAGGGGGAAATGGAGCTTAAAGGGCGTGAGATACGTGTGTCGGTGCGGAATCTGGTGGAGTTTGTCCTGCGGTCCGGGGATATTGACAGCCGCAGGACGGCAGGGCGGCAGAGGGAGGCCATGGAGGCCGGCAGCCGCCTTCACCGCAAGCTCCAAAAGCGGATGGGGCCGGATTACCGGGCCGAGGTGGCGTTAAAGCACAGTGTAGAGGAAGAGGGGTTTTCGATCCTCATCGAGGGCCGGGCGGATGGGATCCTGCGCCGGGGGGACGAGACGGTGATTGACGAGATCAAGGGCATTTATATGGATGTGTCCCTGCTGAAAGAGCCGATCCGCGTACATATGGCGCAGGCCATGTGCTACGGGTATTTCTATGCGCAGGCCGAGGGTCTTCCCGCCCTGACGGTACAGGTGACGTATGCGAACTTAGAGACAGAGGAGATCCGCCGTTTTCAGGAGGAAAAGAGCTTTGAGGAGCTGGAGGAATGGTTTTCCTGCCTGATCCATGAGTATGTGAAATGGGCCCGCTACTTATACCACAACGCCCTGCGCCGGGACGAATCGATAGGGAAGCTTTCATTCCCATTTCCCTACCGGAAGGGCCAGCGGGATCTGGCGGCGGCGGTCTACTTAAGCGAAACACGCGCCAGGCGTCTGTTTATCCAGGCCCCCACAGGCATCGGCAAGACCCTGTCCGTGGTGTTTCCGACCTTGAAGGCCATCGGGGAGGGACATGGGGACAAGCTGTTTTACCTGACCGCAAAAACGGTCACACGGGTCGTGGCTGAGGAGGCTTTGGAGCTGCTGCGCAAAAACGGGCTTTATTTCCGTTCGGTGGCCATTACAGCCAAGGAAAAGCTCTGCATCCTGGGGAAGCCAGAGTGCAACCCGGACGCCTGCCCGCGCGCCAGGGGCCATTTTGACAGGGTCAATGACGCGGTGTTTGCGATCATCCATGAGGAATTCGGCATCACAAGGGAGCGCATCCTTTCCTTTGCGGAGCGGTTCCACGTGTGCCCGTTTGAGTTCTGCCTGGATATCTCAGGCTTTGTGGACGGGATTATCTGTGATTACAATTACGTGTTTGACCCGGATGTGAGGCTTAAGCGGTATTTCGGGGAGGGCGCAGGCGGCGCGTACTTTTTTCTGGTTGACGAGGCGCACAATCTGGTTCAGAGGGCGAGAGAGATGTACAGCGCCGCGCTTGAAAAGGAGGAGGTGCTGGCCGTAAAGCGGATCGTTAAGGAGCGCTCGCCGGCGCTGGCCGCGCGCCTTAAGCGGGTCAACCAGATTCTTCTGGAGCTGAAACGGGAATGCGGGTCATGGCGGCTTTTGCCGGACGCGGGACACCTGGTTCTGGCGCTTGCCGGGCTCTTTTCCGAGCTGGAACGCTTTCTCGATACATTCCGGGAGTTCCCGGAGCGGGAGGATGTGCTGAACTTTTATTTTACGGTGCAGGGCTTTTTAAATATCTATGAACGCCTGGACGGGCATTACCGCATCTATACCGAGCTTTTGGAGAATGGCGCGTTCCGGATCCGCCTCTTTTGCGTCAACCCGATCCGCAATCTCGGCCTCTGCCTGGAGCAGGGCAAAAGCACCGTGTTTTTTTCCGCCACCCTTCTGCCGCTTCCCTATTACCGGAAGCTTTTAAGCAATGAGGCCGAGGACTACACCATGTACGTCCATTCGCCGTTCCCGCAGGAAAACCGTCTGATTCTGGCGGCCTGCGACGTGACCAGCCGCTACACAAGGCGCGGGGAGCGCGAGTACCGGAAAATCCTCCGGTATATCCGCGGGGCCGCAGAGGCCAGAAAGGGAAACTACATGGTCTTTTTCCCATCCTACCAGTACATGGAGCAGGTGTATGAGCTGGCCAAAGGAGAACCGGGCCGCATGGCCATCCTGAAGCAGGAAAGCCGCATGGACGAGGAGGCGCGGGAGGCGTTTCTGGCGGAGTTCGACAGGGAGCGGGACGAATCCCTGGCGGCCTTCTGCGTGATGGGCGGCCTGTTTTCCGAGGGGATTGACTTAACCGGGGAACGCCTGATCGGCGTGATTGTGGTCGGGACGGGCCTTCCCATGGTGTGCACGGAGCAGACGGTGTTAAAGGAGTATTTCGATGAGGCGGAACAGGCCGGCTTCCCCTTTGCATACCAGTACCCGGGGATGAATAAGGTGCTGCAGGCCGCGGGCCGGGTGATCCGCACGGCTGTGGACCGGGGCGTGATCCTGCTGCTGGACGACCGGTTTTTACAGGGAGATTACAGGGCGCTGTTTCCAAGGGAATGGAGCGATGTTAAGCGGGTGACGCTTAAGACGGTGAAGGAGGAGCTTATGAGGTTTTGGGACGGGAAAAACCGTTAAAGACGCCATACCTGCGATTGGAATGTTACGATCTGCAGATTTGCATTACCGGGCAACTTTCTATTCACAGCCGCCGCCGTTTATGGTATGATTGAGAAAACAAGCAGCGAATCCGGAGAAACCATCCGGAGAAGAACAGGAGGAGGAAAACGATGCCGCAGGATCATACGGAAAAAGCCCGCCGCGCGGGTTCCGGTTCGCGGGGAGGCGGGCCGAAGACTCTGTACGGCCTTTACAGGAGCGAGCTGAGCCGCATATCGAGCTGTACGCCAAAAGAGGAAGAGAAGCTCTTAAAAGCGCTTCTGGCAGGGGAAGAGGGCGCGTCAGAGCGTCTGGTGGAAGGAAGGCTCGAGATGGCGGCGCTTCTGGCAGAGGATTATAAGGGCCGCGGGCTCTCTGTGGATGACCTGGTACAGGAGGCGAACATGGGCCTTCTTCTCGCTGTGCGGGAATATCAGGGCGGCGATTTTTCCATGCTGGCCGAGGAGCGGATCCGGCGCTCGGTTGAGGACGCTCTGGAGCTTCAGAAAAGTGAGGAGCGCGTGGGCGAGGAGCTGGCGGCCAGAGTCAATGTGTTAAAGGATATTTCTGCCGCCATGGCGGAAGAGCTGGGCCGGGAAGCCACGGTTGAGGAGCTTGCCAGCCGGATGCGGATGACAGAAGAGGAGATTAAGGATATCATGAAGCTGACGCTGGATGCGTTTGGCGTCGGCTGAGAGGGCATATGAGATTTTATTTGGTCCGCCACGGGCAGACAGAGTGGAATATAGAAGGAAAGGTACAGGGAAAGACGGATATTGCCTTAAATGAGACGGGCCTTCTGCAGGCGCGGCTTCTGGCCGGGGCCCTGTCGGGCTGCGGCGCTTCGCGCGTCTATACGAGCACCCTGAAAAGGGCCGGGCAGACGGCGGAGCAGATCGCAGAGGAAATGGGGATCCCGGTCATTGCATCCGGGGATTTGCGGGAGGCGGATTTCGGGCTCTGGGAGGGCATGACCTGGGAGGAGATCGCCCGTGAGTTCCCGCAGACCGCCGCCCGGTGGGAGGAGAACCCCGCTCTTGCAACCCCGGACGGCGGCGAGAGCCTTGAGGAGTGCAGACGCCGCTGCCAAAGAATCGTGGATCGGATCGCGGCGGAGCAGTGTGAGAGTGATGACAGCAGCCGCGGCGCAGACGGCGGCCGGGGAGGCGTGATTGTGGTGGCCCACGGCCGGATCCTGGTCTTTGTCATGGGATATCTTCTGCGCAGGCAGGAGGAAAAACCGGAGCTTATCACAAAAAACGCGAGTATTTCCGTGATTGACTATGATGCCGGGACAGGCATGGGGGAGCTTTTAACACTGAATGACTGCAGCCATCTGGATGGGATGGCGGCCGGGAAAAGCAATCGGTATTGCTGAGTTCATGTTTTGGATATACGGATCAGGAAGACAACAGCAAAGGAAAAAGCAGGAGGTAGCTAAAATGAGCGTAAGACGTATTTTCGTTGAGAAAAAGCCGGAATTTGCCCTCAGGGCAAAGGAGCTTTTGGAGGAAATCGGAAGTTATCTGGGAATTGACACGATTACCGGGGTGCGGGTGCTGATCCGGTATGATATTGAGGATGTTTCGGAGGAGGCGTACCAGAAGTCGCTGGTCACGATTTTTTCCGAGCCTCCGGTTGATTTTGTGTATGAGGAGGACTTCCCGTGCATGGGAAGCGATACCGTGTTTACCGTGGAATACCTGCCGGGGCAGTTTGACCAGAGGGCGGATTCGGCGCAGCAGTGCGTAAAGCTTCTGAGCGGGGACGAGGAGCCGGTCATCCGTTCTGCGACGACGTATGTGGTATCCGGATCGGTAACACCGGCGCAGCTCCAGGCGATCAAGGCGCTCTGCATCAATCCCGTGGATTCCAGGGAGAATAATAACTCCAAGCCGGAGACGCTGGCTACGGTGTTTGAGCAGCCGGAGGACGTGAAGGTGTTCGAGGGTTTCTGCACGCGCGATGAAGAGGCGTTCCGGGCGCTTTACTCCTCCTTAAATCTGGCGATGACCTTTGAGGATTTCAAGCATATCCGCAATTATTTTAAGACAGAGGAACAGCGCGACCCCACTGTGACTGAGATCCGGGTTCTTGACACGTACTGGTCGGATCACTGCCGCCACACGACATTTTTGACGGAACTGAAGGACGTGGCCTTCACAGAGGGTGATTACAACGCGCCGATCGAGGGCGCATACCGCAGCTATTTAAGCGATCGCGAGGAGCTTTACAAGGGGCGGGACGATAAATATATCTGCCTCATGGATCTGGCCCTGGCGGCGATGAAAAAGCTGCGAAAGGACGGGAAGCTTCCGGATCTGGAGGAGTCAGAGGAGATCAATGCCTGCAGCATCGTGGCGCCGGTGGAGATCGACGGCGTGCGCGAGGAGTGGCTGGTGAATTTTAAAAATGAGACGCACAACCACCCCACGGAGATTGAGCCCTTCGGCGGCGCGGCCACCTGCCTGGGGGGCGCCATCCGGGATCCGCTTTCGGGGCGTACCTATGTGTACCAGGCGATGCGTGTGACCGGCGCGGCGGATCCGACGCGGCCCGTGGCGGAGACGCTTAGCGGCAAGCTCCCGCAGAAGCGCATTGTAACCGATGCGGCCCGCGGCTACAGCTCCTACGGAAACCAGATTGGCCTGGCCACAGGCTATGTAAAGGAGATTTACCATCCGGGCTATGTGGCGAAGAGGATGGAGATCGGCGCGGTGATGGCCGCTGCGCCCCGGCGGAATGTCATCCGCGAAACCTCGGATCCGGGCGATGTGATCCTCCTGATGGGCGGGCGCACGGGCCGCGACGGCATCGGCGGCGCGACCGGCTCCTCCAAGGTTCACACAGAGGAGTCGATCGAGGTCTGCGGCGCAGAGGTGCAGAAGGGCAACGCCCCCACGGAGCGCAAGCTCCAGCGTCTGTTTTCACGCGAGGAGGCGAGCCGCCTGATCAAGAAATGCAACGACTTCGGCGCGGGCGGCGTATCGGTCGCGATCGGCGAGCTGGCGGCAGGGCTTATCATTGACCTTGACAAGGTTCCAAAGAAGTATGCGGGCCTTGACGGTACGGAGATCGCCATTTCCGAGTCCCAGGAGAGGATGGCCCTCGTCGTGGATCCAAAAGATGTGGATAAGATGCTGGCGCTCGCCGCGGAGGAGAACTTGGAGGCGGTTCCCGTGGCGGTGGTCACGGAGGAGCCGAGGCTGGTGCTCAACTGGCGCGGAAAAACGATAGTAAACTTAAGCCGCGCGTTCCTGGATACGAACGGCGCGCATCAGGAGGCTTCGGTTACGGTCGAGGTTCCGAAACGGGAGGGGAATGTATTTGAGCGCCGCGAGGCGGGCGATGTGAGGGAAAAATGGCTCTCTGTCCTTTCTTCCCTGAATGTGTGCTCCCAGAAGGGCTTAACCGAGCTGTTTGACAGCACGATCGGCGCGTCGAATGTGCTCATGCCTTACGGCGGCGTTTACCAGATGACGGAAACGCAGGCCATGCTTTCCAGGCTGCCGCTGATCTCCGGGGCCTGCGATACCGTGACCATGATGAGCTATGGCTATGATCCGTACCTGTCGAGCTGGAGCCCGTACCACGGAGCCGTGTACGCCGTGCTTGATTCCATTGCCAAGATTGTGGCAAACGGCGGGGATTATAAGCGGATCCGCTTTACCTTCCAGGAATATTTTAAGCGCATGACCGGAGAGCCCGAGCGGTGGGGCGTGCCGTTTGCATCGCTTCTCGGCGCGTACAGCGCGCAGATGGCCTTTGGACTTGCGTCCATCGGCGGAAAGGACAGCATGTCCGGGAGCTTCTTTGACGAGGAACACGGCGAGATCAATGTGCCGCCGACGCTGGTGTCCTTTGCGGTGGATATTTCCGACGGCCGTCATGTGGTGACGCCGGAGTTCAAGAAGCCGGGCAGCAGGATTGTGGTATTCCGGATCGAGCGCGACGCGTACGATCTCCCGGTTTATGAGCAGGTTATGGACGGATACGGCAAGCTCTATAAAGACATGGAGGACGGCAAAATCATTTCCGCGTACGCGGTCGGCGCAAACGGCCTTGCGGAAGCGGTGAGCAAGATGGCCTTTGGAAATCATCTGGGCCTTACGATCGAGCACAATCTGGATCCAAGGGACTTCTTTGCGCCGGGCTGGGGCAACATTGTGTGCGAGGTCCCGGACGGGAAGGTGGGAGAACTCTCCATCCAGTATACGGTGATCGGCGAGGTGACAGACACGGGCCGCTTCGAGTATGCAGGAGCAGAGATTACCCTGAACGAGGCGTTAAAGGCGTGGACCGGCACGCTGGAGAAGGTGTTCCCCACACGTTCGGGCGCGCCGGCCGCTGAGGTTTCGGATCGCGTGTACCGGACCGATTCGGTTTATATCTGCAGGCATAAGACAGCAAAGCCGAGGGTGTTTATTCCGGTTATGCCGGGAACCAACTGTGAGATGGACAGCGCCAGGGCGTTTGAGGGCGTCGGGGCAGAGACAATCGTGCGCGTGTTCCGCAACCAGAGCGCGGCCGACATCCGGGAGTCGGTGGAGAGGTACAGAGACGATATCAGGCGCTCCCAGATCATTATGTTCCCGGGCGGATTTTCCGCAGGGGACGAGCCGGACGGTTCGGCGAAATTCTTTGCGACCGTGTTCCGGAACGGGGCTCTGACAGAGGAGATAAACCGGCTGCTTAACGAGCGGGACGGCCTGATTTTAGGCATCTGCAACGGCTTCCAGACGCTTATCAAGCTGGGCCTTCTGCCGGGTGGGGTGATCGGGCCGCAGACCGCGGATTCCCCCACCCTGACCACGAACCGCATCGGCCGCCATATCTCCAGAATGGCGTATTTGAAGGTGGTGTCCAACCTCTCGCCATGGCTTCGCGAGGCAGAGACGGGCGGCGTGTACGCCAATCTGATCTCCCACGGGGAGGGCCGTTTCGTGGCAAACGACGAGTGGCTGAAAAAACTGTCCGGGAACGGACAGATCGCCCTTCAGTACGTGGATCCGGACGGGAAGCCGTCCATGGACGAGGAGTGGAACCCGAATGGATCGTATATGGCCGTTGAGGGAATCACCAGCCCGGACGGGAGGATCCTTGGCAAGATGGGACATAACGAGCGCGGCCGCGAGTGCCGGGACGGCGTGGCAGTGAATGTATACGGCGAGCAGGATATGAAGCTGTTTGCGTCGGGCGTGCATTATTTTCAGTGACGACATCCGGTGTAAATCTCACGGAGTTGGACAGGGTAAAGGAGTAAGGAGGATGCGGCAGATCAGCGTATTCGCTCAGCGTAAGAGTTTATCAGTTTAAAATCATTTCAGGGAAACGGCGTAGCTTTGAGGGTTATGCCGTTTCTGCTTTAGGATTATTTAATATTATATAAAGATCGCTAAAATTAAATACAAAATACGGAGAAAGAAAAATCAGAGAGAATAATTAAAGCATATTATCGAGGAAAAAAAAGAGTGAAAAATAAAGTGTATTTTTGGACGCACTTATACAAGGGTTCATAAAACCCCATTTTTTGCAAGTATAGAAAACAGAATAATGTTAGTTATCGTTGCGTTTTACTAACTTAGAACTATCATAACCAAGGGTTTCAAGGTAAGCAAAAACATTGTTTTCATTTAAAACAACACGCTCCACATGATTTTGAGGGTCCATCAATTCCTCATAATCAGCAGGAGTGAAAGGCTTCTTTTCAGAAAC
>QXXC01000312.1 GCA_009911305.1 Clostridiaceae bacterium | reverse complement strand
AGGCAATCAGTGAGCACTGTATGAATATGAATGGTTCCATACACTCCAAGACTAGATCCTTAGACGCATAAACACGAACTAAGCCCCGGTAAACATAGCCATAGATGCGATCAACAAAGTTCACAAATACACACAGAGATTAGCCATGATCCAGACACTCAGCAGAGGAATCTGCATACACCGGCTATCTTATTCTACATTTCATTACGTACACACTTTTGCATTATAAAACAGTCTTGTTTCAGCAGGGCCTAGTTAAGGCAGTATATCTGATCAGCATTTGCAAGGATTGCAGGAGCAGCTGGAACCGCAGCTGCAGCCGTTCCCTCCTTCAGCACCCGAGCTTTTCTCAGATCCTTCACCGTGCATCTTCACTGCAGGCGCAACCCCTTCAACGGAGATAACACTTGCGATCTTCTCCACATCTGCATACATCTCACAGCTGCAATTGCTGCCACAGCTGCAGCTGGAACCACATTTGCAGCCTCCACTCGACATTTTCTTAAAGCTCGAAACTTGTTAGAGATAAAGAACGTTTCTTTGAATATCTCTGCAAATGGGAATGAAT
>QXXC01000311.1 GCA_009911305.1 Clostridiaceae bacterium | reverse complement strand
ACACAACACACACTCTCTCTCTCTCTCTCTCCCCACACACACAATGGCGAGCCTTCCGAGCACTATGTTCAACACCACCTCCCTGCTCCCCCGCAAGCCGCTCGGCGCCACCGCCAGCCTCCGGTCATTCCCGAACTTGAATCAGGCGTTCGGGCTGAAAACACCGGCGAGCGGCGGCAGGGTGACCTGCATGGCGACGTACAAGGTGAAGCTGATCCTCCCCGACGGAGAGGCGGAGTTCGACTGCGACGACGACGTGAACGTGGTGGACGCGGCGGAGGAGTCAGGTGTGGATCTGCCGTTCTCGTGCCGATCGGGATCGTGCTCCTCCTGCGCCGGCAAGATCGTGAGCGGCGAAGTTGACCAGACCGATAACAGCTTCCTCGACGACGATCAGATCAAGGAAGGATGGGTGCTCACCTGCGTCGCCTACCCTACCTCCGACGTCGTCATCGAGACTCACAAGGAGGAGGAGCTGGTCTAATCGCCTCGCCGCCGTGTCACATGATCGATTTTGCTCTTAATTTTGCTAACCGTGGTTGCTCTATTCGTGTGGGGCGTGACACTGA
>QXXC01000310.1 GCA_009911305.1 Clostridiaceae bacterium | reverse complement strand
AAATCACTCTCTATCTCTCTGCGCGGAGTCTCCAGCAGAAACCAGAGAAGATCCGTTCAGATCCGATCTCTGCAGGAATTCAAACTAACCAGAAATGTCGTCTACCTTCAGCGGCGATGAAACGGCACCGTTCTTCGGATTCCTCGGCGCTGCCGCAGCTCTAGTCTTCTCCTGTATGGGGGCGGCGTACGGTACGGCGAAGAGCGGCGTCGGAGTGGCGTCTATGGGAGTGATGAGGCCTGAGCTGGTGATGAAGTCTATCGTTCCGGTGGTTATGGCTGGTGTGTTGGGTATTTACGGGCTGATTATCGCTGTGATTATTAGCACTGGTATTAACCCTAAGGCAAAGTCTTATTACTTGTTTGATGGCTATGCTCACCTCTCTTCTGGACTTTCTTGTGGTCTCGCTGGCCTCGCCGCCGGTATGGCCATCGGAATCGTTGGAGATGCTGGTGTCAGAGCCAATGCACAGCAACCAAAGCTCTTTGTCGGCATGATTCTTATCCTCATTTTCGCTGAAGCCTTGGCTCTCTATGGTCTCATTGTTGGCATCATCCTTTCTTCTCGTG
>QXXC01000309.1 GCA_009911305.1 Clostridiaceae bacterium | reverse complement strand
CTCAGGAGGAGGAATGGGTGGTAGGAGATCTGCGAGTGTTTATGGAAGTGCAGGCAATGTACGTGTATCCAGTGGTCCAGCACTCCTTGGCTCTGCAGCTGGAGGTGGCTTCAGGGCAGGTGGCTTCGGGTCAGGTGGCTTCGGGTCAGGTGGCTTCGGGTCAGGTGGTTACGGTGCAGGAGCCGGGTTTGGTGCAGGTTTTGGCGGGGCCGGCGGCGGTCTGAACATTGGGGATGCTGTGGATGTCTCAGCCAATGAGAAGTTGACGATGCAGAACCTGAACGAGCGCCTGGCCTCCTACCTGGAGAAGGTGCGTTCGCTGGAGAGGGCCAACGCTGAACTGGAGCTCAAGATCCGCCAGTTCCTTGAGGGCAAGACTTCACCCCAGGCCCGAGACTACTCTGCCTACTTTGCCACCATCAGTGACCTTCAGGACAAGATCCAGGATGCCACACGTGTTAATGGAGGCATTTATCTTAGCATCGACAATGCCAAGCTCGCTGCTGACGACTTCAGAGTCAAGTATGAGAACGAGCTGGCCATGAGACAGTCCGTGGAGGCCGACATCAC
>QXXC01000308.1 GCA_009911305.1 Clostridiaceae bacterium | reverse complement strand
ATATAAGGAATAAAAAAATAAATAAAATAGGGGGTATATATATAGTACCTAAATCGCCTGTATAAATACGCATATACGCGCGAAGGGAGGAATAGAAACGATGAGGGAAAGAGACGTTGAGAAAATTCTGGTGGGTGAAGTGAAGAGGCTGGGCGGCCGGGCGTATAAGTGGGTGAGCCCGGGCAATGACGGGGTACCGGACCGGATCGTGATTTTCCCGGGAAGAAAACCGGTATTCGTGGAGCTGAAGACAGAAACCGGGAAGCTGAGCCCTCTGCAGGCGGCTCAGATTGAGAGGCTTAAGGAGCTTGGGCAGGACGTAAGGGTTCTGCACGGGCCCACAGGTGTCGGGGCATTTCTGAGAGAATACACGGGGGGAAACCAATGGAATTTAAGCCACATGCATACCAGCAGCACTGCATCAACCGGATTATCGAAGTGAAAAAGCTGGGGTTATTCCTGGACATGGGCCTTGGGAAGACGGTTACGACCCTGACTGCGATCCGGGAGCTTAAATATAACCGTTTCCAGGTCCGGAAAGTCCTGGTCATCGCCCCGAAGAAGGTAGCGGAGGG
>QXXC01000307.1 GCA_009911305.1 Clostridiaceae bacterium | reverse complement strand
ATCTGGAAAAGAGGTTATCATTATGCCAAGACATTCATCAACACTTATGCTCAACGATGGAGATTATGAATATCTGCGTTCATTAATCAAACAGCGGACCATACAGGCGCAGGTTGTGATCCGTGCGCACATCCTATTGGATAAGGCAAACGGTATTTCTATCCGTGATATTGCCAAAATTTATGATCTCAGTACCAACACCGTCAGACTCTGTATTGATAAATATAAAGAAGGTGGTACAGACAGAGCTCTTTTTGATGGCCAGCGAAAAGGCCGTCCTGTTGAAATTACGGATGATGCTGTTGCCTGGATGATTGATGTCGCTTGCCATCGTCCCGCGGATCTTGGCTATTCACAAGAGTTATGGACACTGAAGAATCTGCACCAGCATATTCAAAGCAATGCGGAAACCGCCGGATATCCCAGATTGAAAACAATAACCAAACCCATGCTGCAGAAGATCCTTAAGAGATCTGATATCAAACCTTTCAAAATCAAGTATTACTGCGAGAAACGCGATCCTGATTTTGAAAATAAAATGCATGATGTGCTGGTGGTTTACAAACAGGTTTCCA